>CAKSPD010000006.1 GCA_934481385.1 uncultured Oscillospiraceae bacterium
ATATCACATATCTTTCATTTTGTCAAGTACTTTTTTCGACTTTTTTCAAAATCTTTTTGTGATTGTCGCTTTCGTCAAGCGACTTGTTTATTATAGCATATCCTGATGCATTTTGTCAATACGGCAGATTATTCAAATAATAGTAACAATTCTGCGTATAATTTATAAAATTTAAATACCATAAAAATCTATTTTCTGAAAAAAAGCAAAAAAATTCTTTGCTTTTTTGTAAAATCCCCTTTTCAAACAGGCATTTTTGTGTTATAATATGCTTATAAATTATATAGGAGGTACATTATATTATGTCTGAAATGGAATTATATTCACTCTGGTGTAAAAATGCCGTTGATGACAGTGACTTGCAAGAGGAACTCAAATCAATCGAAAATGATACACCGGCAATAAGAGACAGATTCTATCGTGACCTTGAATTCGGCACAGGAGGTCTTAGAGGTGTAATTGGGGCAGGAACAAACAGACTTAACATTTATACCATCAGACGTGCAACACAAGGTCTTGCAAATTATGTTAAACAGGAATATAACGGGGGAAGCGTTGCTATTTCATACGACAGCAGAATAAAATCTGACGTTTTCGCAAAAGCTGCCGCTGAAGTTCTCTCTGCAAACGGCATTAAGGTATACATCTATAAAGAACTGATGCCGACACCTATGCTTTCATTCGCAGTAAGAAATCTCGGCTGTCAGGCCGGTATTATGGTTACAGCAAGCCACAACCCCGCAAAATATAACGGATATAAAGCTTATGGAAATGACGGCTGTCAGATTACACTCAAAGGTGCTGAAATTATCCTCAGCGAAATAAATTCACTTGATATGTTCAAAGATGTAAAAACATCTGATTTCAATACAGAACTCGAAAAAGGCAACATTGAATATATCTCTCAGGAAGTTATTGACACTTATTATGAATGTGTGCTTGCTGAAGGCATCAATACAGATTTATGTGCATCAAGCGGACTCAAAGTTGTTTACACTCCTCTCAACGGAACAGGCAACAAGCCGGTAAGAACTATTTTAAAGAAAATAGGAATTACTGATGTTTCAATAGTTGAAGAACAGGAAAACCCTGACGGAAATTTTCCAACCTGCCCGTATCCTAATCCGGAAATCCGTGAAGCTCTTGAACTCGGACTCAAAAAATGTAAAGAAGTTAAACCTGACTTGCTTCTTGCAACAGACCCTGACTGCGACAGAGTAGGAATTGCTGTTCCTGACGGCGATAATTATGTTCTTTTCTCCGGAAATGAAGTAGGTGCATTGCTTTTTGAATATATCTGCAAACAGAGAATTGCAAAAGGAACAATGCCTGAAAATCCGATAGTTGTAAAAACAATTGTTACAACAAATATAATCAACGCTATCGCAAAGGATTACGGCGTTGAGGTTATAGACGTTCTCACAGGATTCAAATTCATAGGTGAACAAATCGGATTCCTTGAAGAAAAGGGCGAAGAAAAGAGATATATATTCGGATTTGAAGAAAGCTACGGCTATCTTTCAGGCGGATATGTTCGTGACAAGGACGCTGTAAATGCATCAATGCTCATCTGCGAAATGGCAGCATATTACAGAACACAGGGAATTTCACTTATACAGGCAAGAGAAAATCTCTATAATAAGTATGGTGTTTATTATCATACACTTCACAGCTTTACTTTTGAAGGCGAAAGCGGTATGATTAAGATGAACAACATTATGAGCCAGCTCAGAAACAATCACCCTAAGGAAATTGCAGGCTATAAAGTTATAAGCTGTTCTGATTACAAGCTCAGCATAACAAAAGATATTGCAACAGGTTCAGAAACAGAAATAAAACTTCCTAAATCAAATGTTCTTGCATTTGAACTTGAAGACAATCTGAAAGTTGTTGTAAGACCTTCCGGAACAGAACCAAAGATTAAGACTTACTATACAGCAAAAGCTCCGACATTCGATGACGCAAAGGAAATTGAATCAAAGCTTGCTGAAGATTTCGGAAAATTTTTTGAATAATTAAAAATCAAAGGGCGGATTTTAAAAATCCGCCCGATTTTTGTTATATGGAATTTTTTATCTGATTTATGGCATTTTTTTCAATTCTTGAAACCTGTGCCTGAGAAATTCCTACTTCCGAGGCAACTTCTGTCTGTGTTTTACCTTTGAAAAACCGCAGAAAGAGAATATTTTTTTCACGTTCTCCAAGAGAATTTACAGCATCACGGATTAAAATTTCATTAAGACTGCTCTCCATATCATTTTTATCGCTAATCTGGTCCATTACATATAAAGTATCTCCCGAATCGGAATAAACAGGTTCATAAAGCGAAATGGGTTCACTTATGCTTTCAAGTGCAATCACAACATCTGCACGCTTTGCTCCTATTTCACTTGCAATTTCTTCTATATCAGGTTCACGCTGATTCTGAGATGCAAGCTTTTCCCTCGCCTGCATCGCACGGTACGCAAGGTCACGAAGTGAACGGCTCACTTTAATCTGACTGTAATCACGCAGATAGCGTCTTAATTCTCCGCTAATCATAGGAACACAGTATGTTGAAAAGCGAACTTCTTTTGAAAGGTCAAAATTATTTATAGCCTTTATAAGACCTATTACACCTATCTGAAACAAATCATCAATATCTTCTCCCCTGCCCGTAAACTTCTGGATAACACTGAGAACAAGCCTGAGGTTTCCCTGTATAAGCTTGTCTTTAGCCTCCTTGCTTCCTGTACGCTGAATTTCTTCAAGAAGTTTTATTTTTTCGCTTTCCTTGAGAACAACAAGCTGAGAAGTATTTATTCCGGAAATAACTACCTTATTATATGACATAAAAAATTCACTCCCGACAAATTTCAATAATACATTATTTATTATTGACGAAAAACATGGAAGTAATCAGAGGAAATTTATGTATTAAAGTTAAAACAAAAAAATTTCTTTATGAGTATTGACAAATTTGAAAAACGGTGATATAATTTAATTCGAATGTATAACGTAGGTACTACTGTCATATCTGTTTGATGGGCTACTTCTCGGTTTGCATAATTTTTTCTCAAGAAAGAGGTGAAACACATGAAGAAAGGTATTCATCCTGAATTTGTAAAAACTACTATTACCTGCCATTGCGGTAATGTTATGGAAACTATGTCCACAAAGGAAAATATTAAGGTTGAAATCTGCTCTAAGTGCCACCCGTTCTATACCGGCAAGCAGAAGCTCGTTGATACAGGCGGTCGTGTTGACAGATTCAAAAAGAGATTCAATATGGACAAGTAATCTATCCGAACAACGGCGGTCTAAGACCGCCTTTTTTCGTCAGGCAGGTGTTATAATGAACAACTATTATACAATTGCAGACAAGGCAGAAGCCTCTTTCACTGAAAAACGTTCCGAATTTATAGGATATATCGCCCCTGTCACAACAAATGATGAAGCTGTCAGATTTATCGAAAGCATACGGGAAAAACACCGCAAGGCTACTCATAATGTCTATGCCTATATTTTAAGAAATGACAACATATCAAGATATTCAGATGACGGCGAACCTCAGGGAACGGCAGGAATACCTGTCTTTGATGTTCTCAGAAAAAGAAATCTCACTGATGTCTGCATAGTTGTGACACGATATTTCGGAGGCATTCTCCTCGGCGGAGGAGGGCTTGTAAGAGCATATTCACACTGTGCCTCAATTGCATGCGACAGTGCTGAAATTATGAATATGTGCCACTGCACCCGCATAAATATTTCTGTTGATTATTCAGTTTATGGAAAGATTTCATATATTATCCCCAGATATGAAGTTATTACAGTATCTTCTGATTTCGGTGACAAAATAAATCTTGAACTGCTTGTAACCGATGAATCCCGTGAAAACCTCTTTAAAGAGCTTGTAAATATTTCCAACGGAAATATTACGATTGAATACAAAGAGGAACTGTTTGAAGATTTTTCATCAGTAAAAAATAAAAATTCTTCATAATGTCCGGAGGTATTATATGCAAAAAAATGATGAATTTCTGTATCAGCTCAAATCAGCCAATCCGATTGAAACGGTTGTCGGCTCATATGTAAACCTGTTAAGACAGGGACATAACTATGTATGTGCCTGTCCTTTTCATTCTGAAAAAACACCGTCATGCACAGTTTTTACAGATACACAGAGCTTTTATTGTTTTGGTTGCGGTGCAGGCGGAGATGTCATAACATTTGTAATGGGAATAGAAAACCTTGAATTTTCCGAAGCAGTAAAACTGCTTGCCGAACGTTCAGGACTGCAAGTTCCCGAACATAGTCATGATGAAAGCTATGCTGATAAAAAAAGAAGAATATATGAAGCAAACCGTGAGGCAGGAAATTATTTTTATCTGAATATGATAAAAGGTTCAGACAAAAGAGGACTTGCATATTTTGTAAACAGAAAACTCACACCGCAGACAATAAAGAAATATGGTCTTGGATATGCTCCTGATTCATGGGACAGCCTGTACAAACATATGAAGTCAAAAGGTTTCAGCGATGAAACGCTAATTGATGCATGGCTTTGTGCGAAATCCGAAAAAAACGGAAAATTCTATGATATATTCCGCAACCGTGTAATGTTCCCGATAATTGACCTGAGAGGAAATATTATCGGATTCGGAGGACGTGTTCTTGATGATTCAAAGCCAAAATATCTGAATACAAACAAAACACTTGTATTCGATAAAGGCAACAATCTGTTTTCACTGAACTTTGCAAGAAATTCAGCGTCCAAGAAACTTATTCTTGCTGAAGGATATATGGACGTAATAATGCTTAATCAGGCAGGTTTTGACAACGCTGTTGCAACTCTCGGAACTTCTGTAACATCATCACATGCAGTAAAGCTTAAACGATACTGCGATGAACTTCTTCTCTGTTATGACAGCGACAACGCAGGTCAGAAAGCATCTCAGAGAGCAATAAATATTCTGTCCGAAGCTGGAATATCTGCAAAGATTATAAAAATGGAAGATGCAAAAGACCCCGATGAATATATAAAGAAATTCGGTGCAGACCGTTTCAGAAGGCTTACGGACGATTCAGAAGATGCAAATTTATTTATGCTTGAAAGATGTGCAGAAAACATAGATATAAATACCGAACAGGGAAAAATAGAATTTATCAAACGTGCAGTCAGATTTCTTGCAGGAATACAAAATACTATCGAACGTGATATATACATATCAAAAACTGTCGAAAAAAGTGGTATTTCGAGGGATATACTCAAAAGCCATATTGATGCTGAAATCCGCAGAAATACCAGAACCGAGAAAAAACGTGAATGGAACAACGTAGTTGCTGAAACTTTCAGAAGTGATGAAATAAATCCGGAATCGGTTTCACACCGCAGGGAAGCCAGTGCAGAAGAAGAAATTATCCGCTATCTTCTGAAATATCCGGAGAGAATAGATATTATTTCCAAAAAAGCTCCGCCGGAAATTTTCATCACTAATTTCAATAAAAAACTATATTCCGCCCTCTGCCGTATTATGAAAGAATCAGAGCATTTCACAGTATCAATGCTTGCAGATGAATTTTCACTTGCAGAAATGGGAAGAATAAGCGGAATAGAGGCGAAAAACAAGGATATTACCGCATCTGAACAGGGTTTTGAAGAATGTGCGGAAGTTCTGAAGTCTTATAATAAGAATGAAAATCTTTCCGATGAATCAATTCTGGAAAGATTTCAAAAAAAAGGTAAAAAATAAATCAGGAGGATTGCTTTATGGAAACAAAAAAGAATACTATGGAAGCCCTCATGGAACAGGGAAAAACAAACGGCGTTATAACTACCAAGGAAATCATGGACGCTCTCGAAAATTTCGAGGACGAAGAACAGATTGATGACAAAATAGACACTTTCTATAATGACTGCAAAAACCTCAACATAAAAATAGTTGAAGACTATCCCCTTGATGCTGACCTGTCCTCAAATATAGACGTACCTACAAATGATGAACTTGAGCTTTCACTTTCAACAGAGGGAATAGCTATCGATGACCCTGTAAAAATATACCTCAAGGAAATAGGCAGAGTTCCGCTTCTTACTACCGAAGAAGAAACCGAACTTGCAAAAAGAATGGTAAAGGGTGACCCTGAAGCTAAAAAAAGACTCTCCGAAGCAAATCTGCGTCTTGTTGTAAGTATAGCAAAAAAATATGTGGGCAGAGGAATGCAGTTCCTTGACCTTATTCAGGAGGGAAACCTCGGACTTATAAAGGCTGTTGAAAAATTTGACTACACAAAGGGATTCAAGTTTTCAACATACGCTACATGGTGGATAAGACAGGCTATAACAAGAGCAATTGCAGACCAGGCAAGAACTATCAGAATTCCTGTTCATATGGTTGAAACAATAACAAAGGTCAAAAAGGTATCAAGTCAGCTCCTCCACGAAAACGGACGTGACCCGTCACCGGAAGAAATCGCAAAGGAACTTGATATGCCTGTTGATAAAGTAAGAGAAATAATGCGAATAGCACAGGACCCTGTATCGCTTGAAACTCCGATAGGTGAGGAGGAGGACAGCCATCTCGGTGACTTTATACAGGACGAAGATGCTCCTGCACCTGCTGAGGCAGCCTCACATACACTTCTTAAAGAACAGCTCAATGAAGTTCTCAATACACTTACAGAACGTGAAGCCAAGGTACTTAAATTAAGATTCGGACTTGAAGACGGAAAATCACGTACCCTTGAAGAAGTAGGACAGCGTTTTGAAGTAACACGGGAACGTATACGTCAGATTGAAGCCAAAGCTCTCAGAAAGCTCCGCCACCCGAGCAGAAGTAAAAAAGTAAAGGATTTTCTTGAATAATAAAAAAAGCCGGTCAGAAATGACCGGCATATTAATAATCAGCTGAGATTTCCGTCAGAAATCTTTTCAAATTCTCCCACAGCATAAGCACTGTCAATTGTTATGGCATTTTCGTCATATTCAAAATTGAAGTTTACAGCACAGATTCCGGGATTGTTTTTAATATCGAATTTGATAACAGCTTCCTGTCCCTGTTTAGCCTCAACATTTTCAGCAATTACAGTAAATCCGTCATCAGGAATTGTCTGACTTTCAGCAGGAGTGTTTACATAGATATAACCGTTGACAGTATTGTCAGGGTCAACAGACTTTCCTATAACTTCAGGGTCATAGCATGCAAAGTCAGGCCATGTGATATTGATAGGATATTTTCCGTCCGGAATATCCTCATTGACTTTAACCTTTACTTCAATGAATGTATCATTGAATGTATAGTTCTTGCTTTCAGAAACATCAAGCCACATTGCGTTGAAAGTTTTCATATTTGACTGATAACTTGAATTTCCGGAAGAAGTGGTAGTTTCAGATGAACTGCCTGAATTGCCTGAATTATTTGGATTTGTAACAACTTCAGTCTTTCTGACAACTTCAGTTACATTTACGACAGTGGTAACAACAGCACCGCCTGCTTCTGTAACAGGAGTACCTGCACTGTCAGTAACAACAGCCTGAGTAGTAACAACAGCACCGCCTGCCTCTGTAACATCAGCAATTTCAGTAACAGCAGAACCCTTAGCATCAGTAACAACTGCAACGGAAGTAACAGCCGGCTGGGAATCAGAAGAAGAATCAGTAGCCGGAGCAGTAGGGTCAGGGTTATCAAGAGAATTACCGGAAGTAGAAGGTTCACCGTAAGTAAATTTCAGACCGGGTTTCTGAACAGCAGCAATCTGGGATTCATCAAGAGATGATTCAGAAGAGGAGTTATTTTTATCACCGCAACCACCGAAAGATGCAAGAATCATACCTGAAAGAACAAGAGCAGACAACAATCTGTAATTTTTCATTTTATTATGTTCCTTTCCAACAAATATATATAAGTATTTACAGTTATTAATTATATACAAAAAAAATAATATTGTCAAGAGGTTTCCGCAAATGTAACTCTTTGGTAATAATTTCAACACACAACTATCGCATTTAATGTTCATAATAAATAAACAGTAAAACCTTGAAAGGAATGACAGGCGATGAAAAAAAAGATATTAAAAACGATTGCAATAGTTCTGATTACAGCGTTGTGCGGTGTACTTCTTTACTATACAGTACCGCTTGTAAAGCTTGTTTATACAGAAGAAGGACGCATACTGCTTGATGAAAAAATTCAGAGTTTCGGGATTTTCGCACCTCTGATATTTGTGGGAATGGAAATACTCCAGATAGTTCTTGCATTTATTCCGGGAGCACCTGTTGATATAATAGGAGGGGTTCTTTTCGGAAAACTGTGGGGAAGTGTGCTTTGCTTTGTCGGAATATTTACAGGAACTATGATAGTTTTCTATCTTGTAAGAATTTTCGGGAAACCGCTTGTTGAAAAGATTTTTCCGAAAGAAAAGCTTGAAAATCATCGTATTCTGAAAAATGAAAAAAAGCTTTCAGCAATAATTTTCATATTGTTTCTTATTCCCGGAACACCAAAAGACTTTCTGACATATATATCAGCACTGACAGATATAAAACCTGTAAAATTTATGCTTATAACAGCAGTTGCAAGAACACCCTCAATGATATGTTCTGTAATAATGGGAAACAGTTTTTTTGAAGGAAAATTCACAACAGGAATAATTCTCTTTGCAGTAATTATTGTTTTAAGCATTTTAGGATATTTTATCAAGACAAAAGTTCTGGACAAACACCAAAAATAAGAAAGGATTAAATTAAATGGAAATATTGAAATATGTAATTCCACTTGCAACAGGCGGAATAATAGGATATTTTACAAATTTGCTTGCAGTAAAAATGCTTTTCAGACCGCTTAAACCGATAAAAATAGGTAACCGGACACTTCCCTTTACTCCCGGAATAATTCCAAAAGGGAAACCACGTCTTGCAAAAGCACTCGGAAATGCTGTCGAAACAACACTTCTTACAGAAGATGATATAAAGAATGTACTTCTTTCACAGTCAATGCAGGATACAATAAAAGCATATTCAGACAAGCTCATCAAAAGTGAACTTTCATTAAAAGACTGTGCAGGAAAAACAATGACTCCTGAAAAATATGAATCATTAAAGCAGAATATCTGTACTATAATAACAGATAAAATTATGGATTCGGCTGAAAGTGCAGACCTTGGCAGAATAATTGCAGAAAAGGGCGGTGATGCCATAAGGGAAAAAGTTTCAGGAACTATGCTTGCAATGTTCATAAAAGATGAACTGATAAACAATCTTTGCACGTCACTCGGAGAAAAAGTAAATGAATACATAAATCAGAACGGAAGGGATATAATATCTCCGATAGTAAGCTCAGAGGCAGAAAAATTTGAAAACAAATCAGTATATGAAGTTCTTACGGAATCAGGAGCTGATACGGAAAAACTTTCCGAAGCATTTCTGAATGTTTATATAAGATTTATTGAAAGCCATGCAGAAGAATTTATAAAAAATTTCCATATTGCTGAAATAGTTGAAGAAAAAGTAAATCAGATGGACGTTATTATGCTTGAAGACCTGCTCATGTCAATAATGAAAAAGGAACTTAATGCAGTTGTAAATCTCGGAGCTTTAATAGGTCTTATAATAGGAGCAATCAATATATTTTTTTAAATAAAACAAGCCGTACGAAAAACGTACGGCTTATTTTTTATGAATTTTTAGATGAAATGTACTTTCTTATTTTTGGCAGAATACATTCAAGAACTGCACAGTATTTATCAACAATAACAATAACATAAGCTTCTTTGTGCTTAGGGAACTGTCTTGTTGAAGGGAACATATGATTTTCAATAATATCACGTTCTATCTCATTGATTTCAGTAAGCTTTGATGCATTTTCAAGAGCAACAAGCGAATGAAACCTGCTGTGTGAAAAATTCTTTTTATGTTTATTGTATTCTTTTCTGTCATAATAAAAAAGGTCATGGAGGAGTCCGGCACGGGCTGCTGATTTGGCATCAAGTCCCAGAAACCTGCATATCAGGTAATTATGATAAGAAACATTAAGGCAGTGCTGAAAGCGTGTGGTAGATATATGATGTGTAATAAGTTTAAGGTTTTCAAGTTCACCGGAATCAACAATATCCTTTATGCATTCAAAATAATCTGTCTGAGTCAAATCTTTTTTTGAGCAAATAGCTTTAAGCATTCAATCAGAACCTTTCAGTATTTTATACAGGAATACCCATATAATTTATTATACTATATTCTGAAAGATAAATCAATACAAAATGAACAATTTCCATAAAAAACTACTCAAGAAGTTTTTCACGGATAAAAAGCAGGAGTTTTCTTTCACGTCTTGAAACCTGAACCTGAGTCATTCCGAGTATTTCAGCAGTTTTTGACTGAGTAAATCCTTTAAAATAGCGGAGTTCAAGAAGAAACCTGTCCGGTTTTTTCATTTCTGCCATTATCTGACGGAGAGCAAGAGTATCAACAATTTCAGAATCGGGCGATTCAGAGGGAATATCAATCTGATTTTCGTCATCGTTGCCAGCGGTAAGGGACATAACCGGCTGACTTACGCATAAAGCCTCTGAAACGTCTGAAACATCAGCACCCGAAAGCTCAGAAAGTTCAGAAAGCAAAGGTTCACGCCCGTTAAGTTTCAGAAAATTCTCACGTATTTTCTGAATCTGAAAAGATAATTCTCTAAGACTCCTGCTGACCTTTATCATACCTCCGTCACGGAAAAGCCTTTTGATTTCGCCGAGAATAACCGGAACGGCATATGTTGAAAATTTAACACCCCTTTCAGTATCAAAGGATTTTACAGCTTTAAGAAGTCCGATACAGCCTGCTGAATAAAGTTCCTCATATTCTATGCCCTTTCCTCTGAATTTGTTTGCACAGAGATGAACAAGACCGAGATTTTCTTCAGCAAGAGGCTTTTTAACGCTACTCATTATTTTTCAGCTTCTTACGCATTATAACAGTCGTACCCTTTCCGGACTGGCTTTTGACTTTAAGGCTGTCCGTAAATGACTGCATAACGGAAAAACCGAGTCCGGAACGTTCCTCCTCAGGAGCAGTTGTAAAAAGCGGCTGCATAGCTCTTTCAATATCTTCTATTCCGCAACCTCTGTCACGGACTTTTATGTAAACCTCTCTGTCATGCAGAAAACGTACAGTTATTTCAATAATACCTTTTGAATTTCTGTACCCGTGAACAACTGCATTTGTTACAGCCTCAGAAACCACTGTCCTGATTTCTGAAAGTTCCTCAACAGAAGGGTCTGCCTGAATTAAAAACGATGAAACAACCGCCCTCGCAACACTTTCGTTCACCGAAAGGGACGGCACAGAAAATTTAACTTCGTTTAAGACTTCCATTTTTTCCTCCTAAAGCCTGTCATTTACAATTCTTACAATACGTTCAATTCCCGAAATTTTCAGAACTCTCTTTATATACTGACGGGGATTTTTAACAACAAGTCTGCCTCCGCATTCGCTTATAAGCTTATATCTGCCCATAATGAGTCCCACTCCTGAACTGTCCATAAAGGATATGTTGCTGAAATCCATAGCAAGCTCAACAGGCTGATTTGCAATTATAAACCTGTCAATTTTCTCACGGATTTCCTTTGCATTATGGTGGTCAATTTCACCGTTAAGCACCGCTGTGGCAAAGCCGTTTTCAGATTTTATCTCAACATTCATATCAGCTACTCCTTTCAGAATTATTATATATTACTGTTTCAAAAAAAAACATCGAAATGTGTCACAGAATATATTGAATTTTTTCGCAGATTATGCTATAATTGATAAATATACTATTTTTTTATTGAACGGAGAAATTTTTATGTCAAAAGTATTCTGGAAGGGCAGTACCATACTTGCTCCTGTTCCTGCCGTCCTCGTAAGTTGCGGAACTGTTGAAAACCCGAAAGTTCTCACAATAGGCTGGACGGGAATTGTAAACACTCACCCGCCTATGACCTATATATCAGTTCGTCCGGAACGCAATTCTTACAGCATCATAAAAGAATCGGGAGAATTTGCAATAAATCTCACCACTTCAGCAATGTGCCGTCAGACTGATTTATGCGGAGTAAAAAGCGGTAAAAATACGGACAAATTCAGGGAATGTAATTTTACTCCTGCCCCCTGCCGTACAATATCAGCTCCGTATATTGAGGAATGTCCGATAAGCCTTGAATGTAAGGTGACGGAAGCAAAGCACCTCGGAACACATACAATGTTTCTTGCTGAAATAACAGGAATAAACGTTGAAGAAAAATATATCGACAGCAAGGGCAAGCTCAATCTTCAGCAGTGCGGTCTTATGGCATATGCTCACGGAGAATATTTTTCACTCGGCAGAAAACTCGGTGATTTCGGATTTTCAGTGAGGAAAAAGAAAACTGTCAGGAAGTCAAATCCTCGATAATACGGTTTATTTCACTTTCAGAATCGGCTTCAATGCCGTTTATAAGTGTCTGACGGTCATAATCAGAAAGCAGATTGAGATTGATATTTATAATTCTGTAAGGACTTTCGCTGTCGCCTCTGAATACAGCAAGACCGTTTTCGTATTCTCTTATAACATATCCCATAGATTCCAGAACAGCCGGTTCATCAGGAACTTTTGCTGAAATCTTTTCATTCCGGATATTCTGTGCAAGAGTGCATATTATAAGAACTCCTGAAAAAGTCGCAGATGTGAGAAGTGTAAAAAAAATCTTTCTGTCAATGACCATATTTAAATCCCCCTTTAATAATATACGTTATACAAATACCTGCTTACATTATTGATACATTTTTGATATTTTATACATTTTTTTCAAAAACTACTTAACATTAAGCTTTTTTTGTGATACAATAATAAGTATCATTATAATTCTGAAAAAGGTGATGAACAAAATGAACGATATAAACCAGCCACAGACTGCGGATAATTCCACAGCTCCTAAAAATACACGCAGAAAAAAGAAAAAAAGCAAACTTCTGCTTGTAATCCGGAAGCTCTTTGCCATTATTATGACAACCCTGCTTTCACTGTTTCTTGTAATGGTAATAACAGGAACTATCGTTGCAACCGCCCTTACCGTCTACGTTTTCGACTTTATGGACGAAACAACAGGAATTACAATTCAGGAAATGGAAATGAGCTGTAACAGCTATGTATACGGTACTGATAAAGACGGAGAACTTATTGAGCTTTATAAAGTCAGCAACGACTTACAGCGTATACCAATCACTATTGACGAAATACCACAGCATGTGCGTGATGCCTTTGTGTATACCGAGGACGAGCGTTTCTATACGCATGACGGTGTAGACTATAAACGTACTTTCACAGCGTTTCTGAATATGTTTATTCACATCTATAACACCGAACAGGGTGGTTCTACTATCACTCAACAGCTTATCAAAAACCTCACCGGTGATGATGAAACCTCCCCACAGCGTAAAATCAGAGAAATTTTCCGAGCAATGCAACTTGAAAAGAAATATTCAAAGGACGAAATCCTTGAAACATACCTCAATTATATCGGATTCGGTGGCCCTATAAACGGAATACAGCTTGCATCACTCCAGTATTTTGGAAAAGATGTAAAGGATTTGTCAGTTGCAGAGGCTGCAACTCTTGCAGCGATACCAAAAAGCCCTAACTATTTCGGCCCGTTCGTTTATAATGTTGATGATGAAACAGGAGAAATCACTGACGGTAAAATCAACAATAAATCAAGACAGCAGTATGTTCTCTGGCAGATGTATAAAAACGGTGCTTTGACATATGACGAATATCAGGAAAGCCTTAACGAAAAATTAATTTATACTGATTCTCCCGAATACAAAAAGCTCCACCCTGAAGACCTTGATGCCAAAAAAGATGAAGAAAGTGAAAAGCCTTCATGGATTGTTGATGCTGCTATCAATGAATTCTGCGGAATACTCCAGAATATGTATAACATTGATTACAGTGAAGCTCTCAACAGATTCAATACAGGAGGTTATCAGCTCTATACAACAGCAGACCTTGAACTTCAGGATTATCTTGATGAAAAGTTCCTTGATATAAACAACCTTATGAGCAGAGAATCCGTTTTAAGATACGTTGACCTTGACGATGACGGAGAATATGATGAAGATGTACCGCAGGTTGGCTTCTCTGCAATAAACTATAAAGGTGAAGTTCTCGGAATGGGTGCAGGCATAGGAAAAAAAGAACAGGCTCTGACATGGAACTATGCTACTGACCAGAAACGTCAGGTAGGTTCATCAATAAAACCTGTTTCAACATACGGACTTGCAATGTATACAGATACAATTCACTGGGGTTCATATTATCGTGATACAACAGTAACCGAAATAGGAGGAAGACCGTGGCCTACAAACTATTCAGTAGGTGAAGGACTCAGCGTATCAGGTCAGAGTATCCCGATTTATTACGCACTTCAGAAATCATATAATACTGTTCCTGCAAGGCTCTGTATGGATTTGACACCTGAAGCAGTATTCAAATTCTGTACAGAAAACATGGATATGGAACTTGACCCTGACGATGAAGATTTAGCTCCGCTTTCAGTAGGTGCTTTGACAAACGGTATCTCAATCCAGAACCTTACAAATGCCTTTGTACCTTACGGAAATGACGGAACACAGTATAAAGCACATATCATAAAGAAGATTACACAGGCAAATCACGACTTCCTCGATATAGACGGTGACCCGCATGAAGGTGTCGATGCTGAAACAGCATGGGTTATGAACAGACTTCTTAAAAACGTTGTACAGAACGGTACAGGTACAGCCGCACAGATTGACGGAATTGAAGTATGCGGTAAAACAGGTACTACCGATGCATGGAATGACCTTACATTTGTCGGACTTATGCCTGATTTCGTAAGCGGTGTATGGATAGGATATACACAGCTTGTAGGTGATTCAAGCCTTCCGCTTTCACTCAAATCCGCAAAGGTATGGCACAATGTAATTGCAGACTGGGTTGCTGATTCAGACCATGTAACAAATACTGAATTTACACCGAATGAAGATGTAATTGAAGGATATATGTGCAGTAATTCAGGACTTATCGCCGGTTCAGGCTGTCCTCATGGCGTTATGGGATACTGGAAAAGCTCAAATGCACCTTATTGTGATGACAGTTATTATGTACCTTCATATGAAAACAGCAGCAGCAATAGTAGCAGTGATAATGATTATTCATATACAACATCATCTTCAGGTTCATCATCTGAAAGCTATACAACAACTGACAGTTCATCATCTTCATCATCAAGCGGAGAAGAGGTACCTGTTCCGACAAGTTCGCCTGATATTCCTGACGATGAACCTGTTGTAACAGATGCTCCGTCATCTGAACCGGATACACCTCCTGTTGATGTACCGACTGACCCGCCCGCAGAAGGCCCTGTTGTTGAACCGACTGAACCTGTTGAATAAGGAGAAACATTTTGAACAATACTAATTTAAGACTTTGCTGTCCATGCCATTTTGGTCTGGAAAGCGTACTGAAATATGAAATAAACAAAATCGGAGGCACTAATCTCAGTGTTTCCGATGGAAAAATATCATTTGACGGTGATTTCAATATTCTTGCAAGAGCTAATCTTTGTCTTTCAACAGCAGAAAGAGTACTAATAGAACTTGCGGAATTTAATGCCTATTCATTCGAGGACTTGTATCAGGGTGTAAAAGCCATACCGTTTGAAAATTTTATAGGTGAAAAAAATGCATTTCCCGTAAAAGGATATTCACTCAATTCACAGCTTCACAGCGTTCCGGACTGTCAGTCAATAGTAAAAAAGGCTGTTGTTGAGCGTCTGAAATCAAAATATAACATAAGCTGGTTTGATGAAACGGATTCAACCATTCAGATACAGTTCAGTATTCTCAAAGACAAGGTAAATATATATCTTGATACAAGCGGAGCAGGACTCCATAAAAGAGGATACAGAAGAAATTCAAACCTTGCACCTATAAAAGAAACACTTGCAGCCGGAATAATTGACCTTGCACATATAAGACCAAACAGTATAGTATGTGACCCGTTCTGCGGAAGCGGTACTATACTTATAGAATCTGCTCTCAAGGCTCTCAACATTGCACCATGTATAAACAGAGGATTTTCCGCTGAAAAATGGGACAGTATTCCGAAAAATATATGGAGTGAAGAACGTCAGAGAGCTATTGCAAATGTAAATAAAGATGCAGAATTTCAGGCAATCGGATTTGATGTTGATGATTCAGCCGTTGCACTTGCAACAGACAACGCTAAAAAAGCAGGCGTAAAATCAAGAATATCAATAGAACAGGCTGATATAAGAAAATTTCATCAGCCTGAAAATTCAATAGTAATATGTAATCCGCCTTATGGTGAAAGAATGCTTGAAATCCGTGAGGCAGAAGAAATCTATAAAATTATGGGCAGAGTAATTAAAAAACCTGCATCAATAATTTCACCTTCAGAAGAATTTGAAAAATTTTTCGGCAGAAAAGCTGATAAAAGACGCAAACTCTATAACGGTATGATTAAATGTCAGCTTTTCATGTATTTTAAATAAAATAAAAGGAGCGTTGAAAATGAAAGCTTTAATAACAGGTGCTACCTCAGGACTTGGTTTAGCTATGGCAGAAATTCTCAGCAATCAGGGCTGGGAACTTATTCTCACAGGAAGAAATTCGGCTGTTCTGAAAGAACTGCAAAGCCGTCTTAAAACAAATGCATATACAGTTACCTGCGACCTCTCAAAGCCTGAAAATGCGTACAAGCTCTATAATGCCTGCAAAAAGCACAGCATTGACCTGCTTATAAACAATGCCGGATTCGGAGTTTTCGGATATTTCAGCGAAACATCTCTCAAATCAGAACTTGAAATGATAAATGTCAATATAACATCGCTCCATATACTGACAAAGCTTTTTCTTAAAGATTTTCTTAAAAGAAACAGCGGAAGAATTTTAAATGTAGCATCAAGTGCAGGATTTATGACAGGCCCTAAGCTTTCAGGATATTATGCTTCAAAAAATTACGTTGTAAGATTAAGCCTTGCAATAGCAGAGGAACTCCGCCATATGAAAACAAACGTAAAAATAAGTGTATTCTGCCCCGGCCCTATTGATACAAACTTCAATAACCGTGCCGGAGTAAAATTCAGCATAAAGCCGAAATCTGCGGAATACATGGCAAAATACGCTCTTGAAAAAACATTTGAAAACAAGCCTTTAATAATTCCTACGTTTTTTATGAAAGTATGTGTATATTTTTCAAAAATAGCTCCGGAGCGTATGCTGTCACCAGTAGTTTTCATTATCCAGAACAATAAGCTCAAGAAAAAATGAAAGCATATAAAATTGCACTTGGAGGTATAATTTCCGCACTCTGCCTGCTTACTATGTTTATGACAGGTATTTTTCCGGCACTTTCAATACTTCTGCCGATGATTTCAGGAATTTTCATGATGATTATGGTATCTGAAATAAATATAAACTGGGCATTCCTGACATATATTTCAGTAAGCCTGCTTTCACTTATGCTTACATCTGACAAGGAATCTGTGATGATTTTTATAACATTTTTCGGGCATTATCCGATAACACGTTTTCTTATAAACAGAATAAATTCAAAGGCTTTAAAAGCCGTGCTGAAATTTTCGCTGTTCAACATATGTATAATGATTTTCTTTCTTTTCACTACCTATGTACTGAAACTTACGGCATTTCTTGAAGAAATAAATGAATTCGGAACATATGGAATACCTGCAATTCTTGTTTTTGTAAATATAATATTTGTTCTGTATGATTATAATCTCAGCATATTCTATGAACTTTATAATAAAAAGCTTAAACCGTTTCTTAAGGGTAACAATGCTTGACAGTGTTATTTCAGAATGTTATAATAAGGTGTAAAAATATTAAAAGGAGTCTTTTTTATGGGAATGACATTCAACAGACAGCTCCCCGAACCGCAGATAATCAAGGAGCTTTACCCTGTTTCAGAGGAAATCAAAAATATAAAATCTGCCCGTGATGAAGAAATAAAAAAGGTTTTTACCGATGAATCTGATAAATTTCTGCTTATAATAGGCCCTTGTTCTGCTGATAAGGACGAGCCTGTTATGGATTATGTACATCGTCTTGCAGAAGTGCAGGAAAATGTAAAGGATAAAATTCTTATTATTCCAAGAATTTATACAAATAAGCCGAGAACTACCGGTGAAGGCTATAAAGGAATGGTTCATCAGCCTGACCCTACTAAAAACGAAGATATGCTTCAGGGCGTTATAAAAGTAAGACAGCTCCATATGAAAGCTATTGCCGAAACAAAACTCACATGTGCTGATGAAATGCTTTATCCTGAAAATTACAGATATGTTTCTGATTTGCTTTCATATGTAGCAGTAGGAGCAAGGTCTGTTGAAGACCAGCAACACAGACTTACCGCAAGCGGAATGGACGTTCCCGCAGGTATGAAAAATCCAACATCAGGCGATTTATCTGTAATGCTCAATTCAATAAAAGCAGCTCAGGCAAGCCATACATTTCTTTATGGTGGCTGGGAAGTCCGTACAGACGGAAATCCGTATGCTCATGCTATTCTGCGTGGTGCTACAAACAAGCATGGACAGAATATTTCAAACTACCACTATGAAGATTTAATGCTTCTCTTTGAACTCTATTCACAGAAAAATCTTAAAAATATGGCCGTCATAATTGATACAAACCACTCAAATTCAGGTAAAAAATATCTTGAACAGATAAGAATAAGCAACGAAGTTCTTCACAGTATGCGTCATTCAGATGATATTAAAAAATTCGTAAAAGGTCTTATGATTGAAAGCTACATTGAGGACGGAAACCAGAAAATTGAAGAAGGTATCTACGGAAAATCCATTACAGACCCTTGTCTTGGCTGGGAAAAATCCGAAAAGCTTATTTACAATATTGCCGAACAGCTCTGAAATATCTGAAAAGGCGGATTTCAATAAATCCGCCTTTTTCTTTTAAGAAAAATTTGTGATAAAATGAAAAAATTTTTCAGAAACTATGGACTTTAGCATAAAAATATAGTATAATGTTAAGGTATGCTGATTGCACTTTTTTAAAGTCTGCAATATTATTTTTTGTAAACCGGAGGAATATAAATGAATAAGTTCAAAAAACTGTCTGCTCTTGCTACCGCAGGAATTATGGCTGTATCTTTTGCCGGCTGTGGAGAATCCACTTCAACCGGTATGAATATTGACGGCACTGATGTGCGTGCAGGAATATTCATATTCTACACTATGAGTGCTTATTATGAAGCCTCTAATTTAATATCCGAGGACGGAACAGATACCACTGATGTAAGCAATATCAAAAATGCACATATTGACAATGTAACTTCAAAAGAATGGATTCAGAACAAGGCTGAAGAATACTGTACACAGTTTATCGCAATAGAACGTGAATTTGATGCATTGGGCGAAGAACTTACTGATGAGGAAAATTCAGAAATAGACAAGATGCTTGAATATTATACAAGCGGTGACGGAGGAAAATTCTACACCAAAAACGGTATAAGCTCTGAATCACTCAGGGATATAATGGAAATAGACTATAAGCGTCAGCACGTTTTCAAGCATTATTACGGATTTGGCAGTGAAAAAGGCATGAGCGAAGACGAACTCAAGGACTATTTCAATGATAACTATGCCCGTGTTGAATATGTAACAATAGACCTCAAGGATTCAGAAGGAAATATCCTCAAAGGCAACGACAAGAAGGAATTAATAAAGCTTGCACAGGAATATGCAGATGAAGTAAACAAAGAACCTACTGAACAGAAAAAGCTTTATAAAATGGACGAAATCCGTGAGGAATACAACGATTACAAGCTTGAAAAATCCGAGGAAGAAGCTGCTCTGACAGCTACAACCGAATCCGGAACTACGACAACCACAACAACTACATCTGACCCGACAGAAACCACAACAACCACAACTACAAATCCGTTTGCAAATGAAGCTCTGGTTGAACATGTAACAGTAACTACTGCTGAAAAAGCTGATATTTCTGTCGGTGAAACAGGTGAAACTACAACTGCTACTGAACCTAATTACGTTCCTTCAAAGAAAGCAAATGAATTTATTTTCAACGAGGCAAAAACAGGTGTGGCTTCCGTTGTAGAGGATACTGAAGCAGTTTATGTAATTCTCAAAGCAGACCTCTATGAAAGACTTACTGATGATGACTGGTGGTCTGAAAATTATATTCTCAACCTCCAGAATCAGAAATACGGCACAGAATTCAGCGATTTCATAGATGAACTTGCAAAATCCTATACCGTTAAAAGAAATGAAAAAGCATTCAAGAGATATGAACCATTCTCACTCGATTATGAACAGGAATCAAATAAATAAAGAAAAGGGCAGTTTATAATAACTGCCCTTTTAATATAATCAGAAAATTTCAAGCTTTTTATGTTCAGTATCAAAATAGTCATCAAGAACAGCAACATAATATCTGAAACATATCTGACCATTAAATGTCATAACATCTCCTTTTTCAGCAACGCCAAGCATTCCGAGCTGTTCATCAGTGAGCTGATTAAGAACAACTGAATCATCTTTTTCAATGTATAAATCTGAAAGCAGAGAAGAATCAAGATTTTTAAGATAAATTTTTTCACCGCTTTTTGCATTAGCTGATTTAAGAAATTCCTCATCATCAGAAGTTGCATAATAGCCTTTTCCATCTCTTGCAAGATTAAAATGTTCAAGCTGTTGAGCATCAAGTTCATCAAGGTATATTTCAGTTCTTGTATTCTGTTCAATACCAAGGAACTGATAATCCTCAAAACTTAAATCAGTAAGCATAAGTTTTTCATCATATGTATATCCGAGAGATTCGAGCTGTTCCTCACTGAGATGCAGAACAATATGGTCAGAAATCTTATTAAGCTGTTCTGTGATTTCCTGACGTGTCTGTTCAGACCATTCCACTTTTATATCCTTTGTGAGAGGACGTTCAAGATACACAATGCGGTCAAAATTATTTATTCTGAATGTCATAAATAACTTCGGGAGTGATATATCAGCAGTATTCGGTTCAACATAAACAGCAGTACTTCCGTTTGAACTGTCCGTAGTATTCACAACGGAATATCTGTATATTCCTGAAGGAGAAACGCCTGATTCAATAGTTTCTGTTTTGTTTGCAGTAATAAAGAAAGATGTAACAAGAAAATATCCGAGCGAACCGAATATATAAAACAGAAGTATTATAGTTCCGAGAGTAGTTTTAACGCCCTCACCTGCACCGGAAAACAAAAAGATTATCATACCGGTAGCAAGAAAAGGTATTATAAGTTTCCATTCCCCAAAATAGAAAAGCACAACGGGTAGCATTGCGGGTATTATGATAAAGCTTGAAATGCGTGTGATGAGCTGTTTTCGGGTATACAGCATAGCAACAAGAAACAAAGCAGACAATACCGAAATAAGCAGACACATAGAATTTGGAGAACTTATCTCAACAGTATAGAAAAGTGAACAGTAACACAAAAAGCAAGCACCAAGAGCATAAACGGCACTGAAAAGTGACATAACTCTTTTAAACCATATATTTGAAAGTATATCCTTCATTTTAACCTCCGAAAATAAAAAATCGTTACTTAAACTATTATAGCATTTTTATTTCAATCTTACAAGCATTTTTTGAAATTTTTCCATAAATATTTACTTTTTATAAAATTCAGCGTATAATATATTAGTAATTTTTTTTGAAAGGAGAATTTCTATGAAAGGTATAAAGCCAAGACAGATTATTTTTGCAGTTCTTTCAATAGTCTGTATGATAATCATTTTCAGATTTTCAGCAGACAATGCGGAGGAATCAACTGAAAAGAGTGATTTTTTTGTAAATATCCTTGAAAGTTTACCGATAGCTTTAAGGAACAATCTATCATTCATAATAAGAAAAACCGCACATTTCAGCATATATGCCCTGCTTGGATTTCTTATATCGGGGATATTTTTCAAAAAGGAAATATTTTATACACTGTCAGTCTGTTTTCTGTATGCCTGCACAGATGAAATTCATCAGTATTTTGTTGCCGGAAGGTCATGTCGCTTTCAGGACGTAATGATTGATACAGCAGGTTCATTCTTCGGAATACTTATTTTTATATTAATAATGAAGCTGTTAAACAGAAAGGGTGCATAATGCACCCTTTTTTTACTGCTTTTCACTTTTTATTCCGAAAATAAGTCTGAGAACTCCTGAAAGAACTTTAGGACTTTTTATAACTACAATTTTCATATGTAACTCCCCTTTCATACTTTTATTATATTCCAAAGTATGAAAAGGGTTCTTATTTTTTTGAAAAAATAATCAGTGCATATCCGCCCGATACTTCAAGTGTTGCCCTGAGCGATGTAATTTCATTGCTTACACCTAAAGGAAAGCCTGATGTAAGGTAATAATTTTCAAGCGGATACTTTACTCCTGAAAGCTCTCTTATAAATACTTTATCAGTAAGCGAAAATACAGAAAAATATTCTGAATCATTTTTCAAATACTGGCACATACTTTTTTCTCCCTGTACCAAAGCACGATTCAATCCGTCATCTATAACTGCCCTGACATTTCTTTCAGCACAGTATTTAAGAGTCTGAATATTTGCAACAGTATGGTCAAGTCTGCCTGAAAGTCCGCCGTATATTTTTATATTTCCTGCTCCGTTTTCTATTGCATATTTAACACACATCATTGTATCCGTATCGTCCTTTTCAGGAGAGGTTTTTATAACTTTGCAATCCGGATTTATTTCACCTTCAAATGAATCAAAATCACCTATTACTATATCCGGAACAATTTCCAGTTTTTCACAGTGATACAAACCGCTGTCAGCACAGATTATTCTGCTATATTTATATAATTTAACAACAGAATAATCAAAGATTTCTCCGCCTGAAAATATAACAAAATTATTCATTTAAGCTCCCATTCTTTAAGTTTTTTAGCTTCCTCATACATAACGCAGTAACTATCATGACGGCTTTTGCTTATCTGACCGTTTTTCACAGCCTCTATAACCTTACAGCCCTTTTCGCAGGTATGCGAACAGTCTTTGAACTGACAATAATCAGTAAATTCTGAAAATTCCGTAAAACATTCCGCAAGATTTTCTTTTCTTATAACATCATATTTGTTTGTTTCAAACGTAGAAAATCCGGGAGTATCTGCAATATAGCCACCCTGTTCAAGCTTGTATAATTCAGCATGGCGTGTGGTATGTTTGCCTCTGCCAAGCTTTTCGCTTATTTCGCCTGTTTTAATATTAAGTGAACTGTCAACAGCATTTAAAAGAGTAGATTTTCCTGCTCCTGAATTTCCGACAAAAGTGCTTATTTTTCCTGCAAGGATTTCCCTTATTTTTTCTATTGAGGATTCATCTGAATAATCTGCAACAATAACCTGTATATCAGTATTCTTATAAATATCATAAACAGGTCTGTAATCGCTAATATCAGTTTTTGAAATCACTATAACGGGAGTAATATTCTTATATACTGATATTGCTATAAACTTATCAAGCAAAAGGAAATTCGGTGCAGGTCTGCATGTTGAAACAACAAAAACAATCTGGTCAAGATTTGCAAGAGGAGGTCTTATTATACTGTTTTTGCGTGGATTTATTTCAGTTATGACATTATTTTCAATAGTAACATAATCTCCTGCAACAGGAGAGATATTTCTGTTTCTGAAAATACCTCTTGCCTTACATTCAATAATTAAACCGTCAGGGGACTCTGACGTATAGAGTCCCCCTATTGATTTTATTATAAGTGCGTTTTCAATTTTATTCGAGCCAGTCATGAATACCATTTCCATTCTCATCAATCCAACCCCAAGAATCAGGAATACCGTCATGGTCAAGATCTCTCATATCATCAGGACGACCGTCTCCGTTATAGTCATTATAATCTATCGGAGGTTCAGTAGCAGAAGGAGCTGTTGTAGGCTCAGGAGCAGGCGGGTTAGTTTCGGCTTCAGTAGGCGGTTCAGTTTCGGCTTCAGTAGGCGGTTCGGTTTCCTTATGGAATCCGTCAATATCATTTATTGCACTGTAAAAATCTTCCCAGTTTGCAGTATATGATGCTGTTGAAAAATCGAAGTTATACTGACCGATTCTTGCTCTTAAATTGTTGGACTGATTTGTGATGTATACAGTAATAGGAATATCCTTTCCTGTACCCTTTACCTGAATTGAAGTGCTTGACATTTCAGGAGCAAGAATTACACCGCTTGACATAATAGTCTTGCTGTCGTTATCGGAGAAGAAATCAAGAACAAATCTGCCTTCAGAATTATCAGGAAGACTTACATTGAAAGTAACTTCACCGTCAGGAAGCATACCATTGCTGACAGAAAGTGTAAGTTTCTGGTCTGATTCAATTACAGTACCGCTTGGAATACTCTGTTCAAATACAATTCCTTCAGGTTCATATGAAGGAGCATCAACTCTCTCAACATTGCTGAGGCCCTTATAAGAACAGATAATAGAGGCTTCCTCAATAGTTTTTCCTACAAAGTTATCAAGTTTAATCTGTTCCTTGTTTACACCGGCACTTACAAAGAGAAGAATTTCAGTACCCGGTTCAACATCAGTTCCTGCCTCCGGTTCAGTTCTTATTATGTTGTCAACCTGAATACTGTCGCTTGTATCGGTTCTTATATCGGATTTAAGACCGAGTTCATCGAGAGTACGCTGGAAAACAAGATAATTTATATCTGTTCCGTCCGGAACTTTAACAGTCTGCAAGCCCTTGCTTACCTTTACTTTAAGTGTATCGCCCTTATTGAAAGGAGTTTCAGGGTCAATATCCTGTTCAAAGATACAGTTTCTTTCAACTTCGTTGTATTCCTGAGAATCAACGACAATATTTATAGTTCCTCCGTACTTGTTTACAGCCTCATTATAGTCAACACCTATAAGGTTAGGCATCTTGTAGTCAAATTTCTGACCGGAATCGCCCTGAAACATATTCATAACAAGAGATGCAACAAATATAACACCGCCAATAATTACAGCAATAGTTACAGCAGTAAGAACAGGAACGAAAAGTGATGCCTTTTCTTCTTCCTCATCATCGTCACCGTCATCATCAGGATATTCTTCCTCATATTTTCTTTTCTTCGGAACTTCCTGAACAGCAGTAGCAGTTCGTTTTGCAGTATAACCGTTTTCCTGAGCGATTTCATTTTGTTCAGCAGTACTGAAATAGCGTGTTTCGTCTGAATTTCCGTTGTCCTCAACATAATATCCGAATGATATTTCAGGGTCAGCCTTGAATTTTTCAATATCCTGAATCATTTCAGATGCAGACTGGTATCTGTCAAGAGGATTTTTCTCCATAGCTTTAAGTATAATTTCCTCAAGACCTGCGGGAACATTAGGATTAACAGCTCTCGGACGCTTAGGAATATCATTTATATTCATAACAGCGATTGAAACGGAGTTGTCAGAATCAAAAGGTTTCTGACCTGTCAGCATTTCATAGAGCATAACGCCTACTGAATATATATCACTTTTTTCATCAGTAGCCTCACCTTTAGCCTGTTCCGGACTTATATAATGAACGCTTCCGATAGCCTGGTCAGTAGCAGTTTTTCCTGTTTCACGGGAAAACTTTGCTATACCGAAATCCATAACCTTAATAGTGCCGTCAGACAGCATCATAATATTCTGAGGTTTAATATCACGGTGAACTATGCCGTTTTCATGTGCATGCTGTAAGGCACGAAGAATCTGAATCATAAAATGAACAGCATCTTTCCAGTTAAGAGCCTTTTCTTTTTCGATATAATCCTTGAGAGTTATGCCGTCAATATATTCCATTATAATATACTGAAGGTTTTCGGAAAATCCTACATCATATATCTTTACGATATTGGGGTGTGAGAGAAGTGAAATAGCCTTTGATTCATTTCTGAAACGGCTTAAAAATTCCTCATTGTCCGAAAATTCTGTTTTAAGTATCTTGATTGCGACTATTTTGTTGTCCACAATATCCTTGCCTTTATAGACATCAGCCATACCGCCGACGCCGATAAGCTCGGTTATTTCGTACCTGTTATCAAGCATTTGCCCGATATTAGTATCTTTCTCCATTCTGTTTATATCCTCCTGTTTATTAATCAGAAATAAGAGCGACAGTTACATTATCCTGTCCGCCCTTTTTAAGAGCAAGCTTTATAAGTTCATCTGCACAGTCCTCAAACGAAACTGAGGAAACAACCTCATAAATTTCCGAATCAGTATTATATCCCGAAAGTCCGTCAGAACACAGCAGTAACTTTATCTGATTTTCGTAATCGAGAATGAATATATCAACCATAACAGTTTTATCCACTCCGACAGCACGAACAAGCATATTTTTCTGCGGGTGAGTAATCATTTCATCAGCAGTAATTTTTCCCTGTTCATAGAGAAGTGAAGCAACATTATGGTCAACAGTAACACGATGCAGACCGCTGTCAGTAATAATATAAGCTCTGCTGTCGCCAACATTGGCAATAAATGCCGTTTTTGGAGTTACAAAAGCTGCAACGCACGTTGTACCCATTCCGAAATTTTTAAAATCAAGACGAGCTGTTGTGTAAATAACCGAATTAGCTGCTGAAACAGATGAAATCAGAAGTTTTCGTATATCATCATCTGAAATACCTTCATGATAACCATTCCTGAATCTTGAAAAAACTTCATCAATAGCCATAACGCTTGCCTCACCTCCGGCACGTTCACCGCCCATGCCGTCACAGACAACAACAAGTACATTCTCACCAAATTCCTCATATTTAACGGAATCCTGATTTTCGTCACGTGCAAGACCTATATCGGTAGCAGTTTTAACTCTCATCAATTTACACCTCCAGTCTTTTCAAGTTTTAGAGTATCACGCCGGAGCTGACCGCAGGCAGCATTAATATCACTTCCGAGCGTTCTTCTGACCGTAGCATTAAGTCCCCTTTTTGAAAGATATTGAGCAAAGGTTTCAGCCGATGATTTTTTTGAGCTGTAATTTCTTTCTTTAACTTTGTTCACAGGTATAATATTTACATGACAGTTCATTCCTCTGAGGAGAGAAACAAGTTTTCCGGCATTTTCCTCCGAAACATTAACACCGTCAATAACAGCATATTCAAAAGTAATTCTTCTGCCGGTTTTTTCGATATAGAAACGGCAGGCTTTCATAAGTTCGTCCAGACTGTAAACACGGTTTACAGGCATAATTTTACTTCTTTCGACACTGTCAGCACAATGGAGAGAAACAGAAAGGGTAAGACCGAATTTTTCTTCAGCGAGCTGATATATTTTCGGAACGATACCGCATGTAGAAAGAGAAACATGTCGTAAACTAAGGTTATTACCGTTTTTATCAGATAAAAGCCTCAAAAATTTGACAACATTTTCATAATTGTCCAGCGGTTCTCCTATACCCATAAGTACAACACCGGAAATTTTTATTCCCATATCTTTTTCAGTCATATAAATCTGCATAAGGATTTCTGACGGAGTGAGATTTCTGACAAAGCCTGCTATTGCAGAAGCACAGAAACTGCAACCCATTTTACAGCCTACCTGAGTAGACACGCAAATGCTTCTTCCGTAATGATATTCCATAAGAACAGTTTCGACATAATTTCCGTCAGGAAGTCTATAAAGATATTTTACAGTATTATCTATACAAGATTCAAGTCTTTTTGCAACAAATAGACTTTTTATACAAAAAAACTCTTTAAGTCTGCCACGCAGTTGCACAGATATGTCAGTCATCTCATCAAAGCTGAAAACTTTTTTTACATGAAGCCACTGAAAAATCTGTTTAGCCCTGAATTTCTTTTCCCCAATTTCAGCCATTTTAAGTTCGAGCTGAGGGAGGTCAAGGGATAAAATGTCAATTTTCTGCGAATCTTCCAAAAAAATCACCTTACTTTCCTTATTTTTGAAATAAAGAATCCGTCACTTTTAAAATAATTCGGGAAAACAGATGCCTTATAATCTCCGAAAGGTTTCCCCAATTTTTCAAGAAAGGGAATGCCCTCAATATTATTGTGATTTTCGAGAAGTCTGTCTATAACATTATCATTTTCAGCTTTTCGCAGTGTGCAGGTTGAATAAACAAGCTCACCGCCAGTTTCAAGATAATTAAGAGCATTTTCAAGTATTTTATACTGTATATCAGGAAGATTGTCAAAATCAGCGAAATTCTTGTATTTTATTTCAGGCTTCCGTCTTATAACCCCAATTCCTGAACATGGAACATCACAAAGAATTTTTGAAAACTTGGGCAGACTTTCATTAAATTTACAAGCATCACCTGTCATAGCATTGATATTTGATATTCCAAGACGCTCCGCACCTTTTTTTATCAAATCAACACGTTTTTTATGCAAATCAAAGGCATAGATTTTTCCCTTGTTATTCATAAGCTGAGCAAGTGTAAAAGCTTTTCCTCCGGGAGCTGAACACAAATCAAGCACAGTATCATTTTCATCAGGATTAAGAGCCATACAACAAAGCTGTGATGACAAATCCTGAACATGAAAATAACCGTCCTTAAATTCTGAAAGAGATGTCAAATCACCGCATTTGAGGTTATAGCAATCAGAAATCAAATCAGATTTTTCAGCATTAAGCTTTTTCATAATCTCCTCAGAATTTTCTTTAAGAGTATTCATTCTCACAGTAACAGGCGGAACTTCAAGTGCATCTGAAAGCAGTATGTTCATTTTTTCCATACCATAATCACAAATCAGACTTTCAATAAGTTCAGAAGGTGCAGAATATTTTACACCGGAGAACATAAGAATATCTAACGGAACAGGATAACCCTTATCCTGCCTTATAAAATTACGCAGTATTGCATTCACAAATCCTGATGCACTTTTTTTGTGAAATTCCTTTGCAAGATTAACACTTTCATTTACAGATGCATTGTCGGGTATACTGTCCATATAGAGAATCTGATACAATCCGGTACGCAGAATATTCAGAACAGTAATATCAAGTTTTTCAGGATTTCTGTTGCTAAGATTTGAGATTATATAATCAAGAGTGATTTTTCTTTCAATAACTCCGTAATAAATAACGGAGCATAGACGTTTGTCACGTTCATCAAGAGCAGATTTTTCAAGTCCTGCACCAAGCTGAATATTTGAATATCCGCTGTTGGTGAACGTTTTATTAAGAAGTTCAACGGCAAGAAATCTTGCATTTTTCATAAAATTTAATTCCTTCTGTTTGAAATGGCAATAAGCCTTATAAGCTGTGCAACAGCAGTAAAGAGTGCGGCAACATAAGTCAATGCGGCGGCAATAAGAACGCTTCTTGACTGTCCGAGTTCATCTTCATCAAGATAACCGCTTTGTTCAAGAGTTTTCAAAGCTCTGCCACTTGCATTAAATTCAACAGGCAGAGTTACAAGCTGAAATACTACTACTGCAACAAAAAGCCATATTCCGATAGTTATAAGAGGTTGTATTCCTCCGAGAATAATTCCGAGAAGTACAAGCGGATATGCAAGTGTTGAACCGATATTTGTTATAGG
Source organism: uncultured Oscillospiraceae bacterium (assembly GCA_934481385.1). Lineage (GTDB taxonomy): Bacteria > Bacillota > Clostridia > Oscillospirales > Ruminococcaceae > Ruminococcus. Next base: position 29,566 of record CAKSPD010000006.1, read on the forward strand.
AATTATTGCGGCACGAACCTTCATTGGAGAATATTCCTCTGCATACTGTATAGCGTGACCACATTCATGTGCCGCAACGCCTATTGCCGCAACAGAACTTTTTCCGTATACAGAATCAGAAAGACGGACAACATTTGAATTAGGGTCAAAATGGTCAGTAAGATTACCGCTTACTCTCTCAACCTGAACATTGTGCAGACCATTCTGGTCAAGAATCATTCTTGCAATCTGGTCAGCAGTATATCCACGTCTGCTCATAACCTGACTGTATTTATTATAGGTATGCTTGACGTTGAATGATGCCAGAAGTGCAACAAGAAAAGAAATAATAACAAGGAAATAACTCATAATATACCTCCGTAAAATGAAATATAATTACCCCAATATACAACCCTTTTCAAGCTTTTTTCCCCTGAGGAACGCAGATGTTTCCATACGTTTGCTTCCTTCAAGCTGAATTTCTTCAAATCTTATTATCTGTCCGTCACCGCATTTTACTCCGAAATTCTTTATGTCAGTAATTTCGCCATTTTCTGCCGATGATGATTCACCTGAAAGTGATGAACGATAGATTTTAAGCCTTTTTCCGTCAAGCATAGTGAAACCTGTAATACCTCTTATTATATTGTGAATTTCTTTTGCGGATTTTGAAAAATCAAGACGGCTCATATCTTTTGTAATCATAGGTGAATAGGAAGAAAGTGAATCGTCCTGCTTAACAGGTTCAAGAGAACCTGATTTAATCTTTTCAATAGTTTCAGCAAGGACTTCCCCGCCCATTACAGAAAGTCTTTCAAAGAGTTCAGCAGATGTTTCATTTTCGCCTATATCAGTTTCACGTTTCACAAGCATATCACCGGTATCAAGACCAATATCCATCTGCATTGATGTTACGCCGGTTTTCTTTTCGCCGTTGAGAATACACCACTGAATAGGTGCAGCACCTCTGTAAGCAGGAAGAAGTGATGCATGAATATTTATACAGCCGTATTTTGCAATTTCAAGAATTTCTTTCGGCAGAATCTGACCATATGCCGTAACAACAATTAAATCGGGATTAATTTCCTTCAGTATCTGCAAAGACTTTTCAGCGTCCTCACCTTTTCGGAGTGACTGTGGCTGATATACGGACAGATTATATTTAAGAGCAGATTCCTTTACAGGAGTAGGAATCATTTTAAATCCACGTCCCTTAGGTTTATCAGGCTGTGTAAAAACTGCTTTTACATCTTCAGTCTTAACAAGTGTTTCAAGACAAGGCACAGCAAAATCAGGTGTACCCATAAATACTACTTTAAGTTTACTCATTATTCTTCCTCATCAGGAACTACAAATTCCTCTACTATTTCTGTAAATAAATGGCCGTCAAGGTGGTCATTTTCGTGACAGGTACATTGTGCAGCAAGTTCAGAAAACTTTCTTTCAAACCAGTTTCCGTTTCTGTCCTGAGCTTTCAGAACGCATTTAAGAGGTCTTGTAACATATCCCCATTGATTAGGACATGACAGACAACCTTCAAGAACTTTTTGTTTTCCTCTTGTTTTTAGAATCTGGGGATTGATTGCCTCAATTTTTTCATCATCAACATGCATTATAAAAATTCTGCGTCTTATTCCGATTTGCGGGGCAGCAAGACCAACACCCTGAGCCTTTTCAAGAGTTTCGTGCATATCATCAAGAAGCTGTGCAAGCTTTTCATCAAATTTTTCAACAGGCTTACATACAGCATGAAGTGTTTCGTCTTCGCCTGTAAGAATTTTTCTTATAGCCATTTTTATCCTCCGTATATTATTAAATTCCTATATCTCCGTTCATATCAGCATATATGGAAACACCATTAAGCTCTTTGCATTTTGCTGATTTTTTTATAACACTGCTTATAAAATTACGGATTTCATCAGTATTTTTACATTTTATTATAATTCTATGCCGGAATTTTCCATTTATTCTAAGCTTTGAACACTGTAAAGGGCCGTTTACCCTTACAGGAGTTTTATACTTCCAGTTTTTCAATGCCTCACCTATTATTGAAATTATGCATTTTCCGGCAGAAATAACTTTTTCCTCATCAGGTGAAGATATTCCGATAATACACAAATCACATACAGGCGGATATATCAGACTTCTGCGGAGCTGTATTTCTTCATTATAAAATCCGGCATAATCCTGTTTTGATGCAAGATTTATAATATAGTGGTCAGGCATAAAAGTCTGGAGATAAGCTCTTGAATGTCTGCCGTCACGTCCTCCCCTGCCGACAACCTGAGTTATAAGTGAAAAAGTTCTCTCATATCCTCTGAAATCCCCGCTATAAAGCGAATTATCGACAGAAATTACACCGACAAGCGTTACATTCGGAAAATCAAGACCTTTTCCAATCATCTGCGTACCGAGCATAATATCATATTTTCCGTCTGCAAAGTCCTTGAAATTCTTTTCATATGAAAGGCGTGAAAATGTAGTATCAGCGTCCATTCTGAGAACTCTTGCATCAGGAAAAAACATTTCAAGCTCCTCCTCAACACGCTGAGTACCTGTTCCCGTCATTTTAAATCTATGAGAACCGCATTTACCGCAAGTTTCCGGAATATCCGCAACATATCCGCAGTAATGGCACATAAGCTTTCCATTGGGCTTATGATATGTCATAGGTGCAGAACAGTTCTGACAGTAGACAGGCTGACCGCATTCAATACAGCTCATAACAGTGTGATAGCCTCTCCTGTTGAGAAGAATTACGGTCTGTTCACCGTTTTCAAGATTTTTCTGTATTTCTGAAGAAAGAACGTGGCTGAATCCTGTACGGTTTCCGTTTGTACGTTCATTATTCATATCAACAATATGAACCTCCGGCAAAGGAGCATTGTTATATCTCTGTTTAAGTTCAACAAGCTTGTATATATTGCGTTCTGCACGATAATAGCTTTCAACTGAAGGTGTTGCAGACGCAAGAAGAAGTATACATTTATGGTATCTGCAACGCTGTCTTGCAACATCAGCAGTACTGTACCGTGGTGAACAGTCCGATTTATAAGAGCGTTCGCCCTCCTCGTCCATAATTATGATACCGATATTTTCAAGAGGAGCAAATACAGCACTTCTTGTTCCAATAACAATATCAGCATCGCCGTTTTTAATTCTTCTGTGTTCATCATAACGCTGACCGGCAGAAAGACCGCTGTGAAGAACAGCAATTCTTTTTCCGAAAAGACTCCTGAATCTCTGAAGAATCTGAGGTGTAAGAGCAATTTCAGGTATAAGAAGCATAGCTGTTTTTCCTGATGAAACAGCCTCATTTATAAGTTTTTCAAAAATAAGCGTCTTACCGCTTCCGGTAACTCCATGCAGAAGAAAACAGGACGGAACGTTATTTTTCATACCTGCTGATATTTCATCAAAAGCTTTTTTCTGTTCATCAGAAAGCACAATATCATCTATATTTCTTTTTTCGCATTCTGAACTGTAAACTTCTCTGTAAACTTCATTTTCAAAGCTTTCAAGAACATTGCTTTCAATCATTCTCTTAATTACAGAAGAAGTCACTCCGCATATATAAGCAAGTTCCTTTTCGGGCATACTCTGAGAATTTTCAAGAGTATCTGCAACAGCGGACTGTTTCGGAGTCAGACTGAATTTTTCAGGATTTTCAAGATATTCCTGTGAAAATCTCACATTCTTTATCAAATTTTTTCCGACAGCGTTATGTGCAGAATTTCCGGATATAACAATATTATATCCGGCAGGTAGCATTGTTCTGACAGCATCATAATATGTGCAGAATGTATTGTCATGAAGATAGAATGAAAGTTCTATAAGCTCGTCAGAAATAACAGGCTTTTCATCTGCCTGTATTTCAACATATTTGAGATTTGAGGAATCTCCATCTCTTATTTTCATAACAACAGCAGTTCTTTTCTGATTGCCTCTGCCGAACGGTACAATCACACGACAGCCTGTCCATAAAGTATAGTACATACTTTCAGGAACAGCATAGCTGAAAAGCATATCGAATGAATAAGTTGTACCGCTTACGGCTGTATCTACAATAAGACTCATCTTTTAGGAGCTTCAATAATCTTGTATTTTCCGCTTGCAAATTCTTCAACAGCAGTTTTTACTGGTTTTTCTTCAAGAGTCTTACCGTTTTTGTATAACTCATCAGCAATCTCTCTTGCTCTTTTTGCGACAGCTATTACAAGTGAGTAACAGCTTTCATTCTTTGAAATAATCTGATTAACAGAAGGTCTAAGCATTTTTTACCACCTCATCTAAAATTTCTCCGGCATATTCAGCTTTAAGCCTTTCAGCCTTTATAACAGCCTTGAAGTCGTCAACAGCGTCCTCAAGAGCATCGTTAACAATTATGTATTTATATTCAGAAGCATGATGAATTTCGTCAACAGACTTTGAAAGTCTTTTCTGAATAACATCTTCTTCTTCAGTACCTCTTTTGCGAAGACGTCTTTCAAGCTCCTTAACAGAAGGAGGCAGAATGAATATGCTGACAGCTTCGGGACATTTTTTCATTACATTCATAGCACCCTGAACTTCTATTTCAAGGATAACATCTTTACCCTTGTTACGCATTTCCTCAACAATATCGCCTCTTGTACCGTAATAGTTACCGCAGTATTCAGCATATTCAAGCATACAGCCTTCAGAAACAAGTTTTTCAAATTTTTCCTTTGAATAAAATTGGTAATGAACGCCGTCAATTTCTTTATCTCTGGGTTCTCTTGTTGTAGCAGAAACAGAATAATAGTATCTGTCATCTTTGAGAATTTCTCTGAGAATAGTACCCTTTCCGCAACCGGAAGGAGCAGAAACAACTATAAGCAATCCCTTATTCATAATTATCCTCCTTTTCGTTGACTCTCTGGGCAACAGTTTCAGTAACAAGTGAAGAAAGCACCACATGACCGCTGTCCATAATAATCACAGTTCTTGTTTTTCTTCCGTATGTGGCATCAATAACCATACCGGAATCCCTTGCTTCCTGAACAAGTCTTTTAATCGGGGCAGATTCAGGACTTACAGCAGAAATTATACGCTGAGAGGAAATCATATTTCCGTATCCTATATTTATAAGCATATCATTTTACTCCACATTCTGAATTTGTTCCCTGATTTTTTCTATTTCGGATTTCAAATCGACAACAATTTTAGTTATATCAATATTCTGGGATTTTGAACCGATAGTATTCACTTCACGGTTCATTTCCTGAATAATAAAATCGATTTTTTTGCCGGAAGGTTCGTCTGAATTTATAAGTGAGAGAACCTGATTTATATGACTTTTAAGTCTTACAGTTTCTTCATCAACAGCAACCTTGTCGCTGAAAACGGCACATTCAGTAATAATTCTCTGTTCGTCAATATTAGAATTTTCAAGAACTTCTTTAAGCTTATTGTAAAGACGTTCACGATAAAGTTCAACTGACTGCGGTTCAAGAATTTCAATTTTTTCAACCATACTGCCAATATCCGACAACTTGCCTGAAATATCAGCTTTAAGGCGTTCGCCCTCTTTTTCACGCATAAGAACAAAGCCTTCGAGAGCCTTTTCAGCAACAGACTTTACAGAACTCCATATTTTTTCTTCATCATCAGGTTTTTTAGTGACTGAAAAAATATCAGGAATTTTCATAATTTTAGAAAGTGTAAGGTCATTGGTAAATTTATATGATTTACCATAAATATCACTGAATTTTTCATCAACCGGAATTCCGTTTAATGAAAGTTCAGCAAGAGCATTGAAATAGCTTTGGAGAACAGGCTTGTTAATTTCAATAGAGCAGTCAGAATTTTCAACGTTATTTACTGAAACTGAAACTTCTACTTTACCTCTTGTAATTTTTTGGTGCAGAAGTGTTTTAAGTCTTTCTTCAAGGTAAGCATAATTTCGAGGGATTCTTGAGCTGAATTCATAATATCTGTGATTGACCGAACGGATTTCAACAGAAATCTCACGACCGTCAATAATATTCTGAGATTTTCCGTAACCTGTCATACTTCTCATAAAAAAATACCTCATTTCAAAATATATATTATTATACCACTTTATAATATAAATTGCAAGGGCTTTAACAAAAAAAAGGCACTCCCGAAGGAGTGCCTGAAAGATACGAAATCTTTGAATTACTTAACAGGGAGTTCTGTAATTGAACCAGCAAGATACTGCTGAATAGCAAGAGCATCGTTAGCTGTAAGACCGTCACCGTTGTTCTGAACGTCACCGTTCTTAAGACCCTGAGCAGAAACAGGGTTCTTAGTGCTGTCGCCAACGAAAGCAGCAGCAGCAACAACGTCAGCAATATCAACTGTACCGTCAACGTTTACGTCGCCCCAGAGAATATCATTTTCTGAAGGATTTTCTGAAGAATCAGGAGTTACATCCGGATAAAGTGTTGCCATAACACCGTTAGCCATAAGGATATCACCTGCATGCCAGAATCTGTGGTATACGAGTTCAAGTGAATCAGAAGCTTCTTCAAGAGCAGCATCTGTCTTTCCGCCTGCAACGTATGAATCATAAGCAGCCTTGAGTTCATCATACTTAGGGTCATTTTCGTACATTGTACGGAGGCTGAAGAATGTAGCACCGTTAGAAATGCTGTCACCGTTAGGCATCTTACCATTGTATTCAGGCTGTACCCAAACGTCCTGGTCAAAGAATCTCTGGATAAGGCTTCCGTTGTGGTCAACTCTTGAAAGACCGATATCATCACGAGCGATGTTCCATTCTCTGTCGATGAGTTCCTTAGCAAGATAAAGAGCCTTGCCTTCTTCAGTAGTAGCATTTGCATTTGTAGCATCAGATGAAGGAGCACCCTTAGCAGCAGCATAATAGATAAGTGTGTTAGCAAGTGAAGATACACAACCGAGGTCAGCATTGCCTCTTGCAGAGATTTCACATGTAAGACCTGAATTAGCATTTTCATCATAAGTGCCAGTCCACTTAGCAGGAACACCTGTCCATTTAAGTGTAGCAGGGATTGAATAATCTCCGTCATCAGTAAGTTCTGTGTTTTCAAGGAAGAAGTTAACCCATCTGTCGAGGATTTTTTCAAGAGCTTCTTCAAGTGAAAGTCCGCCTATCTTACCTGTATAGCTTGAACCGTTTGTCTTAACATCATAATAAAGTTCAGCAAGACGCTGTACAGCCCATACCTGGTTACCAATCCAGCCGTTTGAACCTGGGTCAGCATAAACAGGGTGTTCCTGATATACCATATCATAGAATGTTGAGTTAGCACAGCTTGTCGGGTTATCAGTAGTCATAACCTTGTCATATGTTTCATATCTGCCAAGAGCAGAGTTTGTACAACCGCCGGCAATCGGGCCTGTTGCAGACTGGAGCCAGAGATAGAGTTCCATCTGTCTTTTGAATGATTCTTCATAGTCCTTGTTAGCGTTAGAACTCTTCATACCGGAATTGATATCCTTATCATAAAGGAGAGCATAAGCAGCGAGCGGGTTCTGATAGAATTCGTGCATATGTGAAGCACCAATCTGCCAAGCCCATGAACCGTCAAGAGCTCCGCCCCATGATGTATACCAAGACATAAGGAAGTGCTGTCCCTGAAGTCCTGAACCGCCGTTCTGGTCTGTATTGATGTTCTGACAGCCTATTTTCTTGTAGTATTTATCAAACATGTTGTTACGGCACTGGTCACCCATCTTACCGGCAAGAGCTGAGATTGAAGAATCACCAACGCCCCACTTGTTAGCATCATAAACAGCCTGAATAGCACGGTCTTCAGCGTCAGGAGCGTTTGTATAAGCATACTGCTTAGCAACCTGTTCACTTGTACCGTTAAAGAGACCCTTCATACCATAATTACCCGGCATACCGTATGTGAGGTCTTCAACACATGGGTGAGGAACAGTTTCCCAGCATGATTCCTGTTCGCCTCTCTGGAATGTGTTAATGAAAGTAAACTTTCCGTTACCACCGCCGAAACCATACCAGTCATCAACGTCAGCGAGCCAGTGCATAAGGTAAAGACCCTTATCGCCTGAATTGCCGTAAGCTGATTTAAGTTCATTATAGATTGGGTTTGAACCTGTGTTGTTAGGGTCCTGCGGAGCAGGATACTGCTTAGGGTCCTGATATTCAGGAGCAACACGAGCAGAAAGACCGCCCTGATTCCAGTAGTTAGGCTGTTCAGTAGGAATCATAGCTTCCATAGTTTTCCAAGCTTTAGCAAGGTCATTAGTATTTGTAGCACCTTCAACCTTACCTGAAGCAGCGATAGCATCTCTCATAGCAGCCATCCATACGATGTATGACATAGCTTCAGAAGTTGTTTCGTGACCGTAGTCAGGAGCTTCGATAATCATAGTTTCAACAGCGTGGTAAGGAATACCAAAACCGCCTGAAGCAACGTTATTTTTGCTTAAATAGCCATTTTCCTGACCATTTGTTACAACATCATCATAAAGTGAAAGAAATCTTTCGGCATAAGTAGAATCGCCGAATTTTTCTTCTTTGGTTCTTGTACCGGCAGCAGAAGCAGCAACGGGAAGTACAGAGCTGGCAGTCATAGCAGCAGCCATAACACCGGCAGTAAGAGTCTTCTTAGATACCATAGGAAAATACCCCTCTCATTAAAAATATTATTTAAATACATTAAACCCGACTGCATAAAAATCCGAGCATAAATCTGAACAATGCAGGCAGGTAATTAACGAAAAAGTCATCAGAAAATCTGAGTATCAAATCTCTGAACTTGTTCCGATATAATTATAATATAACGCATTGATATTGTCAACACTTTGATAAAAAACAATTAAAATTGGAGGTTTTTTTGTTGCAATGCACACAAAAGGCAAGAAATTTTTGTATACATTTCACATACATTCATTAAAGAACAGCGAATACAGTAATTAACAGTATATTAACGTAAATAATTATATAACTTATTAAAGATGCTATCAAATTCATTCAATAATCAGTACACTTTCACACAATATACACACTATTAGGATATATTTAAAATGCTTGTTCCGGAGATTCAGACAGTTTGTATAATATGACGTTAATATTTAAGACACAGATTATTAATATTATGTTAATATTTGTCTGATATACTAAACATAAATATGCTTGTTTTTAATTTTATTTTTTATGAAAGGAGCTTCTCATGATTACTGTCGAACACCTTACAAAATATTACGGCAGACACCTTGCTGTAAACGACATAAGCTTTACAATCAACGACAATGAGATTCTCGGATTTTTAGGCCCTAACGGTGCAGGAAAATCCACAACTATGAATATGATTACGGGCTATCTCCCTATGACAAAGGGAACTGTAAATATCTGCGGTGAGGATATTTCAAAAAATCCCGTAAAAGCAAAGAAAAATATCGGCTATCTTCCCGAAATTCCGCCTGTTTATCCTGATATGAAGGTAAACGAATATTTAAAATTCTGTGCGGAGCTTAAAAAAATTCCTGCCTCACAGCGTAAAGAACAGATTGAATCCGCTGTAAACCGTCTTAAACTTCAGGAAGTTTCAAAAAGACTGATTAAAAATCTCTCAAAAGGTTATAAACAGAGAGTAGGTTTTGCACAGGCTCTGCTCGGAAATCCGAAATTTCTTATACTTGACGAACCGACAGTAGGACTTGATCCTGAACAAGTTGCAGAAGTAAGAAATATTATAAAAGACTTGAAAAAAGACCATTCTGTAATTTTCAGCTCACATATTCTTTCGGAAGTAAGTGCAGTGTGTGACAGAGTTGTAATAATCAACAAAGGCGAAATCAAGGCTATTGACACAATTGAAAACCTTGAAAACAGCGTAAACAAATCACCTGTAATAAATTTAAAGGTAAAAGCATCTGCATATACTGCTGATGTGGTTATAGGTGCTGTTGACGGTGTTGAAAAAATTCTTGAAAAATCCGAATCGGACGGCATAGCCTCAATAAGATTTTCAATAGACGGAAAAGAATCTGCAAAAATCCAGAACAATGTAATCTCTGCCCTCGTTGCAAAGGATATACAGATTATTGAAACCTATACGGAAAAACCTGACCTCGAAGAAGTTTTCGTAAAACTTGTAAATCAGCCTTCAAAACGAAATACATTAAAGGAAATGGTTGAAGAAATGCAGGCAAAAACTCCGGAACCTGAAAATTCCGACAAAACCAAGGAGGATAATTAAAGATGTTTCCAATATACAAAAAAGAGCTTCAGGCATTTTTCAAAACGCCTTTTGCGTACATAATAACAGCACTTTTCCTGTTTCTTTTCACACTTTCGTTCAACAGAGGTATTTCAGATATAAGCTCCGCACAAATGCAGTTTACATATTCTGATATATTTGCAACAAATCTTTTCTACTTTGCATTTATAATTCCGGTTCTTACAATGAGATGCTTTCCGGACGAAAGAAAATTCGGAACAGAAGTTCTTATAATGACTTCACCGGTAAATGTTTTCCAGTTTGTAACAGCAAAATTCCTTGCAGTCGTTACAGTATTTATCTTTATGATGACTGCATCATTAATATATCCGATAATAACAGCAGTATACGGAACAGTAGTAGTTCCGGCACTTATTTCCGTATATATAGGATTTCTTCTCTGGGGAATAATGTGTATAGCAATAGGAATGTTCTGTGCATCATTCTCTGAAAGTTCAATCATAGCAGCCATAATCGGCGAATCAGCAATGCTCCTTCTTACATTTATAAACTTCTTTGTAAAAAGCGAATATTTTTCAGCACACCCCAGACTTCAGGCATTTGCAACAATGTTTGCTGCCGAAGACAAGTTCAATTATTTTGCACAGGGAATAATCAGATTTTCTGATGTAATATTCTTTATTACTGTTACAATAGTTTTTGTAGCGTGGACTGTTATATCCCTTGAAGCAAGACGCTGGAAGAAAGGATAATCAAAAATGAGCAGTAAAAATAACAAAACTTTCAATTTTTCAGGAATCCTTGCTTTTGTGCTTTCAGTCCTGATTCTTGTCATAGCAATACCGATAAATCTTATAGTTTCATATTTTGATTTCAATATTGATATGACTCCGGGCAAGATGTATACACTCAGTGATACATCAGTAAAACTTCTTGACAGCGTAAAGGACAAAAAAATTGAATTTACAATTCTCTGCGACCTTGAGGATATAAAGGCAATTGACGAATATCTGCCTCTTTACTATGCACTTGAACAGTACAAATCATATGACAACATAGAATTTAACGCATACTATCCGGACGAGTATCCGGAACGTGTTGAGGAGCTTAACCCTGACGGATTTTTCAATCTCTCAACAGCCGATATAGTTATAAAATGCGGAAATGCAATCAAGAAGATTTCATCAAACCAGATGTTCTCTGATATATATGATGATGACGGAAACCTTGTTGAACAAAAATATGTCGGTGAAAATCTCATAACAGGTGCTATAAAAGCCGTTACGGAGGGAGATATTCCGCAGATTTATTTCCTTACAGGTCATGGAGAAAAATCCATAGACAATTACAGTATGTTCACAGCAAATCTCAATAACTACAACTATACAACTTCTGAGCTTAATCTCTCCGAAACAAAAGCAATTCCTGATGATACTGCAATCATATTTGTATGTGCTCCTAAAACTGATATAACACTTGAAGAAAAGAAACTCATTTCCGAATATGCAGACAACGGAGGAAATCTTGCATTTCTTATATCTCCTAATGACAGCACTGAAAGATATACAAATATAGAGGATTTAATGTTCAAGTATAATATCTCAATGGACTACAACAGGCTCTATGAATCAGACAGCACAAACATTGTAAATGACGATAAATATACAATATCAGTATCACTTCCGGAAGCAAATGCAGACAGCGATATTGACCTTACATCTGACCTCAACACAATCATTGAACAGGGTATTTACCCATATATGTGCGAATCAAGAACATTCAAGGCAATATCCGGTTCTGATGCCTCAATTGTTGAAACAGGAAGTATTCTTCAGGCAAATGTATATTCAGTACAGAATACATCTGCAACAATCAAAAGTGAATCCTACGGCGGTACAGAAAAAATCGAACTCGGAAATACCCTTGACCTTGCACTCTATTCACACAACAAACAGAATGATTCAAAAATGCTTGTTATGGGAAATGCCGAATTTATGGACGATGAACATGTATCAGCAGGTTTTACAATAGTTCCGCTTTATCTCTGCCTTTCATCAATAACATGGATGTATAACAGTGATGTTGATATGGAAATTGAGGACAAGTCACGTTCATTCGATAATATGATATTTGATGATGCAAATCAGGCTAAAAGCGTTATGGCAATCTTTATTGCAATTCCTGTTGCCTTTGTAGTAGTCGGTGCAGGCGTATGGATTAAAAGGAGAAATTCATAATGAAAAAGATTATTATTGCTGTTGCCGTTCTTGCCATACTCGGAGGAGGTTCTCTGGGAGCTTATTTTGCTGTAAAAAACAATCAGGACGAAAAACAGCGTATTGAAACTGAACTCGAAAATGAAAATAATCTTTTCAGCTTTAATTCAGATGATGTGACAGAGGTTGATTTTGACTGTCCTGACGGTGAATTTATAGCAGTTTCAAATAACGGAAGCTGGCAGTTTTCAAATACTGATGAAATTTCACCCAATCAGGATTACATAACAAATGTCATAACATATATGTGCAACCTGCAAGCTGAAAAGAATTACGGAAGTTCAGAGGGAGCTGACCTTGCAAAATACGGTCTTGATTCACCTATAAAAATAACCTGTCATACATCTGATGAAAAATCCTATACTATATATATGGGTAATCCTACACCTACAAATGAAGGTTTTTACTGTATGGCAGAGGGAAAAGATAAAATATACAGCATTGAATATTCATACGGCAGTGTTCTGTATACAAACAAGGAACTTCTTAAAACAAAATATCTCACAGGATATACAGACAGCGAAATAACAGGTTTTGAGCTTATAAGAGATGGTGAAAGCATCTATAAAACAGTTCTTAATTCTGACAATATCTGGAAATTTGACGGCGAATATTCATATCTCCAGCTCGACAGCACAAAAATAAGCTCAATGATAAGCGTTCTCACTCGTTTGCAGGCAGAGGAATTTGTTGAATCAAATCTTACTGACTATTCAAAATACGGATTTGACAAACCCTATGCACAGATGAAAATTTCAGGAACAGACGGAAAAACCCATTCTCTCCTTTTCAGCAAATATGACAAGGAAGATACAACATATATATATGTACTTATAGAAGAATCAGGACAGGTTTCAAAATACTATACTTCTGATGTTTACTATATTGACAACAATGTAACTGATGTTGCAGTAACACAGATTTATTCAACATATATGTCAACAGTAAACACTCTTGATATAGATTACAAGGGAGAAAAAATTCATTTTGAACTTGATGCAGATAATTCAAAATACAAGGTAAATGGTGAGGATATTTCTGATTACGGTGATGATGTGCTTACAAAGCTTTACAGCATGTACAATGCACTCTCAAACATAAACTTTACAGGAATAGAAAAAGACGCCGAAGTATCAGGCGAACCGGAAATTACTGTTGAATATCACCTTGATGATGATATAAACACCATTATGGAATTTATCCCGAAAGATGAAAATACATACTGGCTGAAAATAAATGATACATATACAGGCTTTACAATAAGCAAGCCTGTTGTTGAAGGCGACTACTCATTTATATACTGGTATCAGAAATTAATGACAGCAATTGAAGAATATAAGCTCTGAAAATGCACATGCGGAACTGTTTACACAGACAGTTCCGCATTTTTAAACACAAAATTCATATTAAAACACTGTCTTTTCTGTATCTTATCATAATATTGTCACATTAATGCTTATAATTATAAATATAGAAACAAATAAAAAAAAACAATATTGAAAGGTAGTGCTTTTATTATGACATACAATAATAACAATGATGAAAATAAAAATATCTATGAGGCTTCGGAAAATTCCTATTCATATTCAGCAGAACCGGAAAAAACTGAAAAACCACATAAAAAAGGCGGTTTCCTTAAAGCAGTAGCTTTTGTACTCTCACTTGTTATCGTAGGTGCAGGTTCAGTTCAGGTATATAAATATGCTGAAAAAAATCCGAAAGTTTCAGTAATCGGCTCTGACTCATCAGATGAATCAGAATCATCAGATTCAGAGGTTTCTTCATCAGATTCAAAATCTGAAAGCTCCGCACAGAGCGTAAGTGCAGTTTCTACTGATTCAAGCAGTCTTCCGAGTCTTATAGACCTCGCTTCAAGAAAAGATGCAAAATCAATCCCTGATATAGTAGACAGTGCTATGCCGTCAGTAGTCGGTGTATCCTCAACATTTGAATACACTGCATCTTCATCAATGGATATGTGGGGATTCGGAGGAGGAAACACATCACCTCAGACAGAAGAAATAAAAGGCACAGGAACAGGAATTGTAATGACTTCAGACGGTTATATTGTAACAAATGCACATGTAATCTATGATACAAGCGAATATAACTGCGGTGAAGCAAAAACCGTAAGCGTTGTACTTTCCGATGAAACAGAATATGAGGCAAAAATAATGGGCTATGATGTTGAAACCGATATAGCAGTTCTTAAAATAGATGCAAAGAACCTTACAGCTGCTGAATTCGGCAACAGTGATGACCTGAAAGTCGGAGAACTTGTTATTGCAATAGGAAATCCTCTCGGATTTGAGCTTTTCGGTTCTGTAACAAGCGGTATAGTATCAGCAACAAACCGTGAAATTACTGTAAACGAAAAACAGATGAAGCTTATCCAGACTGATGCCGCAATAAACTCAGGAAACTCAGGCGGCCCTCTCCTTAACAGTTGCGGTCAGGTAATCGGTATAAATTCAGCAAAAATGTCATCAAGCTATGGTTCTGCAAGTGTTGAAGGACTTGGATTTGCAATCCCGATTACAGAGGCAAAAACAATTATAGATGACCTTATCAATTACGGATATGTTACAGGCCGTCCGCAGATAGGAATACAGACTCAGGACGTTTCTGATACAATTTCAAGATTTTACGGTATTCCGGTAGGCGTTTACGTTGTAAGCGTAAGTGAAGGAAGCTCCGCAGAATTTGCAGGAATCAAGGAAGGCGATGTTATCATAGGAGCTGAAGGACAGCCTGTTAAAAACCTTGAAGAACTTAACGAAATAAAGAAACAGTATAAAGCAGGCGATGAAATCACACTTACCATAAGCAGACAGGGCGAGGATATTGAAATCAATCTTGTACTTCAGGAAGTAACTCCGGATAAAGATTAAAAAAAGATAAAAAAATTCAGACGGTTTGAAAAAACCGTCTGTTTTTTTATGAATAAAAATAAAAAGCAAAAAGGCTCTTTTTAAAAGAGCCTCTCTGCCATGATATAGGGATTATTGGGGATTTTACAGTTAAGTGTCGGGGTGAAACACTCAACCTTTATAATGAAAACCTGTTCAGGCAGCTTGCATTTCCTGAACCTGATTATATTATAAACAAGCTTTGTGTCAAATCAGTGAAAACGGATTGAAAAGCTATTGAAAAAGTTTTCTCAAATCAATTGAAATCAGAAATATCACCGGATATGAATTTCTGAATCATAAGTGCATCGTTAGCAGTAAGACCATCGCCCTTATTGTGAACATCTCCGCATGTTATTCCGTATTCATCAAGAGAATTTTCTGAAGGATTGGAAACATATGCTGAAACTGCAACAACATCAGCAACATCAACAATTCCGTCAAGGTTTGCATCACCGTATTCAATTCGGGTAGAAACAGGAGCAGTTGTTGTTACGATTATCGGGGCAGTTGTTATGGTGTAGGTATTTGTATCTTCGGGAACAGGAACATATGATGTTACAGTAGTAGTTGCAGGGTCTTCCTTTTCTTTTACATAAAGAATTTCAAAAGTTGCCGTTTTGCATTTTACAAATTCATCATAGATTTTGTCACAAAGTTCACTGTCCATGTCAGAAGCATTTGCAGCATAGCTTACATTCCAGCATATATATGAAAATCCCTTGAAAACATCTTTGCTGAATGTTTCCGAAATAAAATCATTACTGCCATAAATACTCCATGGGAACTGTACCGTATATACAGTATCATCAACAGTAACATCAAAATTAAAATAACCATGAGCATATCCGAGATTTTCAGGAAGATTTTTCACACTGATATTAAAAATATCAAATTCTCCTATGCAGTATTTGAAATCAATAGCAGAACCGTCTGAAAAATCAGCAGTAACTCCGCTGAATACAGTAGGCATATCAATGTCGTCATATGGCATTGAAGTAGTTGTAACTATTTCTTCAGCACTGACTGAAACAGGATTAACACACATCACAGCAAGTGAAAGTGAAACAGCAATAATTTTTTTAAAGTTTTTCATAAAGATTCCTCCTTAAAATATAGTATTTTTTTGCCTTTCACTATATATACGAACAAGGTATTTATTTTACTTCAAAAAAAAGAACGGATTTTATTCTCCGTCCTTTTTAAGATTTTTAATTACAAACCAGAATACAGAACCTTTTCCGATAGTGCTGTTGACACCGTAATCATAGTTATGCATTTTCAGGATAGCCTTTACTATTGAAAGTCCAAGACCTGTTCCGACAACTTCACGCTTATGATTTTCAGAACGATAATATTTATCGAAAATAAGTTTGATTTTATCTTCCTCAATACCGTCACCAGTATCACGGACTTCAATTCTTACACCGTCATCAAGATTAACCTGAGTCACATATACCTGTTTGTCAGCACCCGTATAGTTTACAGCATTATTGATAAGGTTATATATTACCTGTTCTATCTTAACGCAGTCACAGCATACAATACGTTCTTCATCGGGTGTAAAATGAATATGATAACCCATTTTTTCTGAAACACCTTTAAAACGGTCAATAATTCCATGCATTTTTTCGCTTATGCCGAATTCAGTACAATGCAGAGTCTGCTTTCCGCTTTCAAGTTTTGAAAGGTCAAGCATATCATTTACAAGCATAGTAAGACGGTCTGTTTCATCGATAATTATTTCAAGATGTTCCTTTCTCTTTTCAGGATTGTCACCCGAAAGGTCACGAATCATTTCCGCATATGCTTTAAGCATTGTAAGAGGTGTACGGAGGTCATGTGAAACATTTGCAATAAGGTCACGCTGTAACGTATCAACTTTTGAAATCTGCTGACCTGCATATGTCAGAGTATCAGCAAGTTCCTTCGATTCAAGGTAACCGTTCCCCTCAAATTTAACATCATACTGACCGTTTGCAAGTTTTTTTGCCGACTTTGTAATTTTTACTATCGGAGATGATATAGTTTCAGAAACATAAATGGATATTACAAAAGCTATCAGAATAAGTATAAATGTAATAATCATAAGCTGACGCTTTATAATTGATACTGTTGATGATACCGGTTCTATGGGAGTATTTAAAAACAGATAACCATAAACTGTATCACCGTCTGAAAGAATTTTTCCATATATGAAACTTTCCTGACTGTTTCTTGAATTTTTTCCTCTGTAAAGAATTTCACCGTTTTCACTTTTTTTGAGTTTTGAAAACAGAAGCGGAAGTGTTCCGTCCTTTGCATGAATAAGGCAGTCACCGAAAGCCTTTTCAGAAAAAATGGAACGTCCGTATTTATCCTGAATTTCTATGCACATATCATTTTCCATTGAGCTTTTATGAAGAAGTTTTTCATAATCAGTATCATCATAGTTGTCATGGATATATTCTTCAGCAAGTAGCTGACCTTCAGAAATGACATCTTTTATTTTCATATTTTCATAGAAATTTTCCAGAAACATAATTTGAAAAAACCACAGAAGAACAAAAACTATTATAGTATAAATCACAAAGTAAATCCATATTTTAAGCCTCAGAGGTATTTTCTGAAATTTTCTTTTTAAGTTTAAAAGAATATTAATTTGCTTCAAATTTATATCCCATTCCTCTCAAAGTAACAATAAATTTACGGTATTCTCCGAGGCTGTTTCGGAGCATTTTGATATGTGTATCAACAGTTCTGTCATCGCCAAAGAAATCATATCCCCATACTTCTTCCAGAAGCTTATCTCTTGTAAGGGCAATATTCTTGTTTCTTACAAGATAGAAAAGCAAATCATATTCCTTAGGAGTCATAGATGCCTTATTACCGTTTACATATACTTCCCTTCCGGAAATATCTATTTCAAGGCCTTCAAAAACATATCTGTCCGAATTTTTTGAACCCGATGCTGATGCTGAATTTCTTTTTAAAACGGCTTTGACTCTTGCCATAAGTTCCTTTGGTGAAAACGGTTTTACAACATAATCATCAACACCGATTTCAAATCCGAAAAGCTTGTCATATTCCTCTCCTCTTGCAGAAAGCATAATGACAGGAATCTGTTTGTATTTATGTATCTCCTTTACGGCAGAATATCCGTCAAGCCTCGGCATCATAACGTCCATAATAATAATATCGAAATCCTTTTCCTTAGCGATATTTACAGCCTCCATACCGTTTTCAGCCTCAGCTACCTCATATCCCTCAAATTCCGCATATTCTCTTACAACCTTTCTGATATTTATTTCATCATCAACAATTAAAATTCTGCTCATAAAAAATGTACCTCCTTTTTTTTAGATATTATAAACCTTAAAAGTGTTAATTCTGTGAAAATTTCTCTTGAATTTCAATTTTATTTTATGAAATATTATCCGCAAATTTACAATAGGGATTGACTTTTATATGTAAATTTGTTATAATTGTATTAATAAATTTTATCGGGGAGGGTGTGAATTGAAACACAAGCAAATCTTAATATCAGGACTTATAATTGCTGTTGCCACTATTTTTATACTTATATATGCATGGCGTCAGCCGGACGAAGTTGCCATAATTATAATATCCATATATATAATAACTGTAATCTTTATGCTCCTTATTTCCGGAATATCAAATTCAATCTACAAAAAAAACAATCCTACTATCGATATTATGGAATTTTCAGATATAACCGAAAGGCTGAATACTGAAATAATACTCTGGACGAATGACTGCTCTGCTGTATTTATGAATAAAAAACTGCGTGAAGAAATCGGAATAGATTCCCTTGATTTTGACAATCAGGCTATGATTAAAAAAGTCTTTGACATAGAAAATACAGACGATGAAACCATAAACCTTATTGTAAACGGTGAAAACGGTGAAAGCCATATCGCCACTAAAGACAATAATGAAATCTATATAGTATGGAGTACCTCTCTTATAAAAAAAGCAAAAAATACCTGCCTTTATATGAGTACCGGATTCAACTTTACAGAACTCAAAAAAGCTCAGAAAAAACTTGAAAAATTCAATCAGCGTTACAATCTCTCTATGGAACTTTCAGAAATAGGATTTATTCTCAGCCGAAAGGACAAATCTTTTCAGATTTCAGAAGAATTTAAACGTATGCTCGGCTTTGAAAAATCAATAATATCATTCGGAGAACTAAAAAAACTTATTCACCCGAATGACCGCAATGCCTATGCATCATATATATCAGCAAACTATAATTCCGAAAACTGTACAGGTGAAGTAACTAATCTTGAACTTCAGATTCTTTCTGCGGACAATACATATCACTGGTATTCAATGCGTCTTAAAACCGTCACTGACGAAAACAACGGTTCAGCAACAATAGGCGGTGCTATAATTGATATAACATCAGAACGCAAAAAGGATATTATGATTGAACGCCTTGCATTTACTGATGAAGTAACAGATATTCCGAACAGAAACAAGCTTGTAAAAATCGGGCAGGAAAATTATAACTGCTGTAAGGGACTCGGCTGTTCATACTGGGTAATGGTTCTTGATATTGATAAATTCCATATCATAAACGATACATGCGGTTATTCAAACGGAAACAAAGTTCTGAAGGCTTTTGCTTTAAATCTTTACAAATATATATCATTAAGCGGATTTGTCGCAAGAATAAGCGGTGACAACTTTGCTATGATTATAAAGGACTACGGAGATAATGAACTGCCTAAAAAAACAGCGGAACAAATTCAGGCTGATTTTCAGAAACTGGCAATAGATGAAATTTCACTTCAGTCACTTTCATGTTCGGCAGGATATTCAAAGATGCCTGATGACGGTGCAAGCTTTATAGAAGTTCTGGAACATGCAGAATTTGCATTAAAATCAAGTGACGGTTCAAGAAACAGCATATGTGCATATGAAAGCAATATGCATGACAGGATTATTGACAATTCTGAACTTGAAAAATCTCTTGCCGATGCTATCAGAAACAATGAACTTAAACTTTTCTATCAGCCTAAAATTGATTTGCAGACCGGTTCTATAATGGGAGTGGAAGCTCTTATAAGGTGGATTAAGCCTGACGGCACTATAATTTCGCCTAATATATTCGTTCCTGTTGCGGAAAAATCACATCTTATAGGCGAAATAAGTGAATTTGTACTCAAGGAAGGTTGCCGTCAGAATGTTATGTGGCAGAAACTCGGATACCCTGAAATAGTTATGTCCATAAACTTTACCTCTGATGACTTCTATCAGAAAAATTTAAAAGAACATATCTTTGAAGCTCTCGTAACATCGGGACTTGATGCAAAATGGCTTGAAGTTGAGCTTACTGAACGTCTTGCACTATGTGATGTTGACTATGCCGTTTCACAGATGAACCAGATTCGTGAACTCGGAGTAAAACTTGCTATGGACGACTTCGGAACAGGATATTCCTCATTAAGCTATATTCAGATTCTCCCGATAACCCTTTTAAAGCTTGACCGTTCATTCATAGTTGATATTGAAACAGACCCCATTGCTTTTGAAATCGTCAACGCTGTAATCAGAATTGCAAAATCAAAAAAAATTGAAACCATTGCAGAAGGTATAGAAAATCCGAATCAGGCAAAAATTTTAAGAGAACTCGGCTGTAATTTCGGTCAGGGGTATCTTTATGGAAAGCCTATGCCTCCTGAACAGCTTGAAGCATTTTTCAGGCAAAATGCAAAAGAAAGAAAGGTGTATTGATTATGACACAGGTTAAAAAGAGATATTCTCCCAGTGAAGAAATTTTCAATTCCGTATCGCATGGAGTAGGTGCATTGCTTTCAGTAGCAGGGTGTGTTGTGCTTATAGTATTGTGTGCCGTTCACAAAGGTGCTGTTGAAGTTGTATCAGCATCAGTATACGGTGCATCTCTGATAATACTCTACACAATGTCAACTCTCTATCATGCAATTACAAACGAAAAGGCTAAAAGAGTTTTCCGCATTCTTGACCACGATACAATATATCTGCTCATAGCAGGAACATATACTCCGATAACTCTCTGCATACTTCAGGGAGCTTTGGGCTGGGTTATATTCGGTATTATATGGGCAGCCGCAATACTCGGAACTGTTATGTCATCAGTAAATCTGGAAAAATTCAGAAAAATTTCTACTCTTTGCTATATCGCAATGGGTTGGGGCATAATACTTGCAATAAAACCTCTCATTGAAAGCTGTCCGACAATTTCAATAGTATTTCTTTTAGTCGGAGGACTTTGTTATTCCGGAGGCGTTTTCTTCTATGTAAAGAAGGAATATAAATATTTTCACTCAATATGGCATCTTTTCGTAATAGCAGGAAGTGTTTTCCACTATTTCTCAATCATAAATGCCATTGTTTAATTATCTATCAACGGAGGTAAAAAATGAAAAGAAGAATCGGTATCTTAACAAGCGGCGGCGACTGCCCCGGACTTAACGCCACTATAAGAGGCGTTGCAAAAGCATGTTTTGAACGCTTTGGAGAGGACAACGTTGAAATTGTCGGAATTTCAAACGGTTATTACGGTCTTATAAACAATCTCTGCAAAGATATGAAACCTTCCGACTTTTCAGGAATACTCACACAGGGCGGTACAATTTTCGGAACAAAACGTCAGCCGTTCAAGATGATGACTGTCATAGGCGAGGACAATATCGACAAGGTTAAAAATATGAAAGAAACTTACAAGAAACAGAAACTTGACTGTCTTCTTACTCTTGGCGGAAACGGTACTCACAAAACATCAAAACTTCTTTCTGATGAAGGTCTTAATGTAATCGGACTCCCGAAAACAATTGACAACGATATTTACGGAACTGATGTAACATTCGGATTCCACACAGCAGTTGACATTGCAACAGATGCAATCGACAGACTTCATACTACTGCTGCAAGCCATTCAAGAATTATCCTCTGCGAAATTATGGGAAACAAAGCAGGCTGGCTCACTCTCAATGCCGGAGTTGCAGGCGGTGCTGATATTATTCTTATCCCTGAAATTCCGTATGACATTGAAAAAGTATGTGAAGCTGTTCTTGCAAGAAGTGCCGCAGGAAAAACATTTTCAATTCTTGCCGTTGCTGAAGGTGCATTTGATACCGATGAGGCAAAGATGAAGAAAAAGGAACGTGCAAAAAAACGTCTTGAGGCAGGAATGACTACTGCTACAAACAGAATTGCCACACAGATTCAGAGCAATACAGGAATTGAGGCAAGAGTATGCGTTCCGGGACATATGCTCCGTGGAGGAAGTCCGAGTGCATATGACAGAATACTTGCAACAAAATTCGGTGTTCACGCTGCAAAGCTTATTGCAGAAGAAAAATACGGCAGAACTGTTGCACAGATAGGTTCAAAGATTACTTCAAACAAGCTTGATGACATTGCAGGAAAAACAAAATTCGTAACTCCTGATGACCAGCTTGTACTTATTGCAAAAGACCTCGGCGTATCATTCGGAGATTGATTGATTCCAAAAAAAGAACAGGCGGACTTTTTCAGAAAAGTCCGCCTGTTTTTATTTCTTATTTTTTATTGTAATTTTCAAGTAAAGTTTTTATTTTTTCATGCGGGTCAATTACAGAGCTTATTGAAACATCATGATTTATTGCCGCAATAAAGTATGCAATATACTTTGAAACATCAACTTCGTGGAACCATTCACGGCTGAGAAGTTCAGGAGTTCTGTATGTAAGGTTAGTGCCGAATACACCGTCAATATATCCGTCAGCATAAGCCTTGTCGAATTTTTCAAGACCGTTTGTAAAGATTGCATATGTAGCATTTGCAAAAATTCTTCCTGCATTCTTTTTCTTCAGGGCATATGCAAGGTCAAGCATTGATTCACCGGAAGAAATAATGTCATCAGCAATGAAAATATCTTTTCCGTCAACAGGATTTCCGAGATACTCATGAGCAACAATAGGATTTCTTCCGTCAACAATTATCGAATAATCACGTCTTTTATAGAACATACCAAGTTCAACACCGAGAACAGATGCATAGTACATATTTCTGTTCAAAGCACCTTCATCAGGGCTGACAATCATAAATTTATCCTTAGTGAGTTCAATATCAGGAATATTCTTTATAACGCTCTTGAGAACCTGATATGTAGGCATAACGTTGTCGATACCCATAAGCGGAACAGCGTTCTGAACTCTCGGGTCATGAGCATCAAAAGTAATTATATTTGAAACTCCCATTCTTTCAAGTTCCTGCAAAGCCCATGCACAGTCAAGGGATTCACGGTAATTTCTTCTGTGCTGACGTCCGCCGTAAAGGATAGGCATAATAACAGTAATTCTGTGAGCCTTTCCGCTTGCAGCCTGAATAATTCTTTTCAGGTCTTGGAAATGGTCATCAGGGGACATACAGTTTTCACGGGAAAAGAGTTTATATTTGCAGTTATAGTTTCCTACATCGACAATAATATAGAGGTCTTTTCCTCTTACAGTTGACTTTATATAACCCTTTCCGTCACCTGATGAAAAACGGGGGCATTCAGCCTCAATAAGCATTGTTTCGACATCTCTGCCACCTTTTTTAGCCCAGTCAACAAGATAGCTGTTTATTTTGCTGCCGAGTTCGGTTGCACTCTCCATAGCAATAATACCAACGGGAGCTACACTTGATTCCTGATTAAATAAAACTTCACTTGCGGTCATAATGACAATTCCTTTCAAAAATAATTACTTACAGAATTTATTGATATAGTTTTCTATATCTCCGGCAATAATATTTCTTGCACTTTCTGCATTTTCGATTTCATCGATAGCAGTTGTTTTGTTTTCAAGTTCCTTATATACCTTAAAGAAGTGAATCATTTCTTCAAAAACGTGTTTCGGGAGTTCATCAATATCGGTATATGTGTTATAATTAGGGTCATCGAACGGAATGGCAATAATTTTGTCATCGTGTTTACCGCCGTCCAGCATTCTTATAACGCCTATCGGATAACATCTGACGAGTGTATGGGGATAAAGAGATTCAGAACATATAACCAACACATCGAGCGGGTCGTTGTCGTCAGCATATGTACGTGGGATAAGGCCATAATTTGCAGGATAATGAGTAGAAGTGTACAGAATTCTGTCCATTTTTATAAAACCCGTTTCCTTATCGAGTTCATATTTGACTTTACTGCCCTTTGGAATTTCAACAACGGCAAAGAAGTCATTCGGACTGATACGCTTAGGGTCAATATTATGCCAGATATTCAAAAGCAAATCCTTCTTTCTATTTTAAAATATCAGGCTGAAACAAAAAACGGACAGCCCTCTACTTAATAGTATACCATTTTTTGAGGATTTGTCAATAAGAGTTTAAAAATTCGGCAATCTAATGTAATTTTACACAAATTTATTATAAATTTTGCAATTTTTTATAAACCCGAAAGAAGTGTAAACAGGCGGAAAATATTTTTTCAGAATAGTATTGAAAAAAAATCAAAAAGATGTTATAATAATATTAAATATTTGTTTTGGATTAATTTTATATGAAAGAAGTGAGTTCGTTGGAAAAATATATAAACATTGCTGTTATAGCTTCGGGTATAGATGAATATTATCAGAGCTGTATTATTGAAGGAATCCATAAATTTGCCGAAGAAAACAAAATCAATGTTGCACATTTCATTGCATTCGGTGGAATAATGTCCGATTCAAAACATGATACCGGAGAATACAATATATTTTCCCTGCCCGATTTTTCAGAATTTGATGGTGCGATTCTGCTTGCAAATACAATTTCATCATCATATATTGCAGATGAAATAATATCAAAAATCAAGAATGCCGGAATACCTGCTGTAAGCATAGACAGAGATATTCCTGAATTTTATCATATCGGGATAGACAACTCATCAGCTATGGAAAAAATCGTTGAGCATTTCATAGTTCATCATCATTTCAGAACATTCAACTACATATCAGGCCCGCAGAACAATCCCGAAAGTGTTCAGAGATATAAAACATTCCGCAGAATTCTTGAAAAATATAATCTCCCATTTGATGAAAGACGTGTTTATTTTGGAGATTTCCGTGCAATGAGCGGACGGCAGGCAGCAGAATATTTTCTTGAATCAGGACTACCGCTGCCTGATGCAGTAATATCCGCAAATGATGTTATGGCTCTTTCTGCAATGAATATATTTGAGGAAAATAATATAAAAATTCCTGATGATGTATGCTTTTCAGGATTTGACAATATATACAATGCAAGAAATTATTCTCCTGAACTTACATCAGTCCAGCGTCCTTTTACTGAATCCGGAATACTCTCCTGTCAGCTTATATTTGAACATATAAACGGAAAGAAAAATCAGAGAAGTTTTATTCTTGATATGAAACCAAGATTCACCCAGAGCTGTGGCTGTAAAAGCTATAATCCTGAAATTTCTGAAAATTTCAAAAAAAATAACTATAAAAACCTTGAAAATAATTCCGTTTACCGTTCAATGATAAACAAGATGTCATGCAAGCTTATAGACTGCGACAACTTTGAGGAATATATCGAAAAGCTCAAGCCGTTTATAAAGGAAATCAAGGCGGAAGAATTTTATCTCTGCCTGTGTGACAACTGGAACAGTGATATTGACTGCAACGGAAATTATAATTTCAGTTTCAGCCATAATTTCACCATTAAAGGATATACAGAAAATGTAACAATCCCCTGTGCATACAAAAACGGAAAATTCACAAGCATACCGTCCTTTGAATCAAAACGTATAATTCCTGAAATGTTTTCAGATACAGGAAAAAACAAGATATATTACTTTGTTCCCATTCATTTTCGTGAAAGATGTCTTGGATACCTTGCAATACTCAACAGCAATTTCCCCATGAAAACCTCAATGTTCCAGACATGGAGCATTTCAATATGCAGTTCTCTCGAAAATATCAGAAAAATAGGCTGTCTTGACAATGCCGTAAAAAAGCTGAATTCACTTTATACTATCGATACACTTTCAGGAATATACAATAGAAACGGCTTTAAGAACTATTCCTCTGACCTTTTTGCATATTGCATAAAAGCTCATAAACCTGTTATGCTTATGTTCATAGATATGGATAATCTTAAATTCATAAATGACAATTACGGTCATAAATTCGGAGATACAGCAATACATGCCGTTTCAAATGCAATAAAAAAATCCTGCATAAACGGTGAAATATATTCACGTTTCGGCGGAGATGAATTTATTATATTCGGAGCTGATTATTCTGAAGAAAATGCTGCTGCACTCACTGAAAGAATAAATGAAAATATAAAAAAGGAATCTGATAAGCTCAACCTGCAATATAATCTTACTGCAAGCATAGGGCATCATATACAGATTCCTGATGAAAATTCCCAGATTTTCCAGTTTGTAACAATTGCTGACCATGTAATGTATGAAAAGAAAAAGAAGAAGAAATCAAAATATCTTAAAGATACTAAAAACCAGTAATATAAAAGACAGTCAATGACTGTCTTTTTTTATTCAATAATGGTGTATTCAAAATTTTCCCAGTGAAGTTTTGTTCCTGTATCGCTTCCAAAAGGAAGAAGTGCAAGAGCAATAAAGATTTCATCATCACTGTCAAGACGTCTGAGATAAGCATATTCTCCGTCAATGCGTGTTATTATATAATCAAATGACATTTAAAACAAAACCTCCTATCTGTATTTATATACAGGAACATTTTCAAAGCCGTCAAGAAGTGTATTCATTTCTTTAAAGGCAACACAAGTTCCTTTTGCAACACAGTTCATAGCATCATCTGCAACACGGCATTCAACACCGAGAGTTCTCTTTATAAGAGGTGCAAGTCCGCCCAGCAATGCTCCTCCTCCTGTAAGAATTATTCCGTTTGTATGTATATCGCTTACAAGTTCAGGCGGAGTATCTCCGAGAACCTTTCTTATAGCCTCAAGGATTTTGAATATTTCGTCCTCAACAGCCTCATAAAGTTCAGTTTCATTGAGATTTATTATTTCCGGAAGTCCCTTTATAAGATTTTTTCCCTTTACCTGCATTGATATTTCAACATTCGGGTCATAGAGATTTGCAAGATGTATCTTGACATATTCAGCAGTTCTCTCACCTATAAGCAGTTTATATTTATTCTGAACATATTTTATAATTGCATTGTCTATACAGTTTCCTGCAATTTTTATAGTATGTGATGTCACAACGCCGTTCATAGAAACAATAGCAACATTTGTAGTTCCTCCGCCGATGTCAACAACAAGATTTCCCTTGGCTTTTGTAATATCTATTCCTGCACCAATCATAGCTGAAATCGGTTCCTGAATCATATATACCTGCCTTGCACCTGCACTTTTTGCAGTATCAGCTACGGCTCTGCTTTCAACATCAGTTATATATGAAGGAACACATATAATAATTCTCGGCTTTATAAGCTGATGTCCTGCGACTTTCAGTATAAATTCCCTTATCATGCTGTGGGCAAGGTCATCATCGGAAATAACTCCTTCGCTTACAGGACGCACTACGGCAATATAATCAGGATTTCTGCCAATCATCTTATAAGCCTCCTTGCCTACTGCAAGGACTCTTTCAGTATATGTATTATAGGCTATAACAGAAGGTTCATTGAGAATAACACCTCTTTTTCCCATAGTCATAACTATATTTGCCGTTCCCAAATCTATTCCAATATCAGCACTAGGCATCGATAATCTCCCTTTCCTTTTCACGAAGCATATACGAAAGGCACGTATATCTTGATATTTTTTTGCTGTTTTCAGTCATTTCTCTTATATCGTCCTCAGTTCCTATAAGAATAAGAAGTTTTTTTGCTCGTGTTACAGCGGTATAGAGCAGATTTCTGTAACACAGCTTTTTGAATTCACATGAAACAGGCATTATAACTGCATCAAATTCACAGCCCTGACTCTTATGAACTGTAACTGCATATGCAAGCTCAAGCTGTGAAATCATATCAGAAGTGTATACAGCAATTCTGCCGTCAAAGTCAACAGTAATTTCCGCAGAACTCCTGTTTATTTTCACAATGCGTCCTATATCGCCGTTATAAATTCCCGAACCGCTTTCATCGCCCTTATACCAGACTATTTTATAATTATTTTTAGTCTGCATAACCTTGTCACCCATTCTGAGAGTATAGAGCTGATTTCTTATTTCCGGTTTCAAATCATCAGGAGGATTGAACTGTCGCTGAAGAAAACGATTTAATTCAACAACTCCGAGCAGACCTTTTTTTGACGGCGAAAGAATCTGTATATTTTCAAACGGCGAATATTTATATGCACGAGGCAGACGTTTTCCGGCAAGGTCGGAAATAAGATGAATAACATTTAAAGGTTCTGTTCTTCTGAAGAAAAAGAAATCACTGTCACGTTTTTTGAGGTCGGGAAATTCACCGTTTATGATTTTATGTGCATTTGTTATAATACAGCTTGATTTTGCCTGACGGAAAACTTCCTTGAGCTGAACGACAGGAACTGCTCCGCTGTCTATAATATCTTTAAGGAGATTTCCTGCCCCCACTGAAGGAAGCTGGTCACTGTCCCCTACCATTATTATTTTGCAGTTATATTTCAGTGCTTCAAGCAGACTTGAAAAAAGCTGTACATCAACCATTGACATTTCATCTATTATTATAACATCGCATGAAAGCGGATTTTCCGAATTATGAACAAATACATGTCTGCCTGCTGAATCAAATTCAACTTCGAGAAGTCTGTGAATTGTTTTTGATTCGTGTCCTGTAAGCTCAGACATTCGCTTTGAGGCACGTCCTGTCGGAGCAGTCAGAAATACTTCATAGTCCATTTTTTCAAATATCGATATTATAGCATTTATAGTAGTTGTCTTTCCTGTTCCCGGGCCTCCTGTCATAACAAGTATACCCTTTGAAACTGCCTCTTTTATGGCTTCTCTCTGAAGTTCCTCATATTTTATATTATTTTCGGCTTCTTCAATATCTATAAGGAAATCGCAGTCAGTTTCAATTCTGCTCTGATACAGGATATTAAGACGTGATGATATATAATTTTCTGCCGAATAGTAACAGGGAAGATATACAAATTCATGTTTGTTTTTTATAAATTCAAACAGTTCTCTTTCTTCAAGAGCCTTACCGTAGGCATCGCAGAAATTGTCTTCCGATATATCAAGAAATGACAGTGCCTTTTCACGCAGTTTATCAAGCGGAAGACAGGAATGCCCTCCGAGAGCATTCTGGCTTAATATATACTGTATACCGGCAATAATTCTTCTTTCGTCATTTTTTCCGATATTCTGTTCTGAAGCAAGAAAATCAGCTTTTGAAAAATCAAGGTCTATTCCATCTGCACACATATAATAGGGATTATCATTAATTACTTCAAGAGTATGCTCCCCGAAACATCTGTATGCTCTTATGGCAAACTGTGTTCTTATTCCGTAATCTGAAAAATATGACACAACGTTTCTTAAAGCAAAAAGTTTTTTAATATCGCTTTCTATTTCCTTGTATTTACTTTTTGATATACCTTTGACTTCCATAAGTCTTTCAGGATTTTTCTGTATTATTTCAAGAGTATCTTTTCCGAAAACCGAAACTATACGCTTTGCAAGCGATTTTCCGATTCCGCTTATAGCTCCGGACGAAAGATATTTTTCAATATTAACAGTATCATCAGGGAGCTTTCTCTCGCAGTATACCGCACAGAATTGTTTTCCAAATCTGGGGTGAAAACTGAAATTTCCCTCTACTGCGAGAATTTCTCCGCATTCAATTTCTCCAAGCTCTCCGACAACGGTTAAAAGTTCACCCTGCACATCGAGGTCAAGAACAATATAACCATTTGATTCATTTTTAAAGAGAACATTTTCAACAGTACCTTCAATCCTCAAATCTTTTTCTTCCATAGCAAACCCTTCCGGAAATATTATATCATCATAAATATTATACTATTTTTTCTGTGTAATTGCAAACGATTCCGAAAAATATTTTTTCAGTTCTTCCGGAGCAAGAAAAACGGCATTTTCATGATTAAGGCAGAATCTTTCACAAAAATCCTTATGTATTATCCCTGCCCCGCAGTCAAGAAGAATAATATCCGCATCGGTCTGCTCCAGAACATCGGAAATCCGTTCTCTCAGGGTATCATCACCCGAAACAACAGGAATAACCGCAAAATAATTCTCCCTGCGGTTTCTGAAAATACATTCCGCAAAAAGCGAAACACCTTCCGCAATTGCAATTACTGTAATGATAAGTATAGCTGTAAGCAATGCACCGTCCATAAAAAATCACCTCATTGTTTTTTTATGATATTATATGAAAGTGCAACAGAAAATGTTAATGCGAAACAGCATATGACTCCACAATTATTTTCACAAACTCTGAAATAGTTGAATAAACCTTTTCAGCATCTTCATTTTTATATTTTATAGCAGTATGAAAAGAACCCTGAATTAAAAATGTAAGCATCATCTGATTTTCAATTGATGAATCACTGTTCAGCGTACGCTTTTTAATTTCCTGTTCTATTTTATCCACAAGCTTTCCGGAACGTATATCCGAAAAAAGTATTGATATTATCTCATGTCTTTTATAGAAAGCTGTGACGATTTCTCTTGTAAGTTCAGAGGGCTTTTCAAAAATACAGTCAAGGCATGTAAGTTCATTGAATATTTCCTGAATCACACTATTTTCAACTTCATCAGCAAGTTCATAAATATCTGAATAATGAAGATAAAAAGTTGCCTTGTTTATAACAGCAATTTCTGAAAGTTCCTTTACAGTAATTTTTTCAACCGGCTTTTTTTTTCTAAGCTCAATAAAAGCATTTTTAATGCTTTTTTCAGTTTTTATAACTCTTAAATCCATGATTATCCTTTCACGACATTTTTTTCAAGTTGTCTGTTATTATACTGTTTTATATAATTGGGTGTTGAAAAATGCAGAAAATTATATTATAATATGATTATAATATAATTATGAATTTTTGTCAACGGAGATGATAAAAGTGGATTTAAATGATTTTTACAGAGGTCTTTCCTTTACTGATTATGAATTTCTCGGAGCTAAAATTTCAGAATCAGGAACAACTTTCCGAACCTATGCACCAAATGCCGTAAAAGTATCTGTTATAGGAGAGTTCAACGACTGGACTGACACTCCTATGAACAAAATCGAAAACGGACAGTTCTATGAATGTCATATTCCTGACGCAAAGGAAGGTATGATGTATAAATTCAGAATATACCATACTGAAGATGACTTTGTAGACCACTGTGACCCTTACGGCTACGGAATGGAACTCAGACCAGCAAATGCCTCAATAATAAGAGATTTGTCAGCATTTAAATTTGATGATAAAAAGTGGCTTGAAAAACGTACGGATTGTCATGGACAGCCACTTAATATTTATGAAGTTCATCTCGGCTCATGGAAAACAAATCCCGATGATGAAAACGGCTGGTATAATTACAGCGAAATTGCTGACCTGCTTATCCCGTATGTCAAGGAAAACGGATATAACTACATCGAATTTATGCCACTCTGTGAACACCCCTGCGATGAATCATGGGGATATCAGAACACATGCTTTTTTGCTCCTACTTCAAGATACGGAACTGCTGTTCAGCTTATGGAGCTTGTAAACAAATGTCATAAAAATAATATCGGCGTTATTATCGACTTTGTACCCGTTCACTTTGCAGTAGACGGCTATGCACTTGCAAATTATGACGGTACTCCCCTTTATGAATATCCCCACAACGATATAACACACAGCGAATGGGGAAGCTACAACTTTATTCATTCAAGAGGAGAAGTAAGAAGTTTTCTTCAGTCATCTGCTGATTTCTGGCTCAGCGTATTCCATTTTGACGGAATACGAATGGACGCTATAAGCCGTATAATCTACTGGCAGGGAGATACCAATAGAGGCATAAATGATGTTGCTGTTTCGTTTCTGCGTGAAATGAATAACGGTCTTAAAAAACGTCACCCAAATGCAATTCTCTGTGCAGAGGATTCAACAAACTATGCAATGGTTACAAAGCCATATTCCGAAGGCGGTCTTGCCTTTGACTATAAATGGGATATGGGCTGGATGAATGATACTCTTGATTATTTCCGTCAGTATCCATGGATTCGTACACAGGAATACCACAAGCTTACATTCTCGATGATGTATTTCTACAATGAACATTTTATACTTCCTCTTTCTCATGATGAAGTAGTTCATGAAAAAGCTACAATCATACAGAAAATGAACGGTGACTATGAACAGAAATTCCCGCAGGCAAGAGCTATGTACATGTATATGTATGCTCACCCCGGAAAAAAACTCAATTTTATGGGCAATGAAATTGCTCAGTTTCGTGAATGGGACGAAAAACGTGAACAGGACTGGGATTTGCTTAAATACCCGATACATGACTCATTCCATAAATTCATGAAAGACCTCAACAAACTTTATCTGAATACTCCTGCTCTTTATATGTGGGACGATGACCCGCAGGGATTTGAATGGCTTGACTGTCATCAGGAGGAAAAATGCGTTTATGTTATGAAAAGAAAATGCCCTATACAGCAGATTACGGCAGTTTTCAACTTTAGCGGAACAGAACAGAATGACTTTGAAATAAATATTTCAAATGATGCCTGCTATAAACTCATAATGGCTTCCGATTTGCAGAAATACGGCGGAAAAACTGAATACAAGAAAAAAACGTTCAGACCTGATAAAAAGGGAATCATAAAAATAACCCTCCCTCCTTTCTCAGCAGTTTTCTTTGAAGCCATACCTGAAAAAAAGATATAAAAAAAACGGGCAACCTTTATATTATAAAGGTTGCCCTTGCTTTTAACATTCAAGTTGCTTTCCGAGAAACTGACTTGATGCAGTAATAAGACTTTTCTGAAGTTCTGTAACTTTGCCTGTGCCGTTTTCTATAAAGGCAACTGCTCCGGTAACATCTCCGTTTGAAATTATAGGCATTACTGCAAGTCCGTTTTTTTCGACTCCTTCAGCAACAAAAAACTTTGAATTTTCATTGTTGCTGTAATACTGACCTCTGTTTTCCATAAGTTCTTCAAGCTGATTGCTTACACGTCTTTCAGAAAATTCCTTTTTTGAAACTCCTGAAGTTGCAACAACATGATCTCTGTCAAATATTACAACGGGACAGCCTGCAAGCTTATTCATAATATCAGCAATATGTCCTGCATTTTCAGTCATCTCACCTATTGCCGAATATTTTTTGAATATTACTTCTCCCTCACTGTTTGTATATATTTCAAGAGGGTCGCCCTCTCGTATACGCATTGTGCGTCTTATTTCCTTTGGAATAACAACTCGTCCCAAATCGTCTATACGTCGAACTATTCCGGTTGCTTTCATTATTCTGATACCTCCGTATACAAATTTTTTCGGATTTGTATTTGTA
Organism: uncultured Oscillospiraceae bacterium; assembly: GCA_934481385.1. Classification (GTDB taxonomy): domain Bacteria; phylum Bacillota; class Clostridia; order Oscillospirales; family Ruminococcaceae; genus Ruminococcus. Next base: position 63,350 of record CAKSPD010000006.1, read on the forward strand.
GTATGTGAAGTATCTGAAAAATTATACAAATTTATTTTGAAAAATATGAAAAAATTATTCAATTACAAAATGAACAGGCATACCGTTTTTCATTTTCTGTTCAACTTCTCCCTGAATAAGCGGGAGGAAATATTTTATTGCCTCATCGGAAATATTATTTCCCTCATCATTAATCCATTCCATAGGGAAATATTTTTCGTGGTTTGCAGTCTGTGATACAGGAACACTTTCAATGTGTATTCTGTAAGGCTCGGAGCTGTCACGGATATAGCACATCATACAGCCTGTTTTTCCCTCAAGTGCAGTTTTTACGGCACATCTGCCTATTTCAACTGATTCATCAATATCAGTTTTTGATGCTATATGCGAACTGCATCTCTGCATAACATTAAGCTCAACTGAACGAACCTTGCATTTAAGCTCATCTGAAACAACGTTTTCAAGATATTTTCCTATTCCTGAAAGATACTGATGACCAAATGCATCTGTTTTTCCGGAACGGTACTGATGTGAATTTTCAAGCTTCACACCCTCTGAAACAGCAACAATAACAGCTTTATGTTCTTTCTGAACACGTTTTACATCTTCGATAAATTTATCAACGTTAAACGGAACTTCAGGAAGATATATAAAATGCGGAGCGGTTTCACCGTTAGCTCTCAGACAACAGGTTGATGCAGTAAGCCAGCCTGCATGACGTCCCATAATTTCTATTATAGTAACGGAATCAACACTGTATACCCTGCTGTCCCTTGCGATTTCCTGAACAGTTGCATTTACATATTTTGATGCAGAACCAAATCCGGGACTGTGGTCAGTACCGCACAAATCGTTGTCAATTGTTTTCGGAACACCTATAACTTTTATATCAGTGATATTGTTCTTTTCAAAATATTCAGAAAGTTTCATAACAGTATCCATCGAATCATTACCGCCGATATAGAAGAATTTTTCTATATTATATTTTCTGAAACATTCAAGAATTTTCTTATATACATCATCAGCATTTTTTTCAGGAATTTTATAACGGCATGAACCAAGAACAGTTGACGGTGTATGAATAAGAAGGTCAATATCCTCCGGACTTTTAAGATACTTTGAAAGCTCAATAAGATTCTGTTTTATAATTCCCTCAATACCATTAAGAGAACCATATATTTTATCAAATTTTCCGGATTCAACCGCCTCAAGATAAACTCCTGCAAGTGATGCATTTATGGCACTTGTAGGGCCTCCCGACTGTGCAACAGCAATATTCATAAATAAATAACAGGAATACAGTCAATTGTATTCCGTTTCTCCTTTCATACATAATTAATAACATTATAACATTTTGACAGCCTCAATGCAATAGTATCAATCGACAGTAAATATACTTTCAGAGAGCATATTTATGACAGTTTTTACAAATAATGCTATATAAGTTCAAAATGTCTGAGAGCGTTCCATATTCCGTCATGATAGATGTCATCAGTTATATATGAAACATATTTATGAACAGAAACACCCTGTCCCATTGCTATGCTGTTCGGAACAGCCTGAAGCATTGAAAGGTCATTCATACTGTCGCCAACGGCATAAGCGTCTGAAATATCTATGCCGAGAATATCAAGTATTTTATATATTCCTGTTGCTTTTGAAAATCCTTTCGGAACATTTTCAAGAAGTCCGTTTCCTCTGTCTATAATAGTATAGTAACGTGAAATAACGGAACACAGTAATTCTTTATCAGTATTTTCATCAGTCCATACTATAAATTTATCAAATCCGAAATTTTTCTTTTCCTGTGTTGTGAAAAAAGATGCACCTCTTTTAAGAAATTCGTTTGTAAACATAATTATTCTGTCATCTTTTTCAAATTCTCCGTCATAATAAAGGGCATCTTTTCCCTCATATACAGGAATTGCTCTGCATTTCTTAACAGTATCTTCAATAAGTCTGCAAACATCATCAGGAGTCTTATGATAAAATATATTCTCTCCCCTATGCTCGATATAAGTACCGCAACCGCAGATATATCCGTCAAAACCTATATCTCTTATTCTTTTTTCAATATTGCAGATTGTTCTGCCTGTATTTACATAAGTGTAACAGCCGTTTTTCTGTGCAAGTGAAATTGCTTTAAGAGTGCTTTCAGGAAGATAGGCATTTTCATCTTCGCTTATAATAGTTCCGTCAATGTCAAAAAAAATAATTTTCTTCATAAAAAATCCCTCCGGAATAATTATATATCCTTTCTGTATTGATTGTCAATCCTGTAATATAATGTCATTTTGATAAATATAATATAATGACAGGATATATCAGTGCGTGAATTATGTGAAAATCAACAAAAAAATCTGTTGAAAATTGTTAGATTTTTAGGGCAATTTTTTAAAATTTACACGTTTCATTTTATTTTCACAAAAAATGCTTGAAGTTTTTTGTGAAATGTGATAAAATTATTCATATAAAGTATGTAAAAGTATGTTTTCTCAAAGGAGTAAATTTTTATGGCAAAAATTAAAGTTGCAGTTCTGTTCGGCGGTGCTTCAAGTGAGCATAATATCTCTCTTATATCTGCTTCAAACGTTATCAAAAGCATTCCGAAAGATAAGTATGAAATTACATGTATCGGAATAACAAAAACAGGAAGATGGCTTTATTACCCCGGTGATGTTGAGTCTATCGCAAATGGTCAGTGGGAATACAATCCCGACTGCACTACTGCTATAATCTCACCTGACCCGATTCACAAGGGAATAATTATTATCGAAAACAACAGTGTTTCCGTAAGAAAAATTGATGTTGTCTTTCCTGTTCTTCATGGCAGAAACGGTGAGGACGGTTCTTTGCAGGGATTGCTTGATATGGCAAAATTACCCTATGTAGGCTGTGGACTGCTTGCATCAGCATCATGTATGGATAAATCACATACACATATCGTTCTTGATTACTGCGGTATAAAAACAGCTAAATGGCAGCTTGTAACACAGCGTGAAATAAATCACCTTGAAAAAAGATGTGAAGAAATAGCTCATGCTCTCGGATTTCCGCTTTTCGTAAAACCTGCAAATGCCGGTTCTTCAATCGGAATAAACAAGGCTAATGACCTTTCTGAACTTGAGGAGGCTATAAAAGTTGCTTTTTCACATGACAGCAAAGTTGTTGTTGAGGAATTTATAAAAGGTCAGGAACTTGAAGTTGCCGTTTTCGGATATGATTCACCGTTTGCATCATATGCCGGCGAAATTGAGGCATGCAACGATTTTTACGACTACAATGCAAAATATGACAGTCCTTCAAAGCTTTATATTCCTGCAAGAATTGATGACAGAAAAATGGCTGAAATACGTGAAACTGCAATAAAGGCTTATAAATGCTTAGGCTGTAAAGGTCTTTCAAGAGTTGATTTCTTCCTCACTGATGACGGCGTTCTCTATCTCAACGAAATAAATACCCTCCCCGGATTTACTTCAATCAGCATGTACCCGAAACTTATGGAACATCTCGGAATGAGCCAGTCATATCTTGTTGACAAGCTTATTGAACAGGCTATTGAAAATTCTGAAAAAAACTATTAATTAAAGGAGTCTTTTAATGGATAAACATGCCATAGGCGTATTTGATTCCGGTCTTGGCGGTCTTACTGCCGTAAGGGAACTTAACAAGATTCTGCCGAATGAAAATATAATATATTTCGGAGATACTGCAAGAATCCCTTACGGCTCAAGAAGCCGTAACACTGTTCTGAGATATGCAAAAGAAGATATAGAATTTCTGAAAAAACATGATATTAAAATGATTATAGCTGCCTGCGGTACTGTAAGTTCAGTTATAGGAGATATAACCGATATTGACGGAATACCCTTTACGGGCGTTCTGATTCCTGCATCAAGAAGTGCATGCAATGCCACAAAAAACGGAAAAATCGGTATAATAGGAACTCCGGCAACAGTCAGAAGCGGTTCTTTCAAGAAAACAATTGAATCTATGCGTCCTGATACTCAGGTTTTTGCAAATCCCTGTCCGCTTTTCGTTCATCTCGTTGAAAACGGATATATTGACCGTCAGAACAAAGTTACAAAAATTGTTGCAGAAGAATATCTCGAACCTATCAGAAAAGCCGGCGTTGATACACTCATTCTCGGCTGTACACACTACCCTATTATAAAGGATATTATTGCTGACTATATGGGAAATGATGTAACTCTTATTGATACCGGTGCAGAGGCTGCAAAGTATACAAAAAAATGTCTTAGCGAAAAAAATCTGCTTTCCGGACGCTCCGAAAAAGGAAAAAATACTTTCTATGTCAGTGACAGTACTGAACTTTTCTGCGAAACAGCAGGAATATTCCTCGGTCATGACGTTTCCGGCGATGTGTTCAGCAGTATAATAAATCAGACGGCGGTGGAAAAATGAAAAATAATGTTATGATTTCACTGAAAAGTATCATCAGTCAGGACGGCGAAATAAGTGAAACCGAACTTTTCACAAAAGCTCACTATAACCGCCGTAATGATACATATACATTCAGCTATGAGGATACCTCCGCAACAGGTTTTGAAGGCTCTGTCACAACTATAACCGTAAACGGAAATGACTGTGCCAGCATAGTAAGAACAGGTACTGCAAATTCAAATATAATTCTCGAAAAAGATAAGAAATATTACTGCCATTACGGAACTCCCTACGGGGATTTCCAGATTGGAATTATGACACAGTTCATAAAAAACAATATAGAAGATTCCGGAGAACTTGCTCTTAAATATACTCTTGATTTAAATTCAGCATATCTCTCCGACAACGAAATTATTATCAGAATACAGAATTTTAATCAAAACTGATGAAAGGATTTTTAAAGCAATGTCAGACCTTATAAAAAATGCCTCCGAACAGCTCAGGGAGCTTATTTATAACTCCCTCAGTGTTCTTGTATCAAAAAAGGAAATCCCTGAAACTCCCCTTCCGGATTTCAAGGTAGAAATTCCTGCCGACAAATCACATGGAGATTTTGCTTCCAATATTGCTATGGTATCAGCCAAAACTCTCCGTATGCCCCCAAGAAAAATTGCTGAACTTATAAAATCTGAACTTATTCTTGACGGCTCGTGCTTTGAAAAATGCGAAATTGCCGGTGCAGGATTTATGAATTTCTTCCTCTCTCAGAAGTGGTTTGCCGATGTTGTAAAAACTTCTCTCGATGAAGGAAAAGACTACGGAAAAACTGATTACGGAAAAGGTAAAAAAATTCTTGTTGAATTTGTTTCAGCTAATCCAACAGGCCCTATGCATATCGGAAATGCAAGAGGCGGTGCTATCGGTGACTGTCTTGCAAGCGTTCTCCAGTGGGCAGGATTTTATACTGAACGTGAATTTTATGTAAATGATGCCGGAAATCAGATTGAAAAATTCGGCAAGTCCCTTTCACTCCGCTATATGCAGATTTGCAGTGATGAAGGACAGAAAGTCTGTTTCAAAAATTACGGCATAGAAGATTTCTGCAAAGCTATCTACGGAGAGGACGGAAATTCCGAAACTTTCCCTATGCCTGAAGATTCTTACAGGGGAATGGATATTATTGAACATGCCAAAAACTATTTCGATGAATACGGTGCAGTTTTAAGCGGTCAGGAAGAATCCGAAAGACGTCAGACTCTTGTTGACTATGCTCTCCCGAAAAATATTGACGGTCTTGAACGTGACCTTAAAAAATACCGTATAGTTTATGATAACTGGTTCAGGGAAAGCAAACTCCACAAAAACGGAGAAACTATGCGTATCGTTGAAAAGCTCAGGGAAACAGGTCATACATATGAACAGGAAGGTGCTGTATGGTTCAAGGCTACTGATTTCGGTGTTGACAAAGACTTTGTTCTTGTCCGTGCAAACGGTATTCCTACATATGTAGTTCCTGATATTGCATATCATTATGACAAACTTGTAACAAGAAATTTTGACAAGGCTATAAACGTTCTCGGTGCTGACCACCACGGATATGTTCCTCGTCTTAAATCCGCACTTACTGCCCTCGGAGTAAATGCAGACAAGCTTGATGTTGTTCTTATGCAGATGGTAAGACTTGTCCGCAACGGTGAAACAGTAAAACTTTCAAAGAGAAGCGGTAAAGCCATAACACTTGTAACACTCCTTGATGAAATCCCGATTGATGCTGCAAGATTCTTTTTCAATATGCGTGAGGCTAATTCACAGTTTGAATTTGACCTCGACCTTGCTGTTGAACAGTCCTCAAAAAACCCCGTTTACTATGTTCAGTATGCTCACGCAAGAATTTGCAGTCTTATTGCTAACCTTAAATCAGAAGGTGTTGAATATACTCAGGACACTGACCTCTCACTTCTGAAAGAACCGTCTGAAATTGAGCTTATCCGCCATATTGCTGAACTTCCGAACACTGTAAATGCATCAGCAAGAACTTATGACCCTGCCAAGATTACAAAATATTCAATCGAACTTGCGACACTTTTCCACAGATTCTATGATTCATGCAGTGTAAAAAATGCTGAAACACCACAGCTCCGCCTTGCACGTCTTGCACTCTGCATAAGCGTCAAACAGGTTCTTGAAAATACTCTCGAAATTCTTAAAATTGACGCTCCCGAAAAAATGTGATATAATTACATTTTGGTTACAGTTTTTTTAACAGATTATGAACATAATTTTCCAGAAATGGATAGAAATTTCAGAATATCGGGAATTCCGGAAGAAAATTAACAATTTGTTCACAATTTAGCTATGAAAATATGTTACAATTTGTAATATATAATGATTGCTCTTTACCGTATACAGAAAGGATTGATTTTATTTTATGTCCAACCGTTTATTTCAGGGTCTTATTCAGCAAATGAAAGAGACTATCGACTGTACAATAGGTGTTGTTGATGAAACAGCCACAATTATAGCATGCAGTGACCTCACTAAAGTAGGTACTACAAATGAATTCGTTTCACTCGACCTCACAGACTCCCATGACATTTTTATAAGAGATGGATATACCTATAAGCCGTTTGGTGCAAGAGTAAAGCCCGATTATGCCGTTTTTGTTGAAGGCGTAGATGAAGCATCAGCAAAATATGCAAGCATTATGGCTATCACTCTCACAAATATCAAACAGTATTATGATGAAAAATATGACAGAAACAATTTCATCAAAAATGTTGTTCTTGATAACGTTCTCCCCGGTGATATTATAATCAAGGCAAGAGAACTCCATTTCAATGCCGAAATCAGCAGAGTTGTATTCCTTATCAGAATTGTTTCTGCAAATGATATTTCTGCATATGATGTCATTCAGAACCTTTTCCCTGACAAAAACAAGGACTTTGTTTTCAACATAACAGAAAATGACATCGTTCTCGTAAAGGAACTCAAAAGCACTGTTGATTCAAAAGACCTCGAAAAACTTGCCCGTTCAATTGCTGATACTCTCAGCAGTGAATTTTATACAAGAGTCAATGTCGGCATAGGAACTCCTGTTGTCGGTGTAAAGGAACTTGCAAGTTCATTCAAGGAAGCTCAGATGGCTCTTGAAGTAGGTAAAGTTTTCGATACAGACAAAGTTATTGTAAGCTATGACAATCTCGGTATCGCAAGACTTATATATCATCTCCCGACAACCCTCTGCGAAACTTTCCTCCATGAAGTTTTCAAAATGGGCAGTATCGAATCACTCGACCACGAAACACTTTTCACTATTCAGAGATTTTTTGAAAACAATCTCAATGTTTCTGAAACATCAAGAAAACTTTTTGTTCACAGAAATACCCTTGTTTACCGTCTTGAAAAAATCAAAAAGCTTACCGGTCTTGATTTAAGAGAATTTGACCACGCAATTATCTTTAAAATCGCTCTTATGGTTAAAAAATATCTCTCCGCAAATCCTATGAAATTCTGATAAATCATTCTCTCCTGAACGACAGCCGAAAAGCTTTTTCAGAAAATTAAAAGGAAGGTGATTTAAATGGTAGAATTAAAAAACGTATCCGTTAAATATTCAAGCGGTGTTGATGCCCTTAACAATGTAAGCCTTAAAATAAATGACGGTGACTTTGCATTTGTTGTCGGTTCTTCGGGTGCGGGAAAAAGTACCATGATTAAGCTTCTTCTTAAAGAAATAGACGCTACAAGCGGAACAGTTTCCGTAAACGGCTATAATCTTAATAAGCTTAAAAAAAGACAAATTCCTGAATTCAGACGTACGCTCGGCTTTGTTTTTCAGGATTTCAGACTTATTCCGTCTATGACTGTATATGAAAATATTGCTTTCGTACTGCGTGTTATAGATGCTCCGAGAAAATTCATCAAAAAAAGAGTTCCTTATGTAATCGGACTTGTTGAACTTCAGTCTAAAATGAACTCTTATCCCGATGAACTTTCAGGCGGTGAAAAACAGCGTGTTGCAATCGCAAGAGCTTTGGTCAATGACCCTAAACTTATTATCGCTGACGAACCTACCGGAAATATTGACCCTGAACTTTCATATGAAATCGTTGAACTCCTCAAAGGAATAAACGATTGCGGAACTACTGTTCTTATGGTTACGCATGAACACGACCTTGTAAGACATTTCGGAGGACGAATAATCAACATCACTGACGGTCAAATCGTCTTTGATGAAGTAATCGGAGGTATCAACGATGAAGCTTAGCGGTATCAAATATCTTGTTGACCAGGGTACAGAAAACATCTGGAAAAACAAAATGATGGCTTTTGCAACATTCTGTGTTCTTCTTATATCACTTATGCTTGTCGGAATGTCCGTTCTTTTTTACATAAACATCGATTCAATCATAGGCGGTATAAGCGATAAAAATGAAATTGCCGTATTTATTGATGACTCTGCAACTCAGGAAGATATTGATGAACTCGGAAACAACCTTTCCGCAATAGACGGTGTTTCAGAAGTAATATTTGAATCAAAAGATGAGGCTTTTCAGTCTATGATGAAGTCAATGCCGGAATATGAAAGAATTTTCAGTTCGCTTGGCAATGATAATCCTCTTGTAAACGGATATAAAGTAAAAGTCCATGATATTGACAGAGTTTCTGAAATCATAGATAAAATAGAACAAATGAATCATATCTACTATATAAAAGCCTCTCAGGAATTTGTAAATATTCTTATGGAGTTAAGACGTGTTGTAACCCTTATTGCAACAGCTATCATAATCGGACTTGTAATAGTTTCTATGATTATGATTTCAAATACAACAAAAGCAAGCGTATTTTCAAGACGTGAAGAAATCCAGATTATGAAATACGTTGGTGCTACAAACGGATTCATACGAATACCATTTTTTATAGAGGGAATGGTTACGGGATTTTTTTCAGGAACAGGTGCTTTTCTGCTTACCCTTTTAACATACCGTTCAACATTCAGTATTCTGACAAGAAATGTCGGGGTTATGAATGTTATAGGTCTGGGAAGTATTATCCCATTCGGAAAAATCCAGTTTTATGTGCTGGGTGCTTATATTCTGGCAGGTGCTTTCATCGGGGGTCTTGGAAGTGTACTGTGTACCAGAAAGCATATTAATGTTTAAAACTGATTAAATTTAAATTTACGAAAGGAGTGCAGATATTTCTAAAAAATATCTGCGTATATAATGAGTAAACTTTTTAAAATCAAAAAGCTCCTCTCATTCATAGTGTGCGGAGTTATTGCCTTAAACCTTACATTTGCATATTCTGAAAAACAGGAAAGGAACGTTCATGCAAAAACTGTTGCTGAACTTCAGGAAGAACGTTCTGAAAATGAAAAGAAAATCCAACAGCTAAGACAGGAACTCAGTCAGTATGACGACAATATGAAAGAACAGCAGAAATATCAGGATACTCTTACTGACCAGATTATTCTTATGCAGAATAATATCACTATTGTTGATGAAGAACTCAACAGAATAAAATCCGATATTTCAACTGCCGAGGAAAATATAACTCAGCTCGTAAAGGACATCGCTCAGCAGGAAAAGGATATTGCTGAAAATACAGAACTTTTCAAAGAACGTCTGAGAGCTATGTACATTACCGGAAACGACAGCCTTGCTTCTGCTATCATAGGTGCTTCAGACTTCTATGATATGCTTTCAAGAGTCGAAATGGTAAACCGTATTGCTGAACACGACAGTGATTTGATTGAAACTCTCAAAACTCAGCTTGAAACTCTCGATGCACAGAAATCTGCCCTCGAAAGCGAAAAGCTTACACTTGAAACAAAAAAAGCTGAACAGGAAACAAAAAAGGCTGAATTTGAATCAATGCGTGAAGAATACAACAAAGCCTTTGAACAGTCCGAAGAATACCTCGATACACTCAAGATTGAGGCAAATCAGAAACAGCTTGATATTGAAAAGCTCAATTCAATAAATGAAGAAAAGCTCAAGGAAGAAGAAAAAATAAAAACTGCTGAAGAAAATGCAAGAAAAGCCCGTGAGGAACAGCTCCGGAAAGCCAATGAAGAAGCTATCCAGAAGGCAAAGACAAATGCAGAGAAAAAAGCTCTCGAAGCTAAAGCTGAAGCCGAAAGACTCAAAAGAGAAAAACAGGAGGCTGAAAAAAAGGCTCAGGAGGCTAAGGCTGAAGCTGACCGCATAGCGAAAGAAAAGGCTGAAGCTAAGAAAAAGGCTGAAGAAGCTAAAAAAGCTGCCGAAAAACTCGCTGCACAGAAAGAGGCTGAAGAAAAAGCCAAAAAAGAAGAAGAAAAACGTAAGGCTGAACAGGCTGCAAAGGAAGAAGCTGAAAGACTCGCTGCTGAACAGGCTAAAAAGGAAGAAGAACAGCGTCGTGCTGAACAGGAAGCCGAAGAACAGCGTAAAGCTGAAGAAGAAAAAAAGGCTCAGGAAGAAGCTAATAAACAACAGCAGAGTTCATCAGGTTTCATATGGCCTGCTCCGGGCGGTTACTACATCTCAAGCGGTTACGGTTCAAGATGGGGTACTACTCACAGAGGTATCGACATTGCCGGAGGAAGCATAAGAGGTACTTCTGCCGTTGCATCTCGTAGCGGTACTGTAATTATGGTAAACAATTCCTGCACACATGACTATGCCAAGGAATACAGCTGTGGCTGTGGCGGAGGATACGGAAATTATGTTCTTATTGACCACGGTGACGGCTATTCAACAATGTATGCTCATCTTTCAACAGCATATGTTTCAGTAGGCGAATACGTTGAACAGGGACAGGCTATCGGTGCTGTCGGCTGTACCGGTCATTCAACAGGAAATCATCTCCATTTTGAAATAAGAGTTGACGGTACTGCTCAGGACCCTCAGAATTATCTCAACTGATACATAATATTCAGAAAGCAGATAAAATATGAACAAAAAAATAAGCCTCGGACTTGCATTAAGCATTTCTGCAATTGTATGTGCAATTACTTTCATTGTGACTTCCTTTTTCTCGCTCCAGAGCTTTAACAGCAAGGTTGCAGACGTAAAGGAAAAGGCTGAAAAATATCAGCAACTCGAAAATGCGGATACATATGTCAGAGAAAATTATCTTCACGATATAGATGAAGAAAAACTAAGCTACGGCATACTTAAAGGCTATGTAAACGGTCTGGGCGACAAATATTCACAGTATCTAACTCCTGAAGAATATCAGGAAATGCTTGCAGAGGATTCCGGAAAAGTAATCGGTCTTGGAATAACTGTATCAAAAGATTCAAGCGGATATATAACAGTTTCTTCAATAATGTCGGACTCCCCTGTTTCAGAATCAATTCTTGAAAAGGGTGATGTTATTGTTGCTGTAAACGGGAAAGATGTTCTTGAAACGGGTGCTGATGAAGCTGTTTCGCTTATGAGCGGAACTGCCGGTTCTGACATCGAACTCACTATAAGAAGAAACGGAAAGGATATTCCGCTTAAATTCACAAGGCAGACAATTGAAATAACATCTGTTGCAGGCTATATGCTTGATAACTATATAGGATATATAAAAATTTCATCATTCAGAGCAAATACTCCCGACCAGTTCCGTTCAGTACTTGAAAAGCTTACTGTAAACGGTGCAAGAGCAATTATATTTGATTTACGCAACAACGGCGGAGGACTTGCTGATTCACTTGAAAAATGCCTTGACCCGCTTCTCCCTGAGGGAGTAATTGCTGTTGAAAAATACAAAGACGGTCATACCGAAACACTTGTATATTCTGATGAATCAGAACTTGATATTCCTATGACTGTTATAGTAAACGGAAATACTGCAAGTGCGGCAGAACTTTTTTCAGCATCACTCCGTGATTTCAAGGGTTCTGCATTGGTTGGAGAACAGACATACGGAAAGGGCGTTATACAAACATACCACGAATTTGATGACGGAAGTGCCGTTTCGCTTACAACTTCTGAATATCAGACATCTCTTTCAGAATGTTTTGACGGAACAGGACTTACACCCGATTATATAACTGTTCAGCCGGAAGAAGAATCCGATGACCTTCAGCTCAATAAGGCAATTGAAGTTACTTTACAGATACTTGAACAATAAAAAAACAGGCAACCTTAAAAGGTTGCCTGTTTCGCTTTTTTATCAGCTTTCCTTTCTGCCTCTCTTTATGATTCTTTTAAGAGCGATAATATCAAAGGCATTGGTTACTCCGTCATTGTTTATATCACATTCAGTATCAGATTCAAATGAGAGAACTGTTGCTGTACATATAACAGCGTCTGCTATGCTGACTACACCGTCACCGTCAATGTCGGCTTTCTGTTCAGGTGTGCCGAGATTAGCAATATCATCATTGTTGTTATTCTGGTCTTTATGTATTGGTGCAGGTGGCTGAGGGTCGCAGTCATAATCTTTTCTGCAAAGGTTAGGAGTTTTATATGATACGCCGTAAAGACTTGATATTGGAAAATGAGAGATAAGAAAACTGTTCATTCCTTTAAGGAAATAGTCATAGGAAACGTCACTTCCTGTAACTTCTTCAACAAAATCTCTGTCGTCCCAAGTTGCATCTATTGCATACCAGTTACCGTCGTCCATTTTAACCTGATTCCACATATGAGAACCGTTTACAACAGATATACATGGTATACCTTCTCTGTCGCATATGAGCTTGAAAGCTTCTGAATAGCCTTCACATACTGATGCGCCGTAGATAAGAGAACCGATTACACTATGAGCAAAAGGAGCACTTTTATTATAGGATATTGTCTGAATAAGGCGGTCGTGAATATTCTTTACCTTTTCATATCTTGTAGAACCGTCTACCTGAAATTCACCTATTTCTCTGAAAAGCTGGTCTTTGCATCTTCTTGCATAATCTATATCTCCGCCGAAATCTTCATCAAGCTGGAAATAGAATGTTATGTTCTTAACTTTAAATACAGTTTCATTTGTGAGGTTATTTACTTCATAAGTACCTGTATATGAAAATGTAAATGTAGGAGCTGTCCAGAATATTTCCGGATGGTCGAGAAGAAGGAAACCGTATCCTGAATAAATTGAAGTTGCGATATGCTGTGAAATCACATCTTTTTCGCCTTCTGTAAGGGGTTCATTCGGGTCTTTTGAACCGAGGTTTACTCTTACTTCATCAGGGAGGTCAACCATTATAGGATTTTCAGTAGGGTCTGCAAGTGATGCAAGTGAATTATAAACAGTAATATTGTTCTGGTCAAGGAGAGAACTATATGAATAACCGTCATAATAATTTGAGTCATAAAGATTTGAAGAAAGTTGCTGAGTAATTTCGATTACTTCTTTTTCATCAGCTTCAGCAGTTATTTCCTCATTGCTTTCAACGTCAAATACATCTATATCATCAGTAGCAGCAGAAACTGTAATCGGAACAGTTGAAACTATTAAAGCTGCTGTCATAGCCGCAGCAAGTATTCTTGATATTATATTATTTTTCATAATGATTCCTCCCTTGATAATGAATCACTGATAAATTATCTGTTGTTTTTCTATACTTTTATTATATTGCAAAAAGTATAATTTGTCAAGGTAAAACCCATAATTTACTACAAATTCGGCTGTTTTTATAAACCTTAAACGTTTAAATTGTGCATAATTACAACAACTTCAAAAACAAATTATACAGATAGTTATATATATGGCTCTTTGTCCATATCTGCGAAATATTTCTCTGATTAAATCAGCCTAATTTTATATTATATCGATAATTATAATTTAGTGAAAATAATACTTGAAAAATCGGGAAATATATGATATACTATCAAATGTATAAATTTGTATTATTGCATCAAAGGAGAGTTAGCAATGGAATTAAAGCAGATGAACAAAGAACAGCTTCTTGAATTTAAAAACAAGGTTCAGAAGGAATATGACAACTTTAAGGCTCTTAACCTTAAACTTGATATGTCAAGAGGAAAGCCCTCTGCTGAACAGCTTGATTTAAGTATGGGAATGCTTAATGTTCTTAATGAAGAAACTATCGCCAGCGAATACGGTACTGATTACAGAAACTATGGTATTCTTGACGGTATCCCGGAAGCAAAGAAATTTTTTGCTCCTATGCTCGGAGTATCTGAGGACGAAATCATCGTTTGCGGAAATTCCAGTCTTAATATAATGTACTGGACTGTTCAGGTTGCATTCACTCATGGCATACTCGGTGAACCTGCATGGTCAAAACAGGGAAATGTCAAATTCCTCTGCCCTTCACCCGGATATGACAGACATTTCGGTATATGCGAATTTTTCGGAATAGAAATGATTACTGTTCCTATGAAAAGCGACGGGCCTGATATGGATATGATTGAAAAGCTCGTTTCAGAAGATTCATCAATAAAAGGTATCTGGTGTGTTCCGCAGTATTCAAATCCTGAGGGCATCTGCTATTCTGATGAAACTGTAAAACGCTTTGCTAATCTTAAACCTGCTGCAAAGGATTTCAGAATTTTCTGGGATAACGCATACACAATTCATCACCTTTGCGACAATCCTAAATATATACTTAACATTCTTGATGAAGCTAAAAAAGTCGGCAACGAAAACATTGTATATATATTCGGTTCAACTTCAAAAATTACATTCCCCGGTGCAGGTGTTGCAATGATTGGTGCAAGCAAGGAAAATATCGAAAGCCTTAAAAAAGCCCTTGCAGTATGTACAATAAGCTATGATAAGCTCAATCAGCTCCGCCATGTAAAATATTTCGGAACATTCGGCAATATGGTTGAATATATGAAAAAGCACAAGGCTATACTCCGTCCTAAATTCGACTGCGTTATAAACATGCTTGAAAAGGAAATCAGACCTCTTGGAATAGGCTCTTGGATTGACCCGAAGGGCGGTTACTTCATCTCATTCGATTCACTTCCGCATTGTGCAAAGAGAATTGTTGAACTCTGTAAAAATGCAGGCGTTGTTCTTACCGGAGCAGGTGCAACATTCCCCTATAAGAAAGACCCTGAAGATAAAAATATCAGAATTTCACCTTCTTATCCGACTATCGATGAACTTTCAAAGGCTATGGAGCTTTTCGTAATATGCGTAAAACTTGCAAGTGCTGAAAAACTTCTCGCAGAATAATATCAGGAGAGCAGTCATATATATTGACTGCTCTTTTTTTAAGTTTTATCGGGAAACGGGTTTAAAATAAACAGTCAGAAATCATTTTTCTTAAAAAATCAAAGCGTATCGGCAGTTTTACTTTTTTTGTATGCGGATTTTACAAAAAATTACATTCAGGGGCGAAAATTATCTTGCAGTATAACAGTTGACTTTTTTTGTGTTGTAGCATATAATATAAGCATAGACAGCAAGGACGCTGAAAAGAGTTTGAAGAAAACTTCTTTTTAGCGTCCTTTTGTTATTTTCAGGGAAGGTACCTCCCTGAAAACAGCACAGCAGTCACGACAAAAATAAGTAATCAGCAAAGGGTGATTTTTTATGAATGAAAACATTATGGAAGCTGTATCAAATCAAGTATTTGGTGTTTGGTTTTTAATAGGTGCAGCACTTGTATTCTTTATGCAATGCGGATTTGCAATGGTTGAAACCGGTTTTACTAGAGCAAAAAATGCCGGAAATATTATAATGAAAAACCTTATGGATTTCTGCATAGGTACAGTAGTATTTATACTTATAGGTTTCGGACTTCTCTTAGGCGAGGACGTTGCAGGACTTCTCGGAAAACCCGGATTTGATATTATTACAGATTATCAGAATTTTGATTGGTCAAGTTTTGTTTTTAACCTTGTATTCTGTGCTACAACTGCTACAATCGTATCAGGAGCTATGGCAGAAAGAACAAAGTTTATTTCATATTGTGTATACTCAGGCGTAATTTCAGCACTTATTTATCCTATCGAAGCTCACTGGATTTGGGGCGGCGGCTGGCTTGCTCAGTGGGGATTCCACGATTTCGCAGGTTCATGTGCAATTCATATGGTAGGCGGTATCTCAGCTCTTATCGGTGCAAAAATCCTTGGCCCACGTATAGGAAAATTCAAGACTGATAAAGACGGAAAAGTAATAAAAGTAAAAGCTATCCCCGGACATTCACTTACACTTGGTGCATTAGGTTGCTTTATCCTCTGGTTCGGCTGGTATGGATTCAACGGTGCAGCCGCAACATCAACTTCTCAGCTCGGTTCAATTTTCGTAGCAACAACAATTGCTCCGGCAGTCGCTACATTTGTATGTATGATTTTCACATGGCTCAAATACGGCAAGCCTGATGTTTCAATGTGTCTTAACGCATCACTTGCAGGTCTTGTAGGTATAACAGCAGGCTGTGATGTTATAAATGCCGTTGGTGCAATATTTGTAGGTATCGTTTCAGGACTTCTTGTTCCTTTCGGTGTATGGCTTCTCGACTATGTTCTTCATATTGATGACCCGGTAGGTGCAGTTGCAGTTCATATGATGAACGGTATATGGGGTACAATTGCAGTAGGTCTTTTCGCAACAGATACAGTTCCTTCAAGCACACTTAACGGTTTATTCTATGGCGGTGGATTTGACCTTCTTGGCAAACAGCTTGCAGCAATCCTTACAGTAGGTGCTTGGACAGCAGTTACAATCACAATAACATTCCTTGTAATCAAGGCTACAATCGGACTCAGAGCATCAGCTGAAGAAGAAATCATCGGTCTTGACGCTACTGAACACAATCTTCCTTCATCATATGCAGACTTTATGCCTTCTATCGACTCTATGAAACAGATGGACAGACAGGCTCACAAGGCTGGTATTGAAGTTCCTGAACCTCCTATACCTGTTGAAGCTCCGGCAGTTAAAAAGGTTGTTTCAGAATCTTCTGACAGTCAGGCAAAGCTTACAAAAATCAGTATCATATGCAAGCAGAATAAGCTTGAAGCATTACAGCGTAAGCTTACAGAAGTCGGCGTAAAGGGTATTACAGTAACTCAGGTTCTTGGTTACGGTACACAGAAAGGTCACGATGTATATTATCGTGGTGTTAAAGATGAAGCATCAACACTTCTCCCTAAGGTAAAGGTTGAAGCTGTTGTATCAAAAGTACCGGTTGAAAAAGTTGTTGATGCAGCTAAAGATGCCCTCTATACAGGAAATATCGGCGACGGTAAAATGTTTATCTATGATGTTGAAAACGTTGTCAAGGTTCGTACTGGCGAACAGGGCTATGATGCTTTGCAGGGTGAGGACTATTAAAAGAGTTTTTACAGCATTTCGGGACGGATTTAATAATCTGTCCCGATTTTTTTCACAATAATGATTGACATTTCTTTAAAGTGGGTATATAATTGATTGTGCGAGGAAAGGAGATATATTTATTTGAAAAACAAGAAAATATTTATAAGTATAATTTCTGTACTGATTCTTGCTGTTCTGGGAATCGCACTGAAAGACAATGTTTTTGAATTTATTTCTGAAGAAAGCATTTCATCACAAACTGAATCATTTTCTGAATATACTGAACCTGAAACAGAATATACAGAAGAAGTTAAGACAACCGCTGTTTCTTCTGCTGTACCTGAAACCAGTCACTACGTTTCTGAAACTGCAACAGAAGACAATGATATTATACTTGAATCAGGCAGTTATACAACTCCTGAGGACGTTGCGGAATATATACATACATTCGGAACACTTCCCTGCAACTTTATTACAAAAGATGATGCCATTGCTCTTGGCTGGGACAAATCAAAGGGAAATCTCTGGGAAGTTGCTGACGGAATGAGCATAGGCGGTGACAGATTCGGAAACTTTGAAGGACTTCTCCCCGATTCTGAAGGAAGATACTGGACAGAATGTGATGTAAACTATCAGGGAGGATTCAGAGGTGCTGAAAGAATAATATTTTCAAATGACGGTCTTATTTTTTATACGAATGACCATTATCAGACTTTTGAACAGCTATATTAATTACAAAATTTAAAGGAGCTTTTTTTATGGATACTGAAATTTTTCTTAGCAGACGCTTTTCACCGGCGGAACTGCATAAGGAGCTTGCAGAAAAACTTGGATTTCCTGAACACTACGGAAAAAATCTTGATGCACTTTATGACTGCCTCAAAGAAATAAAATCACTTGATGCTGATATATACATTTCCAATGAAAATATTGAAAACAGCACTATTGACGGCATACTTGATGTATTTTACAAAGTTTCGGAGGAAAATGACAGTTTTTCATTTTCAGTACATAATGAAGAATTTCTGAACATAGTAGATGAAAATGAGCATGTTACTAACTGCATTAAACCACGTTCACTCGTTCATCGTGACGGCGACGGTCATCTCACTTCTCATGTATGGATTATACGCCGTGTCGATATGTCAATATATGTCCTTTTGCAGAAACGTTCAAAGGATAAACTTTTCTTCCCTGATTACTATGACGTATCATCAGCAGGTCATACATCAGCAGGAGAAGAAACAAGATATTCAGCCGTAAGAGAACTGGAAGAAGAACTCGGAATTGTTACTGACCCGAGAAATCTTGAATTTGTCGGAATGATAAAATCAACAAAAATATGCGATACAAGACTCGGAAAGCGTACTGACAAGGAATTTGCAACAGTTTTTATATACAAAAAACCTGTTGAAATTGAAAATCTGAAACTTCAGAAATCAGAAGTTTCAGAAGTCTGCTGGGTGGATATTGATGAATGTATTGCAAGAATAAACGATGAAAACTTTCCGAACTGCCTTAATCTTTCAGAACTTAAAAGATTAAGAAAAAAAGTTCTGTAAAAATAAATTTGATGGAGGATTTTTTATGAGCTTTTCACCTATTGAAGTACTTAACTTCGTGGAAGAAAATGACGTTAAATTCATACGTCTTACATTCTGCGATATTTTCGGAAATCTGAAAAATATTGCAATTATGCCAAAGGAACTTCCAAGAGCCTTTAAGCATGGCATATCATTTGATGCAACAGGAATAACAGGAGAATGTTCAGACTTACTGCTTATTCCTGATATATCAACACTTTCTGTTCTCCCCTGGAGGCCGAAATCAGGCAGAGTAGTAAGATTTTTCTGCAATATACAGAATTCTGACGGTTCTGATTACTCCGGTGACCTCAGAAAACAGCTCCACGACAAAATACTGTCACTCAATTCAGAGGGATATTCATGTGAATTTGCAACAAAATGTGAATTTTATCTTTTCAATCTTGATGACAGCGGAGAACCAACTAAAATTCCGCATGACCATGGCGGTTATCTCGATGTTGCACCTCTTGACAAATGCGAAAATACAAGACGTGAAATCTGTCTTTCACTTGAAGAAATGGGACTTAATCCAAAAAGCTCATGTCATAAACATGGCTGGGGACAGAATGAAATTGATTTTAAAAAAAGCGAACCTGTTACTGCTGCTGACAATATGGTTCACTATAAAACAGTTGTAAAATCCATTGCATCGCAAAATGGTCTTTATGCATCATTTATGCCAAGACCTCTTGAAAATCAGCCCGGAAGTATACTTAATATATGCCTCGGAATAAGAAAAAACGGAATGGATATTTTCGGCACTGATGAAGGAAAATCCTTTATAGCAGGTATTTTAAACAGAATCCCTGAAATGACAGCTTTTCTTAATCCTTCAACAAATTCATATGAGCGTTTCGGAGTCGGATATGCCCCTCAGTTCATAAACTGGAGCTATAAAAATACTTCACCTCTTATAAGAATTTCAAACGCTGTCGGAGAATCACCAAGCATAGAGGTGCGTTCAGCAGATGCTACATGCAACCCTTATATTGCTTTCAATCTTATTCTTTCAGCAGGTTTTGAGGGAATAAAAAACAGAGAGGAGCTTGCCCCTGAATCAGAAACTTCAAAGAAACTCCCTTCATCTCTTGAAGAAGCTTATAACCTTGCTGAAAAAAGTGATTTCATAAAATCAGTTCTCAGCGAAAAAACAAGAAACGGACTTCTCGGAAATATCTCAGGTATATGTTCAGAATATGACAAAGCATCGGACAAAAAGGCTTTTGACGAATCAAGATACTTTAAATTTGTTTAATAACTAAATAATTAAAAACGGAGGCTCTGTTTTATGGAACGTGCATTAATAGTTTCAGGTTCAGAAAAGGGAATTGATGCCGTTGCACAATTACTGAAAAATGCCGGTTATTCACAGATTACATCAATCAACAGCGGAAGTGAAGCACGCCGTCTTATAAACACAACAGAATATGAAATAATTGTTATAAATACTCCCGTATCAGATGAATTTGGCCACGAACTTGCTGTTATGATGTCAGAATCCTCAACAGCAGGAATAATTCTTATATGCCGGGCAGAAATTGCAGATGATGTTTCAGACAAAGTCGGAGAATTCGGCGTATGTGTTGTTTCAAAACCTCTCAACCGTTCTGTATTTCATCAGTCACTCAAACTTGTTCAGGCAACAAGAGCAAGAATGCTCGGACTTAAAAGAGAAAATGTCAAGCTACTGACGAAAATAGATGAACTAAGACTTATAAACCGTGCAAAATGTGCATTAATGGAATATCTAAAACTTACTGAACCTCAGGCACATCGATATATAGAAAAACAGGCTATGGACAGTCGTCAGACAAGAAAGGAAGTAGCTATAAATATACTCTCACGATACGAAAGATAAAAGGACGGATTTTAAAAATCCGTCCTTTTTTGTCATAATATACATTTATCAAAGGCATATTTTATGCATTTCTCCGAAATTTAAAATCAGATGAAACAAATAGAATATATTACTGCACCTTATCTATAAAGGAGGGGTATTATGAATGATGTTTCTGCACTTTCCTATACAGATGATAATAACAGCGATTTTGAAAAAGATGTAAAACTTGCTGTTGCAGGAGATTCAGATGCTTTCTCCCGCCTGTATTCACTTGTATACAAGGATATGTACCATATAGCAAGATATAACCTCAGAAGCAGTCATGATGCAAGTGATGCAGTAAGTGATGCTGTTGCAGATGCTTTTGAATCTATAAAAAATCTCCGCAATGAAAAAGCTTTCAGAAGCTGGATTATGAAAATTCTTTATGCAAAGATAAAAAGAAAGCAAAAGGAATATTTAAATGACAACACCTGTGAATATGAACAGAGTATTTCAGAATCCGAAAATTTCAACTATGAATATCATGAACTTAAAATAGCTCTTGAAAGTCTTGATGAAAAATCAAAGATGATTCTTTCAATGTCAGTTATAAACGGTTATACAAGCCTTGAAATCGCAAGAATATGCAAAATAAATCCCGCAACAGTACGTTCAAGGCTTATGAGAATAAAGAAAAAATTAAGACTGAATCTTGAAGAATCAGGCTGATGAAAGGAGAATTTTTTATGAACGACAGAGAAAAAGTAAGGAGAATACTCGAATCGGAAGAAGTTCCTCAGCACCTCCGCCCTGAAAACATTGATTTAATACTTAATTCAAAAAAACATTCTGTAAAAAATTCTGCAAAACGTTACAGAAATCAGTATATGCAGGTTATTGCAGGCCTTGTAGCATGTATGACAATCAGCACATGCGGAATATTCTTAATAGGCAAAAAAGTTCCTCAGACAAATATTGAAGATATATCTGAAACTGCATCAGAAAAACTTTCAGTTCAGCCTGAAATAACAGATAATACTTCAATGCTGAAAAGTTCGGAAAGCTATGACGAAATCTATAAGATATTTTCCTATAACAGCAATTCAGAAATTGTCAGTAATTGCTATGATGAAGATGAAACAGAAAAATACCAGAAATTCAATGATTCAACAGTAACAGACGGAAAAACTATATTCAGTTCAAATGAAAACACTTCATTTATAAATTATTCAAGAGTTGAAAACGGTGAATTTCTTTACAGTTCTTCACTGGACATTGGTATTTTTCAAGACGCTGTACAATCTGATATACGCTCATTGTTTATAAACAGCAATACTCTTTTTGTTGTATATGAATCAATTATGCCGGACAAAAATTATATAACAACTGTTACAGCATATGATATATCATATCAGAATGATGAACCACTTCTTGACTATATCAGCGAATATTCTCAGGGCGGAAATTTCAGTGATATAAAATCAAACGGAGATTATATATATCTTGTAACATCTGAAACAAAAACTTTCAGTGAAGATTTCAGCCCCGAAAATTACGGTTCATATCTTCCTGAATATTATATAGACAATGAAAAATATTACCCTGAACCCGAAGATATATATATTCCTTCAGATTTTCTTGAAATAAATTCCGAACAACTCAATACAGGTTTCACAACAGTAACTTCATTAAAGTTCAGCAACAATAATCTTGAACAGACTGATATAAAATCATTTGCAAAATCCGCAGAATTTGTCTGTTGCACCGAAAACAATCTCTATGTAACAATAAGCAACTATTCCAATGCTTACACAGAAAATACAGATATACTGAAATTTTCACTCGCAGACGGAAATATAACTTTTCAGGAATATGCAAATACAAAAGGAATACCCTTAAACACAGATGAATACAATGGATATTTCAGAATAATTGTGACATATGTTCAGGAAACAAATAATTATGTTTACTCTAAAAATGCCATTTATATATTTGATGAAAATATGAATCAGGCCGGATTTATTGATGACCTTGACTCCGAACAGAATATAAAATTCTTTGAAGATATTGCAGTTTCCGACAACTATATTGTTGATTTGAAAAATCCTGAAAAATTGACAATAACTGAAAAATATCAGGATATATACAGCTGTATGAAAAATCTCGGCAAAAACAGTTATTTAAATCTTGAATATTTATCTGAAGAAAATGGTTTTAAAATTTCTGTATTTGATAATTCCAATAATTTAATATCAAAATTTGTACAGTACTTCAATGACACAGAAATGTTTATTGACTCCCCTGCATTTTCAGACAGCAATTCCCTGTTTGTTGACTATGATAAAAATATAATCGGTATCCCCTGCTATATTCAGACAGAAGATTATACAACAGAACTCAGATATGAATTTTATTACTTTCAAAATGATTCATTTCAATATATCGGAAACGTTTCAGAATTTGAAGAAAACTGTTACAGTATGAACAGAGCATTATGCATAGATGATTATATATATGTAATATGCGGAAATCAGTTTATATCGTTTATGCCGTCAGACAACATTATATATAACAAAGTAATATTTCAGATATGAAAGGAAGTTTTATTATGAAAAAATTCAGAAAAATATGTGTCATGACATCTGCCTTGATAATGGCTTTAAATCTTAACATTCCGGCAGTATCAGCAGTTGAACTCCAGATTTCCTCGGTTTCAACTGAAAAAACTGCTGTTGATTATCAACAGCAGGCATCAACACTTATGGGAGCATTGGACTATATCGACAAAATAGGCGGAGGAAATATTTCTCTTGATACCTCTGCAAGCTTTACTGACAGCAACGGAAATGAATTTGCACCTGTTGTTAAAACACAGTTTTCAACTACATCTGATTTGCGTAGCTTTATGGAATCCTCACTCACAAAGAAATTCATAAATTACAGATATTCAGGTATTCTTGATACTGATGACCCAAGCTATATTGACTATAAAGGTAAACTTTACGGAAAGGTAACTGCAAAAGGCTGTGGATTTGAGTGGACTTCAAAAGCTCCAGAAATTAAAAACATCACTGATACTTCATTTGATATAATTGCAGAATATGACAACTATGGAACTACTGATTATATGACTCTCAATGTAGTTCTTGAAAACGGTCTGTGGAAAATAAATTCAATTTCAGAGGTTGACTATAATCAGAAAGCATTAACACTTATGGGTGCATTGGACTATATCGACAAAATAGGCGGAGGAAATATTTCTCTCGATACCTCTGCAAGCTTTACTGACAGCAACGGAAATGAATTTGCACCTGTTGTTAAAACACAGTTTTCAACTACATCTGATTTGCGTAGCTTTATGGAATCCTCACTCACAAAGAAATTCATAAATTACAGATATTCAGGTATTCTTGATACTGATGACCCAAGCTATATTGACTATAAAGGTAAACTTTACGGAAAGGTAACTGCAAAAGGCTGTGGATTTGAATGGACTTCAAAAACTCCTGAAATCAAGAATATAACTGATACTTCATTTGATATAATTGCAGAATATGACAACTATGGAACTACTGATTATATGACTCTCAATGTTGTTCTTGAAAGCGGTCTGTGGAAAATCAATTCAATAGAAAAAGAATCAGATTATACAACAAGAGCAAATGAACTTCTCACAGCTCTGAATGATATTGAATATCTCGGCGGAAGCTTTGTTGATTTTGATATGTCAACAGCTTTTACAGATAAAAACGGCAATGAATTTGCACAGGTTGTGAAATCAGCATTTACAAGCACTGCAACAGTAAAGGCATTTATGCAGGCTAATCTCACTGACAAAATGATTTCAGAACGCTATTCAGGAATAATCGGAACTGATGACCCACGCTATATCGATTATAAAGGCGTACTTTACGGAAAAACTTCTGCAAGAGGCTGTGGTTTTGCATGGAGTACAAAAGCTCCTGAAATTAAAAATATCACCGGTACTTCATTTGATATAGTTGCGGAATATGACAACTATGGAACTACTGATTATATGACTCTTAATGTAGTTCTTGAAAACGGTTTGTGGAAAATAAACAGATTATCTGAAGGTTCAGCAAGTAATAAAATTGCAGGCGATGCAAACAATGACGGAAAAGTTGATGTTGCTGATGTTGTTGCAGTTGCCTCATATGTTTCAAATCCGAAAAAAAATAAACTCACTGAACAGGGTATTATAAACGGTGATGTTCACAATTCCGGAAACGGTCTTAATGCAAATGATGCACTTGCTGTTCAGCAGTATCTTGCAAACATCATAACAAAATTCTGATAAAAATTTTTTATATTTCCTCCTCTCTTAGTTTAATAAAAAGGCTGTCGCATTCCCAAACAACAAAAAAACACTTCTGTTAAAAAACAGAAGTGTTTTTTATTATTATTTCAATTTAAATTTAAATGCTTCACCTGATGTGTACATAACAGTATCAGGTTCAACACGTCCTCTTACAACACAGCCTGCACCTATTACAGCACCACTGCATATATAAGCACCTTTAAGTATGGTTACATTTCCGCCTATCCAGACATTATCCTCTATAACAATTGGTTTTGTTATAAACTTATGCATAAAATCACTGTCTATATAATTATGGTCATTGTCAAATATAAGTACATTAGGGCCGAATATAACATTATTTCCTATTGTAACTGATTCCCTGCATGTAAGAACACAGTTATTATTAAAAAAGACATTTCTGCCGATTTTAAGTTTTGCATTTTCTCTTACTCTTATACAGCAGTTGGAATTTAAAACAAGATTTCCTTCATATACAAATTTTGCACTTTTACTGACAGAAACACATTTTTTTATTCTTAATTTTTTTATAAGCTTTGACATTTGTAATTTCTCCAATCAGTTTTTATGTTTTCTGAATTTTTTAGGAATAACATTAAGCAGATATTTAGTCTGCTTTAACAGAATCAAAAGAATAAAATAAACAACAGCTATTGCTATAAACTTTATTATTGCTGATACAATAAGAGAACTGATATTTATAACTGAATTGAGAACAAATGATTCAGCAATAAGTACCGCAAGAATTATCATATCGGGAATATACATCTTCAGAAAATCAGCAAATCTGTATTCAAATCCCTTTATTATAAGAAATCCGAATTCAATAAAGAATTTTGCAATCAGTCCTACTGTAACACATACTGCAACAGTTTCAATCGTTCCGATAACACAGCCGAGTATAATCATTGAAACTGTTACAATCATCTGTACTATACCTGCATTAAACATAAGCTTTGTTTTTCCAAGGCTCTGGAATATTGAACCTGCTGTTGATGATACTATCTGAGAGAATACAGAAAGGCTTAAAATCTTAAAGCACATAACAGCTTTTTCCCACTGATTTCCGTACATAATCAAAACAATTTCACGTGAGGCACAGAAACAGAAAGCAGATATGAATATACCGATTAAAGATAAAAGCTTTGTAATATGTATGTATTTGTCATAGATATATTTCTTGTCATTCTGATGGTCTGATAGAATAGGGTGAAGAACAGGAGATATAACGAATGTTAAATTCTGTATAGGATAAAGCATAAGTGTATAGCCCTTGCTGTAATATGCTAAATTTTCATCACCTTTAAGCTTTCCTATAAGTATATTGTCAAGATTTCTTGAAAAGTAGTTCACAATATTATATGCAAACTGATATTTGCTGAAATTTTTGACCTTGTTTATACTTTCCTTGTTATATTTAAATCTGAATTTAAGATGAACACCTTTAAGATTCCAGATGAAAATTATAAATGAAGATGTTACAGACTGAAAAACAAGTGCATAGTATTTGAATCCTAAAAATGCAAGCAGAATTGTTACTCCGCCTGTTATAAGAGTAGTGACTATATTTCTTACTGCAACTGTTATAAATCTCTTGTTTTTCATAAGTATAGCATTCGGAATCATATTCAGAGTGTTGAACAATACTGAAACTGAAAGTATAGTGCATATCGAAAGATAAACATTATTCTTATAAAAAACAGAAATCGGAACAGAAAGTATACAGAAAAATACTGCAAGCATTATTCCCTGATAACAGGAATATGAAAATATATCATTTACTTCATCATCAGTAAGTTCCTTGTTCTGAACAACAGCACTTCCCAGTCCCATATCAGCAAGAATATTGAAAAAGGACGTAAAAACTGTAACTATGGCAACAACTCCATAGTCATTAGGTGAAAGCAGACGTGACAAAACTGCTGTAAATACAAGGTTCATCAAAACTTTTCCGTATTTTGAAACAGCGTTTATCATTGTCGCTTTTTTAATTGATACTTCTGCCATTATACCTTACCTTTCCTTGAATACAGTTTCAGTCTGTTTTTAAGGTTTTCAACAAAAACAAGCCGTCTGTATCTTTTTCCTGATATATAATTGGAATTAAGCAGTTCCTTTGTAAACAGTATCAGGGTGAAATTATTGACTACATTATAGCCTCCTGTTTCTATAATCAGAGTCAGTGAAAAATAGAATGATGCAAGCAGAAGTCCGAATTTTCTACTCTGAATAGAATACTTGTTTCCAAGCACCGAAACCAGAATAAAAAACGCAAATATCAGTATGCCGTATTCAACAGCAAGTCTGACATATCCCATATCAAAAATCTGAGCCTGTACACCAAGCTGTTTAGCTCTTTCGGTACTGATTGTAGTTATCTTGCTTCCGAAAAGAGAAAAACCATGTTTCATATAAAAATGGTGAGCCCAGTAAAGTCGTGTTGAAAGCAGTTTATCCAGCATTCTAAGCAAAGAGTTGCTTTTTGTATAGATAACTGCAAGGAAACAGCACCCTGCTGATATAAAAACAGGGAATAATGATATAAGCTTATAATGCTTTCTGATAAATTTATTCACACGAGCGTTTCTTACAAAGAACAACAGAACAAAAGTCAGTCCCATTGCAATAATGGAAGTTCTGCTGATTCCGATTTTATAAAGGCAAAACAGTGACACAAAAAATACAACTGCATGTTTCCAGTTTATTTTATCATAAAAAAGCATAATAAATTCAGCAAATATTGAGCCTATAAGCATTCCGAATATATTTACATGAACAAATCCGAATGAATATTTTTCATATCCGCTTATTTCGACTCTGACATTTTCAATTATTCCCATACTTACTGAAAACAGAACAAATAGTACAAGAACAATTCTCAGTATAAAATCATACCTCACAAATTTTTCAGCCTTGATATTATCTTTTGCAGAAAGAGCAAAAAGAATAACCATAAGAATTTGTTGCGAATTCGATTTCACAGATGACAAGGCAAAAATCCCCACAGAAATGATTATGGCAAATATCGACCTGAAACTATATTTTTCTATAAATACTACTGATACCATAAGAAGCAACACAGTAGATGCCTTTACAAGAGAATCAATAGTATTATAATTAACCATATTTTTATAACTGCTGTCATTTATTACAATATAATAAGCAAGATAAAGAGTCCACGCAAGATAGAAAAAAAACATATTAAACTTTTTCATTTTTTTTCACCTTATTTATAAGAATCTGATAAACGTCCTCGAAACTGTCAATCTGACGTTCTATGCTGTATATTCCTATATTATTTTTTATATTTTCAAAGCTTGATTTAATTTTATCCCTGTTGCAGTATTCTTTCATAACTCTTGCAAGTTCAGAATTATTTCCGTTTTTATAAACAGTACCGGCTTTAGTATTGCTTATAATTTCAGGCATTCCCCCGCAGTCAGAAACAATTACAGGAAGTGCATGCATATTCGCCTCAATAACAACTCTGCCAAAAGGTTCAGGCCACATTGAAGGAACTACTGCAACATCACATTCATCATAAACTTTTCCGAGCTGTTCATTATCAAGCTTTCCATGAACAATTATTCTGCTGTTCTTTTCGGACTCTTTTTTTACATAGTCAAGCAAAGCACCGCCACCGCATATATGAAGTTCAGTATTTTCCATATCAAGCTGATTGAATGATTCTATAAGATGAACTATGCCTTTTATCTCAACAAGTCTTCCTGCAAAGAAGAATTTGAAAAAATCAGAATTTCTTTGTTTTTTAATTTCAATTATTTCTGAAAGCCTGTCATTGTCAATCTGAACGCTGTTGAAGATACATTTTTTCACAACTGCATTTTTGAAATTATTGTTGATAAGAGATGTACTCAAAGTGTAATTTGACGGAGAAGTCACACCTGAAACAAACTGACTTGTATATTTAACATATGTTCTATGCATTTTCACAACAGCTTTATTATCCTTGTGTCCATAAGTAAAAGGTGAGATTATAGCTGTATCCCTGATAGTATGTACAACAGGAATATTTTTGCTGTGAGCTGTTTTCCAGATAAGCGTTGACATTCCATATGTTGAATTGGTGTGTATAACATCAGGTTTGAATTTATCAAGAAACTCATCAAAGCATTTCAGTGTTTTTTTATTGTAATAGCATATAAGTTTCTGTTTTATTTTTTCTGCCTTACTGAGTCCTTTTTTATCATAGCTGAATCCGTATAAATTAAAGTTTCCGGAATCGTGGCGGAATACTTTAACTCCGTTGTATTTTTCGATACTCGGCTTTGATTCCTTTGAATCTATGCAGAAAATACCGACTTCGTGACCTCTTTTTACAAGATTTTCAGCCAAAAGCTTAACACTCTGTTCTGCACCGCCCTGCATATTGGGGTAATAAAAAGTATTGACTATTAAAATTTTCATTTTTCAGCTCCGCTTTAATTACTTTTCCAAAGATTTTTTCAGATAATCATATGATTTCTGTCTGCTTTCTGCCATTATGGAATCAACCTTTTTCCAGTCGGCAGGCTTTACGGCTGATATATCCTCAAAGCTTTTTACTATTCTGTTATTAAGTCCGTTTTCGGACATAAGTGAAATAAGTCTTTGCATCTGAGCTTTTCCCTTTTTAGGAAAAACATAAAATTCCTTATGATAAATTATACTGAAAACAGATGCATGGAAAGAATCAGTAATAACATAATCTGCATTTCTTATATAACTTATAAAATCTTCGGGAGAAGCGTCCCATATTTTTTTATCACCGAATCTGAAATCATATTTTTCTATATGTTCTGCCTCAAGAAAAGGAAACGTTACAATTTCAAGATTTTTTTCCTTTGCAAATTTCTCAACATATTTTCTTGGCGATTTATCGCATCTCAGAAAATAAACAAACACATAAGGCTTGCAGTTACTGAATTTTTTTGATATATTATCCCATACAGATTTTTTCACAAGAAGTGTAGGGTCTACTACCTTTACACATTTCTGATGTTCATCAAGTATACTGTTCAGAAGTTTTGTACCGCTTAATTCACGGCATGATATTCCGCAGAAATCCGAAAGATTTTTTCTTATTATTTTCTGTTCATCTTCTGAAAGCTTTTCAACTCCTATACTGGGAGCATAGGCAATTTTTTTCTTGGATTTTTCAGCAAAATTCAGCCAGTAAAAACTGTCAGTAGCTGTAAGATTAGGATTCCATATCTGGTCACTTCCGCATATAAAAGCATCATAAATCTTATTTGTTTCAGAAATATTCTGAGAATTGTAACTCTTTTTGGAAACTTTAAGATTTTTACTTATAAAGTTCTGCATTGCAGAAGTACGTTTTTTAAGGTTAGGAAACATAAACCTCCAGAAAGTACGCTTTAGTGTATTCGCAAATCCAATCTGCCTGATTTTTCTGAAAAAATTCTTTGCATTTGCAGGATTCTTGTCATACTGTGAAATTATTTCATAATCGACATCATCAAATTCATCAAGAACTTTTTGCAGAGCATAAGCCTGAAGAATTGAACCGTAATTATTTCTCCACCATGTAATTATACCTGTTTTCATAAAAATCACCCTTTAAGAAATTCTGTATAATAATTGCGTAAAACTTCTGCACTTCTGGTAATATCATATCCCGCATCAGCAATTTTCATGTTATTATACTCACAGCATTTTTTTCTGTCAATATCAGGCAGTTTCCTGTTCAGAGCTTCTATCTGATTTACCCATTTAGCTGTACTTTGAATGCTTATATATTTCATTTTTCCCGTAAGATTTGCCTCAACTGCAACCTTATCAGATACAAGACATGGCAGTCCGGCACTCTGTGCCTCAACAAGTACAACGGGCAGTCCTTCATAGAGGGACGGCAGAACAAAAATATCCATAGCCTGCATATAACTGCATACATCAGGAGTTTTTCCAAG
The DNA here is from genome assembly GCA_934481385.1 of uncultured Oscillospiraceae bacterium. GTDB lineage: Bacteria > Bacillota > Clostridia > Oscillospirales > Ruminococcaceae > Ruminococcus. The sequence continues at coordinate 94,622 of CAKSPD010000006.1, forward strand.
AAATATAACATTTTCAGAAATACCGAGATTTTTTACCTGAGCTTTTATCTGTTCCATAAGCTCACCGTCACTGATAAGAAGAAGTATATAATCAGGATTTTTTTTCAGAAGTTCAGCAAACATATTTATAAGAAAAACATGATTTTTCTGTTCAATAAAATTTCCGACATGACCTATAAGCGTCCTGTTTCCGACACCAAGTTTCTTTCTGTATTCATTTCTGACAGATTCATTGAACATATATTTTTTTGTTTCAATTCCGTTTTTAAGTTCTGTAAAATCATCTTTACCAAAAAGCCATTTTCCGGCGTCCTGACCGCAGGCGAAACCATGTGTATAGCATTTTCTGAAAATCGGATTAAGTATCTTATGCAAAAGAATATGATTGCATGTTGTATTATGCGAATGTACTATTCTTACAGGAACTTTTGCAAGCACAGCAGGCAATACATCTATCATCATCATAGAACTGTTTCCATGAATATGAACTATATCATATTTTCCGTTTTTAAGCAGTTTATAAAGCGAAGTGAAATATTTAAACGGATTTCCGTTTCTGTTCAGAAAATAAACTTTTGAACCGTTTGAATCAAATTCATTCTTATATTCCCTGCTTATTTCATTAGGAACAACAATATCTATTTTCATACCGGTTTTATCCATATTTCTGTAATAATTCAGAATTACAGACGTAATTCCGTTAAATCTGAATCTTACAGTAGAAATTATCAAAACTTTCAAAATGCTACCCCTTACTTCAGAATTTTTTTAAGCTGTCTTTTAACTCCGTTAGGAATAAGACTTTTAATATAACCGGTATATTTTTTCATTCCGATATTTTTATTAAAACGGGCTTCAACAGCCTCCCAGCCTGATTCAGCATAAAGCTGAAGAATTTCTTCTCTTTTCGGATTATATTTGCTTGGCCTTTTGAGCTGTTGATTTCCTCTTGATGCCTTTTCAAAGGAAGATTCATAAATCTGAAACAGTTTTTTGTTTTCTTCAACAATATCAATACCTTTCTGAGTATTGGCAATTATCACAGAAACTCCCTTTGATTCATTTATTCCGTTTTTTCCGAGAATTTCGGGGTGTTCTTTCTGTATGCCCCAGAAATCTCCTATTGTAATATCACCTGTTCTGTTTCCGCAGGCATATTTGCATGTATAACAGTTTTTTCTCATTATAAGGCTTTTGGCAAAATAGTAAAAATAGGATTCAGATGTTTCAAAGAGCTTATATTTCTTACCGTTTTCTGATATGGCACTTCCGTTTTTACCCCAGCCTATACTCTTATCCCTAAACGAAAAATTTCTGACAGAAATCTTTTTTCTTTTTTCCAGAGAGGAAATATAATCCTTAAAAACAGCATTTGAAGGAACGCCATGGCAGATTAAATCAACAGTAACAAGATTATCATAATTTTTTCCAAGATATGCTTTAAGTCCTGCAACCTGACATGGACAGCCTGAAAAAAGAACCTTTTCACCATTCAGAAGTTTTTTCTTTATATCTCTGAAAACGAGTCCTGTACTGCTCTGAGTATATTTTGAACCCTGAAGTTTTTTTAATTTTTCAGAATTATCTGCAATAATATGATTAAGATTAAAACTGCTGTCGAAAGCTGCTCCGACTGCACAGCCACCATTTTTTACAATCTGATTTGCGATAGTATAAAAAACTCCGCCCGATGCAGATTTCTCAAGACTTTTTTTGTTTTCTGAAACAGCAACCCATGTTTTAAGAGGTTTATTTGTTTCGGAAATGTTCTGATATGCACATACTTTCCGGCACATCTGACAGTCTATACATTTTTCGGAATCAACCGACGGAAAAAGAAATCCATATTTGTCTTTCTTCATAGTAATTGCATTTTTCGGGCATATATTGACACATGCTCCGCATGCACAGCAATCCTCTTTTTTATTATATAATTTCTCCACGTTTTCTACTCCAAAAGGCTGTCGGATACTGAAATCATTTCAGTTCCGACATAATTTTTTCAATATATTTTTTTGATTCAGTTCTCTGCTTATCAAGAATATTTTCAACATTGCTAAAGTTGATTTTTTTCAGTACATCATCGACTTTAGGAAATTTTTCACTTCCCCTGTTTTCAAGACAAGTAAGTCTGAGGATACTTCTTAATCTTGAACTTGCCTCCTCAGGATAAAGAACAAAAAAATCTGTATGAAATATAAGTGAAAAGGCAGTTGCGTGGAATGAATCAGTTATTACACATCTTGCATTTTTTATAAGTCCAAGATAATCCTCTAATGAAGGACACCATTTCAATGTTCCGCTTCTGACAATATCATGTATATTATAGCTTATATTGTAAACCTTGCAACCAAGTTTTTCAGCAGTTTTTTGTGCAAGGTTATCAATTCTTTTATCATGGTGAAGATTATATGTAAGAATATATTTTTTTCCGGAATAAATATCAGAAGAATACTTTTTCCAGAAATCCATATTAAAACAAAGTGTAGGGTCAAGAACGTTTGTGCTGTCAATTCCTATTTCCTGCAATATCTTAACACCCTGCAATTCTCTTACAGAAATATGCCTGTACTCTGAAAGCATTTTTTTAACTGCCTTTTTTTCTTTGTCGTTAAGAGAATCAGAACCGATACTTGATGCAAAAGAAAATTTGTATTCAGATTTCGGAACAAAATCAAGATAAAACGGAGTATCAATACCTTCATTCCAATGGCTGTTCCATACCTGATCACTGCCGGTACAATAGGCATCACTTTTCAAAGGATATTTCTTTATCTCCTGCGGAGTTCTGTAAGTTTCGGGAGATAATTTTATATATTTTTTCAGAAAACTATCAAAGACAAATTTCTTTTTTGCATATGACAGACACATTATCATTCTTGCACCGGTAAGCAGAATAATATTTTTTTCAAGTTTACTGCTTTTATGTTTAAGTCTTTTCAAAAGTCCAAGACTTGTATATCTTTCAGGATAGTAGTCAATTATCTCAACATCTGCCCCATACATCTCCAGCAGACTTTGTGTTGCAAGTGTCTGGAGAGATGAACCGTAGTTCCGCACTCTGTGTAAAGTTATTACAGAAACTTTCATATTTTACTCCCATTCGCCAAAAATCTCTCAATAGTATCAATCATAACATCATTTCCTGATACATATGAACTGAAATTATGTGTTTTAACTTTTTCTATAACTTTATATAATTCTTCAACCCGCAGAACCATAAAAACATAATTAAGTTCAGAAAAAGTTTCAGCAATCTGTGTCTGATGATTGTCCACATGTTCACCGAATTTTGCAAGACGAGGTACAACAATAACCTTTTTTTTCAGCATAAGAGCTTTAATTATGGTACTTACTCCGCTATGGGTTATTACAATATCAGATTTCTGAAGCTGATTATTGAATTCATCATTGTTCAGAAAAGATTTTGATTCAAAGTTTTTGGGAATATAATCAGAATTACCAATCTGTGCAAAAATTTCCTCTTTAATCAGACCTTTTCCTTTCTGAACATCAAGAGCTTTGATAAGCCTGTTCATCTGAAATTTCTGAGTTCCAAGTGCAACAAAAATCATTAAAAAATACCTCCGGTATACTTTGCTTTCGGGTAATATTTAAGCATTGACTTCCACTGAACAATAAACAAATCAGCAAAGGGATAGATAAGTTTTCCCGTAAGAGATTTATTGTTTACTCTTGCAAAAGATTCAATATATATAATTTTTGATTTTTTTCTTCCGATAAAACAGAAAGGAAATGACAGCAAAGCACCTGTTGTTATAATAACATCAGGCTTTTCTTTTTCTATAATCTTTCCGGCATCGGAAAATAATTTCAGAAATTTTTTCAGAAACCCTTTTTCCTTTCTGTTAATCTGAGGTAAAGTATAGAGCTTGTATCCCTTGAAATCTTCAGCCTGACTTCCCTTTTCAGTAACAAAAAAAGAATCATTTTTTTCCGCAATTTTCCGCAGGCAAAGTAATTCTTCCCAATGTCCGCCTGAAGAAGAAACAAAACATATTTTCATATAACAATACTTTCCTTATAAAATCAATCTCTTTTAAATATATCTCTTGTGTATACCTTGTTTTTGACATCATCAAGACAGGAATCATATCTGTTTGCGATTATTGAATCAGACATTGACTTGAATTTTTCAAGGTCATTTACAACAATACTTCCGAAGAAAGTATCTCCGTCACTGAGAGTCGGCTCATATATAATCACATTAGCACCCTTTGCCTTTACTCTTTTCATAACACCCTGAATTGAACTCTGTCGGAAATTATCGCTGTTGGATTTCATAGTAAGTCTGTAAACGCCTATTGTAACAGACTTTTCCTTTGATTTGTCGTATGCAGTATTATCATCATAATTATAATATCCTGCAAGCTGGAGAACTCTGTCAGCAATAAAATCCTTTCGGGTTCTGTTTGACTCGACAATAGCCTCAATAAGATTTTCCGGAACGTCCTTATAGTTTGCAAGGAGCTGTTTTGTATCCTTAGGCAGACAGTATCCGCCGTAGCCGAAGCTTGGATTATTGTAATGTGTGCCTATTCTGGGGTCAAGGCATACACCGTTAATAATCTGCTGTGTATCAAGTCCCTTTATTTCAGCATATGTATCAAGCTCATTAAAATAGCTTACACGCAGGGCAAGATAAGTATTTGCAAAAAGCTTTACTGCTTCAGCCTCTGTAAATCCCATAAAGAGCGTATCAATATTTTCCTTTATTGCACCCTGCTGAAGAAGTTCAGCGAATTTATGGGCAGAATTTACAAGTCTTTCGTCATTCATATCAGTTCCGACAATAATACGGCTCGGATAAAGATTATCATAGAGAGCCTTGCTTTCACGAAGAAATTCAGGACTGAAGATTATATTATCCGAACCTGTCTTTTCTCTTATTGAACGTGTATATCCCACAGGAATTGTTGATTTTATAACCATTACTGCATTGGGATTATATTTCATAACAAGCTTTATAACTGTTTCAACAGCACTTGTATCAAAAAAATTCTTATTGCTGTCATAGTTTGTAGGAGCAGCAATAACTACAAAATCAGCATCAGTATATGCGGATTCCGCATCAAGAGTAGCTGTGAGGTCAAGTTCCTTTTCAGCAAGATATTTTTCAATATAATCGTCCTGAATAGGAGATTTTCTGTTATTTATCAAATCCACTTTTTCCTGAATGATGTCAACGGCATATACAGTATTATTCTGTGCAAGAAGAACGGCAAGGCTAAGACCTACATAGCCTGTACCTGCAACTGCAATTTTCAACTTTTTATCCAAAATTACCCCTCCGGATTCTGTTTAATAATTGTTATATTGTTTTTATTACAGCCATATAACTATAATTAAAAGTATAACATACATTAAAGTTGCTGTCAACAGGTAAAATAAACATTTTATCCGCAGTAAAAGCCGGAAAAATCATCAGATTTCATTATTTTTCATTCAGCCATTTCACAAAATCGAAAATTTTTTCAAACTGTCTGTAAGGAGAATTAGGGATTTTATCTGTAAGGTTTGGTCTTACGATATTACGTTTATCCTTTTTCCACTTGTCGCCTTTAAGCTCAATGCAGTTTTTGGTTTTATATGAGTCATATGTAAATATTACGGTTTTATATTTTGAATTTGCGATTCTGTCAATTATTTCAGGTTTTTCATGTGAGTTCCATGAGTTTCCTATAACAAAAACATTATTGAAATTTACTCTTTTTCTTCGTCTTTCCCATGCGTTTACAGCTTCTTCACCTGAATGATAGTGCAGGCAATGTATTTCAATATCACCGACAGCAATTACAGGATATTTTATATTACTGTCAATCGGGTCAACAAAACATTCTGTTTTTATAACAGCAGGAATACTCATGTAATATTCAAAGTTTTCCACAAGCTTTACAAAATTTTCATCTTCAATAAACATATTTATTGTAGGTGTTCTGAATTCAAGACCAAGATTTGCATAAATTACACCGCCGATACAGTTCTGGGAAATAATTGTAAAATCTGTATTTTTGTTCTGTCTGCGAAATTTTTTGAGGATAAGCGGACGTCTTATTTTATTTATGTAATTTATAGGATTAAGATATTTTTTAATCTTCATCACTTATTTTCCTTTCTTATCTCTTATTTTTTAATTATTATATTTTACTTTTATGCAACTCAAAGTATAACACATATCAGAACTGTTGTCAACATAAAAATTTTGGGTTATAGAAACTCACAGACGGGCATATAATCAAACAGTAAATAAAGATTTAAGGAGTATTGCAATGAAAAATATCAGTAAAAAAACTACCGGAAAAATAGTCTGTATTTTATGTGCTGTCGGAATAACAGGAACAGCATTTCTTCTTTCAGGTAAAAATTCAGAAGAAAATGCTGTTACAGTTTCAAAAAGCTATAATGATTCTGATAAACCGATTATTATTCTTGATGCAGGTCATGGCGGAATGGACGGTGGCTGTACCAGTATAAACGGTGATGTTGAAAAGGGAATAAATCTTAATATACTTCTCTCACTGCGTGATATGCTCAGAGTTTCGGGATATGATGTTGAAGTAACCCGTGATACTGACAGGTCTATTCACGACAAGGGAATTGAAGGAATCGCAAATCAAAAAAGTTCTGATATGGACAACAGACTTGCACTTTTTAACAAATATGAAAATGCAGTCTGTATATCAATACATCAGAACCAGTTTACAGATTCAAAATACAGCGGAGCTCAGATGTTCTATTCTGGCTCAAACAACCAGAATGAACGGCTCGCCGGAATAATGCAGAATAAATTTACAGAACTTCTTCAGCCGGAAAACAAACGTGAAATAAAACTCTGCGGAAAGGAACTTTTCCTCTGTTATTTCAGTGAAAATCCAACTGTAATGGTTGAATGCGGATTTCTTTCAAATCCTGATGAGGCTTCACTTCTTGTAACAGAAGAATATCAGCACAAAGTTGCATTTACGATATATTCCGGACTCAATGAATTTCTTAAAGATTAAATCCTGAGATATTCCGTATATGCCATTATAAACGGGGCTATTCCCTTTGCATCATTTTTTATCACAGGTTCACTAAGATAATATTCTGCACTGCCGTTGCGGTGATTTTCTCCCCCAAGACCTGCAACAAGACAAATATTATTCAATACGGGGATATTATTTTCAAAATCAATGTGATTTTTTACAAGTGATTCAAAAGCCTTTAAACCCGATTCACGAACAGAATTTCCGCATATTCCCATTCTTGCTGATTTAATGGCTGAAAATGCATAAAGAGCTGTTCCGCTTGTTTCAGGATAATTTCCGGAAAGTTCATATCTTGTCGGCAACTGATAAAACATTCCGTCTGTATTCTGATATTCAAGCATAGCACAAATCAAATCCGAAAGCATATTTCCGCAGAGTTCTTTTAAATCTCCGTCTGAAAATTCAAAAATATCTGCAAGTCCTGCCATAAGCCAGCATATTGACCTCAGCCAGTATTCCGAAGAAAGTCCTGTCCTGCTGTCTGCCCAGTACATAGAACGTGATTCATCATATCCATGATAATAAAGCCCTGTATTTTTATCACGCATAATATCATATATATTTTCAAGCTGTCTTTTTATATCAGCCATAATTTCAGATTTGTTCATCATAACTGAATATTCCGCAAGAAACGGCAATGACATATATATTCCGTCAAGCCATATCTGAAAAGGATATATTTTCTTGTGCCAGAAGTTTCCGCATTCAAGGCGTGGCTGATTTAAAATCTGATTTTCATAAATCCATACAGCAGTATCAAGATATTTTTTATTATGCGTTTTATGATAAAAGTAAATAAGATTTTTAGCTCCGTTTATATTATCAAGATTATATGCACCAATATCCATAGAATCTATTGTACAGTTATCTGATATAAAATCAGAAACATAATTTTCCGCAAAATCAAAAAATCTTTTTTCTCCTGAAAGTTCATATAATCCGCATACAGCCTTTATCATACATGCATCAATATAATTCCATTTGTTTTTCTTTGAAAATATTTTGTTTTCGCTGTTCCACAAAGGATTCTGTGAATCAGATTTCAGTATGATGTTTTCAGTAAATCCCTTTATAATTCTGTTTAGCATTATTTTAATCCCCCTGCGGTAATATCCTGAATAAAATATTTCTGTGCAAGTGCAAAAACTGACACGGACGGTATAAGTCCTATTACAGATATTGCAATTATCTTGTTGTATTCATAACCCTGACCTGTGCTGTCTGATGACATTCTCAAAGCAAGCGTCAGGGGATATTTTTCAACTGATGATATATACATAAGCGGTTGTATAAATTCATTCATAGTCCATAAAAATACAAATACTCCGACTGAAATCACAGCAGGCTTTATACATGGAACATATATGAATAAAAGTCTTTTCAAAGCTCCGCAACCGTCTATCTGTGATGCCTCGCCTATCTCCCTCGGAACAGATTTGAAAAACTGTATGAGCATAAACACAAACATTCCTTCATTTACAAAAAGTGATGGAAGAACAAGCGGTATATATGTATCAAGTACCCCGAATTTCTGCCACATTGTATATGAAGGCAAAAGCATTACTGTCTGCGGAATAAAAAGTACACACATAAGACAACTGAATATAATCTTTTTAAACGGAAAATCATACATAGCAAATCCGTATGCTGTAACTGTTGAAGATACAACAGAAAATATTACCCTCGGTATCACTATTTTAAAAGTGTTCAGGAAATAATGTCCCATTGTATATGAACCCGATGTTTTCCAGCCGTTTATATACGGTGAAAAATCAAATTTTTCAGGCATAAACCATATGGAAGAAAATATCTCGCTGTTGCTCTTGAATGATGCTCCTATAAGCCACAGAACAGGATAAATCATAAAAATTCCCAGAACTGAAAGTATTATATATGCAGATATTTTACGGATATATTTCATTCTTCATCACTCCGCAATCTTTTTTTGATAATAAAAAGTGCTGAAACAAAAATTGCTGTCATAGTAAACAGAACCCATGATACAGCATTTGCATAGCCTGTATCATAATATTTAAATGCCTCATCATATATGAGCATAGAAACTGTATATGTATTTTTCATAGGATTTCCGCCCGTTATCATAAACGGTGCATTAAATTCCTGAAACGCTGTAATACTCTGCATAACAATATTGAAAAATATTACATTTTTCAGCATAGGCAATGTTATTTTAAAAAATATACAGAATTTTCCCGCACCGTCAACTCTTGCGGAATCATAAAGCTCATGCGGTATATCATTAAGGGCAGAAAGAAAAATTATCATTGTTGAACCAAATTCCCACACCCTTAAAAGAACTATCATAAACATTGCCGGAGTACCTTCTCCATACCAGCTTACAGGCATAATTCCAAACTTTTCAAGAACCTGATTGACAAGTCCGTCTGATGTAAAAAGAAAACTCCACATTATAGCTATTGCTATATTTGAACCAAGTATTGACGGCAGATAATAAACTGTTCTGAAAAATCCCATTCCCTTTATATTCATATTCAGAAGAAGTGCTGTTCCGAGAGATACAGCAAGCTTTAACGGAACAAGCATAAGAATATATTTTAAAGTTACTGCAACTGATTTGTGAAAATCACTGTCTGAAAACAGTCTTTTAAAATTTTCAATGCCTGCAAAATGCACTGAACCGCTTAAACTGCTGTCTGTAAAGCTCAGTATAAGGGACATTACAAACGGATAAATTCCGAAAAGTATAAATCCTATTATAAAAGGCATTACTAAAAGCAGACCTGTATATTTATTTTCCCCGACAGAGTTATGATAGATTTTTTTCATTTTATTCTATTCTCTCCAGATATTTTTTTACCTTGTCATACAATTCTTCTGATACCTCCTTTGAACCGGCTGTACCGTATGATACTTTTTCTATCGCTGTATTGTAATATTCCTTTAATTGTGAAAGTTCAAAATAAGGACTTAATTTTACCGGATTTGTATCAAGAAGATACTGTGAAGAATCATAGGATATTCCGCAGAGCTGATTGTTGTTTTCAAGAGCTTCATATGCCTTTCTGCTTGCAGGAATCCCTCTAGAAGTTCCAAGTATTTCAGCACATTCCTCATCATTGATAAGAAAATTTATAAAAGCTCCTGCCTCATCAGGATATTTTGTATCATCACTTACTGCATACATAAGTGACGGTTTTATAAACCAGCCTGAACGGTTTCCGTCATCGGAAGAAAGAAAATTTCCGGCACAAAGTGTATCATCATCAAGAACTGCCTGATATTTTCCGACAGCACTCCCCCATTCCAGAACTCCTGCAACTGTACCGTCAATAAATTTCGGTGACTGATAAAGTGCTGAACTTCCGTCATCTTCTGCCCTCTGTTTTACAGTTCTGATAACGTGGTTATCTTCAAGGGATTTGTAAAAATCAAGTGCAGTCTGTATATCCTCATCGGTAAACCCCAGTTCGCCCTCCATAGTTATAAATTGTTTTCCCGTCATCTGCTGTACATACACGACAGCAAGATACCATGCTGATGCTCCTGATTGTATATCCAAATCAAGCGGATATTTTCCGTATTCACTGAATTTTTTTCCGAGTGAAATCAGGTCATTCCATGTATCCGGAATTTCTGCTCCTATTTCAGAATATGTATCCTTGTTAAAGAAAAGTCCTCTGCCACTCATCGAAACAGTAATGGCATTAAGTTTTTCCTCTCTCATTCCGAAAGAAAGAGTTTCTGAATCATATCCCGAAAAGTCAATATAATCCGAAAGCTGATTAAGGTCATAGAATCCCAGTCCGTCTTTTGAAAGATTTATAAGCCAGTCATAATTAATCTGCATTATGTCAGGTGCAGTATCTCCCGAAAGCTGTGTATTGAGCTTTTCTGTCCAGCCGTCCCAGCCACCGTATTCGGCTTCTATTTTTATATCAGGATATTTTTTGTTCCAGAGTTCAATCGCCTTTAAAGTTGCCTCATGTCTGTCATCTCCTCCCCACCATGAAAATCTCAGTGTACACTTATCAAGCTTTCCGTCCGGAAGAACTGTTGTTGCTTCTGCACTTCCGCATGAAGTCATAACAACAAAACTTAAAAGCATACCAAAAATTAAAAATATTCTGCCGTATTTAATATAATTCATCAGAAAACACTCCCTCTTAACTAAGTGTAAATAAAAACGGCATTCCTGCAATAATAATTATACATTAATTTTAATTTTTCATCAAGTATAATTTTTGCTTTCTGTGAATATTATACAATTCTATGCTGTCTAACTGTCTGTTTTGCTTTACCGCAAACGAAATTTTACACAAATTTTACTGATATTCTTGATTTTTACTATTGCAATTTTAATTAAAATGTGATATAATTAAAAAAAGAAAATCTCAGACTTAGAAAGGATAGTGAAGCTTTATGACTTTATCATTACTGCTCTGGGCTTCTGTTATAATCATTGCCGTTATTGTTGAGGCAGGTACTTTTCAGCTTATTTCAATATGGTTTGCGTTCGGCGGACTTGTTGCACTGATTGCAGATATTGCAGGTGCATCATTCGGAATGCAGTCTGCTCTGTTTACAGTATCTTCTGTAATATTCCTGATTATCGGCTTTCCTCTCGGAAGAAAGCTTTCAGATTTCAAAAAAACTTCTACTAATTTTGAAATGAATATCGGGAAAACTGCAACTGTTATTGAAGAAATAAATTCTGAAAAGAATACAGGCAGAGTTCGGCTCAACGGTGTGGACTGGATTGCCGTATCGGCTGACGGAAGCATTATCCCTGAAAATTCCGCTGTTTCTGTAAGTGAAGTAAAGGGTGCTAAATTAATTGTCGCTTTAAAAGATACTGTAAAAGTATCCTGATTTTAAGGAGGTTTTTATTTATGGGTGCAGGAGGCTATATTCTTCTTGTTATTATTGTATTTTTCGTTATCGTTCTGATAAGATGTATACAGATTGTTCCGCAGTCTTATGTATACGTTATCGAACGTCTTGGCTCTTTCTATTGTGAATGGCAGACCGGTATTCACTTCAAAGTTCCGTTCATTTACAGAATTGCCGGAAAGATTTCCCTTAAAGAAAAGGTTGTTGACTTCAAGCCTCAGCCTGTTATCACAAAGGATAATGTTACTATGCAGATTGATACTGTTGTTTTCTATCAGATTACCGATGCAAAACAATTTATCTACGGCGTTGAAAGACCTATTTCTGCTATTGAAAACCTTTCAGCCACAACTCTGCGTAACATAATCGGTGAAATGGATTTGGACGGTACTCTTACTTCAAGAGATGTAATAAACAACAAGATTACTGCTACTCTTGATATTGCTACTGACCCTTGGGGAATAAAAGTAAATCGTGTTGAACTTAAAAACATTATTCCGCCTAAAGAAATCCAGAACGCTATGGAAAAACAGATGAAGGCTGAACGTGAAAGACGTGAAAAAATCCTTCAGGCTGAAGGCGAAAAAAAATCACAGATTCTTGTTGCTGAAGGTGAAAAGGAATCAAAAATTCTTCGTGCCGAAGCTGAAAAACAATCAGAAATTCTTCGTGCTGAGGCTGAAAAACAGGCTATGATTCTTCGTGCCGATGCCGTCCGTGAACAGAAAATTCTTGAAGCTACCGGTGAGGCTCAGGCTATTGCTCTTGTTCAGAAAGCTCTTGCTGAAAGTATCGTAAGATTAAACAACGCTGAACCTACTTCACAGGTATTACAGCTTAAAGCTCTTGAAGCCTTTGAAAAAGCTGCTGACGGCAAAGCTACCAAAATTATTATACCAAGTGAAATTCAGGGCATAGCAGGTCTTGCATCAGGCATAAAAGAAGTTATCTGCGATAACAAAAATTAATATACTCTGATAGTTTAAATCAACAAAAAGAACAGTGAAAACTGTTCTTTTTTGTATTATGCACCAATTTTTACAAAATAAAAAAAAGTTTCTATTTTCCTCTTGAAAAAAAATTTAAGTCGGTTTATAATAGCATTATGGGATTATAAATTCTTAAATATTCAGCTTAGGCAGGTTATTTTAAATGGTTTTTTCAAGGCTTTTTTTTATCTTCTTTTTCTTCGTTATATGTATAATCGCTTATGCTTCTTCCGGAAGTATAAAACAAAAAAATTTAATTCTTTTAATCGCTTCACTAATCTTTTATGCATGGGGTGAACCTGTTTATATCCTGTTGCTGATTGTAAGCTCAGTCATTAACTATCTCTTTGCACTGGGAATAGAATATTACAGGGGTAAAAAGCTTGATTCTGTATTTACATTTCTTGCAGTAACTCTTAACCTGATTGCTCTCGGATACTATAAATACAGCGGTTTTATTGCCGAAAATATAAATGCTCTTTTCAGCTCTGACATCATTCCTATGCCGGATATTGACCATATGCCAATCGGTATAAGTTTCTTTACTTTCCAGACTATATCATATATAATTGACTGTCACTGGGAAGAAGTTCATGCTGAAAAAAGCTATCCTAATTTTCTTATGTATCTCTCTTTATTTCCACAGCTTATTGCCGGCCCTATCGTCAGATACAGCACTGTTTCTGAAGAAATTCAGGACAGAAAAATATGTCTTAGCGATATAAGATATGGTCTTAACAGATTTATTCTCGGACTTTCAAAAAAAGTAATTCTTGCTGATAACCTTTATGAAATCGTCAAGAATATATTCGGGGAGGCACAAAACGATTTTGCAAATATCGGAAACGCTACGCTGACAGGAGCGTGGCTCGGTGCAATATGCTATGCTATGTACATATATTTCGACTTTTCAGGCTATTCGGATATGGCTATCGGTATGGGACGTGTTTTCGGATTCCATTTCAATGAAAACTTCAATCACCCGTTTATATGCAAGGACGTTACAGAATTCTGGCAAAGATGGCACATATCTTTAAGTACATTTTTCAGGGACTATCTGCTTTATGTTCCGATTTTCGGAAAAAGAAGAAAATACGGCGGTCTTTTCCTTGTATGGTTCTGCACAGGTCTGTGGCATGGTGCTAACTGGAACTTCATAATATGGGGACTTTATTACGGAATTTTCGTATTCCTTGAAATGAAAATCGGAAAGAAGAATATGAAAAAAGTTCCTGTTGCTTTAAGACATATTTATAACAAGCTTGTTATTATTATCGGTTTCGGAATTTTCTATTTTGAAGATTTAGGCAAGCTCGGAACTTTTCTTAAAGCCCTTTTCGGATTCGGTGGAAACGGATTTATAAGCAATATCGATAAAATGTCATTCGTGAATAATATATTCCTTATAATCCTGTCCGTTATATGCACTTTTCCGATACTCAGTCTGTTCAAGAAAATCAGTGAAAAATCATTTACCGCACAGGTTGCCGTATCATTCAGCACAACATGGGTATGTGCATTTCTGCTTCTGCTTTGCAGTCTGTTACTCGTAAATTCAACTAATCAGCCTTTCCTTTATTTCAGATTCTGATGCGGAGTGTTTATAAAATGTCAAAAGAAAATTTTTCAAAAAAAAGACAGGCAAAAATCAATAAAAGACTCGATTTTCTCAATGTCATGGTTATTATGATTATACTTATTGTCGGATTTATTTATCTGATTGTATTCAAGCGTGAAACCGTTTCAAATGAAGAAAACAGAAATCTTACAAAATTTCCGAAATTTTCAGTCGAAAACTATTTAAGCGGAAAATATACTGAGGGAATTGCAAAATATTATGATGATACTGTCCCTAACAGAAGTGAACTGAAAAAATTTATAGCTACTTATATCATTCCTTTAAAAGGACTTGAATATGGTTCTGATAATCTTATAATCTATCAGAACAACAGCGGAAATAAAAAACCTGATAAACCTGAAAAGCCTGAAGTTACAACAACACAGACAACTGTTTCATCTGTTTCCAATACAGGTACAGAAATTACCTCAACAACTACTGTAACTGTTACAACTGTTCCTGATAATCATAACCCTGCTGTAAACGGTGAAATTGCAAATAATATCGTTGTTGTCAACAACAGAGGTCTTATGCTTTACGGCGGTGGTATGGAAAACGGTGCTGAATATGCATCTATTCTCAATGAATATAAAAAACAGCTCGGAAAAGATGTAAATGTTTACTCTATGGTCTGCCCTACTGCTGTATCATATTATATGCCTGAAAATTATCTTGACCTTACGGCAAGTGAACAGGACAATATAACAAATATCAACAACAATCTTAAAGATGTTATTCCTGTTGATATTTTCAATACACTGTTATGCCACAAAAATGAAAATATTTACACCCGTACTGACCACCACTGGTCACAGCTTGGTGCTTACTATGCTTCACAGCAGTTTGCTGAAATTGCTGATGTTCCTTTCACTGACATATCAAAATATAAAAAGGTTTCACTTCCGAACTATGTCGGAACTCTCTATGGATACACACAGAGTTCTGCACTTATAAACAATCCTGAAGATTTCGTATATTATATTCCGCCAAATTCATACACAACTACATACTACTCAACAAGTTTCACTGACCCGACAGAAGGAAACCTTCTCTTTGACCCTGCTCCTATGGCTGAATCAAGTTATTATCTTGTATTTATGGGCGGTGACGAAAAAATAACCCACATCAATACTGACTGCAAAAACGGCAGAAATCTTGTTATTTTCAAGGACAGCTACGGAAACGCTGTTGTTCCGAACCTTACAGGTTCTTTTGAAAATATCTATGTCTGCGATATGCGTCATTTTGAACTCAATTCAATCGAATTTATCAAACAGGTCAAGGCTACTGATGTTCTTTTTGCTATGAATACTTTCAGTGCGACAGGCGGAAATTACAAATGCCTTGAAGATATTATGAATCAGTAAAAAGGAGTTTTCAGCTTGAAAGAATTAACATTTCCATTTGACAACAGCTTTATTATTAAAAACAAAAAGAAACTTAAAAAAATTCTGCTGAACAGCAATTCCTCTCGCATTAAAAAGAAAATTGCCGTACTTTGCGGTTCAACTGCAAATGATATTGTTTCATCTCTTGAACTCTTTCTCCTTGACTGCGGAATTGAACCACTGTTCTATATATCCGAATATAACAAATACTGGGAAGATGCTGTTTTCGGAAATGATGAACTTGAAAAATTTCAGCCTGATATTATCATAATCCACACCACTTCACGAAATATCACTGAATTTTCTGAAAGCTTTTCCGAAACCGTCCAGACTATAAATCAGAAAATTGATTCACAGTTTGAAAAATTTTCTCACATGTGGGAAAAACTTCAGCGTTTCAACTGCCCTGTAATTCAGAACAATTTTGAAACACCTCTGCTCCGTCCGACAGGAAACGCTGATTTCTGGGAAATTCATGGAAAAACTTTCTTTATAAATTCCCTTAATATCAGACTTGCTGAATATGCACAGACTCATAAGGATTTCTACATAAATGATATAAATTATCTTGCCTCCTGTTTCGGACTCGAAAAATGGCATAATGCATCTTATTGGTATATGTATAAATATGCAATGTCACTTGATGCTGTTCCGGAAGTTGCTTACAGTCTTGCATGCATAATAAAATCCATATACGGAAAAAATAAAAAGCTTATTGCTCTCGATTTGGACAACACTCTGTGGGGCGGTGTTATCGGTGATGACGGTCAGGAAGGTATTGAAATAGGCCACGAAAATGCAGATGCAGAGGCATTTGAAGAATTTCAGCGTTCCATAAAAGAATATAAGAAATTCGGTGTACTTCTCGGAGTATGCTCAAAAAATGATGAGGAAAACGCTCTGCTCGGACTCAATCACCCCGAAACAGTTCTGATTCCTGACGATTTCGTGAACATCAAAGCTAACTGGAATCCGAAAGACAGAAATCTTATTGATATGTCATCTGAACTTTCACTTCTCCCTGAAAGTTTTGTATTTATAGATGATAACCCTGCTGAATGTCATATCGTTGAATCGCAGATTTCAGGCATAAATACAATAAACTTCCAGACTGTTCAGGAAGCATCATATAAATTAAGCCGTTCGGACTTTTTTGAACTTACAAAACTTTCTTCTGATGACCTCAAAAGAAATGATATGTACATAGCTAATGCAAAACGTGAATCACAGAAAAAAAGTTTTGCAGATTACGGAGAATATCTCCTTAGTCTTGAAATGAACGCTGTTATAGAGGATTTCAAACCTGTATACCTCCAGCGTATTACACAGCTTACTAACAAAAGCAATCAGTTCAATCTGACTACTAAAAGATATTCTGATACTGATATGCAGAAAGTTTTTGAAAGTGACAGATATATAAGACTTTACGGCAGACTTTCTGACCGTTTCGGTGACAACGGCATTGTATCTGTTGTTATCGGTGAAAAAAACAATGATAATCTGAGTATTGATTTATGGCTTATGAGCTGTCGTGTTCTTAAACGTGAAATGGAATTTGCTATGCTCGATACTCTTGTAGCACAGTGCAGACTTCAGAATATCCGCACTATAACAGGCTACTACTTTAAAACAGCTAAAAATAACATGGTATCTGAATTATACAAAGATTTCGGATTCTCTCCTGTAAAGAAATTTGAAAACGGAGATTCTGTATGGAAACTTGATATTTCAGATTATAAAAACCTTAACCATGCTATAAGAATAAATGAAAGTGAGTGTATCTCAAATGGATAGAAAAAATGTAAATGAACGCCTTAACAGAATTTTCAGAGATGTTTTTGATGATGATTCAATAACTGTCAATGACAATACAACTTCCGATGATATTGAGGACTGGGACAGTATTGAACACATCACTCTTATTGATGCTGTTGAACATGAATTTAAAATGCGTTTCAAAATGAAAGAAGTTTCAGGAATGAAAAATGTCGGAGAGATGATTTCAATTATTCTTGAAAGAGGAAAATAATTGAAAATAACAGCTATATTGAAAAATAAGAAAATCAGACGCAGTATAATTATTATACTGCTTATTCTGATTTTCTTTGTTTATGGATTTACAATCCGGACGGTCAGATATAAAATCAGTTCCGACAAAATAACAGAAAAAATAAAGATTGTTTTTCTCTCCGACCTTCATAACTGTTTTTATGGCGGATTCGACCAGTCCGGACTTTTAAAAAGAATAGATAAAGAAAATCCTGATATAGTAATTTTCGGCGGTGATATTATTGATGAATACGGCGGTACAAAGTTTGCTATTAAACTTATGAGCGAAACCGTCAAAAAATATCCCTGCTACTATACAGAGGGGAATCATGAATGTTCAAGAGATGATAACAAATTATTTCATCAGCAGGTAAGAAATCTCGGTGTAAATGTCGTTGAAGGCAAAAACCGTCAGATTACTGTCAAAAATCAGAAGATAAATATTGTCGGAATAGTAAATGCCAATTATCATACTGAAGAATTTATATCCGATTTGAGCAAATCCTATGCCTATAATATAGTCATTATGCATGAACCACAGCAGATTGACAGTATTCTTGATTGCGGATTTGACCTTGTACTTTCCGGTCACGCTCATGGCGGTCAGTGGAGATTACCTTTTATTCTTGAACAGGGACTTTATGCTCCTGACCAAGGTCTTTTTCCAGACTATACAAACGGAATGTTCACTTATGGAAATACAGTTCACATAATAAGCAAAGGCCTTGCAAGACCTTTGAGAATGATTTTCATTCCGAGAATTTACAATCACCCTGAATTTACTGTAATCGAAATTTCGTGATACTCTTGTTTTTTCAGAAAATATGTGTTATAATCAGTTTACAAAGAATATAGAAAGAAGGCAAAAATTATGACAGACAATAATAATAACGGTGATATTATAGCAGGAAGAAATCCTGTTATTGAGGCTCTTAAATCAGAAAAGCTTATAGATACTATCTATATAAGCGGTGAAGGCGGAAGCCTTAACCTTATAAGACGTCTTGCAAAAGAAAAGAATATAGTTGTAAAGGATACTCAGGATAAAAAACTTTCCTCACTCTGCAACAATGCCTCACATCAGGGAGTTGTTGCTGTCGGAGCTTACAGCGAATATATTTCAGTTGAGGAACTTCTTGAAATATCCCGCAAAAAAGGTACAAAACCTTTTATAATAATATGCGATGAAATTGAAGACCCGCATAATCTCGGGGCTATTATACGAACTGCCGAATCAGCAGGTGCAGACGGAATTATTATTCCTAAACGTCACTGTGCCTCAATTTCTCCGACTGTATACAAGACATCAGCAGGAGCTGTAAGCTGGCTTCCTGTTGCAAAAGTTTCAAATCTTGCATCTGCAATAGATTTCTTAAAGGAAAACAATGTCTGGATTTACGGCACTGATGCTTCCGGTGAGGACTATACAAAAACCGATTTCACCGGAGCGTGTGCAATTGTCATCGGCTCTGAGGGATTCGGAATGAGCCGTCTTGTTCAGAAAAAATGTGATTTTCTCGTTAAGCTCCCTATGTTCGGAAAAATCACTTCTCTTAATGCCTCTGTTGCCGGCGGAATATTTATGTACGAAGTTGTCAGACAGCGGAGGGCATAATAATGGCAAAACAAAAGGTATCCCTTGAAGAAATTTTAAATGAATATTCCGACAGCACTGAAAGAAAACGTAAAGGCTCTGATGACAACGAAGTGCGTGACATTCTTATGAATCATAACCGCAAAAACCGTATAAATGACGGCACTAACCGCCGTCCCAATCCCGCAAATGACTATAAGCCGTCTGACATCGGAAAACCTGATGTTTCATTTATGAATACAATAAATACTGACCGTCTGAGAGTTTCTGAAAACAAAAAAAATCCTCCCCAGAATAAATATCCTGAAAGCTGGGATTCGGATTCAGATAATTATATACCTAAAATACGCCGTATGAGCGATTCAACTCGTGCAAGGGAAATAGAAAAAAGCAAGAAAAAAAAGAAATCAAAAAAATCAGGCTTTACATATAAGCGTGAATCTCCGGAGGGTGAATATATATATACTCCTGTTCCGGAAAACGATAAGAAAAAGAAAAAAAATATCTCCCTTTCTCCGCAGTCTATAAATGAAACACCCATTTCTCCTGCTCCCCATGCTGATTTTACAAGCATTAATTTAACAGAGGATTTCAAATTTGACTCCGACTCACTTGACATTCATATAGAACAGAACGAAAGCAAAAAAATATCAGGCGATTTTAACTGCTATAATGATGCCCGTGAAACCAGAAATAATATACATGAATTAAAAAACAGTATTACTACAAGATTTACCATGCTTATGGTATGCACTCTTGTAAGCATTTTTATCTCATTTTTTCCGGTATGGAATTCCTCTGAAAATCCACAGGGATTTACGGCTTTTCAGATTATTATAGGTATGATTGCAATTATTATATCTGCTCCTGTAATAACAAACGGTATGAAAAGGCTTTTTAAACTTAAACCCGACAGTGATTCCGCTGTTGCTGTTACTGCTGTTACTGTTATTGTTTCTGCAATAATAGCATTTTTTACTCCTGAACTTGTAAAAAGCGGTGCTGTAAATATATATGTTCCTGCATCAAACCTTGCTCTGCTTTTTAACAGTATCGGAAAATTTCTAATTATAAACCGTGCGGAACGAAATTTCAGGGTTATATCAAAAGAAGCAGAAAGATACGGTATAACCTGCGTTACTGATGATATTTCTGCTGAAACCCTTACAAGAGGAACTATGACGGATTTTCCTGTCCTTGCATCTATGCATAAAACTAACTTTCTGACTGATTTTCTTAAATACACATATTCATCTGATATTTCTGACAAGTTCTGCCAGCGTTCTGTTCCGGTATCAATCATAATATCGGCTGTTGTATCAATATTCATAACAATTATACGCAAGGAAAGTTTCTGCGGGGGACTCTCACTTTTCAGTATGCTTATATGCATATCATCTTGTATTGGAATGACTCTTGTTTCCAATCTGCCTCTGAACAATGCTTCAAAAAAGGCAATCAAAAACAACAAGGGTATTATATTCGGCTATCAGAGTGTTGATGACTTCTATGATACAAATTCCGTTCTTGTTGAAGCTAAGGACTTATTCCCTGAAATATCAGTCAAGCTTGCGGGAATGAAAGTTTTTTCTGATTCAAAGGCTGATGAAGCTATTCTTGAGGCATCAAGCCTTGTAAACTATGCCGGAAGTATTATGAAGGGAATTTTTGATGATGTCACAATCGGAAAAGAAAAATGTCCTTATCCGATTGAAAATTTTTCATATGAGGATTCCCTCGGCTTATGTGGCTGGATTAACAATAAACGCATACTTTTCGGAAGCCGTGAACTTATGATAAGCCACAACATAGAAGGTATGCCCACAAAAACAAAGGAAAATGAATTTGCAGGCGATGACAAGGAAGTTGTTTATCTCTCCGTTTCAGGAAATCTCTCTGCAATGTTTGTTGTTGAACTTAAAGCTGAAAGCAATATAAAATACTGGATAAATCAGCTCTGGCAGAACAATGTACACCTTATCATAAAAAGCATTGATTCCTGTATAACCCTTAAAAGACTTTCACAGATTTTTGATATTCCTGAAGAATTTATGAGAATAATTCCAAAAAAATTACACCCTGAATTTGATGAACAGACTAAAAAATCTGTAAGATTAAGTGCTTCAATGGCTTGTTCAGGAAGATTTTCTGAATTCGCACAGCTTATTATATCTGCAAAGGCACTTCATTCAAGTGCTGTAACAGGTCTTATAGTTCAGGCTGTATCAATTCTTCTCGGAATGGGTATGGGAATACTTATGATAATATCAAAATCATTCGGTTACAGCGGTCTGCCGTCATCTGCAATCCTGATATACAACCTGATATTTGCACTTATAACATATCTGTCCGTAAATATCAAAAAATTCTAAAACATTGAAAGGAAAGTAAAATGCCGGAAAGAAACAGACAAAAACCTGACAATACTGACAATCAGCAGACGCAGTATATAAATTATGGTCAGAATATTCCTGAAAATAATCAGGATAACGGTGATACAATAGTTTTCAAACCTTTGAAAAAAGCTGACGGAAATCAAAATCCTACATTAAGAAACAACAACAATTATAATAATCAGAATGCCTATCAGCGTCACAGCAATAATAATCCTCCTCCCCCTCAGGATTATGCAACATATCAAAGACGCAATATAAATGAATACAATAACGCTCCGAACAATAATCAGAATGAATACTGCAGACCTGCTCCTCAGCCTAATCCCCAAACAAGAAACAACAATCCGAAACCACGAAAGAAAAAAAGAAAAAGACGTTCCGGTTGTCTTGGAAGAATTATACGTTCACTTATTATAATACTTCTTGTAATTTTTATAATCTACTCGATAATTTCACTCATCTGCATAAAACAGATTGATTATGTTGAATCTGCTCCTATGACTCATTATTCTAACGCTTTAAGTGACAGAAAAGTAAGAAATATTCTGATTATCGGCACTGATTCCCGTGATACCTCCGAAGAAAGAGGACGTTCAGACAGTATGATTCTGCTTTCTCTCAACAGCCATACCAATAAAATGTATCTCACTTCTATTATGCGTGATTCATATGTTGATATAGACGGCTATGGCTGGGATAAACTTACTCATGCATATTCATACGGCGGTGCTGAACTGCTTATGGATACAATTGAAAGAAACTTTTCAATAAGAATTGATGATTACATTGCTATAAATTTCAATGCTTTTGCAAGCATTGTAGATGCTGTAAACGGAATAGAAGTAGATGTTTCTGATGATGAAGCTCAGGAAATCAATACAATTCTTCAGGCTGAAGTAAATCAGCTTATGGGTGATGATGTCAATTCTGACCTTCTCGAAAAGGGCGGAAAACTTATTCTTAACGGAAAACAGGCTCTTTCTTACAGCCGTATAAGATATGTCGGCAACTCCGATTTTGAACGCACTCAGCGACAGCGTGATGTTATGGAAAAAATTATCAAAAAACTGAAAAGTTTCAGTCCTTCATCAATAGGCGGTATTATAAAATCAGCTCTGCCACAGTTTTCAACAAATATAACAACCGGTGAACTTTATCTTCTTTCTCTCCGTCTGCCGTTCCTTTTCTCATATGACCTCGAACAGCAGAGAATACCGGCTGAAGATACATATTACAGCACATATACTGATGACGGCGGTGACGCCCTCGGAATAGATTTTGAACAAAATCTTGATATTATAAAAAATACTGTTTTTGCAAAATAAAAAAATCGGACTTTAAAAAGTCCGATTTTTATTATTCATTGAATTTTATAACACCGTTTGATACAAGATTTGCAATAAATTTAAATCTTGCCTCATCAGCATATTCAGGCTTAATCATATAATAGAAATATGTTTCCATAAGATTAAGAACATTTGATGTTCTTCCCTCAATTTTAAACTGATTAAATCCCATAGGCAGATACTTTTCATATATATCATCAGGAGTTATATGTGTTCTCAGATTTTTTATATCAATAATATTTCTGTTCATGCAGTTACAGGAAAATGTTGATGACGGATTTTCTCTTGCAAACTTCTTGCTGTCAAAATTTTCTCTCGGATTTTTCAGAAGATGTTCATAATATGCAATCTGCTGTTTTCCTATTGAAATATAATGCTCTGAACGTTTAGGACAGTTCGGTTCACAACAGGCATTTACAAGTATCTCACATTTTTCCTTATGCGGAATTTTTTCAAGTATATCAAAATGATTATTCAAATCATAATCAAGAACAACTATATTATAATCCTTTTCAAGCTCTGAATCCAGTTTTTCAATATCCGTAATTCTTTTGCAGGTGGAGCTTGTTATTTTATATTTCGGGTAATGCTGTCTTATATATTTTTCAAGAACAGGTGATACAACTATTACGCCGTTCAAATCATTTTCACCAAGTTTCAGAATCATATTGCAAAACCTGTCATTAAGATGTTTTTCTTCTATCAGAGGATTTGTAAATGTAAATCTCAACGGAATTTTTTTCTGATTGAAAGTATTTATAACGGTTTTTATAAAATCAGCATCACATGTTCCACCCTGAAACCGTCCGCCGTTCCACATTGCAGGCGGAAAAGTTCCATAAAATGAAGCTATTTCAACACCGTCCCTGAAATATTCAGGACAATTTTCAAGCATTGATGCAAAAACATAATTAAACCTGAATTTTCCTGAAAAATCAGGAAGATGAAATCTTACTTTCTGCATTTCTTTTTTCACTTCTTTCCGATATAGTCACCTCTGCCCATATCAAGCGTATATCCCGCAGATTCAACACGCTTTCTCAGACATTCTATACATTGTGCCGATTCTTCACCGGTACATATTTTATTATCATAAAGTTCATAGCTTTTTCGGAATTTGACAGGTGAAAGATTAGGCATTACAACATTACAGCCTGCTTTCAGTCCTCTCTCCCTGCCGTTCGGTGATACTGTTCCGAGTGCAGTTGTTGCCGGAAGAAGAACTTTCGGGAACATAAGTCTTGCTATACTCAGAAGTTTCAGGTTAAGCTCAATATCACCATGCGGATAATCTCTGAACGGTGTATCATGATGCGGAATAAATACTCCAATTCCAATCATTTCTGGTTCAAGCTCACGCAGAAATTCAAAGTCAGATATAATACAGTCAACAGTCTGATAAGGACTCCCGACCATAAATCCTGCACCTGTCTGATAACCAAGCGATTTAAGATTATAAAGGCAGTTTTTACGGTTTTCAAGTGACATATCAGACGGGTGAAGTTTTGAATAATGAACAGTATCAGCAGTTTCATGTCGGAGCAGATACCTGTCTGCCCCTGCTGATTTTAAATCCTTATAGCTCTGATATGAACGTTCTCCCATTGAAAGCGTTACTGCACATTCGGGGTATTTTTCCTTTATATTGCTTACGATACGGCAAAGAACAATATCACTGAAATATGAATCTTCTCCGCCCTGAAGTACAAAGGTTCTCATTCCGAGATTATACCCCGTTTCACAGCAGGAATATATTTCGGATTCTGTCAGACGGTATCGGACAGCATTTTTATTTGACTTTCTTATACCGCAATAAAGACAGTCATTCTTACAGATATTTGAAATTTCTATAAGACCTCTTACAAATACTTTATCATTGTAATATTTCCGTCTGACTTTATCCGCTTCGGCAGTAAGAATTTCATTGTATGAATTATCAGCTATAAGTTCCTTTAATTCCCTGAAATCAGCCACCAAGTCTTATCATCTCATCAATACAGCGTCTGGAAGCTTTTATTTCATCATCTGTCATAACAATTTTAAAAGCATCATCAGTACCGTTCTTTATACCGTTCAATGATTCGTATACATCTATCAGTGAAGTGAGTTTCATATTCGGGCATACAAGATTTTTTGACATAAGATAAAATTTCTTGTTCGGACATTCATACTGAAGATGCTGAAGTATTGAAAGCTCTGTACCGATTATAAATTCCTTTGCATCGGATTTCTTTGCATATTCAATAATTCCTGATGTTGAACCGGCATAATCAGCATATTCAACAACCTTCGGAATACATTCGGGGTGAACAAGTACAAGTGCATCAGGGTGAAGTTTTTTCTGCTTTTCAACTTCAACGCCCCTTACTGAGGCATGTATAGGACAGCCTCCATGCAAAAGCTTTATATCCTTTTCCGGAACATTTTTCTGAACATAGCTTCCGAGATTGCAGTCAGGAATAAAAAGTATTTTATCATTGTCAATAGCCTTTACTATTCTTATTGCTGAAGATGATGTTACACATACATCGCATACAGCTTTAAGACTTGCTGTTGTATTTACATATGCAACAACTGTACGGTCAGGTTCTTTTTCCCTGAGCTGTCTTATCAAATCAGCGTCCATCTGTTCAGCCATAGGACAGGTAGCCATACGGTTTGCGAGATAGACATTTTTTGTGGGGGCAAGCATCTGAG
Source organism: uncultured Oscillospiraceae bacterium (assembly GCA_934481385.1). GTDB lineage: Bacteria > Bacillota > Clostridia > Oscillospirales > Ruminococcaceae > Ruminococcus. The sequence continues at coordinate 120,620 of CAKSPD010000006.1, forward strand.
CAGTTTCTGCCATAAAATGAACACCGCAGAACAATATATTATCTGCCTGAACCTTTGAGGCATCAACGCTTAATTTATAGCTGTCTCCTGAATAGTCAGCTATTTCAATAATATCCCTTGTCTGATAGCTATGGGCAAGTATAACAGTATTAGTTTCCTTTTTCAGACGGATTATTTCTTCCTGTAACGCATGTATTTTCATAAGCGAAAAACCCTTTCTTATTCGTTTACAACTGCAATTACCTCAACCTCTGCCAGAACATTTTTAGGGAGGGTTTTTACAGCTACACAGCTTCTTGCAGGCTTTGAAGTAAAGTATTTTGCATACACTTCATTAAAAGCTCCGAAGTCATTCATATCAGCAATAAAGCAGACTGTTTTAACTGCGTTTTCAAATGATGAATTTGCTGATTTGAGAACTTCACCAAGATTTTTCATAATCTGTTCTGTCTGTCCCTTGATGTCATCAGCTTCAACAGTATTTGTTTCCGGATTTATTGCAATCTGACCTGATGTATATACAAGGCCGTTGCAGACGATTGCCTGTGAATAAGGGCCTACTGCCTCTGGAGCTTTATCTGTATAAATTTTTTTGATTTCCATAATATTAAAACCTCCGTTTTAAACAAGTTTAAGTCCGGCATCTGTAAGAGCCTGTTTTATCTGTTCGATATGCTGATAATTTCTTGTTTCAAGAACTATTCTGAGATAACAGCCGTTTACGTCTGAACCCTCATTAGCTCTTTCGTGGTGGATAGATGTGACATTTCCTCCAAGACCTGCAATAATATCAGATACTTTCTTGAGCTGTCCGGGCTTGTCAACAAGTTCAATATTGAATGAACATGAACGTCCTGACATAAGCAGACCTCTCTTTATAACTCTTGAGAGAATTGTAACATCAATATTTCCTCCGGAAATAAGGCATACAACATTTTTGCCCTTTACAGGAACTTTATTGAACATTACTGCTGCTGCCGAAACTGCTCCTGCACCTTCGGAAACAAGTTTCTGCTGTTCCATAAGAGCAAGTATTGCTGCTGAAATTTCATCATCAGTTACAGTTACAATTTCATCAACATATTTTGAACAGTATTCAAATGTATTTGCTCCCGGTTCTTTTACGGCTATACCGTCCGCAATTGTTGAAACGTTTTCAAGCTTTTCAATATGACCGTCATGAACGGAATTGAACATACTCGGAGCTCCTGTTGCCTGAACACCATAAACCTTTACTTTCGGGTTAAGGCTCTTTATTGCAAATGCCACACCTGAAATAAGACCGCCTCCGCCTATCGGAACTACAACGGCATCAAGATTAGGGAGCTGTTCAACAAGTTCAAGGCCGATAGTTCCCTGACCTGCAATAACATCTTCATCATCAAACGGGTGAATGAATGTATAGCCCTTTTCATCACGAAGCTGAATAGCCTTTGCGTATGCATCGTCATAAACACCTTCAACAAGACATACATCTGCACCGTAATGCTTTGTAGCCTCAACTTTTGAAATAGGTGCTCCGTCCGGCAGACAGATAAGGGATTTTATACCGTTTTTAGTTGCAGCAAGTGCAACGCCCTGTGCGTGATTTCCGGCAGAACAAGCTATAACACCTCTTGCCTTTTCCTCATCGCTGAGCTGTGAAATTCTGTAATAAGCACCTCTTACCTTGAAAGAACCTGTTATCTGAAGATTTTCAGTTTTAAGATAAACATTTGCTTCAGGGTTGATATTTGGAGCGTGAATCAAATCAGTTTCTCTTATTACCTGTTTCAATACATATTTTGCGTGATAAATTTTATCAAGAGTCAGCATTTTTAATTCCTCCGGTCATTTATAAGCTGATTTACAAACTGCTTTGCAGTTCTTGCGGAACGTCCGCCGTTTTTAAGTGCAAATGCCTCTGCCTGCACTGAAAGCTGATTTTCTTCAAGAGCTATATTATTTTTATCAGCAAGAGCCTTTACTATTTCAAAGTATGAATTTTTATCAGGCTTTGAGAAGTTTACTTTAAGACCAAATCTTGCTGAAAGTGAGATAAGTTCCTGAATAGTGTCGTTTCTGTGAACATCATCACCATCTCTGTCACTGAAACTTTCCTTTACAAGATGACGGCGGTTGCTTGTCGCATAGATAGCTATATTATCCGCCCTTGCTGATACAGAACCTTCAAGAGTAGCCTTTAAAGCTCCGAAACAGTCATCATCTGATGAAAACGACAAATCATCTATAAATAGTATGAATTTAAGCGGATTTTTACTTATGCTGTCAATTATATGCGGAATATCCCTGAGCTGTTCTTTTGTAACCTCGATAAGACGCAGGCCTTTTGAAGAATATTTATTCACAATTGCCTTTACTGTTGAGGATTTTCCTGTTCCGGCATCACCATAGAGGAGAACATTCTGTGCAGGTTTTCCGTCAAGGAGTGCAAGCGTATTGTTTATAACAGCATCTCTTTCACGCTTATAGCCTATCAGGTCAGAAAGCTGAATTTCATCAGGATAGCGGACGGGTGTAACCTTGCTGTTTTTCATTATAAACATATTGTATTTTGAATACAGTCCATAGCCACAGCAGTTTATATTTTCAATACGTTTCTGATATTCTGCAACGAAATCAGTTGCAGAATTTTTCCATTTAGGAAGAAATCCATTATAATCTATATCAGAACATACCTGTTCTGATGTAAGATATGCAACTTTCTGAATGACTTTAAGTTCATTCAAGGCACATTCTGTCATAAGCTCATCAACATATTTTTTTTCGGCATGACGTATAATATATGAATTTTCGTCCTCAAGAACAAGTTCAAGCATAAAATCAGTAAGGTTTTCAGACTTTTTATAAAGCTGATAAACAAATTCGGAGTATGCTTTTATTTTTTCACCTGTATCTTCTCCCGAACATTCCGAGAGAAGATTTACAAGAGCTTTTATTGCTTCATTTTTGAGAAGTCCCCTGAATATTACAAGGGAATCAAGACCGAAACTGTATTCATTTAAATCGGTATTCATCTGAATCAAGACTTCCTTTTATATTTCTTCAAGTATCTTATCTGTCATTTCAATACAGCCGAGAGGTTCAACGCCTGAATCTCCTGCAAGGTCAGCAGTTCTGTATCCCTTTTCAAGAACAATATCAACAGCCTTTTCGATAGCATCAGCCTCAGCCTGTAAATCAAAGGAATAGCGGAGCATCATTCCTGCTGAAAGTATTGTTGCAATAGGATTAGCCTTGTTCTGTCCTGCAATATCAGGTGCAGAACCATGTATAGGTTCATACATTCCACGTTTTGTTTCGCCGAGTGATGCTGAAGGGAGCATACCGATTGAACCTGTTATCTGTGATGCCTCATCTGAAAGAATATCACCAAACATATTTGAAGTAACAACAACATCAAACTGTTTCGGATTTTTTACAAGTTGCATTGCTGCATTGTCAACAAGCATATCTGTAACAGTAACTTCCGGATAATCCTTTGCCATTTCGTGCATAATCTTTCTCCAAAGACGTGATGTTTCAAGAACGTTTGCCTTATCAATGCTTATGAGGTTCTTTCCTCTTTTCATAGCAGTTTCAAATGCTACTTTAGCAATTCTCCTGATTTCCATTTCGCTGTATGCTTCAGTATCATAAGCCTCATTTCCGTATTTTCCGTCACGATAACCACGTTCACCGAAATAGATACCACCTGTAAGCTCACGGACTATAACAAGGTCAAATCCCTTTGATACAATATCCTGACGGAGAGGAGATGCGTCTTTAAGTGCAGGATAGAGCTTTGCGGGACGGAGATTTGTAAAGAGTCCGAGTGCTGAACGGATTCCGAGGAGAGCCTTTTCAGGTTTTTTGTCGCCTGAAAGATTATCCCATTTATATCCGCCTACTGCTCCGAGGAGTACGCTGTCACTTGCAAGACAGCCGTCAACAGTTTCTTTCGGAAGTGGTTCTCCTACTGCATCAATAGCACAACCGCCTATGAGATACGGTGTAAAATTGAATTTATGTCCGAACTTTTCACCGATTTTTTCAAGTACTCTTACGGCACTGTCAACTATTTCAGGGCCTATGCCGTCACCTTTAAGAAGTGCAATATTAAATTCCATTTTTATATTCTCCTTATGAAAATTTCAAAATACTGCGGAGTATCGGGGATAATTATCCCCAATATGAATTACTTTATAACTCCGTTTGCTATTGACTGAATGAGTCCGCCGTTTTCGATAATTTTCTGGACAAATTCAGGGAAAGGAGCTGTCTTATATTCCTTGCCTGTTGTCTTGTTAACGATTACGCCCTTATCCATATCAGCCTCAATAACATCGCCCTCGGAAATTTCATCAACAGCATCGGAACATTCAACGATTCCAAGGCCGATATTTATTGAATTTCTGTAAAAAATTCTTGCAAAGCTCTTTGCGATTACAAGAGATATACCGCTTTCCTTTATAGCAATAGGAGCGTGTTCTCTTGATGAACCACAGCCGAAATTCTGACCTGCAACCATAATGTCACCTGCTTTTACACGCTTGACAAATGTTGTATCCAAATCCTCCATACAGTGAGAGGCGAGTTCTTTTTTATCGATAGTATTAAGGTATCTTGCAGGAATGATAACGTCTGTATCAACGTTATCACCATATTTTATAACGCTTCCTGTATACTTCATAATTACATTACCGTTACTGAAAACTTATAAAAAGCTATAAATATCATAACTTTTATGTTTCATTCCTTTTTCAACGTGTCCGATTTTGCCTCAGCTACTTTCGTTTGGTATAGCACTCCAAAGGCTTAAATTTCCGACTAACGTATCGGTACATATTAACGACATTTGTTTTTGCTATGCCGTTAATTCT
>CAKSPD010000007.1 GCA_934481385.1 uncultured Oscillospiraceae bacterium
AGGGGTATAGCTCAGTTGGTAGAGCAGTGGTCTCCAAAACCACGTGCCGAGGGTTCAAGTCCTTCTGCCCCTGCCATATTTTTTGAAAAAGTCCGGTTTTTCCGGACTTTTTTTGTTTGCACTTGATTTCTTTAATTTAAAATGCTATAATATATGTAATTTTTTAAAGGGGGAATTTTAAAATGTCACTTGTTTACTGTGTTGAGGACGACATCGGTATAAGGGAACTTATACTTTGTGCATTGAAATCAGGCGGATATGAAGTTTTTGGATTTGAAAACGAAAAAGAACTTATGAAAAATCTTAAAGATGATATACCGTCTTTGATTCTCCTTGATATAATGCTTCCCGGACAGGACGGATTCGGTATTCTTGAATTTCTTAAAAATGACAGTATTTATAAGGATATTCCGGTAATAATGCTTACTGCAAAATCAAGTGAGCTGGATAAGGTAAAGGGGCTTGAAATGGGAGCTGATGACTATATAACGAAACCTTTCGGAATAATGGAACTTCTTTCAAGAATAAAAGCTGTTTTAAGACGTTCGGGTTCAAATGAAAATATTTCACAGATTATAAAAATAGACAGGCTTATAATAGATATGCAGAAAAGAACTGTATTCTATGATAAAAATGAGGTAACTCTTACATACAAGGAATTTGAACTTTTAAGCTATCTCGGACGCCACAGAGGAAAGGCTATTTCCCGTGAAAAGCTTATGATTAATGTATGGGGATTTGATTATGAGGGTGAAAGCCGTACTGTTGATGCCCATATAAAAACACTTCGTCAGAAACTTGAAACAGCAGGTTGCAGTGATATTGTAATGACTGTCAGAGGATATGGATATAAGATAGTATGAAAAAGAAACTTTACAGAAATATGATGCTTGTTGCATTTATATCAGTAATTGTATTTGCTGTGTTCGATACAATTTCTGATATTTTTTTCCCTGAAAAATTTTATATGAAACTTATTTTTATTTTTGTTTCACTTATTATAAGTTTTGGAATAACACTTTTTATTACAAATATGCTTTCAAAGGGAATAATAAAATCCTTTAAAAACTTTGCCGGACAGATTGAAAAATTCAACAGCGGAGAAGATTCTGAAATTGAAACGGAATACAGTGAATTTCAGTCAATAGCTGATACGGTTTCAGGTCTTAACAGAAAAGTTGACAAATATAAAGGAAGATGGCGTAACGAAAGTGAAAAAATTGCACTTATATTTGAAAATATGATAGAAGGAATGGTTATTCTTGATGAAAACGGATATATTATAAATATCAATAAAAGTGCTGTGAATATTTTTACTGATAAGGAATATGTATCAGGAATGACTCATATTTCAAAATTAACGGACTGCAAGGAACTTATCGGATTTCTTTCTGATAACGAAAAAAGCCGTACAATACAGGATATTACTCTTGAAAACGGCAGAAAACTTTATGCTTATGCAAACAGAGTTAAAATATCAAGTAATGACTGTATAATAATTATATTCACTGATGTAAGCCAGAAATTTGATGCCGAAAAGTTAAGGCGTGAATTTTCAGCGAATGTATCACATGAGCTTAAAACTCCTCTCACAACTATAAGAGGATTCGGAGAACTTTTCGGAAGCGGTATGATTACTGATACAGAGGATATAAAAAAATACGGTTCACGTATACAGCAGGAAAGCCAGAGATTGTTATTCCTTATTAATGATATAATAAGACTTTCGGAACTTGATGAAAATAATGAAGTAGTTACTTCAAGCGTAAATCTTATGGATACTGCAAGGGAAACCGCTGAAATTCTTTCAGAAAAAGCTAAGAATGCAGATGTAAGCATTATCTTTGAAGGTGACGAAAATCTTTGCTGTATGTGCAATGAAAGCTATATAAGAGAACTTTTCACAAATCTTATAGATAATTCGATAAAGTATAACAAAAAGGGCGGTTATGTTAAAGTAAGCGTAAATTTTCGTGACGGGAAAAATGTAATCATTGTAAAGGATAACGGAATAGGTATTCCTGAAAGTGACACTGAAAGAATTTTTGAAAGATTTTATCGTGTCGATAAAAGTCATTCACGTCAGACGGGCGGAACAGGTCTTGGACTTTCGATTGTAAAGCATATTGTTGCTTATCACAGCGGTACTGTACAGCTTAAAAGCAAGCTCGGTGAAGGTACTGAAATAACTGTTTGTCTGCCTTGATTTGCTGATTTTTTGTTAAAATTTACTAAAAGCTCAATTTTACACGAATTTTACAGAATCAGCACTTTGGTTTTACAATGATGTTATATAATCATAGAGTGAAAAATAAAAAGAAATGATGGGAGTATTTTAAATGAGTATTTTTAACGTATTTACCCTGCTCGGAGGCCTTGCCTTTTTCCTCTATGGAATGAATATCATGGGTGATGCCCTTGAAAGAAAAGCGGGCAGCAAACTGAAGTCAATACTTGCAAACCTTACATCAAACACATTTAAAGGATTTCTTCTCGGACTTGTTGTTACGGCTATTATACAGTCGTCATCTGCTACTACTGTAATGGTTGTTGGTTTTGTAAACTCCGGAATTATGAATCTTCATCAGGCTGTCGGAGTAATTATGGGTGCAAACCTCGGTACTTCTGTAACATCATGGCTTCTCAGCCTTACAGGAATTGAAGGCGAATCATTCTGGGTTCAGATTTTAAAGCCTTCTTCATTTACCCCTTTGCTTGCTTTTATAGGCATAGTAATGGTAATGTTTATAAAGGATAAAAGCAAGCATGATACAGCATATATTCTCATAGGTTTTGCTGTTCTTATGTTTGGTATGGAAACGATGTCAGGAGCTGTTGAGCCTCTTGCAGAATCCGAAAAATTCCAGCAGGTACTCCTTCTTTTCTCAAATCCGATACTTGGTCTTATTGTCGGAACTGTATTTACTGCAATAGTTCAGTCATCATCAGCATCAGTCGGTATTCTTCAGGCACTCACTCTTACGGGAAGTGTTACTTATGGAACGGCTATTCCGATTGTAATGGGACAGAATATCGGTACTTGCGTAAGTGCATTGATTTCTTCCATCGGTGCAAGCAAAAATGCAAAACGTGCAGCGGTAATACATCTCAGCTTTAACCTTATAAGTGCTGTTATATGCCTTACTGTTTATTATCTGCTTTATACAATAATAGGATTTTCATTTGTGAATGATAAGGCAAGCCCTCTCGGAATTGCAATTGTTCATACAGTATTCAAGATATTTGCACTTACACTTCTTATGCCGTTTACAAGACAGCTTGAAAAACTTTCATATGTTATTATCAAGGATAATGAGGAGGATAAAGATAAAGTATCACTTCTCGATGAAAGACTTTTTTCAACTCCTGCTGTTGCCGTTGAAAGATGCGATAACATTGCACTTGATATGGCTGAAATATCAATGCAGAGCCTTAAAAATTCAATGAATATTATCTTTGATTATGATGATAAAAAGGCAGAACAGATTTTAAAAGATGAAAATACTGTTGATAAATATGAAGATGAACTCGGTTCATATCTTGTAAAGCTCGGAGCAATTGGCTTATCGGATTCAGACAGCAGAGATGTTTCAAAACTGCTCAGAATTATCGGTGACCTCGAACGTATAAGTGACCATTCAGTTAATATTCTTGAATCCGCAAAGGAAATACAGAGCAAGAATCTCAGCTTTTCAGAATCTGCAAAGAAAGAACTTTCAGTTATGATGAATGCAATAAGCGATATTCTTGACATCACTCTTGATGCATTCAGAAATGATGACCTTAAAAAAGCTTATGAAGTTGAACCTCTTGAACAGGTTGTTGACAATCTTCAGAATCTTCTGAAGAAAAGACATGTTTCAAGACTCCGCAAAAAAGAATGTACCATTGAAATGGGATTCGTTCTTGCAGATATTCTTACAAACCTCGAAAGAGTTTCCGACCACTGTTCAAATATTGCAATCTGTATGATTGAAATTGCTCATGAAAGCTTTGATACTCATGGATATATTCAGGAGCTTAAACTTAATCATGATAAGGAATTTGATGAGAATGTTCAAAAATTAAGCAGAAAATATATGCTTGAATCAGTCTGAAAAAAAGAAAGCAGGTTCTGCCTGCTTTTTTTTCATTGACAAAATAATCTTATTTTGATATAATAATTATGAAAATTATTTCAGCGTGAGGTTTTTTATGAAGAAGAATGTTAAAGGTCTTAAAATAGCAGTATTATTTTCTTTTATATTGTTTATAATATCTTTGTGCTTTGTTGCATGTACAAATTATTTTTCTGGTAAGTCCCGTATAGAGCTTGATATGGATTCAATAGAATTTGTCCAGTTTGAAGAACCAAAGGAAAATGATACCATTGCAACAATAAAAACTACTCTCGGAGATATAAAGGCTGTGCTTTATCCTCAGTATTCCCCTAATGCTGTTCAGAACTTTATTGAACTTGCTGAAAGCGGATATTATAACAATACCTATGTATTCCATTCAGAAAAGGGAATATATACAGCTATGGGTTCTCCTCTTAAAGACGGTACACTTCCGGAAGGATATGATGAATCAAGAGAACTTGTTGAAATGGAGCTTAATCAGAATCTCTGGCCTTTTAAAGGTGCTATATGTTCTATGAATACAACTGTCAAAAAAAGTTTCTGGGATTTTCTTAAAAGTGATGCAACATACTACTGCGGAAGCCGTTTCTGCGTTATCAATTCAATAGATTTTACTGATGAAGTAAAAGAGCAGATGTACAGCTATTCTTCTGATACAAAAATTCCTGACGCCTTTATAGAACATGGCGGTATACCGAATTTTTCACAGCAGATTACTGTAATAGGACAGACATATGAAGGGTTTGATGTTATCGATAAACTTACAAATCTTGAAGTACAGCCGAGTGATGACGATACCTCAAAAATTCCTGTTGAAGATGTAATGATTCTTTCTGTCGAAATAGGGAAATATTCAGAATCAAATTCATCACTAACAACAAAATAATATTATGCATAAATACAGTTTATTGTTGAAATTGGCATTATTATATTAAAATGTTCGTTTTTCGCTTTACAAATCGGTTTTTATGATATATAATAACTAAGAGTATAATCATTACTCGCTATAATAATGTATATGCTTTTTATTAAATCTGACTTATGGAGGATATATATGTTAAAAAAGATTCTGACAACAGCTCTTTGTATCTCACTTCTTGCCTGTTCTATGACAGCCTGTGGCAAAGAAGTTGAACTTAAAGATAATTCATCAGGTTCACAATCCTCATCTGCTGATTTGCAGGCAGGAGAATATGCGAACTTTACTGCTCCGGAAAAGGGTGAGCAGATTATAATTATGACTGTCAAGGATATGGGCGATATAAAAATAAAGCTCTTTCCCGACCTCGCTCCGACAGGTGTTAAAAACTTCGTTGAGCTTGCAAAACAAGGCTATTATGATGAACTTATTTTCCACCGTGTAATCAATAATTTTATGATTCAGGGCGGTGACCCTAAGGGTAACGGTACAGGCGGAAATCCGGCTGACGGAATAACCTTTGAAGCCGGTGATGCTTCTCCGTATCTTACTCATGTTTCCGGAGCTGTTGCCTATGCAAACAGCGGTTCTACTGCAACTAACGGCAGTCAGTTCTATATCGTTACCGGTGAAAAGTATGATGACAATACTCTTTCACAGATGGAACAGGCTTATGGAACTTCATATTCCGATTCCTTTAAAGAACTCTATAAAACAATCGGTGGTGCTCCATGGCTTGACGGAAGCTATACTATATTCGGTCAGGTTTTTGACGGCCTTGATGTAGTATATAAAATTCAGGAAGTTTCTACTGATGCAAATGACAAGCCTTATGACTCTGTTGTTATCGAGTCAGTAAAAGTTGCTGAATATGACGGCGGAGAGCTTAAATGGTATATAAGCGATTATGCTGAACAGTGAAATGATGGGATAATAAAGGAATTTTACTGATAAATTCCTGAAAATAAGGAGAGAAAGTTTTTGGATAAATTTGTTATAAGGGGCGGTCACCGTCTGAGCGGAGAAGTCGTTATAAGCGGAGCAAAAAACTCCGCTGTGGCAATTCTTCCTGCTGTAATACTTTCAGATGAACCATGTGTCATAAATAACGTTCCTTCTATAAGCGATGTTAATATAATGCTTAGAATAATGAAGGAAATGGGTGCTGAAATCACACCTCTTTCAAGAACATCATACAGAATCGATGCGACTAATATAAAAAGATGCTGTGTTTCATATGAACCTGCAAGAAAAATGAGAGCATCATATTATTTTCTCGGAGCTTTGCTGGGAAAATACCACAAGGCAAGAGTTTCTATGCCCGGAGGCTGTCCACTTGGCGACAGACCTATTGACCAGCATCTTAAAGCCTTTTCTGTACTCGGTGCAGATTATACAATAAGTCAGGGAATGATTGACCTTAAATGCGATAAGCTTACAGGCGGTCAGATATTCTTTGACGTTGTAACTGTCGGTGCAACCATGAATGCAATTCTCGCAGCAGTAAGGGCAGAAGGTCTTACTGTCATAGAAAATGCTGCTAAAGAACCTCATATAGTTGACCTCGCAAATTTTCTCAATTCTATGGGTGCAAATATTATGGGAGCAGGTACAGATGTAATCAAGATTAAGGGAGTAAAATATCTTAAAGGTACAACATACACTGTTATTCCCGACCAGATTGAAGCAGGAACTTTTATGATTGCAGCGGCAGCTACAAACGGCAATGTACTTATTAAAAACATTATTCCCAAACACCTTGAATCAATAACGAAAAAACTTGAAAAAATCGGTGTTACTGTTGAACAGGGAGATGACAGCGTAAGAGTTTATGTTGACGGGCCTCTTGTAAAGGCAAGCGTCAAAACAACTCCTCACCCCGGATTCCCTACTGATATGCAACCTCAGATTGCTACACTTCTTACTCTCGCAGAGGGTACAAGTATTGTTACAGAAGGTGTATGGGAACAACGTTTCAGATATGTTGATGAACTTCGCAGAATGGGTGCGGATATATCTGTTGACGGAAAAGTTGCAGTTATTGAAGGTACAGGACATCTCACAGGAGCTCCTGTAAAAGCATGTGACCTCAGAGCAGGTGCAGCACTTATAATTGCAGGACTTGCTGCGGAAGGTGTAACTGAAATTGAAGATATTTACCATATTGAACGTGGTTATGACTGTATGGAAAAGAAACTGCGTGACCTCGGTGCAGATATTGAAAAGGTGAGCTTTCCTGATGAGAAAGTTTCCGAAAAAAATGAAAATCAGCAAAGTATAGCATAAAAAAAACGGGCATCAAGCCCGCTTTTTTATTTTATGTTTTCTCTTGTTTCACCATAAGAACAGTAAAGTTTTTCAGATTTTATACTCTCCGCAATATTATGCGGAGAGATTTTTTTGTCTTTGCATATGATTTCACCTGTTTCATCAAGATGAGTTACACATAAGGAAATACAGTCATTTTCAGTAAGAAACTTTCTTTCAAGATTTATGGATTTTAAAAATTCATCAGTATCAAAAAATCCGTATCTGAAATTTCCCTGATACTGATTAGTCTGATTTGTTTTGTCATGCAGATTATATTCAGATGAAATTTCATAACTTTCAGTATTGAATTTTCCTGCACCATGACGTGTAAAATATGAACGTGTCACATAGCATATTTCTGTTTCTGTATCAGAAAACTGATTTAAAATTGTGCGGACATTTTTCATTCCCGTATTTGAAGGAGTGAGATTCGGAAAATATTCCATTCTGTCGCAGTCAAGAAGAAGTCCCTGAGCTCCCTCAAATACAGCATTATTATATCTTTCAAGTATGCTGTCATCACAGGTATGGGCTATTCTTTTCATTCTGAAAAAATCATCAACGAAATTTGCAGTAATATTATCATCATAAAGAAGTTCGGAAAGTTCATTCGGAATTTTATCAAATCCAAGATTTTTAAGACGTTCCGGAACATATACACTATTAATATACCTGATTTTTTCGCAGAGCTGATTTTCAGAAAAACTATTGCCAAAATCAATTCTTAAAAAGTCGTTTCTTAATTTCGTTTCATATATCCCGAAACCGCAACTGCCATGTCTTTTTTTGCCTCTTGAATTTTCCGCAAACTGATTAATCATCATATCACATGGCAGTGATACACAGGCTTTTTCTGATATATAAATTTCACATTCAGGAATTATGGAATGTTCTTTCATGAACATAATAGGATTTATAGTGAAAAATTCTGAAAGATATGTATCTGCACCGCTGAATGTTCCCGAACCTATGTGGGAAAATACATGTCTTTTGCCGTCCGGAGTCACAACAGTGTGACCTGCCTGAGCTCCTCCGTTAAATCTTATGTTAAGGGATTTTTTATTCTGACTGCAAAAATAATCAGTCATAAGTCCCTTTCCCTCATCTCCGAAATTCGCACCGATAACGGCAAAAGCATGTTTCATAATGAAATTATCTCCTTAAAATTTTATAAATTTGCTGAAAAAACCTTTTTTCTTCTGAGTCTGAAGTGTTCCGACAGCATTTCTTACAGCAATCTGAGTGCTTTTATCCCATGAAGATATGACTTCTTCTGCATCACGTCCGCAGGTTGTTTCAATAAGTGATACTATAATTTCGGGTATACATTCACAGCTTGAAACTGAAACTGCCCTTTCACCCATAAGTTCACGCCATTTTTCAGGTTTCATTCTTCTTGCACTTCCGCCGTCCTCAAGCATAAGATGAAAAACTTCATATTTACGGCATACCTGTGCGTATAAAGCCTCAACAGAAATATCCTCTGAAATATCATCATCAAAAATTCTCTTTATTTCCTCAACTGTAAGTTTTTCGGGGAAACAGTCATCGCCCATAGTGAATAAAAATCCCTTTTTGCCACGTTTTTCCCATGCATCAGTAGAAGTGTGGTTTGATGCGAAATACCATGCAAGCGGATAGCTTTCAAAATTGTTTCCGCCTCCGCCCATTTCAAACCATAATTCAGTAAGCTGACTTGCAATTCTTATATCAGATTCAAACTGTGTAATCTGTAAAGGTGCTGAATCGCATGTTGAGTCACCTATTGCAGAGAATAAAATCTGAGGGTCTGAAACAGGTCTGCGGTCAAGAATTTCCTTAACCATATCACCAAGTTTCTGAGCAGTAATATTAAGAATACGGCTCATAGAACCCGTAACATCAAGACCAATTATAATTGGTGTGGATTCGGGGTGTTCGGGATTATCTCTGCTCTCACGAACTTTAACGCCCTTTGGATTATATTCGGTTTTTAAATTTTTTGAACTATAAATTTCTGATGTACTTCTTCCGCTTATTCTTGAAGAAGAATAGCTTTTCCAGTCATTTGAACTCCAGCTTCCGCAACCCATAAAAATTCCTCCTTAAAAATCAGTTATAAATATCTTTGATACAAATTTTCATTTCGGTGAAAAATCTTCCTCCGAAAGATTTTATGATTGTCTTTTCCCAGTATTCCATTTCACTGAATGAATCTGACATACAGGATTTTTCCGCAAATTCGAGCATAGGTGCAGGTGAATTTTTCGGAAAAATTTTTCTGCATATTGCTTTTACACATTCAAGGTCAGTGATTGAACGGGCTATTCCGTCCGTACGGCAGGAGGGAGGCATAATATTATATATTTCGCTTTGCACTCCTGTCATCTTTGAACCCTCTTTTGCTGAAAACCACCAGCCACCGATTATCCGCAGAGTGTGCATTTCAGGATTTATAAGCAGATTATCAGATGAAAGACAATTCCATACAATTCCGCCCAGTTTTGCAAAACAGCATATTCCGAGCAGACGGCTTATAATCCATGCACAGTGGCGTGGGTCAATATCTTTTCCGAAAAAATCCAGAACCTCATCAAGCGGAAATTCTCCCTTTTCGGTTTTCATTCTTAAAAAAGTATTATTAAATTCCGGCTTTGGCAAAAATGTTTCAGCCTGTTCAAGAACTTTCGGATTTATTCCTGCTGTAAGGGATTTAAAAGCAGGATACATAATATCATTAAGTTCACTTTCAGGAATGAAATAAACATAATCATCTGAAAAGTAAATTTTTCCGTCCTCACGTTCATATTCCCGTATATATCTGAAACCGTAGTCAGTGTGGCTGGAATATTTTATTTCAGTTTTGAATCTGTGATAAAGATTGTTGACCAGAGCAGATACTTCATTACAGAAAGGTTCAGAACATATATCAGGGTGAAATCTTTTCATAAGTGAAATATAGATTTTTTCTGCTTCCTGCGGATTATCGGGAAAAAGTTCAGTACAGGAACGGCATTTCAGGATTTCTTTACTGTTCATCTTAATCGCCCTCTTAATAATATCTTTTTGATATTATTATTATAATATAATTATTCCTGTTTGTCAAGCATATTTTATATTTTTGTAACTAATCACTAATTTACAATATAATAAATATCTAAAATATACAAAAAAGTATATATTTGCTTGACATTTGTTATCCTTTATAGGATAATATCGTAGAGGTGATATATTTTGATAAACTTACCAGAGAATTATAATATAGACGATTATGACAGACCGTCAGTTGCAACAGATATTGCTGTATTTACAATAAGAAAAAATCCAAGTGAAAGTTACCGCCATTTGTCTGAAATGAAATTTTCTGTGCTTATGATAAAAAGAAAGGACGAACCTTATAAGGATTTTCTTTCACTCCCCGGTGGATTTACTGTAAGAACCGAAACAATCGAACAGACTGCAAAACGCAAGCTTTATGAGAAAACAGGTGTTAAAGATGTTCCCATATCGCTTTTATATAATTCTTCTGCAATGGGACGTGACCCGAGAGGCTGGATTATATCATGTGCTTACTGGACACTGGTTGAAAGCAGTCAGACAGCTTTGACAGAAGAAAATGCCTCATGGTATGATGTTAAATTTACTTATGGTGAAGAAAGTATTCTTGAACTTTTTTCCGATGAGGGAAAATATTACAGGGTAGTTTTTCATGTTTCCGGAAATACTGAACTTTATAATGAGGCAGTAAAAATTGAAACTATTGAAAATAATTGCATAGCTTTTGACCATGCGGAAATAATAGCAAGGGCAATTATTCAGTTAAGAAACAGTCTTGTTTATCCTTATCCGGCTTTCAGACTTCTTCCTGAATCCTTTACGCTTACACAGCTCCAGCAGGTTTATGAATCAATACTCGATACACCATTGCTTATGGCAAATTTCCGCCGTAAAATATCACCGTATGTTCAGGAAACAGGAGAAATAGAAGCAGGTGCAGGTCACAGGCCTTCAAAATTATTCAAACCGGTTTTTAGTAAGGAGAGAAAATAATGTATATTCCAAATGAAAAACGCTATGAAAATATGATTTACAACAGATGCGGTAAAAGCGGATTAAAGCTTTCTGCAATATCACTTGGATTCTGGAAAAATTTCGGATATGAAAATTCATTTTCCAATATTGAAGAAATGGTTCATACTGCTTTTGACCTCGGAATAGTTCATTTTGACCTCGCAAACAATTACGGAAATCCTAACGGAAGTGCAGAGGAAAATTTCGGACGAGTTCTTGATAATGGTATGAAAAAATACCGTGATGAGATATGTATATCTACAAAAGCAGGCTATGAAATGTGGGAGGGCGTTTATGGTGACAGAAACGGTTCAAGGAAATATCTCACAGCATCTCTTGACCAGAGTCTTAAAAGAATGAACCTTGAGTATGTTGATATATTTTATCATCATGTCCCTGACCCTTACACTCCTGTTGAAGAAACTGCACTCGCTCTTGACAATGCAGTAAAGCAGGGAAAAGCCTTGTATGTCGGCATTTCAAACTATAATAAAAAGCAGTCCGAAGAAATTACAAAAATATTCCGTGAACTCAAAACACCGTTTATAATAAATCAGCCGTCATATTCTATGCTTAACAGGTGGATTGAAGATGACGGACTTGACAAATGGGCATCTGAAAACGGTGTTGGAATATCAGTTTTTTCACCATTATATCAGGGTATGCTTACGGGAAAATATATAAACGGTATTCCAAAGGATTCCAGAATAGGCAGAAATGATACAAATATAGGTGATATGCTTGATGAAAAGCTGATTTCAAAAATAAAGGTTCTTAATAATGTGGCAATTTCAAGGGGACAGACTCTTGCACAAATGGCATTATCATGGGTTCTTCACAACAAGAGCGTTACAACTGTTCTTATAGGTGCAAGCCGTCCTTCACAGATAAAAGAAAATGCTGAAAGTATAAAACATCTTTCGTTCAGCGATGATGAAATATCAAAAATAGAAAAAATTCTTTCAGAATAATCAGAAAATCCGGACAGATTTTAATGTCCGGATTTTTTTTGAAAAAAATTCAGAAAAGGTATTGACAAACGTATGAAAATATGATATTATAAACATATGAACAAATATTCATATGAAAGGGCGGTTTTTATGAAAAAGGTTTATGCAGTAGAAAATCTTGAATGTGCTCACTGCGGAGGAAAAATTGAAGAAGCTATTAATGCTCTTAGTGATGTTGAAAATGCTGTTCTTAATTTCCCGCAGAGAAAATTAAAGGTAACAGGAAATATAACTCCTGATACTGAAAAGGCAATGCAGGATATATGTGACCGCATAGAAAACGGTGTTATAATTTCAGCAGACCATGATGAACACGAACATGAACATGATGAATCTCATCATCACCACGATGAACAGGCAGGCATAGCTCCTCTTGTTATCGGAATTGTTCTGTTTGTATGTGCATTTATAGTTCATCATGCTTTAAGCAATGAAATTTTTTCAACAATTTTCTACCTTGCATCATATGTTGTTCTTGGATATAAAATAATAATATCTGCATTTAAAAATATATTCAGAGGAAATCTCTTTGATGAAAACTTTCTTATGACTGTTGCAACAGTCGGTGCAATATGTCTTGGCAACTATTCAGAGGCTGTCGGAGTTGTATTGTTCTTTAATATAGGAAGTATTTTTGAACATTATGCAGTTGAGAAAAGCCGTAAGGAAATTTCATCAGCCGTTGACCTTAAAGTTGAAAAATCCGAAGTTCTGAGAAACGGTGAATTTGTCAGTGTTGATACTGATGAAATAAAAATCGGTGATATTATAAGAGTAAAAGCCGGTGAAAGAATTTCTGTTGACGGAATAATCAAATCAGGCGAAACACTTTTTGATACATCTGCAATAAACGGCGAACCTGTACCAATATCAGTTAAAGCAGGGGATAAAGTCGTTTCAGGATATATAAATATGAAATCCGCTGTTGAAATTGAGGCTACTCAGACAGCCGAAAATTCAATGCTTTCAAAAATTGCGGAAGCTATTGAAAATGCTACTGATTCAAAACCTAAAATTGACAGATTTATAACACGTTTTTCAAAGGTTTATACTCCTGTTGTAATATCACTTGCAGTTATTACAGCAATTGTACCGTCATTGATTACAGGTAACTGGAGTTACTGGGTATATACAGCTCTTACATTTTTAGTAATAAGCTGTCCATGTGCATTGGTTTTAAGTGTACCGCTTGCATATTTTTCCGGAATAGGCAGAGCATCAAGAAACGGTATACTTTTTAAAGGCGGAAATTCTCTTGAAATGCTCAACAAGGTAAAAGCTGTTGCATTTGATAAAACAGGAACAGTTACAAAGGGTGTATTTACTGTTACAGAATGTAAATCCTGCGGTGAAATTTCAGAAAAACAGCTTCTTGCACTCTGCGGAAGTGTTGAAAGTCTGTCAACACACCCTGTTGCAGTAAGTATTTCAAATTACTGTCATGAAAATAACATACCTCTTTCAGATGTCGGAAAAGCTGAAGAAATTGTTGGAATGGGAATCAAGGCAGGAAATATTCTCTGCGGAAATGAAAAACTTATGAACAAGTATGGAATATCCATTGACATAAAGCCCGAAAATTTCGGAAGTGTGGTATATACTGCATATAACGGAAAGCTTTGCGGATATATACTTGTATCCGACAGCATAAAGGAAAATTCAGCACAGGCTGTAAAAAATTTCAGGGATATGGGAATAAAAACATTTATGCTCACAGGCGACAAGGCTCAGAACGGAAAGATTACTGCTGAAAAGGTCGGAATTGATAAGGTATACAGTGAACTTCTTCCTGCTGAAAAGCTCGAAAAGGTTCAGGAAATCAGAAAGAATTACGGAAATGTAATGTTTATAGGTGACGGAATAAATGATGCCCCTGTTCTTGCCGGTGCTGATGTCGGCGGAGCTATGCAGAGTGGTTCTGACCTTGCTGTTGAATCGGCTGATGTTATATTTATGAAATCTGATTTGCAGTCTGCTGTTATCGCAAAGGAAATTGCAGACAAGACGGCTGTTATTACAAAGCAGAATATAATTTTTGCACTTGCAATAAAACTTGCAGTTCTTGTTCTCGGACTTTTTGGAATTGCAAATATGTGGTTTGCAGTTTTTGCAGATTCAGGAACGGCTATGCTTCTTGTTCTTAATTCCATAAGAATACTTTTTTCAAAGAACAATAAATAATATATTGAAAAGCAGGCAATAAAATGCCTGCTTTTTTTAAAATGCTTAATGGTAAATTTTGTAATAATTAACATAAAAATGATAAAAAGATTGTTTATATTGATGATAGACTTTTATAAAATATTGTGATATAATAGTTATATAAACTCAAATTATGAAGTAAAAATAACATCTGATTTATTAAAATTTTATTATTCAAATAATAATTGTAAAGTAAAATGAGGAGGTCGTTTTTTATGAAAAAAAGCAGAATTTTAGCGTTGTTGTCAGCTTTTACAATCACAGCTGTTTCAAGTGTTCCGATGATTTCTTCAGCAAAAGCTTTGTTTGCAGATAAACTGGGAACTCTTGAAGATGTTGAAAATTCTTTTTCACCCAATGATGTTCTTGTTTTCCCATATGATGATGGAAGTAAAAAGAAAATGATTATGATTTTAAATTCTGATGATTCTTGCTGTCAGTATGCTGAATCAAAAGAACTTTGTGTTACAGTAAAAAAAGGAACTTCTTTGAGTCAGGAAGATGTTTTTGAAAAAATATCAGCAGAATTAGGAAATATCAGTGTAAGTGGCAGATTTATACAACTTGATGAAAATATGTATATGATTGATATGTTTTCACCTTGCAAAAGTGAAAATATTTTAAGTGCTATGAATAAATATGAAAATGTTGTTTCAATTGATTATCGTAATGCAATTGCTGAAAATACATTGTGTAGTGTTTCCGGAGTACATATTGACAGCGATTTGACACATGAGGAATTTGAAACAAAATATCCTTCTCTGAAATGGAATGAAAATCTTGAATGTTTTGATTTTGGTACAAATGATATAAATACATTTGATGTTCTGAAATCTATCTTGAATGATACTGATATAAAATCAGCAGAACCCATTTTTATAGTTGCTACATCAATGAATAATGATTACTTAGGTGCAGGAAAATCAATTGAAAATCTCTATACAGCATCTATAAAAGGTGATGTAAACGGTGACGGAGAAGTTGATATATCCGATGTAGTTGCAATAACTGCTTTTGTAGGCAATTCCGAAAAAAATAAATTCAACTCTGACCAAAAAATTATAAATGGTGATGTTTATAATTCCGGTGACGGTCTGACCGCAAATGATGCTCTTATGATTCAGCAGTATATTTCAGGAAATCTTGAAAGTCTGGAATAAAATTATAATCAGGGGACTGTTTTTAAACAGTCCCCTTTTTTGAAATGAAAGCTGAGAAAGTGAGAGAATAAGAGAAAAAAGGAGAGATAAAGAGCGTTAACGGGATATAAATTAAAAAATCCGGAATTTTTTTCTTGACATCTTAAAAAGTATATGCTATAATAACTCTTGCATTGTCAGGAAATTCGGATTTCAGGCGGATTTCCGCTTGACAGAATATTTTTATACGGAGGTTTTAAACTATGTCAACTACTATGCCAAAGGCAAATGAAGTAAGCCGTAAATGGTATATAATAGACGCTGAAGGCAAGCCACTCGGACGTGTTGCTGCAAAGGCTGCTCATATCCTCAGAGGCAAGCACAAGCCTACTTATATTCCTCATGTTGATTGCGGTGACCATGTTATAATCATTAACTGTGATAAGGCTATCCTTACAGGAAAGAAACTCGAAAATAAGAAATTCTACTGGCACACAGGCTGGATTGGCGGTCTTAAGTCCAAGTCATACAAGGATATGATGGCTAACGAAGCTGATAAGGCTATGATGATTGCTGTAAACGGTATGCTCCCTAACACAACTCAGGGCAGAGAACAGCTTAAAAGACTCAGAACCTATAAGGGTTCAGAACACAAGCATGCAGGTCAGAAGCCTGTTGCTTATGAATTATAATATAAGGAGGGCTATCTTAAAATGTACGAATCAAAGGTAAAATATTTTTACGGAACAGGCAGAAGAAAGCACTCCGTAGCAAGAGTAAGACTCTATCCCGGAAACGGTAATGTTACTATCAACGGCAGAGATATTGATAACTATTTTGGTCTTGAAACTCTCAAGCTTATAGTTCGTCAGCCTCTCGCTCTTACTGATAATCTTGACAAGTTCGACATCGTTTGCACAGTATGCGGTGGCGGTGTTACAGGACAGGCTGGTGCTATCAGACATGGCCTTTCAAGAGCACTTCTTGAATACAATGCTGAACTCCGTCCGGAACTTAAAAAGGCTGGTTTCCTCACTCGTGACCCACGTATGAAGGAAAGAAAGAAATATGGTCTTAAGGCAGCTCGTCGTGCTCCTCAGTTCTCAAAGAGATAAGGAAACATCGATTTTTTATCGATATTGCGTTATTTCTTTTGTTTCAGAAGTCCATTTGGACAACTTCTGGACAACTAA
Source organism: uncultured Oscillospiraceae bacterium (assembly GCA_934481385.1). Taxonomy (GTDB): domain Bacteria; phylum Bacillota; class Clostridia; order Oscillospirales; family Ruminococcaceae; genus Ruminococcus. Next base: position 16,945 of record CAKSPD010000007.1, read on the forward strand.
AAAGTATTTTAAAATCGCTCTGTGTTTTGCAGAGCGATTTTTTTATGTTGCTGTAATTTCTGTTCTTTATTCAGTTAGCTTTTTCTCAATAGAATCTGCCAACACTTTTCGTGTACTGCTAAGCACATCAGCATAAATATCAGCTGTGACATTGATGTCACAATGCCCTAAATGGTCACTGATGATTTTGAGATCTACGCCCATATTCAAAAGCATAGTAGCATTGCAATGTCTTAACTTGTGTAACGTCATATGCTCAAATTCTGTGCCTTTGGTAAAGCGTTTCAGCGAAGTCAAAACAGAACTTCTGTCACGATAATTGCCGTTTGCTGATGGAAATACCATTTCTGGATGTGCATAACTATCACCAAGAGCAATTTTCAGATCATCGGTGTACTTTTTCTGTTCTTGAAATATATCAGCAACAGTTTTACTCATACCGATTGTTCGGATACTCTTTTTCGTCTTTGGCGGTGTCAATTCATGCTTTCCGCCTATATCATTCAGGGTATGCTTGATTGAAATTGACATATTCTCAAAGTCAACATCTTCCCAGCGTAGTGCAAAGCACTCTCCCGAACGCATTCCCGTATAAAGCAGCACTCTGATAATACGCTTAACATCCTCGTCGCATGGCTTTTCGTCAAGCATTTTCACAAAGCGTTTCAATTCATCTTCTGTAAGAGCCATAACTTTGTGCTGTTCCTTATTCTTTGGAAGAATAACATTATGGCAAGGGTTATCACGCATAAATCCTTGCTCCATACCACGTTTGAAAATAGACTGAATAATGACATACAATTTTCTGACAGTCGCAGGATTTAAATTGTATGACTGCATTACCTGTGTCAGTTTCGGCGTTGTAATATCTTTTAATTTCATGTTGCCGAGAACAGGTTTGATATGCTTCTTATACTGTCCGGTATAAGTGTAAACGGTCGATGCTTTTAATTCTACCGGTGCAAAGTTGGTGAAATACCAATCTGCAAGCTCTGAAAATCTCATATTTTCATTGAAACTGATATATCCTTTGCATTGACGTTCAAACTCAAAGGCGAACTCCTGAGCAAGTTTCTCAGCCCTTTTCGGCGTTGTGTCTGTCGGCGGAGTGAATGTTGTGGACTTCATAATCTTCTTGCCATTCGTATCAGTACCAACGAAAACTCTGATTCTGAATGTATTTCCACGTTTATCGATTGCAGCCATAGTGCTGTATGTTACCTCCTGAAATATTATAGTTTTTGTCCTTGGACTTTGTGGGTTTCCTGTACCTTCTTGTGATTATCACCAATTAACAGGAATACTGTCTGGTGATTTTGCCCTTGAAACCTTAATATATGTCTCTGAACTTTCTGTACTTTGTGGCTTTTCTTCCTTTTTATATTCATCAAGAAATCTTTTCATCTTATCAACTACCCACTTCCATTCAACCTTTTCTTCATTTGAAAATTGCTGAATCCAACCGAGCGAAAATTCCTCAGCATGGCGATATTCAACATTCGCAATGTGAAAACGCTCATCTATATATGTATCATCAGGTGACGGTTTGTATTTCTCAAACCAGTCACGCATAAACCATAGATAATCGTGTATCGTCTGATATGCTTCCTGTTCCCATTTTTCAAAGCGTTCACGTTTCTTTCGCTTAATCTCCCGAATCTCAGCAGCTTCTGAATATTTTGGTTTATGATACTCTTTTTTATGTCCGAAGCTGATACCGAGGTTAAAATCATCATTCAGCTTTTTGACAGCATCAATAGCAGATAGTCCGAACAATTTCATAACAAAACCTAAAATGTCATAATGCACATTACAGGTAAAGCAATGGAATGCATTCGGGTATATGTGTGCAGAGGGGTGATGATCATCATGAAACGGACAGAGACAAGTGTTATTACGCTTGATTTCAATTCCATAATGCTCTGCAACTGTCCGTATGTCAAGACAATTTCGTATTTTTTCAAAACAGTTCATCAGACTTCAAAAACTTTGAGAAGTTCTTCTTTATTAATGAGGATTTTGCCACGCTTGCCTTGACCAGTACGAATGTATTTGACCTTGTTCTGTGCCACCAGCTGACGAACAGTGTGTTCGCTGAGTCCCTTTATCACTTGAGTACATTCTTTGATTGTAAGCATCTCAACAGGCTTCTTTCTGGTTGTTTCCTGTGTTGTCTCCTCATCAGTAAGCTGAATGAGGAGTGCCATAATATCATCAACGATTGCATTTTTTCTTTCCTGTGTCATAGTAAATCTCCTTTACTCTAATTCGTGATTTTTTGTGTTTGATTTGTATTTGTGAAATTCTTCTGTAAGTCCATTAGCTGAAATGAATGATTTCGCTTTTTGCAAGTCAGATTTTAACCTCTCCTTTTCAGAGGTCTCCTTTGCACTTTTCATAAGTGCTTTGACTGATATTGTTGCAGGTTTCTTATATTCGGCAAGTTCAGCTGCTTGCTGGTTTATTGTACTTTTCAATTCCATATTTTCTTTGCTGAGTTGCTGATTAGTCGCAGTAAGTTTTCTGGTTTGTTTTACGCTGACCACTTCTTTTTCAGCAAGAGTTTGAAGTTTGTCATAATCATTTTTATCAAGGGTAACCTTGTTTCCAAAAATGGTCGGCTTAACCACAATGTTCCCAATATCAACAAGCTGAACCTTTTTCTTAGTTGCCTTTTCAAGCATTGCTTTTGTTGTAGCAAGTTCACGAGAAATACCCTCATTTTCGCTTTTGAGTTGGACATTTTCAGCTTTAAGCTTATCTGCTTCTTGCCTTGCTTTTTTATATTCCTTAACTGACATAGAACCTCTTGACTTTTCAGGTTCCAAGGGCCTAATACCGTGTGCAAGACAGATTTGATTCAGTACTTCAATTTCTGATTTTCTCCAACGTGCAATTGCATCTTTTCCACTTCCGAATCCCATTTCTTTTAAGGCTTGAGCAATGCCGTTTTGTGTATCCTGTCCACGCTTGTAATGACCAACAGGAATATAGTCAATATGTAAGTGAGGTGTGGCTTCGTCCATATGAAGCACAGCGTTGAATACTACGAAATTTGGATTACGCTGCTGATATCCTGCCATATACTCTTTCAGACACGATGCTACAAGCTGTGCATCTTCTGTATCCACTCCGGAATCTTCTTTTCTGCCGATCTGCACGACATCTTCATAGAAGCTTTTGCGTTTGTCGGCAGCTGTTACAACGGAATTAGTAGGTTTTCGATGGAACAGGAATTCATAGTAGCTACAATGGATTTTTCTGTCGTTTCGTTTTTGTCGGGCGTTGTATCGTCTGGTTGATTCCGCAAACAGATGCTCATACACATAGCCAATGTCTTCCCTGATAAATGTAATATTATCTTTTATGTGGCTGCGGTCTACGTTATCTGCAATAAATAAGCGGTTATTGTGCGTCAGCGATCCTTTGCCCTGACAAAATGAAATGCGTTTTTCTTTCATCTATATCTGGTGGGAAACTCTTTTGAAAAAGCGTTATTCCTCCATGCCTCCTTTCTCAAAACTTGCGTTGCCGAATAATCTGAGGATTGCGGCAACCACGGTGCGAAGCACCGATTTACAACAGGCTATGCCTATTGTAACGCCATAGTATATATGACAGCCCTTGAACAGGTCTATCACATATACAGGCGCTCTGCCGAGGGCTTTTTGCTGACAAAGTCAGCGATCATCAGACGGTTTTTCAAATACTTTCGGATTGACATAAACATAAACCGCTGATTTGTGGTTACCGGTTTCTCTCTCATCAAGAGCAACGTAACCGTATTCTTCAAGCAGTTTCAACGCTTTGTAAAAATCATCAGATTCCGCAAAAATTTTATTGCGACACTTCTTCAACAATGCTGATTGAAAACCTTCTTTAATCTGTTTTGCCCTGATGATTTCCAGAGCCTTTTCTGCTTTCAGAATTTCCTGATCTACTCCACCGATGCTGAATGCGTAGATTGCCTGTTCTTTGTAGTAATCTGCAATATCGATTGCATTGCAAAGTGTATCTGCACCGACAAGAACGTTTTCAGGATTTTCATTTTTCAATACACACTTTACACAATGAATGACACAACACAGGCGAAGTATCTGCCCGTGGTATTTACCGCCCCAGTCTTTGCAGTTTGAAAAGTCTGTCAGCTGAATTTTTTCGATATATTGGTTGTAGTAATCAATGAAATTTTGCTGTGCAGTTTCATCAAATTTCAGAAATTTTTCTTCTGTATCTCCTGCATTGAATTTTCTTGTGAGAAGAATATCGATCAGCTTGTTGTAACTGTCAACTACGGCAGTGGCAATTGCTTTGGAATCATATCGTCTTGTGCCGACTTTGCTTTTGGGGAAACAGTAGAAAAATCTTGCAAGAAGTCCACTGTTTCGGAATATAGGATTGGAAACCATGTTGTCCCATAAATATGGCTGTCCTGCAAGACTGATTGACAGACATGGAGTGGGTATCTGTATGGTTTCTTTTGTTGCTCTGTCACAGAAGAAACTTTCACCGCTCCACGCTTTCAGAATCATATCCATATTCGGCATACTGTTGTTGGAATATCGCCCTGCAAAGTTTCCAAGCATCCCAGCCTCATCTGAGATCATCAGCAACGAGCGGTTTCTTCCCATAAGCTGAATCAACGATTCAGGAGTAATATCCTCTACAGTAATTCGTCTTTTGCCCACGTCACCTATTTGTTCTGCCTGTGTTTTCAGCTTTGCGATTTGATCAACGTCTTTGCTTCCCTCTTTTTCAAGCTTATCTGCTTCAAAAAGAAGTTTCTTTTTCATCGCCTCAATTTTGTGAAATTCCTCAGCGTGTTCTTGATTATATTTCAGTTCAAAATCAACAAATGGCTTTTTGATGAACTTTACAACAGGTGATTTTCGCTCTGAGGGTTCAGCAATAATGAAACTATAAATCATAGGTGGTTCTGAATGGTCGGCTTTACCCTGCATTCTATACCTGCTTGTAAAGCAATAGCTAATTGCTGATAAGATCGAAGTTGCTGCCATTGCTGGATCTGTGCCTGTGGTTTCAGCAATGCCGATTACCATTTCACGAAGAATTGGAGGTAATGCCTTGATTGGAAATTCTCTTTGTGGTGAATCGTCACGAAGTGGAATTATGGGGTTAAATTCAGGCGGAAGATTTGGAATATCACCTTTTCCTTTCATTTTTGACTCCTTTCCATATGTGAATTTTAGAGAAAAGTATTGCATTTTAAACTTGAATATGATATAATATTGTTAAAGATAATTAGAATACAATTAAAAGTTGCATTTATCCTTCTCTATCTATGATTATATTGCGTTTAAACGCAATTGTCAAGGGGCTATTTTAAAATAGTTGCATTAAAATGCGATCTTTGTCGTATCCTACAAAAATCAAGGAGAATATTCGTCTATGTTTTGGGAGAAGTTTCAATATCTATCGGAAATAAAAGGAATGAAACCTCATGCTGTTCTTAAAGAACTTGAAATATCATCTGGTTCAGCAAACAACTGGAAGAAAGGTACAATTCCGAATGGTGAAATATTAAAAAAAATCGCAGATTATTTTGAGGTATCAATAGATTCACTTCTTGATTTTGATGAAAATGTGTCTGTGAGACTTAGCAGTAAAAAATCTGTTCTAAAGAAACTTAATGCTATTCCTCAAAGATTCAACAGTCTTAAAGCAGTTGTGGAAACTTCTGATGAACAAAAGCTTGCTATTGCAAAATATGTAGGTTGTCCGATATGGTGGCTTGTGAATGAGCAGAATATAAAATTTGAGCCAAAAGATATTTCTTCTGAATCAGATAGTAGCATTTTATTTATGATTCTGGATATTATGGACGGTTGTGCTGATAATGATATTGACAAGGCGATGCAGATTCAGCTTTCAAGAGTTGTGTTGTATCATCTAAATGAAAAAGGATTCGGAGCTGAAAAACTGTCTAAGTTCACAGGCATTGATCAGAAGAAATTACATTTCATTACTACTGGAGAAGAAAACAAGGATTTTTCTCTTAATTATGGTTTCAACTTTTCAGACCTCGTTTATCTGAAAAGTGTTACGGGGATCAATTATTCGTGTTTATTTGTTGGTGAGTAAGAAAGCACACAAAACCCACGAAGTACAGGGACTAGAATTATTCTTTCTAATGCAAATGTTACAAATATGATTCAACTTATTTGTCTGTATTTACAAGAAAAATGAAAAATAGAAAATTTAGGGTAAACAATTACTAATCGAATCTAATGTGCATATTTTGAAAGGTTATTAAATGGATAAGGTAGAGCTTTTAAAGCAGCTCGTCAATCGATTTGACAGCAATATTAAAGAATATAAATCTAATACTTATAATGAGCATTCCTGTCGAGATGAGTTCATAAACCCTTTTCTCGAAATTCTCGGCTGGGACGTTGCCAACAAAAAAGGCTTAGCTCCACAGTATAGAGAAGTACTTGCTGAATATCACGCAAGTTCCAGTGATCGTCCTGACTACTCTCTTACACTGAGAGGCGTATCCAAGTTCTTTGTTGAAGCTAAGAAACCTCATGTTGACATAAGCAAAGACCCTTCACCTGCTATTCAAGCAAGAAAGTACGGTTGGAACGCAAAGCATAAGATAGCTATTCTCACAAACTTTGAGTATTTCATTATCTACGATACTACTACGGTTCCGAATGATAGTGATAAATGTTCCGTTTCACGCTATCGCATCTATAAGTACACCGAATATGTAGAAAAACTCGATGAGATTACCAAACTTGTATCGAGAAACTCTGTTTACAGCGGAGAGTTTGACAAATATTTTAGTGAGAAATTTGCAGGTGCAGGAAGTCAGAAACAGCAAGTAGATGTTATATTCTTAAAGCAGATTAATGATTGGCGTATCGCATTAAGTAATGAACTGTACGCTAAAGGAGGTCGCTATACCTCTCTTGACGTTCTGAACGATGTTGTTCAGGAGTTTATCAATCAGATTGTATTTATCAGAATATGCGAAGACAAGAATCTTCCTCTCTATCGTAAGCTAAAAGATACGATTACCGATCCTGCAACACTCCAAAAAGAATTGGAAGTTCTCTTTCGTAATGCGGATAAAAGATATAACTCAGGTATGTTCTCCGGAGATTATATCATTTTCGACCTTAACAACAATGTTATCGCAGATATGATAAGAGAATTGTATTATCCTCAGAGTCCGTATCTGTTCAGCATTATTGAGCCTAATATGCTCGGAAAGATATATGAGATGTTCTTGACAGAGCAGTTGACTATACTCAATAACGGTAAAATAGGGCTGGCTCAGAAAAAAGACTGCCTTAACCGTTCTGTTGTCACTACTCCTACTGAGATCGTAAAGTATATGGTAGAGAAAACGCTTTCTCGCCTTTGTAATGGAAAAACTCCTGACGAAATATGTGAGCTTAACATTGCTGACATTGCTTGCGGCTCAGGAGTATTTCTTGAAGAAGTATTCCAGTATTTGCAATCTTATTGTGTAGAGTGGTATCTTGAAAAAGACCAATCACACCTGATAGAGATAAATAACGGCGGATATAAGCTTCCTCTTGAAGAAAAGAAAAAGCTCCTTTGCTCCTGCATATACGGTGTTGACATTGATATTCACGCCGTTGAGGTTGCTAAGTTCTCTTTGCTTATAAAGCTGATAGAGAATGAAACTGAGCCCTCTGTTAAGGCAGTAACTCCTATATTGCCTGATCTCAGTACTAATATTCTTCATGGTAATTCTTTAGTCAGTGATGCAGAACTGAAAGGAATAAAGTGTACAGACAAACAGCTTATTGAGATCGTACCGCTTAATTGGGACGAACTTGATGTAAATTGTTTCGATGCAATTGTGGGCAATCCACCCTATGTCACCACCGAGGATATTCATTCTCTTATTCCCGCACCTGAATTTGATATTTATAAGAAGAAATACAAGACTGCCCATAAGCAGTTTGATAAATACTTCATTTTCCTTGAAAGAGCCTTGCAGAAAGTCAATGAAGGCGGCTATGTTTGCTATATAGTTCCTAACAAATTTTTTAAGATAGGTGCAGGTGCCAAATTACGTGATTATATTGCTAAAGGGAAATACCTTGTAAGTCTGGATGATTTTGGCGCAGCACAATTATTTGAGGACAAAACAATATATAGTTCTATTATCCTTATGCAGAAAAAAATACAAGAAAGTTTCAAGTACACAAATATTGATTCTGCCAGTAATTTATGGCTTGGTAAGCCGATAGACAGCATAGAGTTAAACAATTCATTGCTTGATGAATTGCCATGGAAGCTCACATCAGATTTTGAGCTTTTAGAGATACTCAAGAAAATTGAGCCTGTATCAGCTCCGCTTGACCGCTTTGCAGAGATTTTCAATGGTATCCAAACAAGTGCTGAGAGACCGCAGCCTATCTATTGGTTTGCTGGCGATGAAATACTCAGCGAAGATAACGATACTATAACAGTCAAAAAGGAAAAAAAGGTTTATTCTATTGAGAAGAAGATACTCAAGCCTTACTTCAAACCTACGAAAAAAGCAGAAAAAGGACTTACAACATATGACAGCTTATCAACAGATAAAAAGATAATCTTCCCGTATGACAATGAAGGTCATCTGATTCCTATTGAAACGATGAAAGCTGATTATCCTGAAACATACGCTTATCTCTTAGATTATTATGATAGGTTAGTACCTAGGTGTGTATCCAAAGAAGGTATGAGAGATGTTCCGAATGCGACAGCCAAAACATGGTATCAGTATGGTAGAACACAAGCATTGACAGCGTTTATTGATACTTCGAAACTCATTGTTAAGGTTATGGCAAAAGATAATCCTATGTATGCTATGGATAAAGCTGATATGCTTATTGCTTCTGGCGGAACAGCAGGATACTGTGCTGTCGCTAAGAAATCCGATAGTTGTTATGATCTTGAATATATACAGGCTTGGCTTGCGAATTCCTACACTGAAAAGATTTTCAATATCGTTGGCAGCGACTTTGAAGGCGGATTCGTTTCAAGAGGTACATTCGTATTATCATCACTACCATTCGTAATGCTGAATTTTGATGATCCAAAACAAAAGGCACTATACGACCGAGTAGTTGAAGCAACCCGTGAAGTATATACTATTAACGATAAACTTGATAGTAAGCCTTCCAAACAAGTTGAAACTACGCTTATACGCAAGAAAACCACTCTGATCAAGGAGATAGATGAACTTATTTCCCGTGTTTACAGATTAGAGTTTTAAAGAAGGTAATTATTATGAGACTCAAAAAGGATAGTTCCGAACAGAAATTAAGAGGAGCATACTATACACCATTGCAGCTTGCCAATGCAATGGTAAGCCTTGTTGCGTCCCAAAACATTACCAATGTATTAGAGCCGAGCTGCGGAGACGGAGTATTCCTTGACAGTCTTGCATCATTGAACCTCATCAACGATATTCCGAACATAACTGCTGTTGAAATAGAATCTGACGAAGCAGAAAAAGTCGGCAATAACTATATGGGCAATGCCAATGTTCATGTTCTGAATGAAGATTTTTTGGACTTTTATCAGAGAGTATATGGAAAAGAGACCTATGATCTGATTCTGGGGAATCCACCCTACATTCGTTATCAGTATCTCACCGAGGAACAACGTGAAATACAGTCGAGCATACTCACTTCTCACGGAATGAAGTCCAATAAACTGATAAATGCGTGGGTAGCATTCCTTGTTGCTTGTGTTCAGTTGCTTTCTGAGAACGGGAAAATAGCATTTGTCATTCCTGCGGAGATACTTCAAGTTGTATATGCCGAAGATTTGCGGCTTTTCCTCTCCAATCAGCTCTCAAAAATCACGCTGCTGACATTTGAACAACTCGTTTTCCCTGACATTGAACAGGAGATACTGGTTTTCATCGGTGAAAAAGGTAAGGAAGAGAAAGGTATACGCATAATAGAACTCAGTAACCTTGAAGATTTTAGGAAACTCGACCTTAACTCCAATGGCTTTCAAAAGTTAAAGCACGTTAAGGAAAAGTGGACAAAGTATTTTGTGTCAGCAGAAGAAATAAAAGTAATCCAGTCCATTCGTGACGATAAACGATTCACGAAGTTTTCTGATTTAGCACTGATTAACGTGGGCATTACAACAGGAAACAATACTTATTTTTCTGTTGATAAGGAAACATCTGATAAATATGAGCTTTCTTCTATAACACTTCCGCTTATTGGAAGAAGCTCTCATGCACATGGAATCTATTTTACAGATAGTGATTGGCAGGAGAATATACAGGATAACAAGCGAGCTATGCTCATAAGCTTCCCTGGCACACCGTATGAAACATATCCTTCCAAACATAAGGAATACATAAAGCTTGGAGAGGAAAATGGAGAAAACAAAGGATATAAGTGTTCTATCCGTGACAGGTGGTACATTGTCCCGTCAGTATGGATACCTGATGCTTTCTTTCTCAGGAGAAATAACCTCTATCCAAAGTTTGTACTGAACCAATGCAATGCAGTATCAACGGACACAATGCACCGAATAAAGTTCAATGAAGGCGTAAAAGCTGAAAATGTTCTTCTGTCGTACTATAACAGCATTTCTTTTTCATTCACAGAAATATGCGGCAGAAGCTATGGCGGTGGTGTGCTTGAAATTCTTCCCGGAGAAGTGGGAAATATAATGCTGCCAGTGGTTAATGATATTGATGAAGCCTTGAAAAAAGAGCTTTTAGAGCGAATTGACACAATCGTTCGCAATGATGAAGATATAGAAGTAGCTCTCGACCTTGTTGATCAGAGACTTCTTGTTGAAGTTTTGGGTATTGATAAGAATATCTGTATCTCCTGCCGACAGATCTGGAAGAAGATGCAGAAGCGGAGATTGGGAAGAGGATAAAATGGCTAATAACGGGAGAAGCGCTGAGAAAACAATAAAAGGCTACTATTATCAGTTTGATTATTCCATTATAAAGGTTCTGGAATTAATTAAAGATAATGATACAATTTGTATTGAGGGCATTGAAGACGTAGATATTACTGATGAAAGCAATGTTGCTTTTCACCAGTGTAAATGCTATGAGAGTTCCGATTATGTACACTCAAAAATCACACCAGCTATACGTCAAATGATACGTCATTATGCAAGTAACAAATCAAAAGGATACTATTATCATCTGTACGGTACATTCCAGTCTGGTCAGGAAAAATTCACTGGTGTTTCGCTTTCTTTTATAAAAAATAATGTTTGTACCTATACTGAAAAGAAAGTTTCTCATGTGCTACATGATGAACTATCGTTAGATGATAGTGATCTAAACGATTTTATTGCTCATTTAACGATTGACGTGAACGCCGAAAGTTATCATGAACAAGAAAAGAGGGTAATTGATACAATATGTTTAGTTCTTGGATGTAGCATCCAAGAGGCAAATCTATATTATTGTAATGCATTATACCAAATCAAGCAGTTGGCAACTCAGAATAACGAAAGCGATAGAACAATAAGCAAAGCCGAATTCATAAATGCCATAAAGACTGTTGATGCTCAATTTGAAATGTGGCTACTGCATAAGAACGGTGTAGATAAATTTGCAAGGGCGATAAAGAAAAAGTATTTTAGTGATTATAATATCTCACCATATAGCCGTTTCTTTATCATAGAAGTAGATAGTAAGATATCTGTTCCTGATCTAAAAACAGCAATACTGCATATTGCAGAGAAATATAGCAAACTACGCAAACGTGACACTCCGAAATTCAGCCCTTTCTTTTGCTTTTGTGGTATCAATGATGCTAACTTAATTGAATTGAAAAAGCAGCTTTCAAGAGACAAAGTTGTTTTTACAGATGGATACAACTTTAGAGGTGCAGATTTTGATGCTTCTTCTATCGTAAAAAAGCCCAGTAATGAACACCCAATAATGTTAAGGATTGTTGATAATGTAGACTTTTTGGAGAGCATCTATGAATTATGTGAATCTACGATAGAGATTTACCAATTCTACAGAACGACAACTTTTTATGAAAACTCAGACCATAAGCATATCAAAATACCGTTTGAAAATATTAATGATATTGTTCAGATGATATAATTATAGGAGGATATCATGGCTGTTGAAAGAGAAAAAATAAATGCAGAAGTAATATCTGTTCTACCAGATAAAGTTAAGATTGTGGTAGATAAATTAGAGGACTTTCAGTTGCCTTCGGAAAAGTTAAAAGTCGGCTCTTATGTCAGAATATCGGACAGTGAAGATGCCGTTATGCTTGCAATTATTGAAAACTATTCAATCGAGATAGTTGATAATAAAGAAAGCGAATCTGAGCGGAGATACATTTTAGAAGCAAACCCATTAGGAATAGTGAGAAATGGCGTATTTGAGCGTGGTGGAGATACTATTGCAATTCCTCCTAAAGACGTTAAACCTGCTACAACAGAAGACATTAATGCTATTTATTCACAATCCATCGCTGAACAAGAAAAGTTTACATTCTCACGCCTTTCATCAAATTCCGATATTCCTGTGCCGGTTAATGGAAACAAATTCTTCAATAAACATATAGCTATTGTTGGCTCTACAGGCTCTGGAAAGTCACATACAGTCGCTAAAATAATACAATCAGCAACAGAGATTAAAGAAGATACATATGATGGACTGAATAATTCGCACATTATTGTTTTTGACATACATTCGGAGTATAAAACAGCTTTTCCTAATGCAAATTATCTTGATGTAGCAGATATAGTATTACCTTATTGGCTATTGAATAGCGAAGAATTACAAGAATTATTCCTTGATACAGAAGCCAATGATCACAATCAAAGAAATGTTTTCAAAGAGGCAATTGTTGAAAACAAAAAATATCATTGTACTGGTGCTTACCGTGAAAGAATCGGTTATGATACCCCCATATACTTTGATATTAATCAAGTTTTGTGCTATATCAAAAATAGAAATAACGAAAAGAAGGATAAAGCAAACAATATTCCTTTTAAGACAAAAGACGGAACGGAATACATTTTTGCAGAAGATACCAAATCGAATTTATTCTTTGATGAAGTAGAGTACAGCGGTACGTCTGGTTCCGGAACAAACAATGGTAATTTCGGTAATTTTATAAATCGTTTGGAGAATAAACTTAATGACAGCCGATTATCATTTATGTTCCCTCAGAATAATATTCCAAATTCTCATGAAGTTACTTTATTTCAATTCCTTGGCTATGGAGAAAACAACTCCAACGTTACGATTATTGATCTCAGCGGAGTTCCGTTTGAAGTATTAAGTATTACAGTATCTTTAATTTCGAGACTATTATTTGAATTTGGATATTATTATACAAGACTTCGTCATTCAAATACTCCAACAGAAAGAATTAATAACGATACACCATTTCTTTTAGTCTATGAAGAAGCACACAAATATGTGCCAAATAGTGATTTGGCAAAATACAGAGCATCCAAGGAATCAATTGAAAGAATTGCTAAGGAAGGAAGAAAGTACGGTATAACATTGCTGTTGGCAAGTCAGCGTCCATCTGAGATTTCAGAAACAATTTTCTCTCAGTGCAATAATTTTATCACAATGAGATTAACAAACCCTAATGATCAGAACTATGTAAAAAGATTATTGCCAGATACTATGGGACAACTGATAGATAAGATGCCTACTCTTAAATCAGGAGAATGCCTGCTTATCGGAGATGCAGTTGTCTTACCTTCAATTGTTAAAATAGATGAATGCAATCCCAAGCCTTCATCTAATGATATCCCATATTTAGAATTATGGAAACAAAAATGGTGTGATCTTGATATTCAGTCTATTGTAGATAATTGGAGAAGTTAAATTATAATGGAATAAAAATAGCTTTATAACATTTTTATCAAAACTTTTTTTGAAAATCAGACTGTTTTTGTGCTAATATATTAGCAATACTTCTCAAAGATTGTGAGTCAGATGTGCAGTCAGTTTTTTCGTTAAAAGAAACAAAAGTGCAGTGAATACTTTACATATTCAAAATTGCCTAGTCAACTTTTTAATGTACCATAATTGTTTCCATTTTAGAAGTTGTTTTGTAATATGGAGTTGTCTTTCATATAATAAAAGCATAGCAAGAATGATTATTACAAAAAATAAAAAGAAAGGATAATTTGTCTTTGATAACACTTGGTGTTTGTTGCACAGATTGATAACGTAGCTAATGAAACAGGAACTATCTATTATTTGTTGTTTTACATAGGGAGTGCATCTATATCGCTTCATATGTATTGCTATCTCATATATATACACTTTAAGTCTCTCATAAAAGGTATATATGTTACAATGTAAGATAGTATACTTACTTTAGAACTATCAAAATTTGATGCTGAACTCAACTTTCCTATGGAGAGATTAAATTATTTTGCCTCGTTTATTGAGAAGAATAAATAGTAAGACTGCAATCGAAGGAACAGCTATCTCCGATCAATTATAAACTATATACTCAAATATCGATTTTCTCACCATATAAAACCCTCTTTGTTTTTCAAAATCACCAGTAGCCTGCCATCAAATACTCCCCTGTCGGGAGCTGAACCTGCAGCAAATACGCTTGTTTCGATATCATCAAGATAAACTGATAATACTATTGTGATTGACAAATATTTGTAGTCTGATGAAACGGTGTTTCTCTGAATAGTGAACATAGTATGATGAAGTTAGTACAGTAGGTCGATATTTAGCTGTAAGCACATTAGGAACGAAGTATGTTACGACCACATTGTATTGGCAACAAACTTCCATATTGGAACAGGTTTATTTGTCATAGGATTGATTACAGCCTGAGTGTCTTTGTAATGCCCATATTACAATTATCTCCAAATTGTATTTGACTTTTTCTTGAAAATATTGTATAATATCAAATGGATGAATGTCATGTTAGAATAATTCTCATAGGTTCTCTCTACAGTTATCATATCGCTTAGATACGCAAAACCACGCCATTTTAGTTGTACAACTCTGGACAACTTTTGGACAACTAAGTTACAGTAACATATAATAAAACGAAGAAAGTTGAAAAAGCTACTTTCTAGTATCTTAGCGAAAACACCTTACTTTTAGTGTATTTTTGATTTGCAACAAAAAAGCAAAATTAGAATGTTTAAACTCAAAGAGATAATCAAATATCAATTATTTGGCTGTATTACATTATTTCTAAAGTATTTTCAATCGCTCTGTGTTATGCAGAGCGATTTTTTTTGTTTTTTTGAATACTTATATTTTGATTTTAAAATTAAAAATTGAAATACCGGCAATATAAACTTATTATTTTTTTATGTGCTTGACTTTTTTTTACATGTGGTTTATAATTATTATTATATAAATTTTATCAAAGAAAAAAATATATAAAAAGAAAGGAATGATGACAAGATGTCAGATTACAGCTTTTCAAAAATTACTCCGCTCATAAATGAGCTTTCAGAGGAATGTGTGAACAATTCCGTTATAAACCCTGATTTGTATTCAAAATTCGATGTCAAAAGAGGTTTGCGTGATATTAACGGAAATGGTGTTGTTGCAGGTCTTACAAACATAAGCACAATCAAGGCTACAAAAGAAGTCAATGGTGAAACAGTTCATTGTGACGGTTCTCTTTATTACAGGGGTATAAATGTTGAGGATATTGTAAGCGGTTTTATAAAAGAAAAACGCTTTGGCTTTGAGGAAACAATATATATACTCCTTTTCGGAAAACTTCCTTCACGCCATCAGCTTGAGGACTTCAAAAAACTTCTTGCAGATTTCAGAGTTCTTCCGACATCTTTTACCCGTGATGTAATTATGAAAGCTCCGAGCGAAAATATGATGAATACTCTTGCAAAATCTGTTCTTGCTCTCTATTCATATGATGACAATGCCGACAACACTTCAATACCTAACGTTCTCCGTCAGTGTATTGAACTTATAACTTTATTTCCTGTACTTTCAGTATACGGCTATCAGGCATACAACTATTATAAAAACGGTCAGAGCCTTTTTATACATCAGCCTAATCCTGATTTGTCCATTGCTGAAAATATTCTCTACATGCTTCGTCAGGACAGCAAATATACTGAACTTGAAGCTCGTATTCTTGACCTTGCACTCGTACTTCATGCAGAACATGGAGGCGGTAACAATTCATCATTTACCGTTCATGTTGTTACTTCTTCCGGAACAGACACATATTCCGCAATAGCTGCTGCACTTGGTTCTCTTAAAGGCCCGAAACATGGCGGTGCAAATATCAAGGTTGTTATGATGTTTGACGACATGAAAAAGAATCTTAAAAACTGGGAAGATGAAGAAGAAATCAAAACGTATCTTCGTAAACTTCTCCATAAGGAAGCTTTCGATAAAGCAGGTCTTATATACGGAATGGGACATGCTGTTTATTCATCTTCTGACCCGAGAGCAAAAGTTTTCAAATCATTTGTTGAAAAGCTTTCTGTTGAAAAGGGTACTGAAAAGGAATTCAAGCTCTATTCAACTGTTGAACGCCTTGCAACTCAGGTTATTTCAGAAGAAAGACGTATTTATAAAGGTGTATGTGCAAACGTTGATTTTTACAGCGGTTTCGTTTACAGAATGCTGGGTCTGCCTTATGAACTCTTTACTCCGATTTTTGCAATTGCAAGAATTGCAGGCTGGTCTGCTCACCGTATGGAAGAAATCATAAATTCCAACAAGATTATAAGACCGGCATATAAATCAATTTCCCCTTATACTGATTACTGTGACCTTGATGAAAGAACCGATGCATAAAAGGTTCTTTCATAAATATATATCTTTATGAAAGGATTGATAAAAATGAACACTTCCTCAATTATTAATTTTAATGGTGCAGACTGCGTTAAGCTTTGTGCCGGCGGTTATACCGCACTTGTTGCCTACGGAATAGGCTCAAACGTTATAAGACTTCATGACGATAAGAATAACATCGAATTTTTCAGATTCAATGAGAAAAATTCTGCTGATGTTATAAGACAGTCTGCTGAAGTATGGGGACTTCCTACACTCTATCTCCCGAACAGATTTGCTGACGGTATTTTAAAGACATCTGATGCAGTATATAATCTTCCTGTAAATGAAAAAGCTCCTTACAACAACCACATTCATGGATTTATTCACAAGCGTGTTCATGAAGTTGTTGAACATAATGCTGATGAAAAATGTGCATGGGTTAAAACAAGATACCTTTTTGACGAAAAAGATGAATTTTTCCAGTATCTTCCGATAAAATTCCTTGCTGAATACACTTTCACGCTTTCTGAAAACGGTTTCAGACAGGATATAAGCTTTACAAACCTCTCAGATAAGGCTATGCCTATGTCACTTGCCTCACATACAACAATCAATTCTCCTTTTGTATGCGGTTCTAAGCAGGAGGATATACGTCTTACTGTTCCTGTCGGAAAGAAATGCGAACTCAATGAACGCTGTCTGCCTACTGAAAATCTTCTTGAACCTGCTGATTATGACCTTGAATACAGAACAGGAAAGAAACCTGTACTTGTAAACGTTGACAATGATATGTATTTCGGCGGTTACACTGAACTTAACGGCGAAAAGTTCCATGGCGTTATTGCTGAAGATATTTCAACAGGAAAGAAAATCTGCTATGAGGTTTCAGATGAATATAAATTCTGGATTATCTGGAATGACAGAGGATTCAACGGCTATTTCTGCCCTGAGCCTATGACTGCTATGATTGACGCTCCTAATCTTTCACTTCCTGCTGATGTAAGCGGTTACTGTGAAGTAAAACCAAACGAAACTTTCCGCACTTATCAGAAGTTCTTTACTGCACTTTGATTTTTGTGAAAGGTGCATAAATTATCAAAAAAAAAAATTACACTAAAATATCTTGTAATAATTATAATATTATGATATAATGTTTTTAATGCGGGTCTGCCCGTGATGTAAATTTCTATTTAAAGGAGTATTTTTCTATGAAGAAATTCGGATTTTTCGATGACGCTAATAAAGAATACGTTATCAATTCCCCTAAAACACCATATCCATGGATTAACTATCTTGGTACTCAGGCTTTCTTCTCTCTGATTTCCAATACTGCCGGCGGTTATCATTTCTATAAAGACGCTCGTCTTAGAAGAATTACACGTTACCGCTATAACAATATCCCTGTTGATATGGGCGGTCGTTATTTCTACATAAATGATAATGGTACTATATGGTCTCCGGGCTGGTCTCCTGCTAAAACTGAACTTGATGAATATGAATGCCGTCATGGTATGGGCTACACTGTCATCAAGGGTAAGAAAAATGATATTACTGCTAAGGTTACTTTCTTCGTTCCTAAGGATTACAACGGCGAAATTCAGAAAATGACTCTTACAAACAGCAGTTCTGAAACAAAAACTTTCAAACTTTTCTCATTCATCGAATGGTGTCTTTGGAATGCTCAGGACGACTCAACAAACTTCCAGAGAAATTTCAATACAGGTGAAGTTGAAGTTGAAGGTTCTACACTTTTCCATAAGACAGAATACAAGGAAAGACGTAATCACTACGCTTTCTATACTGTAAATACTGAAATTGCAGGCTATGATGCTGATAAGGAAGCTTTCATGGGACTTTACAACGGTTTTGAAAATCCTCAGGCAGTTGTTGCAGGAAAGTCAACAAATACTGACGCTGACGGCTGGTCACCTATTGCTTCACACTCAATTGAAGTTACTCTCCAGCCCGGCGAATCAAAGGATTATATCTTCATTCTCGGATATGTTGAAAATCCTGTTGACCAGAAGTTCAACGCTGACGGTTCTATGAATAAGTCAAAGGCTTATGAGATGATTGAACAGTTCAATACTACTGAAAAGGTTGACGCTGCTTTTGAAGCTAACAAAAAGATGTGGGACGAACTCCTTTCAAAGTATACTGTAAATACTCCTGATGACAAGATGAACCGTATGGTTAATATCTGGAATCAGTATCAGTGTATGGTTACATTCAATATGTCACGTTCTGCTTCATATTTTGAAAGCGGTATCGGACGTGGTATGGGATTCAGAGATTCAAATCAGGACTTGCTCGGATTTGTTCATCAGATTCCTGACAGAGCAAGAGAACGTCTTATCGACCTCGCTTCAACTCAGTTTGAAGACGGCGGTTGTTATCATCAGTATCAGCCACTCACAAAGAAGGGTAACGATGAAATCGGCGGTGACTTCTCAGATGACCCGCTGTGGATGATTCTTTCAGTTGCAGCATACATCAAGGAATCAGGCGATTATGCTATTCTTGATGAAATGGTTCCTTATGATAATGATGAATCAAAGGCTCAGCCTATGATGCACCACCTCAAACAGAGCTTCTATCGTGTATGCACAAACGTAGGCCCTCATGGACTTCCGCTTGCAATGCGTGCTGACTGGAACGACTGTATAAATCTTAGCTGTTTCTCAAGCGAACCGGGTGAATCATTCCAGACTTCAACTTCACCAAAATATGGCGAGGACAAGTACAGCAAGATTGCTGAATCACTTATGGTTGCCGGTCTTTTTACATATGCAGGCCCTGCTTACGTTGAACTCTGCAAATATAAGGGTGATACTGAAGGTGCTGAAAAGGCTCAGGCTGAAATCGACAAGATGAAGGAAAATATCATGAAGTACGGCTGGGACGGCGAATGGTTCATTCGTGCTTATGATGATTTCGGAAAGAAAATGGGTTCAAAGGAATGTGAAGAAGGTAAAATCTTCATTGAACCACAGGGCTTTATGGTTATGTCTGATGTTGGTAAGGAACAGAACGCTCCTGTAAAGGCTCTCGAAAGCGTTGACAAGTATCTCAATACTGAACATGGTCTTGTACTTAACAATCCGGCATTCACAAAGTATTATATCGAATATGGTGAAATTTCAACATATCCGGGCGGATACAAAGAAAATGCAGGTATTTTCTGTCACAACAATGCTTGGATTATCTGTGCTGCTGCTTATGCAGGTCTTGGTGACAAGGCTTTTGAATACTATTCAAAGATTGCTCCGGCTTACAGAGAAGAAAAGTATTCTGACCTCCACAGAACTGAACCTTATGTATATGCTCAGATGATTGCAGGTAAGGACGCTAAAAGACATGGTGAAGCTAAGAACTCATGGCTCACAGGTACTGCTGCATGGAACTTCGTTGCTGTTTCACAGTATATCCTCGGTATATCTGCTGACTGGGACGGCCTTAAGATTGACCCGTCAATTCCTCACGAATGGGACGGTTTCAATGCTACAAGAAAGTTCCGTGATGCTGTTTATGATATTACAGTAAAGAACCCTGACCATATCTGCAAGGGTGTAAAGAGTGTTACTGTTGACGGAAACGCTATTGAAGGAAACGTAGTTCCATCATTCAGCGACGGAAAGACACATACTGTTGAAGTTGTAATGGGTTAATTTTTCTTTTCGGGGACTCTGTCCCCGAACCCCTGCAAGCCTTTTGAAAAAGGCTTGACCGAAAACTTTTTGACTGTATAAAATAAAAAAACGGGCTTTATGCCCGTTTTATTTTTATGATTTTTATCTCCAGAAAGCAAATATCTGTTCAAGGCTGTATGCAATTTCAGGGTAATCATAATGATATTCAGTGTATCTGAACATCTGATTAACTGACTGAACTCCGCCTACAATCAATGCCCATACCATTGAAAAACATAAAAATGTTTTTATAAGTTTTTTAATAGTGATATTTTCAGTTTTCCTCATAAGGAAGAATATAATTGTAAGTGAACCTATAATCATTTCCCATGAGAAATCAAGCATATATCTTACAGCATATCCGCTTTCCCATACTGATGCAATAATCACAACAGGAATTAAAACACATGGAACTGCAATATATGCAAGGGAATTTATTTTTGACTGTCTGTCAGGAAGTTTTTTAAAGGCTTTTCCTGAAAGCATATATGCAAACATCGGAAGTGCAAGGAAAAGCAATCCTGATGTATTTGCCGTTGAAAGACTGTCCTCGTAGAAAAATCCGTTTGTATCAAGTGTCTGGAAATGTGTGCTTATAAACGGATATGATGCGGAGAATGACGGAATATTGAAAAGATAGTTGAACCATGCAACAAGTACAAAATCTGTGTGATACTGTGATTTTGTGAAATCATTGATAGTGAGTGAATACTGTATTCCAAAATCCAGAGGTGAACCGAATCTTGCATAGTTGTAAATCATCTGAACAATTCCGAGGCATACCATAGGTATAAATGCATATGCAAGATAAATCAAACGCTTTTTAGTATTCTCTCCTGATTTTTTAAATGCCATAAGCATAAATATTGCTATGCATACGCAGTAGAGTGCAAGAGTAGGTCTGCAAAGAACTGCTGTTGCTGAAAAAAGTGATGCTAAAAAAGCTTTTGAGAGGATTATTTTTTCTTTTCCCATGATATTTGATTCAAAAAGGAAATGAACTCCCCAGCTTAAAAATGCAAATCCGGCAGTCATAGCCGTTTCATAGAACCATACACGTCCTATACTGAACCATACTCCGCTTAAAGTCTGAATTAAAATAAGACATGTAATATATATTCCTGTTTCAGTATCAGGAAACCATTTTTTTATAAAACTTGAAAACAGCTTTGTAAGACCTGCTATTCCGATTAATGCAAATACAAGAACTGCAAGCGAATCGGGACAGTAGTATCCTGTAAGTCTGTGATATGGCAGGAAGAAAAGTACAACAGGAGCTATTCCATAATACGAATAGTAGTTATTATCATAATAAACATGGTCCCATAAAGCATATGCACCGCTTGATTCTCTTGCATTTTTATCATAAGGATTTTCAAGTGCATTGAGTTCTTCAGAAGGTTCAGCAAGAAGATTTACCTGACCGTTTTCAAAGGCATCAACAAGTTCCTGAGTCATCTGATTTCCTGTTTTCTGTTTAAATTCATCAGACCAGCTTTTATCGCCAAGCTTGTAATCAATGACAGAAAATGCTGAAATACAGCATGCAATAGTAACAACAGCCGATGCAATACGGCAGAATTTTCTGTTGTCTGAAAAACTTTTCTTCATAAAGCTCTCATGCATAACAGAGTATATGAAAACAGATATAAGAGTTATAAAGAAGAATCTTACAAGAGATATATCAAAAGGAACATCAGTATTTATATATACTCTTTTAAGGATAATTTCACTGTTGTTTGCAGGAGTAAGCTTTACTCTCATATCACTTACATCTCCTGAAAAATCACAGATAATAGTGTTTGATTTTTCACGCTTTTCAACTATTCTGCTGTTAGCAATATTAAAACGGTAATTTTCTGTCTGAGTAGTATCCTTTATATCAAGGATAAATTTAGCCTCTTTTGTATCTTTTTTTCTGAAAAGAACATCAGCTTTTACTGTTCCTACCTGAGCATTTATTCCCTCAAAGGTAACAACCATTTCTGCACTGTCACCAACAATTATACTTCCGTCATCATTTCTTATTCCGCATTCTATGACAGCATTGTCAATATCAAGTTCTTTTTCGGTATATCCTCCGCCCCAGAGATGATATGCAGGAAAATTAAAAACAGTAAGTTCAAGAACAGATGCAATTACAAGAATTTTTGAAGAAAATTCAATGAATCTGAATTTATGCCTGTCATATAAGGCATACAGAATAAGTTCACAAAGATTAACAAATCCCATAAATGCAAATGTACTGTGATATGTACCGAAATCAATCAGACCGGAAATATCTGCAACAGCAATTACAGACATAAAAACTGTTGCAAACCATAAAAATTTTCTTTGTACTTTACTGTTTAATTTTCCCTTGATATTAAAGAAAAATAAGACTGATACAGCAAAGGACAAAAGCATTGCCAGAACAAAAAATACTTTCAATAACATAAAAAAACCCCTTAAAAAATAAAATACGATTTAATTATACAGCATAATTCAGATTATTGCAAGAAAATTTTAAATTTATGCTATAATTATTACGGAACTGAAAGTTTAACTGCTTCAGCTATAAAAATAATTTTTTAAATTTATATATTTACATAATATTAATATTTAAAAAATATATATAAAAATTGAAAATGTCATTGTGCATAACTGAATATATCTTCTCTTGTACAAAACGTAAAAAAAATTTTCCGCCTTTGCGTTTATTGTTGACTTTGCATATCAATGATGATACTATAAATATATATAAATTTTGAGAAGGAGGATATTATTCAGCCCCTGAATAATAACTAAAACTATGATTAAAAAGAGAATCTTTAGTTTTCTTACTGCCACTATGATGACAGTTTCATCAGTACCGTTTCTTGCATCAGTAATTTATGCAAATACATCATCAACTCAGGCATATGCAGAGGGAGAATTTTCAATTCCTGAACTTAATATTGAATCAAGAAATATCCCTGACCTCGACAGCTTCAAGTTTTCTGCCGGAATGAAACTCGGCTGGAATCTCGGAAATACTCTTGATGCTATCGATGACAACGGCTATAATTCAAATAAGCTTGATATTGAAAGTTCATGGTGCGGTGTAAAAACCACAAAGGAAATGATTGACAGCATAAAGGCTTCCGGTTTTGAAACTGTCCGTATTCCTGTATCGTGGCACAACCATGTTGACGAAAACAATAACATCGATAAGGAATGGCTCGACAGAGTTCAGGAAGTTGTTGATTATGCTGTTTCAAACAATATGCACATAATCCTTAATATCCACCACGACAACGAACTCAAGGACGGAAAAGTTCTCGGTTTCTATCCTGAAAAACAGTATCTTGAACAGTCACTCAAATATGTAGAGGATATATGGACTCAGGTTGCTGACCGTTTCAAAGATTACAATGAAAATCTTGTATTTGAATCACTCAACGAACCAAGACTTGTAGGCAGTGCTTATGAGTGGAACTTCAATTCAACTGCAACAGAATGTATTGAGGCTCAGGAATGTATCAACGCAATGAACCAGAAATTCGTTGACGTTGTACGTGCATCAGGCGGAAACAATGCAAACCGTTATCTTATGGTTCCTGCATACTGTGCAAGTGCTGATGCTGCTGTAAGCGATGTATTCAAGATGCCTTCTGATACTGTTGAAAACAAGCTCATGCTTGAAACTCATGCATATATTCCTTATTTCTTCGCTATGGCTTCACCAAGTGATTCACAGAGCGTTGATACATTTGATGTAAAAACTTCCGGCGGTGATATTGATACACTTATGGACAAACTTTATCTCAGCTTTATCTCAAAGAACATTCCTGTAATCATCGATGAATTCGGTGCTATAAACAAGAACGAAAATGTTCAGGCACGTACAAACTACGCTGCATATTATATTGCTGCTGCCCGTGCAAGAGGTATAACATGTTGCTGGTGGGATAACAATGCATTTACAGGAAACGGTGAAAACTTCGGACTTCTTGACCGTTCATCAAATACAATAAAATATCAGTCAATTATTGACGGTATGGCAAAATATGCAGGCGATGAAAATACAAAGTATGTTGCTCCGACAGAGGCTGATGACAGAGTAGGTCTTATAAATAAGACTGAAAAGGGCGTTTCCATTGTGTTCAGCAGACCTATCGGAGATAAGGTTGAAATTGATGTTAAGCTTGCAAGCGGTTGCAATACAGTTATGGGCGGTATAGGCTTCTGGATTGGCGGAAGTGACGGTTACTGGATTTCATACAACTATGATGTAAAATCATCAGGAACTTTTGAAGTTGATTTCAACAATCCTTCTGCTGTAAGTCATACTGTTGGCGGAGTTCAAAGCGATGTTACAGATAAAGATGAAATTCAGACTCTTGTTGATACTATCAAATCAATGACAAGCCTTGATGTACAGGTATGGTATACAGACGGCGACTATGAATTTACAGGTGCAAAAATAATAGGAGAAAAGACTCCTTCAACAACTACAACTACCACAACAACAACAACAACTACTACTACTACTACTACAACTACAACAACTACAACCACAACTACAATAACAGGCACAGATACAACAACTTCTGATGATACAAACCCTGATATAGTATGGGGTGATGCAAACGGAGATAAGGTTGTTGATATAGCTGATGCTGTTGCAATTGCAGCATTTGTAAGTGATTCTGCTAAGAATCCGCTTTCTGAAGATGCTCTTGTTGCATGTGATGTTCAGTCACATGGCAACGGCGTAAATGCAAATGATGCTCTCCTCATTCAGCAGTATCTTTCAAATGTAATTACAAACCTTGACCCTACTGTTACAGAGGTATCAGCCAGTTAATTCTGATTTAATGCTTGAATGTTCAACAGGACGCACCGCACTGAATAATAATATGCTGTGGTGCAGTCATTCAGGAACAGGAGCAGAATTTAATTTCAAAGGCAGATATGCCTCTGTTACGATTGCAGGAGATTCCACAAGCCTTAATAAATATGACCCGAATAATCAGGCGAGAATTGCAATATATGTGAATGGTGAACGCATTGTTGATGATATGATTGATGAATCTGAAAAAACTTACAATATAATCAACAACAATGTATCTGACAATTATAATGTAAAAATTGTAAAGCTTTCGGAATCCCTTTCATCAGGTTTTGCAATAAAGGAAATCAGACTTGACGGAACTCCTGAACCTGTCAGAAAAAACGGTCTTATAGAATTTATAGGTGACTCCATAACATGCGGATATGGTATTGATGATGAAAACAAAGACCACAGCTATTCAACAACCACTGAAGATATAACAAAAACATATGCCTTTAAAACAGCCGAGGCTCTCGGATATGGTTATAGTATGGTAAGTTTCAGCGGACATGGAGTTCTTTCCGGATATACTTCTGAAAAAATAAATTCTGAAATGACTGTTCCGAAATATTACAACAAAATCGGTCATTCAAACTATTCACTTCTGAACGGAAAAAATCCTGATGAAATTGAATGGAATTTCAGCAGAAAGCCTGATATAATTGTTTTGAATCTTGGAACTAATGATTCAAGCTATTGTCAGAATGATTCAGAAAAACAGTCTGATTTCAAGATTGAATATATAAACTTTTTAAAGCAGATTCGTGAAAAAAATCCTGATTCCAAAATAGTATGTACTATGGGAATTATGGGCGGAACTCTCTTTCCTGTAATAGAAAGTGCTGTTTCAGATTATAAATCGGAATCCGGTGACGATAAAGTATATACAATGGAATTTGATATTCAGTCATTCAGCGACGGTGTATGTGCAGATTATCACCCTTCCGAAAAAACAAATACAAAGGCATCTGAAAAGCTTGTAAAATTTCTGAAGAACATAATATAAAAACAAGGCGGACATTAAAAATGTCCGCCTTTATATTTATCTTTATCAGCAGTTTTTTCCATGAATAATTACACCGAATGTTTTAAAGATAAGTTTCAAATCTGTAACCATAGAACGTTCACGTATGTATTTAAGGTCAAGTTTCATCTGTTCTTCAATCGGCATATCAGGCGTATGCTGAATCTGCCAGTAACAGGAAAGTCCCGGTTTGACGAGAAGTCGTTCAGGAATAAGCTCGTCCTGTTCCTTAGGAATAAAAGGACGAGGGCCTATAACGGACATATCTCCCTTAAGGACATTTAAAAGCTGTGGAAGTTCGTCCAGACTGAATTTTCTCAGAACGTTACCGCTTTTAAGTATTCTTTTATCATCTTTGATTTTAAAAAGAGGCCCGTCTGATTGATTTTGGTTTACAAATTCTTTGTTATTACGGAGCTTTTCAGCATTTTTAACCATAGTTCTGAATTTATATATTTTAAATTTATGGCCATTCATACCGGTTCTTTCCTGAATAAATATAGGACTGCCGGGGTCATCGATAAATATAGCAAGAGAAATAACAGCCATCGGAACACTCAGTACAATGATTCCGGTAACAGAAGCTGTAATATCAAAAACTCTTTTAGCAACATCATAGAAAGGTTTCTTTTTTAACAGCATTTCATATTTGGGGTTATCAACTGAACCCGAAAATGATACGGTATTGCCTTTTTGCAAATTAAATTCCATTTGACTTCAACCTCATTTCTATAAACAAATTATCCCTCAAAAAAATAAAAATTCAACCTTTATATTATTATAACAATATCATCAGTCGATGTCAACTATATATTTAATTTTTCTATTAATTTCATCAAACCTCAATAAAAGGCGACAAAAATAAAATTAAAATTATCGATATTATACAATTGGTAAAACAACATGTTATTATTTTCTATTAATATATTCACAAGCTTTTATTCCGGCAACCGCACCGTCAGCAACAGCGGTTGCAAGCTGTTTTATATCTTTTTTACGGCAGTCACCTGCTGTAAAAATTCCTTCTGCACAGGTACAGCAATCATCACTTATTATATATCCGTATTCATCAAGTTCAACAATATCAGAAAAAGCCTTATTTTCAGGAACTTGTCCTATTGCAACAAAAAGTCCCGAAACTGTTATATCATTTGGTATTTTGCTGTCATTGCTGATAACAGATATTGATTCCAGTTTTTCTGAACCGTTAAGAGCCGTTAGAGTACAGTTAAGCATATATGAGATATTTTCACGCTTTGTAAGTTTTTCAGCAAGAATTTTTTCTCCCTTGAATTCTTTTCGGCGATGTATTATATACACCTTACTGCAATATTCAGAGAGTAAAAGAGCATCTTCAAGAGCAGTATTTCCTCCGCCCGCAACAGCAACAGGCTTATCTTTATAAAAAGCACCGTCACACACAGCACAATAGGATACGCCTTTTCCCGTAAATTTTTCTTCGTTTTCAATATTCAGTCTGCGTTTCTGCAAACCTGTGGCTATTATAATGCTTCTGCATTTATAACTGTTCTTTTCTGTAAAAACAGTTTTTTCATAGATTCCGTTTTCTATGGATATTGCGTTTTCATATTCAATATCAGCTCCAAGAGATAAAGCCTGTTCATAAAGAGCAGTAGCAAAATCATATCCGGATATTTTTTTTATTGCCGGATAATTTTCTATATCTGTCGCATTGACAATCTGACCGCCGTAATAGCTTTTTTCAAGAAGAAGAACACTTTTGCCGGAGCGAAGAACATATATAGCTGATGAAAGACCTGCTGTTCCTGCACCTATTATAATAACATCATACATAAATAAATAAATCTCCTCATAAAGATATATATTATAATATGTGCATAAAAGCAGTTTTAAATTCAAAAACAATATTGACAAATTATAACCTGTATACTATAATTTAGTTATTATAATATGAAAGGTGACTTACAAAATGAAAAAATACAAAATATCGGGAAAAGTCACAGCAATATTATTAGCTGTGACATCACTGACCGCCTGCGGTTCAGTAAACGAAACCTCTGTAAATGACAGCAGTTCTTCTGAAACTTCTGAATCCGCCACACAAGAAACTTCTGTTTCTTCAGAATTAAAAACAGAAACCACTTCAACAATCAAAACTGACTCATATACAAATCCTGAAACAAGACCGGTAAACATATCAGAACCAACAACAGAAGAAAGCACTGTTTCAGAAAATGAAACTTCATCTTCCGTTTCAGAAACAACAGAAAAAGAAGAAACTGAAACGTCAGATTCTTCATCAGAATCCGAAAATGAAACAGTCAGTCAGGAGGCTTCAGATTACAAGACAGCATATATTGAAATGGCAGAATCACTTGATGACGGAGAATGTAAATTTAATCTGATTTATTTTGATGATGATGATATTCCTGAACTTGTTGCCGGAAGTGACGGATATTATACAAGTCTTTACACTTACAGTGAAGGAAAGGTTTATCCTTTAATGGAACACTGGTCTTATGGTGCTATGGGAAATACAGGTTATGAGTATGTTCCGAGAAAAAACAATCTCCGCAATCGCAACAGTGACTATGCAGGACTCATTGTTTATACAACATATATGGAAATAGGAAAAAATCATACTCTTGATACTATTGCAGAAATAGAAACTTTCAATTTTGATGACTCAAACGGAAATGGCATACCTGATGATGATGAAATGGATTCCGCAGGAAAATATATCAAAATATGCGTAAATGGTTCTGAAATTTCGGAAGAAGATGCTGAAAAATATAATATCGGAGATTATGAATTTATTTTTGTTTCGATGACTTTAGACGAACTCAAATCAGAACTGAGCTGAATATAAAAAAATGCCCCTTAATGCGATGCATTAAGGGGTTTTTGATGTTTACTTGATTTCAGCCTTTTCTTCAGCCTTTTCTTCAGATTTTTCCTCTGATTTTTCTTCAGATTTCTTTAAAGTTCTTTTTCTGTTTTCTTCCACGAGAGCTGTGAAGAATGAAAGGCATATATATACAACCACGATAAGAGCCTGTATTACAAATATTGCAGTAGATGAATCTTCAATAATATTCTTGACAGAATGTACAACAGATGATGTGCTTGCCGGAACAAGAACATTATAAGCATTTGCAAAAGCAACAGTAGTATAATATTCATCGGCAGTAGTATTGATATTATCTATAAGTTCCGTTACTTTTCCATTCAAATCATCAAAATATCCTTCAACCTTTTCAACCTTTGCATCAGAGCCTATCGGTTTTTCTTTAAGAGCCTTTATTCTCTGGTTATAGTAATTTACTCTTTGTGTAGCAGTTGAAACAGTATTCTGTGCAGAAATTTTCTGTTTTATGAGATTGTCATATTGTTCTGAAAATTTTGTTTCCTGAGTATCAGTGCTGTCAGTACCGTTTCCGAAAACCATAATAGTATCTTTCTGATAAGTATTTATTGAATCTGAAATTGTTTTAAGGTTTTCAGAAGCAATAGCTTTTTCGCGGTTAAGGGCATCAATTCTGTACTGATAGTAGTCAATAAGTGAATCTTTATCCTTTGTGACATTATTTACAGTAACATATGAGGATATACGGTCTAAATCCATTTCCTGAATAGTTTTTATAGCTTCTGAAAGGTCTGAGAATGTATATCCTGTACTTGATGAACGGAAACGTGTTGTATCTTCTTCAGCAAGGTTTGAAACATAGCTTTTAAGTGTTGAAAGGGTAGAATCGAAAACATCAACAGCTTCAGCATAATCATATTTTGTATAATCAAGAACTGTAACAGCACTTCCGAGAGCCTTGTTGTATCCGTATGTTTCAAAGAAGTAATCACGATAACATTCAAGAACAGTGTTGAATACTTCAACAGCCTGAGCATTATCAAATGTTGTCTGTGAGTAGTTGAATTTTACTTTATACTGTGTAGGATAATAAGTTACATCAAGCATAGCCTGAGCAGCACTTAAAGCACCGCTTGTTGCATTTTCATATACGCTTTTGTATGTAGTGATTCTGTCAAGAGCATTTGAAGGAATAATACCTTCAATAGAAATTCCCTGTCTGATTACTTCAAGTTCATCAAGAGAATACCCAAGTTCTGTAAGAGCACTTTCTATTACGAAAGGGTTTTTAAGGGAATTGACATCAAATTTATTTCCGACAGGGTCAAGACCTTCTTCTATTCCGTCAAAAGTAAAACTTACAAGAGCAGTCATAGCTTTATGCTGGTCAGAAGAAAAAACTGCTGAGCTTGTTATTATCAGAACAGTTGACACGACAGCAGTCACAAGCCATACAAGAAAATATTTTTTTAATTTTCTGAAAATACCTGAAAGGGAAATAATGACGCTGTCTTTTTCATCATCTTCATCTTTCAGAGTTACATTCAAATAACATTGTTCTTTTTTATCCATTGAAAAGTTTTAACCTCCGCAAATATTTATAAGATAAACACATAATATTTTTTATGTGTCAAAGATTATTATATCATAATATATTTTTAACGTCAATATATTATAGCAAATTCCAGTAAATAACTAAAATCACATTTAAGCATACAGTTTGTTATTAATCATAATGCACAAAACATTCAGTCATAAAAACATTTTAAGCAATAATTGACAAATCTGTATAAACGATATATAATAAAACTGATAGAATTTGTTCAGAAAGGAGATATTGAAATGATTATTAACAGCATAGGTTACAATTGCTGTCAGGATTCCTGTTCCTTTTTAAATCTCCCTGAAAAAAGCACTGAAAGTCTTCTGATTCTTTTTAAAGACGATGCAATACTTAATGATGTAAACGGAAAAAATATTATAATTCCTGAAAATTCTGTCCTTATTTTCAAAAATCATTACAGAAAGTTCTGTCAGTATCTTTCTGAAAATTCTTTTTCAAGCGACTGGATTCTTTTTGAATTTGAAAAAAACGAAGAAGAATCTTTTTTCAGTCTTGGGTTGAAATATGAAATTCCTTTTCATATGGATAATATCTGTTTTCTAAGTTTCTGTATAAAATCCATAGCCTATGAAAAGTATTCCCATAATATCAACAGTAATAGTTCCATACAGCAATATATGCTTTTAATGTTTAACTGCATAAGCAATCAGATAAATAAAAAATCAGCAAGTTCTGTAAAATGCGACAGTTATTTTGAAATTCTCTCCGGTATCAGAAATAAAATTCACAGTCACCCATATGAACAGATTACTATTGACAGTATTTCCCGTGAAGTAAGAATGAGCAAATCGCATTTTCAGCATCTCTATAAAAAGTATTTCAATACCACATTTATTCAGGATTTGATAAACAGCAGAATTGAATATGCAAAAATGCTTCTTATACATACAAGCTTTAATATCAATGATATTGCTTTTCAGTGCGGTTACAATAATTATATACATTTTACGAAACAGTTCAAAATTAAATCAGGAGTGACTCCTGCTGAATACCGGAAAATGTTCAGAAACTGAAAAATAACTATATTTTTTGAAATGTGATTGACTTTTTTTAAAAAATATGATAACATTAAATTACTATAAAATATTGATTTAAGGAGTGATTTTTTATGAGTTTCAAGCTCAGAGCATTATCATCAGCACTTGCTGTTTGTATTTCTTTTTCTGCTGTTTACGGCATTTCTTCTTCTGTAAATACAATTCCTGCAAATGCTGCTGAATCCATTGAGGATTCAATGGATTGGGGAACAGTAAAAATCGGCGGTGGCGGATTTGTTTCAGGTATAGTTACAGGTCAGAAAGAAATGTATGCACGTACGGACGTTGGCGGAGCATACAAATATAATTATGAAACAGAATCATGGGAACAGCTTCTTTCATTTATAACTGATGCGGACAGAGGCTATCTCAGTGTTGACGCAATGGCTATTGACCCTACTGATGATAATACAGTGTATTTCCTCTGTGGCTGTGCTTATTTTTCAGATGAAAGAACTGTTATCTTTAAGACAACTGACGGCGGTAAAACCTTTACAAAAATCGATGTTTCTTCTGAAATAAAGGTAATGGGAAACGGTGACGGACGTCATTGCGGTGAAGCAATTGCTGTTGACCCTGATAACCCTGATGTTATCTATTGCGGTGGTGACGTTGCATTCGGAAAATCAGCACTTATAAAGTCAACTGACGGCGGTATGACATGGAGTCCTGTTATAGGCTACGATGACCTCGGACTTTTCTCTGAAACAACAAAATGGCCTACATGGAAAGATACTCTTGCAAGGTCTGTTACTTCTGATGCATATAACAATCAGAACGGTGTTGCAACAATTGCCATTCAGGACGGAAAGGTTTATGTCGGTACAAGTATAAAGGGCGTTGAAAATGTACATGTTGCAGATATGAAGGACGATAAGTTCACTGTTCTCAGCAAAGACCTCCCGACAGGTTCATTTCCTGCAAGAATCAACAAGGACGCAAACGGAAATCTCCTTATAAACTATGTCGGAGCTTTGGCATTCGGAGGTTCAGGCGGTTCAATTTACAGATATGACACAAAGGCAGGAACTGTTACTGATATTTCACCAAAAGAAAATACCAGTTTCAGTGCATGTGTAAGTCTTCCGGATGATGCAAATACACTTGTTGCAACTACATGTGGCGTATGGTCATCACAGCTCTGGTATAAAGATGCATGGAATGATGACAAGGTATGCTGGGGTGACCAGTTCTACCGTTCTACTGACGGCGGTAAGACATGGGAATCAATAACTCCGGGTAATGAAAAATCATGGGGAGGACCGCTTCAGGCTGATTATCTTCAGGACGGCGGTTATGACTGGATAAGAAACAAGGCTATTCACTGGTGCGGTGCGATTGTTCTTGACCCAAGAAATTCCGACAGAATATTCCTTACATCAGGAAACGGTGTTTTTGCATGTGATAATATATGGGACGAACTTCCTCAGTATTACTTCCATCCGGACGGCATAGAAGAAGTTGTTGCACTTGATATGGTAAGCGTTCCTGGAGGCAATCCTTATTCTGCTATCGGTGACTATGACGGATTTGAACATGCAGACCTCACAAAACCAGGAAAACAGCATTCACCTAATATGGGTTCAACAGGAGCGATTGCATACTGCCCTCAGAATCCTGATGTAATGATTAGAATTGCTGAAAATCAGAATGATGTTTCAAGCGGTTTCTATACTCTTGACGGCGGTGAAACATGGACAAAGATGTCAAATTCTCCGGGAGGAAAGGCAGCTATAACACAGCTTGATAAAGATACTTACCGTTTCTTCAAATCAGGCAAAGATGACGGAGCTGTAAGCTATTCAGATGATTTCGGCGAAACATGGCAATCTTGTAGCGGTATCCCTTCAACATATGGTTCAAAGCCTACTTATATGTTCGTTGAACCTGACCAGCCCAATGTAGTATATGCTTATGCAACTTACTATAATTCATCATGGTCATATTCAAAGACTGAACCTGATATTACAGATGCATGCTACAAATTCTGTATCAGTACAGATTACGGCAAGACATTTACAAGCACTGATATATGCAAATATGATATGTGCGACAGTGCTGCAAGAATAGCATATCTCGGTGAGGGAGAGCTTATACTCGGTGCAGGCTGGAACGGTATGTATCATGTAAGTGTAAAAGACGGAAAGATTACTTCAAACGAAAAAATTGACGGTGTATCATACTGTAAGACAGTAGGTTACGGAGCTCCTGAAAAGGAAGGCGATGTAAATACACTTTATATTTACGGCAAACCGGAAGATTCTGACCCTGAAGGAATTTATCGTTCACAGGACGGCGGTAAAACATGGGTATGCATAAATACTGAAAAGCTTTATGGCGGTACAGGAAACGGAAACTTCCTTGTAGGTGATATGAACGAATTCGGTAAGGTTTATATGTCAACAGTAGGTTGCGGAATTGTTTACGGACAGCTTTCCGGCAATACAAACCCGACAACAAAGCCGACAGGTTCAACAAGTGCAGATACTCTTTACGGTGATGCAAACCTTGACGGTGCAGTTGATATTGCAGATGCAGTAGCAGTAGCTTCATATGTAGGCGATTCAAAGGCAAACGCTCTTAAAGCTCAGGGACTTATCAATGCAGATGTTCAGGGCAACGGAAACGGCGTAAATGCAAGTGATGCTCTTACAATTCAGCAGTATATTGCAGGCGTTTTAAAGGAACTTCCTGTAAAATAAAACAATAAAAGGAGGAATTTTTATTCCTCCTTGCTTTTTATTATATTATATTTTACTTACGATAATTCTTGAAGAATCATCTGAACGCAGAGCAATTACAGCTCCTCTTATTAAATATGCAGTCGGGTCACCTGAAATGCTTTTTTTCAGACAGTCAACATTTGTCCCCTCAATAAGACCTATATCCCGCAGACGTTTACGCATATTTCCCTGAATAAGAAGTTTTTTGACTCTGCATTTTTCACCTTCATTAAGGTTATTCAATGTACAGATATTTTTCATTGTTTTCTCCGTAAAAATATTTCAGAAATCTTGAAAGATTTTCTTGTAATATTATATGTTTCTGAAAAAAATGTGTTACAGAGCATTTATGAAAAATCATCGAAATAAACACCGGTTCTTGTAAACACTCCCTTAGGAGAACCTTTTATATTTACAAGCCCGATTTTTTTTGTATCTATGGATTTGAAGGATATTGTATCAGTCAAATCCTCACCGTTATATCCTGAATATTCAATATAATAGCAAAGTCTTGCCTTGTTTGAAACTTTATTTCTGAATAAGAGAGCCTGCTGAGGATTATAAAGAAATTCCCTGTCGAAATCAATATATTTATGCCTTATTATTTTATTTGCGGTTACTCCGGAATCTTCAAGGGAATATGTTCCATAATTTCCCTCAATATCAGGCATATCGAAATTGCTTATAAGATTTGAAAAATCGTTGAGAATACCATAAGCAGTAATACCTGAATCAGAAAAGGAAAAATGAGCAGGCTGAGGTTTCGGAGTAATTCTGACACAGTTAGCAGATTCTATAAAAGGATATGAACCGCACAGCTTATATGCAAGGGTAACAACACCGTCCCACATTGAAGAACGGTTCTGAACGAAAATATAGTTTTCAGAATTTGAATTATCTTCGTGAGTTATATAATTAAGGGAATAATAATTATCAAGCAGACTGTTGAGTGATATATTATTTTTAATGCCGGCTTCAATCTGATTCTGTAAAAGCAGGGAAGTGAATCCCCTTGAAACAATTTTACCTGTTTTAACACCGTCTTTTTCAGATATTTCAAAAGAATCGACAAGTCCATGATGAATAGTTTTATTGTCTATAATCAGGAGAATTTCACATACAGAAAGATAATCTGAATTTCCGGCAATAAATCTTGCAGTAAGCATTGTATAAGGAGTGTAGAGATTTTTTTTAAAACTGAATGAAAGAATTTCGGGTTCTTCAATATATGAGGCGTTTGTTTTTTTTATCTGAATTTTAATTTCCATTCTGAACAACCTCCGAAATTTGAGGAACTGAAAAAACGAGCTTTATATCAGTGACAGATAAATTTTTGCTTTCAGCAGAATATGATTTAAGAACGCCTGAAGAAAAGGAAATATTTTTATACTGAAAGCTTAAAGGAGTTTTATTCCTGAGAATATTTTCAGCATATATTACAAAGTTTTTGAAATCCGAATCGCATGCAAGTCTGCCACTGAGAGTAACGGAAGTATTTCTGATACTTCTGTTAGTTACAGAATTACCGCCGGATATATTTGACTGTTCATTTATTACAGAAAATCCGGCTATTTTTATATATTCAATAAACATACAGAAAGTACCGATATTTATCTGAACAGGAACAGGATTTACAGATTCAAAATCATTCATCGGAAGAAATCTCCTTTCTGAAGATTCCCTCCATACAAAAGCTGTATTTTAGAACGAGCTTTTTCAGATTTGTATCAGGTTTGAGAGAAATTTTTTTGACCTTGTGAATATGATAATCAGAATCATTAAGCTTAGGGAGTATGTATTCGCTGAAAAATCTGAATAAAATTTCAGCGGAGCAGTCAGCAGGAGCATTTACGCTTATTTCCACAACAGCAGAAAACGGAATGAATATGACATCAGGAGCATATACAGGGTTATATGTTTCAAATTCAGTGACATTTATATAGGTTAAAATACCGCTGTTCTTGCTGTAATAGGGAATTGAATCAAAAGCAGAATAAACATTTTTATAATCAGAGCTTATCAGAGAATTTCTGATGTTGTTTATAATAGTTTCAATCATAAGAACCTCCCGTATTTATAAATACAGAATTCTGACTGATTAAGTCAGAGCATAAATTCATATAGTCGAGCATAATTTCTTCAGCATATTTCACAGCATTTGAATTTTTGTCAGAGATGAGCATTTTTCCGTCAAAAGCTGAAATATTTTCCATTCGTGAAGCAATCATCTGAACATATCTGTAATTTGCAACAGAAGCAGTAAGCATATCAAGACGGGCATCATCTTTATCAGCATTTTCAAGCAGGATTTTATTTATCTGAGCAACAGCAATACTTATAACAGGAAAATATTTGTCATAATCATTTTCACCGGTAAAAAGTGTAAAAAGTGATTTTATTCTTTCTATATCCATTTTAAAAATCTCCTATTTTGTTGAAAATTCAGAATATTCAGATGAATTTTCGTTTCTGAAAAGCTGTGAGGAACTTTTTTCAGTTCCATAATCATTAAGGGATTTTTTCAGTTCAATAAGCTGTTTGATGTTCATTCCGAAAGATGCAAGACGCATAGCCCTTACACAAGGTTCACCGCCTTTTATAAAAGCAAGTTTTACAATATCCTTATGGAGTTCCTTTTCAGCATCTTTCATAAATGAAACAGCAACAGAATCCTTTATTGTTTTGTCATCAGAACAGAAATGTTTTGTAACACCGGCGTTTACCTGAGCAGGAACAGCAACAAAACTCCATTCATAAGCATCTTTTATATCTGAAAGAACAGTATGACAAATCTGAGAACCATATTTTTTACCCTTTGTATGAACGCAGGAAGAAGTATTTTTATCAGAATTGCAAACAGAACATCTTCTTGAAGATGCAGAACAGGAAATACTTGTTTCCTTTTTTATACCGCCTTCAATTTCAGCAATCAAATCCTTGTTTGAATCAGTGCGAACCATATATGCAGAAGCTTTGAGATATTTGTAATCTCTGCCGTCAGCAGTTTTTCTATCCGGAACAGAAACAATTTCAGTATCGAAGATTCTTGAATTTTGCAATGATGATTTCGGGTTATGGTCTGATATACCGGTTTTTCCGATAAAAAGTGATTTAAGCTGTTCAAGGGCATCATCAGAAAAGCGTTCAAAATCTCTGTCAATATCATTGTCACAAAGAATAACGTTGAATACGAATATCTGATTTTCTTCAAGTTCTGTCTGAGAGAACTTATTAATCCTATCAAGAACGGATTTATCCATAAAACAAAAGACCTCCTGATTTTTATAAATATTTTCTGCGGAACAGAAATAAAATCCTGTTCCGCAGTATAGATATTGAATTATGAACCTATTTTAAGAGTCTTTACAGCACTGTCAGTAATACGTCTGAAACCGCAGTTTACAGAAACAGCAATACGGTCAAGCTGATTGCTTATAAGCTTGTCAGTTTCAAGAACAATATCAGAGCTTGTAATAATTTCAAGAGCAAAGTTTTTATCAAGACCGATTACAGTAGCATCGTCAACCTTAGGAGTGCATATAATTTCAGCACCGAAAGGAAGTTTAACTCTGCCCTGTTCATCAGCAGAAGCATTTTCCATCTGAGTGAGAGCAAGTACAGTAGCAGTATTTTCAGGAGAAAGCATTACACAGTTCATATTGAAATCATCGAAAGAGCCGAAAAGGGAAGTGAGAGCAGAATAGTTGAGAGCTGAAACAGTAGTAGGAGTAATATTTGCTTTAAGAGCAGTAACAGCAGAGCCGAGAACAGAATTTGCAAGCTTAATTCCGACACCTTTAAGCATAACACCGAAAACATCAAGTTTCTGCTGTCTGAGAGCTTCATATGAAGCAGTAATCATTCTTCCGTATTTGCTGAGAGAAACAGATGATGAAGGTTCAGTTACAGAAGCAGTCGGGAGAGAAGCACCCTGAGCAGTAGTTGAATAACTTGTAGTGTCGCTTATAACACAGCCGGAATAAATATTTGATTCACATTTAGTAGATACAGCAACAATATTGTTAAGTACAGAATCATCAAAACCCTTTTTAATGCATCTTCTTACAAATTCCGGAAAGAGGACAGCACTTTCAGTAGTAGTGAAAAATTTTTCAACCATATCGCAGTCAGAACCGCTTACCTTGATATTGAATCTCTTGAGCTGTCTTTCAAAAGCATCAAGATTAGCAAGGGGAGTATCTGAATAATTTTCAGAAGGGTCAAGAGCTTCCAGAGCCTGAGAAAAACTCTTACCGCTGAGATTGTAAAGACCTTTTTCAAGTTTAACATTGTTGTACATAAAGAATACCTCCAAAAAAATAATTATTTATACATTCAGGCGTGATTCAATTTCAAGAGCCTGAGCATTTTTAAGTCTTGCCTCTGCAAGTTCCTTTTCGTCCTGAAGATTAATATTATCCCATTCAACATGACAAACGGAATTATTACCGGAAAGACGCATAAAAGCGTTTCCAATATCGCATATAACAGGAGTAAGCAGACGGCGGTAATATTCAAGTTCACTTGTAAGAATATCAGCCTGCTGACTTGACATTCTTTCCGTTGAACTCCAGTTTAAACCGAGAAGAAACGGCGGAATTGAAAGTTTTGAGATAAGCTGTTCAAGGAGCTGTCTTACAGGGATTTCAGTATTAAAGAGCTGATTTTCAGCACCGATAACCTTAATATCCACATCACCCACAGCAACGAAATCCTTAACCTGACCGAATTTAGCGGAATTCATACCGTCAGCCCATTCCTTAGCAATCTGAACAGCCCGTTCCTTAGAGTAAGCACGTTCACCGGAATCAGCAGAAGGCTTATAAGTAACAGCATAGCGGACATTTCCTATTCTTTCATAATTCTGACCGATACATTCATAAATTCTGAGGAGTATGTTGCTTAAAACGGGCAGACCTCTCAGAATAGAACGTCCCATTCCGTCAGTAGCAGGATTCATAGCAGTAAATAGAATACGTTCAGGGTGTCTTATAAGTATTCTATCTCTGCCGTTTTTAAGAAAATATTTTCTTTCGACAGGTGAATTACCGCATTTAATTTCAATATCGCAGATATTGCCGTTATAAAGGCCGTCAATCATACCTGTATTTTTATTGATTATAATTTCACCGACAGCATTTCCGTAAGTAATAATACTGTCAAGATAATTGTCAATAAAAGTGTAAAGAGATTTTCCGGTAAGACCGACAGGAACATTGTTTATAAAGTCATCAAGTCTGTCCTGAAATTTTTCATCAGATGATATAACGCTGAAACCGCCGGTAAGCCTGATAATTTTGATTATAGCGGCATCAATAACAGGAACAGTAAATCTCAGCTTGTCATAAAGTTCCTTTTCACAGCAATTTATACCGGAATCGAGAAAATTCTGCAAAAAATTTTCTCTTACAGCAGACTGGACGGCAAAACCGGAATCCTTTTCTGATTTTTTTCTGAAAAGCTTCATTAAATCCTCCTTTAAAAGTAATTGAACAGTGCTTTAAAATGCAGTTATCTTGCAATACTTCCGACAAAGAAAGTATCATTTGAATTTTTCCCGAAAACATCTGAAACGAAGTATCTCAAATCGTCCATAGCATGGTCGTTTTCTTTTACAGGGCAGTCATAACCATATTTTTCGTTCCAGCAATAAAGAGAAAATTCTCTTATAGTATCCTTACAGCTTTCATGAACAGCGATTTTATTTTGTTTAAGAATATCAGAAACAAGGCGTATTCCTGAAATGACATCATTATCAGCCTTTTTGACAACAAACTTAGCATGTCTGCGGATACATTCTATAAAGCTTGAAGCCGAAGGGTCAACAATAACTCTGTCAATTTTAAAAGAACCGGCAAGCTGTTCCAGAGCGTTGTAATGTTCTTCATCAGTTCTTGACATACCCTCACGCTTTGAGGAGTAATAATATTCTCTTAATCTCAGCCATTTACCGTTATGCAGTCCCCAGAGTCCGAAAGACGAAGGATTTACCGTTCCGTAATCGCATGAAATAATAAATCTTGAACATTGCGGAATATCTGAAAACACATGAATTTTTTCATTGAACATAGGATAAATAATACCGCTTGCACAGCTCCATTTTCCGAGAACGAATCTTTCATAGAAAGCACCTGAATAGAGTCTTTCATAGCGTTCCTTGACTTTTACTGAAAGAGAAGGATTATCGTCCATAGTGAAATGGAGATAAAGAGCGTTTTTATTTTCGGCTTTGAGAATCCATTCTCTGTAAAACCAGTGAGCAGGATTATCAGGATTGCAGTTTAACCATATTTTTGCATCAGCAACAGAACACCTTGCAAGAGCCTGTTCAACGAATGAGCGTGGCATAAGAGCAACTTCATCAAGCATAACACCGGAAAGCGTTATACCTTGAATAAGCGAATCAGAAGAACTGTCACGTCCGCCGAAAAGATAAAAGCGGTTTGTATGGTTTCTAAGAGTAATATCAATATAATTTCTGCTGATTTTTTCGCAGAAAACAAAACCGAGTTCCGAAGCGGATTTTATAAGAGGTTCAATAACATTTCGTCTTAGGGATACAATAGTTTTCCCGCAGAAAGCGAAAACACTGTTATTGAAATTTATTGATGCCCAGCTTATAAAGCCGAGTGACATAGCGAAAGTTTTACCGCTTCTGACAGCACCGTCACAAATAACGGCATCATAATGGCAATATTCGGGAGAGTTCCACCATTTAAGAGTAACAAGCTGTTTTTGCGAGAATTTTTTTACATTCAAACTGAATTTTCCTCATTGTTATTATTTGTAATAGCATTTATAAAGCTGTCAGCGATACTTGAGGAACTGCAAGAGTTAGAAAATTCAAACATTTTTTCAATAGCTTTCTGACGGTCAAAGAATTTTACTTCAACACCACCGCCCTTTACTTTTTTTATTTCAGAAACATTGAAAAGGTCAAGACCTGAAATAACATCAGGAGAAGGCATATCTTCAGAAAAAGCAAGAAAAACAGCATCATTTGAATTTCCGAATGCAAGGCGTTCAAGACCGGACATAACAGCATCAGTGCTGAAATGCAAATCGGAATACAGTTTTGAAATAAGTTTTCTGTAATATGGAGAACGCATACATTCAATACCGTCAAGCATAGCAGTTTCAGGAGGGAAACCGGCTTTTAAAGCGGATTCTCTGATATTGCCGAGCTTGACAAAATAACAGCAGAAAAGTTTTTTTCTGTTATCAGTGTCTTTCATAATAAATCACTCCTTTCAAAAAAAGCACTGTTCACTAAAGGGCAGAAAAAGGGGATTTTTTAAACGCAGTAGTTTAAATTTCAAAAAATTTTTTTGTAAAATCCGTATATTTTGTAAATATGCACAAATTAAATATATATTTTTTGTGATGTATGACTATAAATCGAAAGCTGAAAAAGTTGCAAAAGAAAGTGGAATATGATATAATATAACTACATAAAATTTTTTAGGATACGGAGGTTTTTACAAAATGGGAATAGTCAGAGCAGCAGCCGGAGCAATAGGCGGAAGCCTTGCAGATTCATGGCTTGACTTTATCGAAGCAGATAATATGACTGATACAACAGCAATGACCAGAGGTGTTCAGGTACATGACAGACGAGGCAGTAACAGAAGACAGTCAACAGGCATAGTATCAAACGGTTCAAAAATAATAGTAGGACAGAATCAGATGATGCTTCTTGTAGACGGAGGAAACATTGTTGACTACTGTGCAGAACCGGGATATTATGAAGTGTTCATGTCATCAGCACCGTCAATGTTTAATGGAGAATTTAAAGATTCACTGAGAGATACATGGAACAGATTCAAATTCGGAGGACAGCCGTCATCAAAGCAGGAGATTTATTTTATAAATCTTCAGGAAATAAAGAATATAAAATTCGGAACAAGAAATGCCCTGAATTATTTTGACAGTTTCTATAATTCAGAACTTTTCATAAGATGTCATGGAACATATTCAATAAAGATAACAGACCCGATAAAATTTTTTAAAGAAGTATGTCCCAGAAATGCACAGCGTGTTGATATGAACAACATAGGCGAACAGTATCTTATGGAATTTACACAGGCACTCCAGACATCAATTGCAAAAATGTCAATGGACGGAAAGAGAATATCATATCTCAACGCAATGACACTTGATTTAGCAAGATATATGCAGAATGCACTTGATGACCAGTGGAAAGAATTAAGAGGAATGGAAGTATGCTCAGTTGCAATAGCACCGATTTCATATGATGACGAAAGCAAAAAGCTGATAGAAAGAAGAAATCAGGCAGGAATATTGAGTGACCCGAGTATAAGAGATACATATGTTCAGACAACAGTTGCAGACGGATTAGGACGTGCAGGTTCAAATTCATCAGGAGCAATGAACGGATATGTAGGAATGGGAATGGGAATGAATGTTGCCGGAGGATTTATGCAGTCGATGGCATCAGCCAATGCACAGCAGAATCAGCAGTCAAATGCAAATAGCTGGAGATGTTCATGCGGAACATCAAACACAGGAAAATTCTGTCAGAACTGCGGAAAAGCCAAACCACAGCCGGCAGACAGCTGGACTTGTCAGTGCGGAACAGTGAATACAGGAAATTTCTGTCAGAACTGCGGAAACAGAAAACCACAGCAGTCAGGAAACTGGACTTGTCAGTGCGGAACAGTAAATACAGGAAACTTCTGTCAGTCCTGCGGAAACAGAAAACCATAAAAGAAAAGGGCGAACAATGTTCGCCCATAATATAAGAACAGGGGTTGAGATTTTGGAAGCAGTTCAGTATAAATGCCCTAATTGCGGAGGAGAACTGACATTCAGACCGGAAAATCAAAAATTCGGGTGTGAATATTGTTTCAGTGAGTTTACAGAAGAAGAAGTAAGAACAGCCAACAGCAGAAATGAAAACAGACCTGTTGATGAAGAACTTGAAGCACAGCAAAGGAATTTTCAGGAACATACAAATGTATATCACTGCGGAAGTTGCGGAGCAGAAATAATAGCCGAAGAAAACGAATCTGCAACATTCTGTTATTACTGTCATGAACCTGTAATACTTTCAGGCAGACTCACAGGAGATTATAAGCCGAAAAGAATAATAGGCTTTCAGATAGACCGTAACACAGCAGAATCGATGTTTAAGAAGTGGTGCTGGAGCAAATGGTTTATTCCAAAGGATTTCAAAACGCAGAGTCAGCTTGAAAAGATGACAGGATTGTATGTACCGTTCTGGCTTGCGGACTGCGATATAAAAGCAAATCTGAACGGAATCGGCAAGAAGATAAGAACATGGAGTTCGGGAAATTATCGCTATACAGAAACAACAGAATATGAAGTAATAAGAAAAGCAAATATATCAATGAACGGTATTCCGGCAGACGGAGAAAGCAAAATAGAAGATAAGTTAATGGAAGCAATAGAACCGTTCAGATATACAGAGGCAAAGAATTTTT
The DNA here is from genome assembly GCA_934481385.1 of uncultured Oscillospiraceae bacterium. Classification (GTDB taxonomy): domain Bacteria; phylum Bacillota; class Clostridia; order Oscillospirales; family Ruminococcaceae; genus Ruminococcus. The sequence goes on from CAKSPD010000007.1 coordinate 60,977, forward strand.
CAATGTCATATCTCAGCGGATTTTATGCAGATAAATATGATGTAGAAAAAGCACAGGTTTTTCCGAGAATAAGAGAAAGAGCCGAAAACGGTTCATCAAAACTTATTTCAGAAAGTATTCAGGGATACAGTACAGTAATAAAATCATCAGAATGTTATAATATAGTAAATACAGAATGGGAATATATGCTTCTTCCCGTATGGTTTATGACATATATTCATAACGGAAAAACATATTCATTTGCCCTCAACGGACAGACAGGAAAAATAGCAGGCACACCTCCCTTTGACAAACTGAAATGCGGACTTTTCTGCGGGATAGCAGGACTTATTGTAACGATAATATCGATGTTCGGGGGGTATCTTTTTTCATGACCGCAGTAAAAAAGCTTGCAGGAATAATTTTTTCGGCATTAATAATTTTTACAGCAATATTGCCTTTGACAGTAAAAGCTGAAAAGGATTTCAGCAACTGCAAAATATACGATGAATACGGCTTATTTAAAGAAAGTAAGCTTGATGAGCTTGACAGCCTTTTAAAGCAGACAGCAGAAGAAATTGATATGTATGTGGCAGTCTATATAAGCGGAACTAATTTGACTGATACTCAGACGGAAGTTTTTGCAGAAGATTATTATGAAGAACTTTTCGGAGAAAATACAGACGGACTGTTTTTTTATATGGATTTGTCAGGAGGAGTTCCGGCATATGACTATATAAGCACAAGCGGAAAAGGAGCATTAGTATATACAGATTACAAAAATGACGGAGAAAATAATGTAATAGATAAGATATTCGACCAGTTATATATATTTATGCCGTCATCAGGAGAAGAAATAAAATCTGCCGATATAGAATCAGTAATAGAGGAATTTTGCCGACAGCTTGAAAAGTATGCTGAAACAGGAGCAGAAAGATTTTATTACAGTTATGATTCAGCAGACGGAAAGTATATATATCAGAGCGGAGGAAAAGTAGTAGTTTCAACGCATAAACCGCTGTTTGTTATGCTTAAGTATCTGCCGGCAGGAATCATAGCAGGAATACTGACAGCAATAGTAATGTTCTTTTCAATAAAGAGTACATACAAATTCAAAAAGAGCTGTAATTCAGATGTATATATTGAAAGAAACGAAACAAATTTCACTGAAAGGCAGGACAGATTTATAAGAAAATATACGACAAAAACGAAAATTCAAAGCAGTTCATCAGGAGGCTCGCATCACAGAGGAGGTTCTTCGCATCACAGCGGAGGAGGCTCACATGGAGGCGGAGGCAGACACAGATAAAAAAAGAACGGGCATAAAGCCCGTTTTTTTACTTTCTGCGAGAACCTGTTTTACGGTCAGTGCTTCTTTTGAGTTCGCACATTTTTTCTTCGCTGTTCTGTTTGAACTTGTTAATCATATCCTCAAATGACATTTCAGAAGCAGGAGTCTGTTTTTTAGGTTCCCATACATTTGAACGGGAACGGTCATCACGTTTCTGATTCTGCATACGGTTCTGATTATTTCTCTGCGGTCTGGGGTTAGGATTTTCGACAGCCTTTTTAATTGAAAGGCTGACTTTTCCGGCTTCATTTATACCGATAACCTTAACTTTAACTTCCTGATTTTCTGTAAGGAAATCTCTGATTTCGTTTACAAAGGAGTTAGAGATTTCGGATATATGAACCATACCGGTTGCACCGCCTTCTATATCCACGAAAGCACCGTATTGTGTAATGTTTTTAACTTTTCCGTTATAAATTTTTCCGATTTCGAGCTGAATCAAGCTTAATTCCTCCTAAAAATTAATTGCGTGAAGTGTCATAAAATCTTTGTTCATCAGGGTAAGCATAATTGAAATCCTCACGGGCTACTTTTTCTATGTAAGCAGTCATGTCATCGCCTTCAAGGTTTTGCTGTAACTCTGCATTTTCGTTTTCATAGTCCTTGATTTTTTCCTTAATGGATAAAAGTTCTTCTTCTTTCTGCATTCTGTCGTATTCAGTAGAAACACTGATGACAGTACAGCAGATAACGAGAGCAACAGCGACTAATTTAAACGGAATGTTATTAAAGAATCCTTTACCCCTTGCCTTTTTTTTCTTTCTTTTTTCTGGCATAGAATTTCACGTTCTTTCTGTTGTGAATTACTCTTTTATTATACAACATTTTGTATTTATCAATCAAGGGTAAAAAGAAAATTTTAAGGCGATTAATAAAATTTTCGTAAAAATCTACAAATTTAAGGTGTAATTTTTTACGCACAGTTATATAAAGAAGAAAAAAGGGTTTTAAAATAATTAGCAGAATGGATTTTATAAGATATACAAGTTTTTTAATAACAAGAACAGCAATTCTTCCCACCGTGAAAAAATAGAGAATAAAACCGAGAATATTGCCGAGAATATAAAATATCCTGAACTGACCTCTTGCGTAAGCTGAAATGAATGAGATAAAAATAATAATATAAACTGCAAAGAAAATAATATCTTCCAGCATAACAAGAACAGCATTATGAGGAATAATAATTCTGAATGTTCTGAAGAAGTCATAGATTATGCCGAGAATAATTCCGACAGCACATGAAAGGAGAAAAAGCTGAGTATGTTCAGTAAAGGAAAAATAAGTTTCCGGAATAATGTTTCTCATTATATTTTACCTAAAAAGCTTTCCGAGGAGTGAAAGCGGAGATTTTCTGTCTTTGTCACCATATACAATAGACCATATATCACCGTTAATAGTCATATCACCTGTTTCAACGCTCATAGAATCGATATGGAGGTCTTTTCCCTGAATAACCATTTCACCGAGCGTGGTATAAAGACAGATACTTTTTTCATCAAAGCTGTCCACATCAGTAATACCCGAAACAGTAATGGTTTTTCTGTCCTCCATAATAACATTGTGACTGTGTTTTTGAACTTTTTCCTGAATCATATTAAAAATATCCTTTCTGTTAAAAAACTTTGCACTAAATTATATTTGTGAATCAGAAAAAATATAACTTTTCAGAAAAAAATACTTGCAATTAAAAAAGTTTTGTGATATAATAATGAAGATACTTATAGAGAAGCTTTTTAAAACCAGTCTATTTTAATAAAGGGAGGTCAGAAAAATGAGTATTCTTGAAATAATCGGAGGAGCATTAATTCTTATAGCATGTCTTTTCTGTATAGTTATCTGTCTTATGCAGGAACAGAAACAGCAGAATAATATGAGTTCAGCTCTCACCGGTGCATCAAACGATTCTTTCTATAAGCATAACGAAGGAAGAACAAAAGAAGCTGTTCTCAACAAGGTCACAAGGACTCTTGCCATTATTTTCTTTGTTGCAACACTTGCAGTTAACATAGTTCCTATTTTTGTAAAGTAAATGCAAAGCCCTATGACATTAAAAAGTCGTAGGGCATATTTTTTAAGGAGAGTGATACGATGTCAAAGAAAAATACAGACAACAACAAATATAGCGTTGAAAGCTATAAGAATAAGATAATAACTTTTCTTAAAGCAAGTAAGAAAAAAGCAGTTTCAGAAAAAGATTTGGCAACAGTCTGCCGTAGCAGAAAGGGCAATCCCGAAAATTATAAAAAAGCGGTTCACGAACTTCAGCGTGAAGGACTTGTAATAATAAGAAAACAGAAAATAATTCTGTCCCGAAAGTATGGATACAAGACAGCAAAAATAACACGTCTTAGCAAAACATTCGGTTTCGGAGTATGTGAAGAAACAGGAGAAGAAGTATTCTTCCCCGGAAAATTTATGCTTGGAGCAATGCCCGATGACAGAGTTCTGTATAAGGATATAGTATCATATTCAACCTTTGCATCAGACGGAGAAGTTATTGATATTCTTGAATACGGAAATTCAAATCTCACCGGAAAAATAGAATTTGTTGACGGTAAAAATTATTTCGTTCCTGATACAATGTCAAAAAGTCATATAACTATTGAGAATGAAACAAAAGTTGAATTTTCAGCAGGTGACAAGGTTCTTGCTGAAATAGCTCATCGTGGAAAACGCCATACTGAACACACAGTCCGTATATTGTATGTATTCGGGAACAGTGAATCAGCACAGTCATGTGCAGAATCAATTCTTATGGTTCATGGAGTAAACAAGGAATTTCCGAAAGATGTTATGAAAGAGGCAGGAAAAATTGCTGATGCAGGAATACAGGAATATGACTATAACAACCGTGAGGATTTCCGTGACAGGAAAATATTTACAATAGACAGTGCCGAATCAAAGGATTTGGACGATGCTGTATCAGTTGAAAAAACAGAATCAGGATATATTCTCGGAGTCCATATAGCAGACGTTTCAAACTATGTAAAGGGAAACAGTGCAATGGATAAGGAGGCACTTAACAGAGGAACAAGCATATACTATGCGGATAAAGTAATTCCAATGTTGCCGAAAGAGCTTTCAAACGGCATATGTTCCCTCAATCCGAATGAAAACAGGCTTACACTTTCATCATTGATAAAGCTTGATAAAAACGGTGATATAGTTTCATACAGATTCTGCAAAAGCGTAATACGTTCAAGAGTAAAGGGAGTATATTCTGAAATAAACAGAATACTTGACGGAACGGAAGATGAATATATAAGTGAGAAATACAGGGATTTGAAAGATGAAATTTTCCTTATGAATGAACTTGCAGATATTCTTATAAAGCGAAAGCTGAACCGTCATGCACCTCAGATAGAAACAACTGAAAGCAAGATTATTACTGATGAAAACGGAAAATGTATTGATGTTATGCCGAGAACAAGAGGAAAATCAGAATGCATTATAGAAGAATTTATGCTTCTTGCGAATGAAACAGCCTCAAATCTTGCAAGAACAAAAGATGTACCGTTTGTTTACAGAATACATGAAGAACCGCCTGAAGAAAAAATTGAACGGCTTAAAAAAGTTCTTTTGCAGTTCAATATAAATGTTCCTTTCACAGAAGTAAAGCCGGTTCATATCGAAAAGATACTTGAATCCGCAAGAGGAACAGATGCATATGAAGCAATAAATATGATGGTACTGCGTTCAATGTCAAAGGCGAAATATTCAGAAGAACCACTGGGGCATTTTGGGCTTGCACTTGAGGACTATTCACATTTTACCTCTCCTATAAGACGATACCCCGACCTTGCAATACACAGAATAATTACGGATATTCTTGCAGGATACAATGAAACATGGCTTAAAAAGAGATACAGCGGATTTGTTCACAATGCCTCAGAACGTTCATCAGATGCAGAAATACGTGCAGTAACAATAGAGCGTGAATGTGAGGACTGCTACAAAGCAGAATATATGAAGGATAAGATAGGGGAATCATTTACGGGAAAAATTTCAGGGGTAGTTGAATATGGTTTTTATGTATCACTCCCGAATACTGTTGAGGGATTTGTGCATATAAGAACACTTCCTATGGGTGAATATGATTATACAGAACCGTCAGTTCTCAGAGAGGCTTTCAGCGGAACAGAATATAAACTTGGCGATATGGTTAATGTAATTTGTTCAGCAGTAAGCGTCAATGACGGAATAATTGATTTTGTTCTCGATGAAAAAGAGGAGGATTTAAAAACATGAAAAAAATTATCCTTGTGACATTATTGTCAGGAATGTTTCTTTTGAGTGCCTGCGGAGAAGTTCAGCAGGAAAGCACTGTTGATTCATCATCAACGCAGACAGAAACAGCAACTGCTGAACAGACAGTTACAACTGAAACTTCAGAAACTAATGAACCTGATACAGAAATAACAGTAATATCATCATCACAGATACAAACTGAATCATCACAGACACAGGCAACAACTGTAACAACAATAACAGAAACAGTTCAGACAGCAGAAACATTTCCTGAACCTGAAGAAAGTCAGCCGTTTGAAACAGATGAAAACGGAGCAGTTATAATGGAAGTTGAAGATAATACAGATGATTCTGAAATTATTTCAGCAGCTCAGGAACTTTATGAAAATGCCTGCAAAACGGAATTTCGTTATCATGTAGGTTGCCCGTATAATCTTGATTTCAGCAATTACATTGAAAATCAGTACGGCTGGCCGTATTATCTTGTAACTGATGAAGGTTATACATCGATAGCTGATGTTGAAAAGGATTATTACAAAATATTTGCCGAAGAAAACGGCAATGACCTTTCTGAAATTTATATGGAACAGGACGGAAAACTTTATGCTCTTGACGGTGAAAGAGGAGCAAATATATTTTATGAAAGCTCTGAAGTTACAGGAATAATTGAAAAGAGCGAAAATAAAATAGTTTTCAGTGTAGACAATCACTATACAGGAGATGACAAAAATCCTGAAACTCCGATAACAGAAACAGAGCAGTTTTCAGTTATAATAAAAAACGGAGAATGGAGAGTTGCAGAATTTTATCTGCCGTATTAAAGGAGGATTTAAAAAATGAGTGAACCGGAAATCGTGCTTGACCGTTCAACATACAAGGCAGTAAAGGCAATGGACAGGCAGAAAATGGAACAATGGATAAACAATGTTTATATATCAGGTCTTAATGATGCCTCAGGTGACGGAGTTTCAATGGAGGAACTCCAGAACACTATTGCAAAAGTCGAGGGAATAGATGAAACACGCCTTAAAGCAATAATGCAGGCGATAGGAGAACTCTATAAATCAAAAAAACACGAATAAAAATATATTATTTGTGCAATTTGATGAAATTTGAAAAAATGCTTGACAAAAGTCGGTTTTTGTGATAGACTATAAAAGCAGTCTGTTAAAGGCCCGTTGGTCAAGCGGTTAAGACATCGCCCTTTCACGGCGGAATCATGGGTTCGATTCCCGTACGGGTCACTTAAAATCAGCAAACTTTTCAGGGTTTGCTGATTTTTTTATTATGCTTATAAAATAAAAAATCCCGCCTGAAAAATTTCAGACGGGAATAGTTTTAATTTAGTGACATGCTTCACATTCTTCAATATCGCCAACGATAGGCTTAGGGTCAATGCCTTTGCGTGTGTAGTAATCAGAAAGAGCTGATTTGATAGCCTGTTCAGCGAGTACAGAACAGTGAAGTTTAACAGCCGGAAGTCCGTCAAGAGCCTCAACAACAGCCTTGTTTGTGAGCTTGAGAACTTCGGAAATAGGCTGACCTTTGATTAATTCAGTAGCCATTGAAGAAGTTGCAACAGCAGCACCGCAGCCGAATGTTTTGAACTTAACATCAGTGATAACATCGTTATCAACCTTGATGTACATTTTCATAATATCACCGCATTTAGCGTTTCCAACTTCACCAACGCCGTCAGCGTCTTCAATTTCACCGACATTTCTTGGATTTGAGAAATGGTCAAGAACTTTTTCACTGTATTGCATAAGAGAAATCCTCCTTAAATAAAAATCTTTAATTTTTTTCTTCTTTTATAATTTTTTCCCAGAGAGGGGACATAGCACGAAGCTGTTCAACTATCTTAGGAACGACTTCAAGAATATAATCAATATCCTCATCAGTGTTTTCATCGCTTATTGAAAGTCTGAGAGAACCATGAGCAACCTCATGTTTAAGACCGAGAGCGAGAAGAACATGTGAAGGGTCAAGAGAACCCGATGTACAAGCTGAACCTGATGATGCACAGATACCGTTCAGGTCAAGTTTAAGAAGAAGTGATTCGCCTTCAACACCTTCAATTGAGATATTGCAGTTTCCGGGGAGTCTGTTTTCACGACTGCCGTTAAGACGGGTTTTAGGAAGTTTAAGAATACCGTCAATAAGTCTGTTACGCATAGCAGTAACTTTTTCAGCCTTTTCAGGAATATTTGCAGTAGCGATTTCTATTGCAGTACCAAGACCAACAATAGCAGGAACGTTTTCAGTACCGGCACGCTTGTTTCTTTCCTGAGCACCGCCGAAAATAAGGTTGGGGAGAGCAAGTCCTTTTTTGATGTATATAGCACCGATACCCTTTTGAGCATGAATTTTATGACCTGAAAGTGAAAGAATATCGATATTCTGTTCCTTGACATCGATAGGAACGTTTCCGACAGCCTGTACAGCATCGGTGTGGAAGATTACTTTCTTTTCACGGCATATAGCACCGATTTCCTTGATAGGCTGAATAGTACCGATTTCGTTGTTTGCATACATAATGCTGACAATAGCAGTATCTTCTCTTATAGCTTTTCTTACATCTTCAGGATTAACGAAACCGTCCTTGCTGATAGGAAGATATGTTACATCATAGCCATGTTTTTCCATATACTGACAAGTATGAAGAATTGCATGATGCTCAAAAACGGAAGTGATGATATGTTTTTTTCCTTTGGAAGCAAGCTTTTCGCAAACGCCTCTTATAGCCCAGTTATCAGATTCAGAACCACAGCTTGTGAAGAAAATTTCATTCGGAGAGGCATTGAGAGCTTTTGCAACCTTTTCACGTGCAATTTCAATATCTCTCTGAGCATCTCTGCCGAGTTTATATATACTTGAAGCATTTCCGTAACGTTCAGTAAAATATGGAAGCATAGAATTCAGAACTTCATCGGAAACTCTTGTAGTAGCAGCATTATCTGCGTATACAAATCTTTTTTCCATTTTAAAGACTCCTTAATATGAATATTTGTCACGCTGAATAACAGCAAGTCTGTCACAGCGTTCGTTTTCGGGGTGACCTGCATGACCTTTTACCCATACAAAATTAACTTTATGGGTTTCAAGGAGCGGAAGAAGTTTTTCCCACAAATCAGCATTAAGAGCAGGTTTTTTATCAGATTTTATCCAGCCTCTTTTTTTCCAGCCGTAAACCCAGCCTTTAGTTATGCTGTCAACGACATATTTGCTGTCAGTAGTGAGAGTAACCTCGCAAGGTTCTTTAAGAGCAGAAAGAGCAGTAATAACACCCATAAGCTCCATTCGGTTATTGGTTGTAAGATGTTCACCGCCGGAAATTTCCTTTTCATATTTTCCGAATCGAAGAACAACGCCATAACCTCCCGCACCGGGATTTCCACTGCAAGCACCGTCAGTAAATATTTCTACTTTTTTAATAGGAATCACTCCTTTGTCATTGAAATATATTATAACCTTAAATTTAGGAAAAATCAAATTTGTTGCATGAGGTAAACAAAAGTATCCATAAAAACTGAAACAGAAGGAATAAAGTATTATAACAACTGAATATATATTAAAGAGAGGTAAAAAAACATGACAGAATTTCTTATAAGAAAGTTTATAAAAAATCCCGATGAAACGGAAGATTCAAAAGTCAGACAGGCATACGGAAGTCTTAGCAGTAGTGTCGGACTTGTATGCAATATAATTTTATTTATAATCAAATATGCAATGGGAACATTTTCAGGTTCAATATCCATAATTTCAGATGCTTTCAACAATCTTTCGGACAGCGGAGGCTGTATAGTAACATTTCTGGGATATAAAATGGCATCAAAGCCGGCGGACAAGGGACACCCTTTCGGGCATGGAAGAATAGAATATCTTACATCTCTGATACTTTCCGCAATAATAGTAATTGTAGGCTTTGAACTTTTCAGAAGTTCAGCAGAAAAGATAATTAATCCTGAACCGATAAAATTCAGTATTATTGTACTTTTATCGCTTATAGTTTCAATATGCGTAAAACTGTGGCTTTCTGTATTCAATATGAAACTCGGAAAGAAAATAGATTCATGTGTAATGACTGCAACAGCAGAGGACAGTCGTAATGACGTGATAGCAACATCAGCAACACTTATATCTCTTTTAGTTTCACAGTTTACGAATTTTTCGATAGACGGAATAATGGGAATTGTAGTATCATTATTCATTTTGAAAACAGGATTTGATATAATCCGTGATACAGTAGATGACCTTATCGGAAAACCTGTTCAGCCTGAAATCGTTGAAAAGATAAAAAACACAATAAAATCAGACAGTGATATTATAGATATACATGATTTAGTGATACATAATTACGGAGTTACAAAGATGATAGGTAGCTGTCATATAGAAATAAGAAGTGATATGAGTTTTCGGGATGTCCATGAGATTGCAGACCGTACCGAAAGACGTATACAGAATGAGCTTAATATAATGATGACAATTCATACAGACCCTGTTGATATTGACGATGAACAGACAATAAAATATAAAGGGATAATAAAAGATATAATATCCTCAATGAATCAGGGATTTTCAATACATGATTTCAGAATGGTGAGCTGTGAAAATCACAGAAATCTGATTTTTGATATAACAGTTCCGTATGAATGTAAGATAAGCAATGAGAAAATACAGAATTTTATAAATCATAAACTTAAAGAATATGACGGAAAATATTATACAATCATAACTTTCGACAGGGAATACTGCTGAGAAAATTAAGGGACGCATGAGAATGCGTCCCGTTTTTTCAATTATTTCAGCCAAGAACTACTGTTATTTCATTTGTATCTTCAAGCTTTTCAGCAGGAATATAATCAGAATCAAGTGCAACACCGTTAAGTATAGCTGATTTTACACCGCTCTGAACATGTGCAGAATTATCAACAGTAATATCAAGTTTTTTGCCTCTGAAATTCTTGTGAATTTTAAATCCGTCCCATTCAGCAGGAATTGAAGGAGAAATTTTAAGTCCGTCAGCATCAGGACGCATACCGCATATACCTTCAACACAGCCAACCATAACAGTTGAAGCAGTACCTGTAAGCCAGTGAACATGTGAACGTCCCTCATAAGGTGAGAGTCTGCTTTCAGTGAACTGTCCATGAACATATGGTTCCATAACTCTTATTTCAGCCTTGTCATTCATAGAAGCAGGTGAACTTTCAAGGAAGTATTCAAAAGCTCTGTTTCCGTGTCCGAGAAGTGATTCAGCAAGAATAAGCCAGCCCTGTGACTGTGAGAATATACCGCCGTTTTCTTTTGTATCGAGGTTGAAAACCTGCATTAAAGCACCGTCAAAATGGTGGTCTTTATAAGGAGGGTCAAGAAGTTTTGCACCATAAGGAGTATTGAGAAGTTCGTGAACGCTGTTCATAGATTTTTCAGCCTGTTCCTTATTTGAAAGTCCTGAAATTACGCCCCAGCTCTGCGGATTGAGCCACATGTTAGCCTCAGGGTCTTTTTTAGCACCGACAATAATTCCGTTTTCACGGATACCTCTAATCCATCTGTCCTCGTCCCAGCATTCAGAAAGAGCTTTTTCAAGACCTTTCTGTACATCTTTAATATAGTCTATATATTCAGTATCATTCTTATCCTGAGCATACTGTTTTATAACTCTTAAAGCGTAATAAAGCTGGAAAGCAACGAATGTTGATTCGCCCTTTGCACCAAGACGAAGACAATCATTCCAGTCTGCATGAAGTCCGGCAGGCATATTGTGGTTTCCGAGGTGATTCATTGAAAAATCGATAGCTTTCTTGAGATGATTATATACAGTATCTTCACCGCCGTTAGCGTAAACAATAACTTCATCAAGGAAATCCTTGTTTCCGCTTTCACCGATATACTTAACGATAGTCGGGAAAAGCCATAAAGCATCATCAGCACGATATGAAGGGTGACCTGTCTGTTTTACATATTCAGGGTCATCAGGAGTATTTTCGTGACCGGCATTGTGATTGAATTTTACAAGAGGAAGTCCTCCGCCGTTGTCAACCTGAGCAGAAAGCATAAAGCGTATTTTATCGCATGCAAGTTCAGGATTGAGATGAATTATACCCTGAATATCCTGAACAGTATCACGATAACCATAACCGTTCCTAAGACCGCAGTATACGAATGACGCAGCTCTTGACCATATGAAAGTAATAAAACACTGATAAGCATTCCATACATTAATCATATTGTTAAATTCATCTGAAGGAGTTTCAATCTGGAAGTTATCAAGCTGTTTGTGCCAGAAATCTTTGAGTTCAGCAATTTCAGCATCAACTTTTCCTGCTGTTTTGTATTCTTCAAGGATTGCGGAAGCCTCTGCATTGTTTTTGTGACCTAAAATATAGATAAATTCCTTTGTTTCGCCCGGTTTAAGTTCAATATCAGACTGCAAAGCACCGCATGAATTTGAATTGAAATTCATAACGTTGTCGCATTTTCCTCTTTCAACAGCAATCGGATTTGAATATGTTCTGTAAGGCCCGATAAAGTTGCTTAAATTTCCGTTATAAGCAGAAATATCCTGACCAACCATACCGAAAAATCTTTCGAGATGATTTGAACCTGTTTCATCTTTATCGCTGTGTTCATTGATATGCTGAATAATTTTGTTTTCAATAAATTCAGTACGGCTTATAAAGAGAGTGTACTGTAAATTTACCTGGTCCTGTTCATAGTTGCAGTCGTTTGTAAATTCAGCGAAACCGAATACAGAAAGTTTTCTTGTACGGTCACTGTTGTTTGTGATTTTAGTACGCCATACTTCATAAGTTTTTTTATATGGAACATAGTAAGAAGTTTCTGATTTTATATCTTCATATTCGCTTGTAATTATAGTGTAAGCAGTACCATGACGACATTCGCTTTTATATTTGTCGAGTGGTTTTCCGACAGGTTGCCATGATGCAGACCAATAGTCGTTTGAATCATTATCTCTGATGTAGATATATCTGCCGGGGAGAGCCATATCTGAGTTGAATCTGTATCGGAGTATACGTCCGTTAGCACCGGATTTTACAAAACTGTATCCGGAAGCATTATTAGAGATGATAGCACCGTATTCAGGGTCACCAAGATAGTTTGCCCATGGTGCAGGGGTATCGGGTTTTGTTATTACATATTCTTTATTTGAGAGGTCAAAAAAGCCGTAATTCATAGAATATCCTCCTGAAAAAAATAATTTCGCATAAAAGCTGTATACATTATATCATTTATTAGGGACTTTTGCAAGAGCTGTTGAAAAAATCCTTCCGGAATTATTTATCCGAAAGGATTTATAGAAATTTTTATCAGAATTTTTCGATAGTTCCGGAAAGATACTGCTGAATCATAAGGGCATCATTAGCTGTCAGACCGTCACCTGTGTTGTGAACATCAGCGTTTTTAATGAACTGTTCATCAAGAGAATTTTTTGAAGAATCAGCAACATATGCAGAAACTGCAACAACGTCCGCAACATCAACAGTTCCGTCGCCGTTTGCATCACCTTTTATTCCTGATATGGAACTGTCAAGAATTATAAATTCATTTCCGTTATCCTCTGCATATATCTGTGCTGTTGAATCTTCATAGCCATAGATAGTTGCACTTTTTGGAATTCCGGATTTGGAAAGACTACATTTTGGATTTCTGATTGTTACTTTGCTTAAATTTGAACAGTATGAAAAAGCATTTGAATTAATCAGTTTAACACTTTCGGGAATATTTATTTCAGTTAAACCGTCACAGCCAGAAAAAGCACTTGCTCCGATACTTTTGACACTATTCGGGATAGTTATTTCAGTTAAATCTGAATATTTAAAAGCATCTGCTCCGATACTTTCAACACTATTCGGGATATTTATTTCAGTTAAACCTGAATTTGTAAAAGCAGATTCTCCGATACTTGTAACACTATCAGGGATAGTTACTTCAGTTAAGTTTTGGCACATGTAAAAAGTATAGTTTCCAATGCTTGTAACACTATCAGGGATAGTTATTTCAGCTAAACCTGAATATGCAAAAGCACTTGCTCCGATACTTTTAACACTATTCGGGATATTTATTTCAGTTAAACTGTCACAGTAATAAAAAGCACTTTCTCCGATATTTTTAACACTATTCGGGATAGTTATTTCAGTTAAACCTGAATATGCAAAAGCAAATTCTCCGATACTTGTAACACTATCAGGAATAGTGATTTTCCTCAAACTGCCACAGCCATAAAAAACTTTTTTATCGATACTTGTAACACTATCAGGGATAGTTATTTTAATTAAACTGTTACATTCATAAAAAGCACTTTCTCCGATACTTGTAACACTATTCGGGATAGTTATTTCAGTTAAATCTGAATATTCAAAAGCACATGCTCCGATGATTTCAACACTGTCAGAAATATTTATTTCAGCTAAACCTGAATATGCAAAAGCACTTGCTCCGATACTTTTAACACTATTCGGGATAGTTATTTCAGTTAAGTTTTTGCATTCGTAAAAAGTATAGTTTTCAATGATTGTAACACTATCAGAAATAGTTATTTCCCTCAAAATGTCACAGCCATAAAAAGCACCTTCTCCGATACTTTTAACACTATTCGGGATAGTTATTTCAGTTAAATCTGAATATGTAAAAGCACTTTCTCCGATACTTGTAACGCTATCAGGGATAGTTATTTTAGTTAAGTTTCTGCACTCATTAAAAGTACGGTTTTCAATGCTTGTAACACTGTCAGGGATAGTTATTTCAGTTAAACCTGAATATGCAAAAGCACTTTCTCCGATACTTGTAACACTATTAGGAATAGTGATTGATTTTAACTTTGAACAGCTTGCAAAAGCACTTTTTCCGATACTTGTAACACTATCAGGGATAGTTATTTCAGTTAAAGCTGAACTTTCCCAAAAGGAATAAAATGTCTCGTCTCCGATGGCTGTAACAGGCAGTCCGTCAATTTCAGCAGGAATTACAACAGAAGTTGCCGAACTGTCACAGTTTGAAATTTCGATATGGTCCTGATAAGCCTTATATTTAAGATTTTCATAAGTTCCTGTTGTATAATCAACAGCATTTGCAGTTATTGAATAATCATCAGAAACCGCATAGTTTATGTAAGGAACAGAAGAACAAGCTATTGCACATGCAAGTATGCCGGTAACAAATTTTTTCATATAAAAACCTCCAGTATTTATTCTAATATTTATAATATCAAAAAAGAAAGAAAAAATCAATAATTATATAAAGCTCAAACAAATTTTCTCTTTATTCAATATAAAATTTAAAAATATTGGAATAACCTTTTTCAGAATCGGACAAAAAAGAGTGACAAAAGTCACTCTTTTGTATTATTTTTTAAAAGGCTGTGATTCCTGAAAGATACTGCTGAATCATAAGGGCATCATTAGCTGTCAGACCGTCACCGGTGTTGTGAACATCAGCGTTTTTAATGAACTGTTCATCAAGAGAATTTTTTGAAGAATCAGCAACATATGCAGAAACTGCAACAACATCAGCAACATCAACAGTTCCGTCACCGTTTGCATCACCTTTTATTCCTGATATGGAACTGTCAAGAATTATAAATTCATTTCCCTGTCCTTTGGAATAAGCCTGTGCGGTTGAACCGTCATAGCCTTTTATTGTGCCATGATATATGCTTGGATAATCAATATCAGGGAATATGTTATCATCAACAAGAATGTAATCTATTCGGCATTCCGGATTAAGAAATGTTATTGATTCAAGGTCATCACAGTAAATACATTCTCCGCCGTTGAATTCATAAAGGCTTTTCGGAGTTACTATGGATTTAATGCCTTTTATGTTTTCAAAAGCACCCGCTGAAATTCCCACAGTACCCTCTTTTATGATAAATTCGCCGTCACCGTTATATTCGCCTTTATATCTGTATGCTATATCATTTATGTAAATCATACCGTCAGGCTGATTTTCAAACCATTTTGTATCTTTGAAAGTATCATGTCCGATATATGAAATGGTGTCTGAAAATGTTACATCTGAAAGATTTGTACAGCCTTCAAAAATTCCGCCCTCTGATAAAGCTATACCTGAATTAAGTATTTTTGCACCGATATTTGCTTTTTCAAGGCTTGTACAATATGAAAAAGCTCCGCCATAGATATATTCAACAGTTGACGGAATATCAATTTCTTTAAGGCTTGGGCATCTTGAAAAAGCCAGTGATTCAATACATTGTACACCATATTCAATTGTTACTTTTTCAAGGTTCTTACATTCAAGAAAAGAAGCAATAGAAATTGTTTCCACGCTTTTTGGAATGCTGACGGATTTAAGTTGCTGACATCTGAAAAAACCTGCAAGATTTATATTTGAAACAGTTTCAGGAATTTCATATGTATCACCTTTGTGTGCAGGAGGATATTTGTATAATGTTGTTTTGTCCTTGCTGAAAAGTATTCCGTCCACACTTGAATATGATTTATTGTTTTCGTCAACATTTATGGATTTAAGAAGGCTTTCATTTTCTGATTCTATATTTTCAGTAAGTATGATTATGTCAGTTATATTTTCGGGGATATTTATATCAGTTATTTTCATACAGTCAATAAATGCATTTTTTACCTTAGTGACAGGTATTCCGTCAATTTCGTTTGGAATATCAACAACGCCTTCAGCAGATTCATCACATTCTATTATGGTTATTTCGCTGTCACCGGTGAGAGTATTTTCATTTATTTCATATGTAAAAAGACCGTATTTTTTCTGAGTTGTTTCAGAATCCTCTGCATTTGCACTTAAAGTTATGTTTTCACAATTTATCTGATAGTATGGAAAAGCACTTCCTATCACTGCACATGCAAGAACACCGGATAATATTTTTTTAAAATTCATAACAATAAAAATCCTTTCTTAAATTTGTATTTTCTGAAATTATATCATATAATTATGAATTAAATATGAACATATTGTTAAAATGTCCCATGATTATATTTCTTTGTAGAAACATCACTAAAAAAAAAAAAAAAAATACAGACTGATTTCTGTATAAAATGCATTATAAAAATTCTGATATAATAAGCTGTTATAATTCTTGCATAAAATGCGGGTTTATGATATAATTATATTTCAGAAAAAATTCAGAAATCAGGAGGATAATTTATGAGTATTTTTGACGCATTCGCAAAAATTTCCTCACAGTCATCAGGCGGAGGAAAAATTGAATATATAATAGCAGGTCTTGGAAATCCGGGACTTGAATATCAGGAAACAAGACATAATGCAGGATTTATGGCAGTTGATAAAATTGCTGAAAATCTCGGAGTTAAAATTGACAGAATAAAATTCAAGGGACTCTGTACAGATATAACACTTGCAGACAAAAGATGTCTTTTATTAAAGCCTGCAACATATATGAATAACAGCGGAGAATCAATTGTTGAGGCTCTTAATTTCTATAAGCTTGATACAGAACATCTTATAGTTATATATGATGATATTTCCCTTGAACCCTCAAAAATGAGAATACGCAGAAAAGGTTCACATGGCGGTCATAATGGTATAAGAAGTATAATTGACCTTACAGGTACAGAAGAATTTCTGAGAATAAAACTCGGAGTCGGAAAAAAACCGCACCCCGATTATGACCTCGCAAAATGGGTTCTCGGAAAATTCCGCCCTGATGATTTGAAAAAACTCTATCAGGCTGTTGATAATGCCGAAGAAGCAGTAAAGCTTATGGTAAACGGAAAAACAGACGAGGCTATGAACAAATTCAATTAAAATCTTGATAAAGAGAGAAGGACAAAAGAATTGAAGATATTCAAGGATTTTTTTTCAGAGCTTAAAAGCTCACAGGTTCTTGCAGATTCTATAAAGAAAAAGATTTCACCTATATCTGTAACAGGACTTTCAAATATACATAAGGCACAGCTTTTGTATACACATTCAGAAGAAGGAAAAATATTGCTTGTTGTAACAGGTTCAGAGGCATCAGCAAAAAGACTCTGCGATGATATAAATGAAATGGCAGAAAAAGAAACTGCTGTATTG
This sequence comes from uncultured Oscillospiraceae bacterium, assembly GCA_934481385.1. Classification (GTDB taxonomy): domain Bacteria; phylum Bacillota; class Clostridia; order Oscillospirales; family Ruminococcaceae; genus Ruminococcus. The sequence continues at coordinate 78,609 of CAKSPD010000007.1, forward strand.
TTTCCGTCAAAGGAACTGTCACTTACACATTCTGAAGGAGCATCAGCAGATTATGAACATCAGAGAATTTCAGCTCTTGTTAAGGCTGTTCAGAATAATTGCCGTATAATATGTGCCGGAATTGAAGCAGTAATGCAACCGACTGTTCCGCCTGATGTTCTTATAGACAGTATAACAGCAATTGAATCCGATTCTGAAATAAATACGGAAAAATTAAGAATTGTTCTTTCATCATCAGGTTATCAGCGTTCTGAAATGGTTGAGGGAGCAGGGCAGTTTTCAATAAGAGGCTCAATAATTGACATATTCCCTGTACAATCAAAACTTCCAATAAGAATAGAACTTTTCGGAGATGATGTTGACAGTATATCATACTTTGAAACTGATACACAAAGACGTACAGAGCATATCGAAAAAGTAGAAATCCCGCCTGCATCTGAACTTGTATACAATTCAGAAACGCTTATTGCAAAAATATCGGAATTTCAGAAATCAGTCAGAGGAAAGCATGCTGATTCCGTAAAACAGAATCTTGAAAACGACATCATAAGGCTTGAATCGGGGGAAATATTGTCGGATATTCAGAAATATTATCCCCTTATATATAAAACTCCCTCCACTGTTTTTGACTATGTAAATGAAGTATTCTTTTCGGAATATTCTGAAATTCTGGAAGTTTCATCATCAGTTACAGCACAGTATAATGAAGATGTAAAAATACTTCTTGAAGAAGGTCAGCTTTGCAGAGGTCTTGACGGATATTATCTTGAACTTCCGCAGATACACAGCATAGCAGATAAATATGTACAGATATATATGAATAACTTTATGCAGGGAAATGAACGTATATCGTATGAAAAGCTGATAAGCTTTGACTGTATGCAGACTGCTGTATGGAGTGGTGATATGAGTCAGCTTTTTGATGACCTTGAAACATATTGTTCAAACGGATACAGAATAATTCTTGCAATAGGAAGTCAGAAAACACTGCCCATAGTTCAGAGTGATATTCAGGATAAAAATATTCCCTGTTATATAATAAATGACGAAACAACGGCAAAAAGCGGAAGTGTATATATAACTCCGAAATGTTTCAGCAGTGGTTTTGAATATCCCGAAAATAAAACGGTTCTCATAACTCAGAGCAAATCACTTGATTCTTCAAAAAAGAAAAAAAGAAAAAAGGAAAAAAATTCAGAGTCAATAAGAAGTCTTGCAGATATTTCAGAGGGCGACCTTATTGTACATTCAGATTACGGAATAGGAAGATTTATCGGCATAAAGAAAATGGAATTCGAGGACGTTGTAAAAGATTATATAACAATTCAGTATGCCGGAACTGATAAGCTTTATGTTCCTGTAACACAGCTTGATATGGTATCAAAATATATAGGGCCTCGTGATGATTCGGGAGTAAAGCTGAATAAGCTTTCATCAGCAGAATGGCAGAAAACAAGAAATAAGGTTAAAAAATCTGTTCGTGATATGGCTGATGAGCTTGTTGCACTTTATGCAAAACGTGAACAGACAACAGGTTTTCCGTTTTTTGCAGATGATGAAATTCAGCATGATTTTGAGGAACGTTTCCCATATTCCGAAACAGATGACCAGTTACGCAGTATTGAAGAAATAAAAGCTGATATGGAACTTGCAAGACCTATGGACAGACTTCTCTGCGGAGATGTAGGATTCGGAAAGACCGAAGTTGCATTCCGTGCATGTATGAAATGCGTTTTAAGCGGAAAACAGTGTGCAATACTTGCTCCGACAACTGTTCTTGCATGGCAGCATTATCAGACGGCTTTAAGAAGATTTGAAGGTTTTCCGCTTACAATAGAACTTCTTTCACGTTACAGAACTCCGAAACAGCAGACCGAAATTATCAAAAAACTTAAAAAAGGTCAGATTGATATTTTAATCGGAACTCATAAAATCCTCCAGAAAAACGTTGTTTTCAAGGATTTGGGACTTGCGGTAATAGATGAGGAACAGCGTTTCGGTGTTGCACACAAGGAAAAATTCAAGAAAAATTTTCCTGCTGTCGATGTTCTCACACTTTCAGCAACACCGATTCCCCGTACGCTCAATATGGCTATGAGCGGAATACGTGATATGTCTGTTATAGAAGAACCTCCGCAGGACAGACACCCTGTTCAGACTTATGTTGTTGAATACAATGAGGGAATAATTGCTCAGGCTATAACAAGAGAACTTAAAAGAGGCGGGCAGGTATACTATATTCACAACAGAATTGAAACAATTCAGTCCTGTGCCGGAAAGCTTGCACAGATGTTTCCGAATGCAAAAATAGCTTATGCACATGGTCAGATGGACGAAGAAAAAATGTCTGATATATGGACAGCTCTTGTTGAACATGAAATTGATATTCTTGTATGCACTACTATTATAGAAACGGGCGTTGATGTTCCGAATGTAAACACCCTTATTATAGAAAATTCTGACCGTTTCGGACTTTCACAGCTTTATCAGCTCAGAGGACGTGTAGGACGTTCAAACCGCAGAGGATATGCATTTTTTACATTTCAAAAAGATAAAGTCATAAGTGAAGTTGCATCAAAGCGACTCAGTGCAATGAAAGAATTTACGCAGTTCGGAAGCGGATTCAGAATTGCTATGCGTGACCTCGAAATAAGAGGTGCAGGAAGTATTCTCGGAGGAAAACAGCATGGACAAATGGAGGCTGTCGGATATGATATGTATATCAAACTCCTTTCAGAAGCTGTTGCTGAAGCAAAGGGGGAAAAACTTCCGCAGTCTGTAAATTGTATTGTTGATATTCAGATTGATGCACACATTCCTGAAAAATATATATCAAGCCTTAATCAGAGAATATCAGTATACAAAAAAATAATGTCAGTTGAAAACGAATGTGACAAAGCAGACCTTATTGATGAACTTATCGACAGATACGGAGATGTTCCGGAATCGGTAATCGGTCTTATTGAAATATCACTTCTCAGAAATACAGCATCACTGCTCGGCATAGATGAAATTACACAGCGTAACGGACAGCTTTATTTCTATACGGATAGTCTTGAAATGAAACAGGCTCAGGCTCTTTCAGATGCTTACAGAGGAAAAATTACTTTTAACGGCATAAATAAATCCTATATAGCTGTAAAGATAATGCCTAAAGTTTCTCCTTTTGAACTTATGAAAGATGTTGTAAAAATTATGAGGGATAACAGATAATATATAGGATTTTTATGACTTAAAAAAATTTTTTTTGCCGTAACTATGGACAATATGAAAATCTGATGTTATAATAATCTTATTAAATAGAAAAGGAGATTTTTTTCTGATGAATATTAAAGGCGTCCTGACAGCTTTTGCCTGCTGTATAGCATTTGTTGTGCCTGTTTCAGCAAGTGCTTCAGGAAATTATGGAAAAGCATGCCTTATAGGTGAAATCGGTTCTGAAAGCAACTGGACTGTTGCTGATGACAGTATCAGTATTGACGGCGATGCGAAATATGAATATACATGGAATACAAAAGGCGATATTAATTATCTTGCCCTCTGCATAACACCTGCGGGACAATACAGTGATTTCAATATTATAAATTTTCCTAAGCTTTCTGTTGAAGTAAATGAACTCTGGATTGACGGAAAAAAAGTTGATGATTATGAAATGGGTTCAAATTCCGCTGATTTCAATTACTTTTCTGACGGTTCGGCAGTAACAAGAATTTATCTGAAAAACGGTAATACTCCTGCTGATATAAATGACCTTGCCGGAAATGAAAGTATTGAAAAAAGCGTGAGAGTCGTATTTACTGTTTCAGGACTCGGAGAAAAGGGAACTTCTAATTTTTCAGAGGTTACAGAAACAACAACAAAAGCAGAAAAAGAAACAAAGGAAGTAATAAAAACAACAACCGCTACTACTTACATAACAACAGCAACTTCTTCATCATCAGTATCTTCAACTGCTGTGCCTGATATTGATAAATCTGCACCTACCGGTGATAAAGGTGCAGGAACAGCAATTGTATTTATTGCAACGGCATCAGCAACAGCACTGGCTGTTTCAAAATTCAAAAAGAAAAAGGGTGAATAATTCACCCTTTTTGATTACATAAAGAAAAATAGCAGAGTTATCAAACTCTGCTTAAAATAAAATCAAAATAAAATATGTGTAGAACAAAAGAAAGGAGACAACAAAACGAGTGTAAATAAATACAAGATTATTACACTGTATTTATTATATACTGAAAATCAATTCAAGTCAAGTAAAAAAGTCGAAAAAAATCAGGAATTGACGAAATTTGTCAGATTATACAATAATTTTCGTGCATTTTTGTTTATATATATCAGGCGAGTTTGTCGTATCTTCTGTTTATGAAATACACTACAACATTCATTGAAACTATTGCAAGATTGAGAAGATATGCTATAAGAACGAAATTTATCTGATTTGAAAGAATCTTTGCAGTAATTCCGGCAATATATCCCCCGATTATAAGAAGTGTGAATGAAAGGCTCATTGTTTTAGCAGTTCTTGCTTTTATATTTTTGATTACGGACATAGGCCATGAAAGACCAAAACAGATAAGCATAGTGATTTCAAGAATTTGTGACATTTTAAAAAACCCCTTTAAAATTATTTTTGTTTTTCTCTTTATATATATTATATCATTGACAATTGATAATGTCCAATATATAATATTTATAGAAATCATAACTAAGGAGTTATCAATACGATGGATTTTATGCAGATTAAATATTTTCTTGAGGTTGCAGAAAGTCAGCATGTGACAAATAGTGCAAAAAAACTACATATTGCACAGCCTGCACTTACAAAATCAATTCATAAATTTGAAGATGAACTCGGAGTTCCTCTCTTTACAGCAAAGGGAAGAAATATAATTCTCACAGAGTACGGAAAGTTTATGAAACAAAAACTTGAACCGCTTATGGAAAAGCTTGAGGATATTCCAAACCAGCTCAGAACAAAAATAAGACTCGAAAACGAAACACTTCATCTCAATGTTCTTTCAGCTTCAACGCTTATGACAGAGGCAATAATCAAATATAAGAATATTCACCCGAATATAAATTTTCAGCTTTTTCAGAACAGTGAAAGTGACCTTTATGATATTGGAATTACAACAAGAATGTTCTATAAATTTCCTGAAGAAAATGCAAAGGATAAATTTGTCTGTACTGAAAAAATATATCTTGCTGTTCCTGACAATGAAAAATATCATGGAAGAACATCAATAAATCTTGAAGAAGTAAAAGAAGAAGGCTTTATAAGCCTTCTCGGTTCAAAGCAGATGCGTTGGATATGTGATAAATTCTGTCAGAATGTTGGATTTAAGCCGAAAATCATTTTTGAAAGCGATAATTTAACATCTGTAAAGAATATGATAGGAGCAAATATCGGAATAGGTTTCTGGCCTGAACATACATGGGGAAAGCTTGAGGGAAACAGTGTTCTTCTGCTTGAAATATCAAATCCTGTCTGTCAGAGAGATATTCTTTTTACCTGCAATCACAATAAATCTGATAATTCCAACGTTGAGGAATTTTTTGAGTTTCTGCGTAAATATACTGATTCCATTATGACTTAAAGTTTTCCCTGTGAGGCTCTGATAATCTGTTCTTCATAGTATTTTTTACACCATGGAAAATCAAATGCAGTGAAGTTTTTAAGAAATGTTTCAGCATTTATAATAGCTGTGCTGAGGTTATCGTCATTTTTAGCAAGTGAATATATATATACCGCATTTATCAGAATGTTCAGAAAGTTTTCATCATTCTTATCCTTTGGCTTATATCCTGAATTAAGAAGCGTAAAAGCATCACCGTAATGACCATGTGCGGAATCTATGAGGGCAAGTGCTATATCCATATTTACTCTGAGTTCAGGATTGTTCTTGTGTTTTCTGACATAATTCTGAAGAAATCCGATATTCTTTTTACGGACTTCCTCGCCCTTGCACCAGTTTCCTGTTTTACCGCACATTGAAAGCATTTCAAGATAATACATAAATCTTGAATAGCTGTCAAGTTTTTTAGGGTTTCTGATTTTGTTCAGAAGTATTCTTGCAGTATCATGTTCACTTATTTTTCCGTAATAAGACGCACACATTATGACATGAAGCGGAAAGGGGTTGCCCTTATCGATATAAATTTTACGGTATGCATCACAGAATTTACATGTAAATCCTTCAGTCCTGAATATTTCAAATGCCTTTTTCCCTTTGATTTTATCTGTATATGCAAGAAGAGCAGGAACTGCTATTGATATAATAATTGATAATGTTGTTATTATGTTGGTAAGTATGCAGAGCGTTGTATTGTCTTGAAAAACAAAAAAGCACAAAATAAAACCAATTGTTGAAATCAGGACGGCAATTGGAAAAAGTATTAAAAAATATTTTTTAAAATAAAGTTTTGTTATATATGATTCTGATGTCATAAAAAAAGCCTCCTCAATTCAATTACATTATAATATTATCATATATTCACAGTTTAGTCAATAGAAATTTACATTATATTATTGATTTTTGATAATTTGCACAAACTTTTTCCTTGAAATTATACTGATTAAAAAATATACTTTTATCTGCGATTTAAGATTATTTCAATAGTATGATGTATAATATATCATAGCAGGAAGTTTTTTTCTGCAATAAATACAAGCAAAAAAAGGGTGATTTTAAATGCGTATTCTTGTAATAGAAGATGAAGTACAGCTTGCAGATGCAGTTTCCGAGATACTTAAACGGAACAAGTATTTTGTCGATACTGTATATGACGGTGCAGACGGTCTTGATTATGCACTTACGGGAGTTTATGACTGTATACTTCTTGATGTTATGCTTCCGAAAATAAATGGTTTTGAAGTTCTGAGCAATCTCAGACAGGAAAAAATTTCAACTCCTGTTATAATGCTTACTGCAAAAAGCGAGGTTGAGGACAAAATAACCGGACTTGACGGCGGTGCTGATGATTATATAACAAAGCCGTTCAATACAAATGAACTCCTTGCGAGAATAAGAGCCACTACACGCCGTAAAGGTGAACTTGTTGATGACAACTGTATTTCGTTTGAAAATCTTAAACTTATGAAAAATTCCTGTTCAATTGCATACGGTGAAAACGATATAAAACTGAGCCTTAAAGAATTTCAGATTATGGAACTTCTTATTTCAAATCCTCACCGTATACTTCCTAAAGAACGTATAATAGAAAAAATATGGGGATATGAGAGCGATGTTGAATATAACAACATTGAAGTTTACATATCATTTCTTAGGAAAAAGCTTTCTACAATGTGTTCTGATATTCAGATAAAAACAGCAAGGGGAATAGGGTATTCACTTGAGAAGGTGGAAAAATGAAAGAAAAAACACAATATATGTTCAGGAGGGTTCAGATTCGTTTTGTTATTATCACAATGTCAATAATACTTGCAATATTTATTGCCGTTCTTGGTTCTGTAAACGTAATAATGCAGACTGTAATGCAGAAACAGTCACAGTCTGTTTTAAAAAAAATAGCTACAAATATAGAATACAATGAAAAAACTTCGGTATTTTCATTTGTTCCGCAAGGTGAACACGTTCCTGAACCAACAGGTGAAAAATGGGAGCTTTACCCTCAGCAGACAACTCAGACATCACAGACAACTCAGATTTCTGAAACAACTGAAACGCAGACAACTACAAACGCTGTTCAGACAACAGAAACACAATCTCCTCCTGAAATTTCGGAAGAAGAAATTCAGACTGAACAGTCCGATGAAAATACACCTGAATATCAGACTGAAAATCCTCCCGAACCTCAGCTGGAGGATACTGAACCGGAAAGCAGTTCTGAATATCCTACGGAAGAAATTACAGAACCTCAGCCGGAAATTCCGTCAGAAGCCTATACAGAACCACAGTATCCTGATTATCCCTATATTCCTGATTGTCCACCGCCGTGGGACTATAAACCCGATTATCCGCCTGATGATTATAATAATGATTATAATCATTACAGACCCCAAAGACCTGAAAACTTTTATCCGCATTTTCCACAGAATTATGACAATGAAAACAGTGATGACGAAAATCTGGAAAATCTCAGCTTTTCGGGATATGATATACTAAGCGAATATTATGTTCTTTCGTCCGTTTCTGATTTTCAGAAAAAACATATCAATGACATTCCGCCAAAAACAATAGATTCGATAGACTATTTTGTAATTATGGCAGATACTTCCGGAAAGTTCCTTGATATATTCAATAATGATGAAATTGAAAATTCACTTGCACAGAGATATATAGATTCTATTCTTGATGACGGAGCAGTTTCAGGTATGATAGAGTCGTTTCAGTTCTGCAAATCTCAGAAAACAAACGGCACGGTTTTTGTATTTACTGATAAAAGTGCTGAAATGAATATGCTTGACAGACTTATTAAAACAACAATTCTTATCGGTTCTGTCAGCTTTATACTTCTTTCAGTACTTGTTGTATTTCTTTCAAGAAAAAGCATTGAACCTGTTCAGAAAGCATTTGAAAAGCAAAAACAGTTTATATCTGATGCAAGCCATGAGCTTAAAACTCCTCTTACAATCATATCTGCAAACGCTGATGTTCTTGCCGGAGAAATAGGCGATAACAAGTGGCTGAATTATATACAATCTCAGGCTTACAGAATGAGCCTGCTTGTCAATGACCTTTTAAATCTTACAAGGCTTGAAAATAATTCCGCAGATATGACTTTTTCAGAATTTAATCTCAGTCAGGCTGTATTGAATACTGCTCTGCCTTTTGAATGTCAGGCTTTTGAGGCTCATAAAATATTCAATGTTGATGTTGAGAAAAATATTACAATTGTTGCAAGCGAACGTCACTGCAAACAGCTTTTTGCGATATTTATTGACAATGCCATAAAACATTCTGATGAAAACGGTGAGATAAAAGTATCATTGAAAAAATCAGGCGACAAGAAAATATTTTCTGTATACAATACAGGTTCGGGAATACGTGATGATGAAAAGGAAAAAATCTTTGAGAGATTTTACCGCAGTGATGATTCACGTTCAAGAAGTACAGGCGGTTACGGACTTGGCCTTGCAATTGCAAAATCTATAATCGATTATCATAAATTCAAACTCAGCGTTGAAAACATTCAGGGAAAATATATAAAGTTTATCATAACTATGTCATAATATGATGTAAAAATAAATTCACTCTTTCCCAAATTTTAACTATATATCGGCATATTAAACAAAATTTAAGTAATGTTTTTAAAATGCGTGACATTTTCAGACTTTTGTGCTATAATATTCTAAGAATATTTTTTCAGAAAGGATTTGTTATAATATGCCTCAGAAAAAAAAGAGGGTGACTCAGCAAACCCTCAAAAGAAGAAGAATGATTGCTCTTGCAGTTATAATACTTCTTGTTATTATAATCATTTATGCCATTTGTTCGGCATGTTCAGGCGGTAATAATGATGTGAATGGAAATTCAGACGGTATACGCACATCAACAGTTACAGCCACTTCTTCTGATTCCCAGAACCCCATTACTCAGACTACTCCTGTTCAGACAGGCTCTATTATGGAATCTGTTACCGTTTCGCAGACAAGCTCCGCTACAAGTCCGTCAGATGATAAAAACAAGGTTCAGTCAATAGAACTTACTTTCTACACCTGCGATTTGAGCGTAGGAGATTCAACAATGCCTTATGTGACAATGCTCCCTGATACAGCAGATTTGTCAGAAAAATGGGAATCCTCCGATGAATCAATTGCATCTGTTGACTCTCTCGGAAATATTACAGCATCAAAACCCGGTGTATGCTATGTAACAGTATCTTCTGTAAGCAATCCGGAAGTTTATGCTCAGGTAAAAGTCAATGTTATGGACGAAAACGGACTTGTTCCTGCATCACAGCCTGTTTCAACAACTTCATCGGATTCATCTCAGACTGTTACAACGACCGTAACAACATCAGCTGTTCCTGTTAAAAATGATTCCGGAGCAACTTATATTCAGGGAATACTTATTGTAAACAAAACATATGGACTCCCTGAAGATTATAACCCAGGACTTGATTCTGAAGCAGAATCCGCTTTCAATACTCTTTCAGAGGCGGCTGCAAATCAGGGACTTGATATTTATCTTTCATCAGGTTTCCGTTCATATGAAACTCAGGTGAGAATTTATGAAAGTTATGTTGATTCATATGGTAAGGAATCTGCCGATACATTTTCAGCACGTCCCGGATATTCTGAACATCAGACAGGTCTTGTAATAGATGTCAATACAATTGATGATTCTTTTGCGGGAACTCCTGAAGCAGAATGGCTTGCAAAACATGCTCATGAGTATGGTTTTATCATAAGATACCCGAAGGGCAAGGAAAGTATCACAGGATATAAATATGAACCGTGGCATATAAGATACCTCGGAGTTGAAAAGGCTACTGAAGTTTACAACAGCGGTCTTACTCTTGAGGAGTTTCTCGGAATAGATTCTGAATACAAGGACTAAATCAGAAAGGCGACTTTTTAAAAGTCGCCTTTTTATTTTTTATAATGCTATGAAATAATATATAATTCCATATATTACAGACGCTGAACAGCCGTATAATATTACAGGGCCGGCAATTGTAAATATCTTCGCTCCTACTCCGAGTATAAAGCCTTCAGATTTTGCCTCAATTGCTGATGATGCGATTGCATTTGAAAATCCTGTTATAGGGACAAGTGTTCCTGCACCTGCATGTTTTGCAAGTTTTTCATATTTTCCGAATCCTGTCAGAATTGTGCTTAATCCGACAAGTATAACAGACGTCCACGCAGATGCAACATTTTTTTCAAAGTCGAAATACATGAAAATTTCCATGATAATCTGTCCCAATGCACATATTGCTCCTCCTACAAGAAATGCCATTGTTGCATCAATTTTGATATTGGATTTCGGTGAGGCGTTTTTACACATATCGCTGTAAAGTTCCGGTGTTATGTTCATAAAAAATCACTCCTTTATAATATTCTGCTTAAAAAGTGAAATTTTATTCAAAAAAATCCCCGTTCGGAGAAATCCGGACGGGGAAAAAATTTCTTTTTTAAATTCAGAATTACTTAGCTTCGTTGATAGCAGCCTGAGCAGCAGCAAGTCTTGCAATCGGAACTCTGAATGGTGAGCAAGATACATAGTCAAGACCAATCTTGTGGCAGAATTCAACAGATGTTGGGTCACCGCCGTGTTCACCGCAGATACCGATGTGGAGCTTTGGATTTACAGGCTTGCCAAGCTTGATAGCCATATCCATAAGCTTGCCGACACCAGTCTGGTCGAGCTTAGCGAATGGGTCGTTTTCAAAAATTTTCTTGTCATAGTAAGCATCGAGGAACTTACCAGCGTCATCTCTTGAGAAACCGAATGTCATCTGTGTAAGGTCGTTTGTACCAAAGCAGAAGAAGTCAGCGTTAGCAGCAATTTCATCAGCTGTAAGGCAAGCTCTTGGGATTTCCATCATAGTACCTACTTCGTACTTGAGGTCAACACCAGCTTCAGCGATAACAGCATCAGCAGTTTCAACAACAACCTTCTTAACGAACTTGAGTTCCTTAACTTCGCCTACGAGAGGAATCATAATTTCAGGAACGATTGTCCAGTCAGGGTGAGCATTCTTAACGTTGATAGCAGCCTTGATAACAGCCTTTGTCTGCATCTTAGCAATTTCAGGATATGTTACAGCAAGACGGCAGCCTCTGTGGCCCATCATTGGGTTGAATTCGTGAAGTGAAGCGATGATAGCCTTGATGTCTTCAACAGTCTTGCCCTGAGCATCAGCAAGAGCCTTGATGTCAGCTTCTTCAGTAGGAACGAATTCGTGGAGAGGTGGGTCAAGGAATCTGATGCAAACAGGAGCACCTTCAAGAGCTTCATAAAGAGCTTCAAAGTCAGCCTGCTGCATTGGTTCAATCTTGTCGAGAGCCTTTTCTCTTGCTTCAACAGTATCTGAACAAATCATTTCACGGAATGCACCGATTCTGTCAGGGTCAAAGAACATGTGTTCTGTACGGCAAAGACCGATACCTTCAGCACCGAGTTCACGAGCCTTCTTAGCATCGTTAGGAGTATCAGCGTTTGTTCTTACCTTAAGCTTTCTGTACTTGTCAGCCCAAGCCATAACTCTGCCAAATGTACCGGCAATCTGAGCATCAACAGTAGGAATGATACCTTCATAGATGTTACCTGTTGTACCGTCGATAGAGATGTAGTCGCCTTCAACGAATGTCTTTCCGCCGAGTTCAAACTTCTTGTTTTCTTCGTCCATCTTGATGTCGCCGCAGCCTGATACACAGCATGTACCCATACCACGAGCAACAACAGCAGCGTGTGATGTCATACCGCCACGAACTGTGAGGATACCCTGAGCAACCTTCATACCTGTAATATCTTCAGGTGAAGTTTCAAGTCTTACGAGAACAACCTTTTCGCCCTTAGCGTCCCAAGCTTCAGCGTCATCGGCTGTGAATACAACCTTACCGCATGCAGCACCCGGAGAAGCACCAAGACCTTTTCCGAGAGGAGTAGCAGTCTTGAGAGCCTTTGTATCGAACTGTGGGTGAAGAAGTGTGTCAAGGTTTCTTGGGTCAATCATAGCAACAGCTTCAGCTTCTGTCTTGTGTCCTTCGTCAACGAGGTCGCATGCAATCTGGAGAGCAGCCTGAGCAGTTCTCTTACCGTTACGGCACTGGAGCATATAGAGCTTCTTGTTTTCAACAGTAAATTCCATATCCTGCATATCGTGGTAGTGGTTTTCGAGAATATCGCAAACCTTAACGAATTCAGCATAAGCTTCAGGGAATTCCTGTTCCATCTGAGCGATAGGCATAGGAGTACGAACACCGGCAACAACGTCTTCACCCTGAGCATTCTTAAGGAATTCGCCCATGAGCTTCTTTTCACCGGTAGCAGGGTCACGGGTAAATGCAACACCAGTACCTGATTCATCGTTGAGGTTACCGAATACCATAGGCATTACGTTGACAGCAGTACCCCATGAATAAGGAATATCATTGTCACGTCTGTAAACGTTAGCTCTTGGGTTATCCCATGAACGGAATACAGCTTCGATAGCGAGCTTGAGCTGAGTTACAGGGTTTGACGGGAAGTCTTCGCCGAGCTGTTTCTTGTATTCAGCCTTGAACTGTTCAGCAAGAGTCTTAAGGTCAGCAGCAGTAAGTTCAACGTCATACTGAACGCCCTTTTCTTCCTTCATCTTGTCGATGAGCTGTTCAAAATACTTTTTACCAACTTCCATAACAACGTCAGAGAACATCTGAATGAAACGTCTGTAAGAGTCGTAAACGAAACGCTCAAATTTTGGGTCAGGGTTGCCGGCAATCATAGCAGCAACAACATCGTCATTAAGACCGAGGTTGAGGATAGTGTCCATCATACCGGGCATAGAAGCTCTTGCACCAGAACGAACTGAAACGAGGAGAGGATTCTTGAGGTCACCGAACTTTTTGCCGTTGATTTCCTCCATTTTCTTAACGCCTTCCATAGCCTGAGCCATGATTTCGTCATTAATTTTGCGTCCGTCCTCATAGTACTGTGTACAAGCTTCAGTAGTGATAGTGAAGCCCTGTGGAACAGGAAGACCGATTGTAGTCATCTCAGCAAGGTTAGCACCCTTACCGCCGAGAAGGTTACGCATAGTCATATCGCCTTCACTGAACATGTAAACCCATTTGTTTGCCATTGTAAGTTATACCTCCAAAATTAAACTTCTTTCCGAAAGAGCATAAAAAAATCATGCTTTCGGACTTATAACTATTATAGCATATAATTCAGGAAATTACTATACATTTTTTGAGAAAATTTTTCTGATTTTTTTATAGCATTTTATACAAATTTTTCAAAAAAGGATAATTTTATTGACAAAGCACTTGCAATTAAATATAAAATTTGTAATAATAGTATTGAGCTGGATAAAATACGCTTAAAAAATTTCGGGAGGATTTTTAAATAATGAAAAATTTTGACAACTGTATTATACTTGCCGGCGGTCAGGGCAAAAGAATGAAATCTGATATGCCTAAGCCTATGTTCAAGGTTCTCGGAGAGCCTATGCTTCAGTGGGTAATATCAGCCGGTGAAGATGCAGGCATAAGCAATATATGTATAGTAAAGGGTTTTAAGGGCGAAGTTATTGATGAATATATCAATGGGAAATATGAAACTGTTCTCCAGTCCGAACGACTCGGAACAGGTCACGCTGTAATGCAGGCTGTTCCGTTCCTTGAAAAAAATCCGGACGGCAATACTCTTGTACTTTGCGGTGATGCTCCTTTTATAGACAGCGAAACTATAAAGGAATCACTTGAACTTCATGTTCAGCAGAAAAATTCTGTAACTGTTATTACAGCCGAGCTTGATAATCCGTTCGGATACGGCAGGATTCTTAGAACTGAAAACGGTATAAGCGGTATTGTTGAACAGAAAGATGCTGACGAAAATCAGCAAAATATCAGGGAAGTAAATTCAGGTGCTTACTGGTTCAATACTGCTGACCTTATGGATTTCCTTAAAAAACTTACAAACAACAATTCACAGAATGAATACTATCTTACTGATACTGTTGAAATTGCCGTAAAATCAGGAAAGAGAGCAGGTGCTTACAAGTCCTCAAATCCTGATGTTATACTTGGTGCAAATGACCGCAGAGGACTTCTTGAACTTAATACAAAGGCAAGAATGAATGTTATTGACAGACACCTTGAAAACGGTGTTGAATTTACCTGTCTTGACGGTGTAACCATTGAGAGAAGTGTTAAAATCGGTGCGGGAACTGAAATTCTTGCGGGAACTATTTTAAGAGGAAATACAGTTATAGGCGAAAACTGTAAAATAGGCCCTAACTGTGTTATTGAAGACTGCGTTATGGGCGATGAAGTTAAACTCAATTATGTTCAGGCATTCAAGTCTGAAATTGAAAAAGGTGTTAAAATCGGCCCGTGGGTTCATATCAGACCGGGAAGCCTTATTAAAAGCGGTGTTAAAATCGGTGACTTTGTTGAAATCAAAAATTCAACAGTCGGCGAAAAAACTGCTATTGCACATCTTACTTATGTTGGCGACAGTGATGTCGGAAAGAAAGTTAATTTCGGCTGTGGTACTGTTACAGTAAACTATGACGGAATAGTAAAGAGCAGATGCGTTATAGGTGACAATTGCTTTATCGGCTGTAACACAAATCTTATTGCTCCTGTAAAGCTTGGAAAAGGCGTTTATACTGCTGCCGGAACTACTATTACAAGAGATGTCCCTGATTATGCTCTTGCTATTGACAGAGGTGTTATGAAAGTAAATGAGGGTTACAGTCTTAGAAAGCTCAAAGGAAAGCTTTGATTCTGATATGAAGGATAAAATTCTTGTCTTTCTTGATTTTGAATTTAACTGCCCTGAACAAAAGGGAACAAATAAAAGGGAAATTATATCAATGGGGGCTGTTTTCAGATATTCTGACGGCAGTCCTCTGACATCTTTTTACAGCCTTGTAAAACCTTCAAGAAATTTCAGAATTTCGGACAGAACCAGAAGGCTTACAGGAATTACCCAGAAACAGTTAAATAAAAGTCAGAATTTTGATGTAGTGTCCGAAAAATTTCTCCATCTTGTTGACTGCTTTTCACCGTCTGAATATTTTGTCTGGGGGTCTGCGGATAAAGCAGAAGTTCAGAAATCTGTCAGATATTCTAAGGCTGATAACAGAATGACTGAAATATCCGGAAATTTTCATGACCTTCAGATTGATGTTATGAAAGAACTTAATCTTGATAATCCTTATAATCTTGAAAGAGTGGCAGACATATATGACATTGACTTTGTACATACTTTTTCAGCAATAGATGATGCGGAATGTCTGGCAGAAATATATTTTGCATATAAGCGTGGAATATATGATTCGGAGAAACTCGATTTATATAAAAAATTTTATGAATACAGAAAGATTATAGGGAATTACAAGCTGATTGCCAACAATATAAAAAATTCAGGTAAAAAACTTGAAACTTTAAAAAAACTTCTTTCAGAAACTCCTGACGGTTCAGACGAATATAACAAGCTGAAAGTTAAATCCGAGGAAACAGCAGGTTATATATCAGAACAGCAGGCTATGGCTGATATGCTTAAACCTCTGGCTGATGAAGGAAAAATTTTTCTTGATGAAAATAATTTTATAATATGAAAAATCGGGCGGAAAAAGCAACATTTTTTCCGCCCGAATTTATTGTTTATTTTGTTTTTCAGCTTTGTTTATCAGTTTATATCCTTATTTCTTGTCAGGATTTCTTCTGTACTTCCTGAAAGAGTAAGAGTATCACCGTCAATGGTGTATGGTGTAACGGCTTCTTTATCTGAATCAATTCCGAGAATTGCTTTTGCATCGCCTTTCCATGTAAGGTTTTTGCCGTCAGCATCATAACCGCATACCTGAACTTCCATTAATATATCCTTGCTGTTGCTTACTGTTACATAAATATCGCCTTCCATAGGAAGTGACTGTGCATAAGCATCGCTAAGAACACCGCCAGTAAGGAGATATTTACCGTTAATATCCTTGTCAGCAGAAGGTTCAAGCTTTGTCATTTCAAGAACTGAAAATCCCTGAACTTCAACTTCAGGGTCAGTTATTCCCATATCAGCACCTGTAAGTGAACATGAAAAATTAGTTCCGTCAAAAGTATACGGGCAGTCAGTACCGGACATATTGAGATATTTATCATCTGAAATAGTCATTATTGTTGAACAGTCAACAACTGCTGAGATTACGCCGTCCTCACTGAACTTTATAGAAGAATAGGAGGCAGAAAGTTCATCATTTGTCCATGCTCCTATAAGATTTTTGTCATCAGCCTTACCGGAAGTTATTGCAACTTTTTCAGCTTCAGTCGGAGTTGTTTCAGCTTCTGAAATATCTTCTTCTTCAATATTTTCAATATCTTCTTCTATATTTTCAAGTAACTCTGAACTTTCTGAACTGCTTTCTTCAGATGTTTCAGAACTTTCCTCAGATGCTTCTGAACTTTCCTCAGAAACTTCTGAACTTGAACTTGATGATGAGTTTTCACTTGATGTATCTTCTTTTCCGCAAGCTGTAAATACGCATGTAAGCATAGAACAGGTAAGAAGAAGTGCAAATAATTTTTTCATAAAATCCTCCATATCATAAATCTTTAACGCTGATACTATTTTATCACACAAATATCAGAATATCAAGGTTTTACGTTATTTTGTAATTTTATAGTTATATATTTCAGATGAAATGATATTTAAGAGGGTATAAAAGTTTAATAAAATGTGCATTTTCAACATTACTGCAAAAGTTTTTATTTACGATTTTAACCTTTCTGTAACTTCTTTATTTCCTCATCAATCGTTCCGGAACAGATTTCACGCAGTTTTTCCCAGCTTTCAGCATTGCCTTTCTGTTCAATAAATTCATATGCAAGACGGTTCATAATTCCTCTTGTTTCAAAATCATAGTTTCCCTCACCGTACATAACACTGCCCATTCCGTAACCGAAATCAAAAACAGGAGTGAGCTTTGTCGGGTCAGTATATTCCTGAAGTGCATCATACTGTTCATCAGTAATATATCCGACAGTTATTCCCTTTGGAGTAGTTATTTTCTGAGTTGCAAGAGCTTTTTTCGCATCTTTATATTTTTCGCTTGTTTCTGCAAGTCTTTCACATTTTATATATTCAGCGACAGCATTTCCCTTGTCTGAACCTTTTACCAGCATTCTTGCATTATAGTTTGCATACATATAATATTTATCTGAATCGGGAGATTTAGGAAAAGGCACAATCATTAAATCAGCATCAGGATTGAGTGCATTTGATTCTTTGATAGACCAGTCCTGCATAGCATAGAAAAGAGTATTCATATTCTGCGGAAAAGATGAATGCCAGCCGTCATTGTATATATCGGCTGTTTTAATCATAAATTCTTCTGCCTTTGCAATTTCCGAATTATTTATATTGTTGACAAGTTTTCCGTCCTCAAGGGATACGACTGTTTTTCCTGTTGAATAAAGACAGGCTTCACCGAAATATCCGGCTATTCCGTATCTTGTATACTCTGTCTGCTGTGATATGAATTTTTCAGTCATCTGGTTGAATGTGTTCCAGTCCCATTTACCCTGCTTATAAAGTTCATACGGGTCATCGAGCTTTTCTGATTTCATAAGCTTACGGCTGTATGTTATTACAAACGGGTCTGAAATACCATAAGGAATTACATAGTGGTTTCCATCATATGAAAACATTTCTGCTGTTTCGTGCATATCTTCCCAGAGTTCTGAATCCCATTCAAGAACATCAAAATAATCATCTAAAGGCTGATAGATATTTTTTATTACTCCCTCCGGAACAGAATTTATTTGATACGGAACCATATCAACAGGTTCTCCTGAAAGTATTCTTTCATCGATAGTTTCAAAAATTTTGTTGCGGTCTGTATGGATATACTCTATATTTGCCCCGTATACATCATTGAAAAGAGAAAGGGCTGTTGAACGGTTTTCATTTTCTTCAGGATTAAGATTATAGTCAGCAATCCAGTATATAGTTTGTCCGCTTATATCAGGTTCAGAATAAGCAGATTCTGTCGGCTCTGTATTTGTTAATGCGGTTGTTTCAGGTATTGTTTCTTCTGATGAATCAGGCTTTTTTTCATTGCAGGCAGTCATATTGAATGCTGTGCAGAATGAAAGAATAAGTGCCGGAATTTTTTTAATTTTTTTCATATTCTCCCTCCTAATGATTAGATTTTATCACAGCCACTTATATATGTCAAGTCTGAGAAATTTTCGTTTCTGCGATTTTTTTGAAAAAACACTTGATTTTTAATATATAATGTGCTATAATATTATCAGTAAGACGTTAACCCCAAAAGACCGGAATTCTTCCGGTCTTTAGTTTGTATATTGGAGATGTTGCTTTTGAATTTTAAAAAATTCGGAAATACCGAGCGTAAAATTTATGACCTTGTAAAGCCTATTACTGATGAGCTTGAATACTTCCTCTGGGATATAAGCTTTGTAAAAGAAGGTGCTGTATGGTATCTCAGAGTCTTTATCGACAGGGACGAGGGAATTTCAATTCAGGACTGCGAAACTGTTACTGCTCCTGTAAGTGATATGCTTGACAGAGAAGACCCTATTTCTCAGAGTTATATTCTTGAAGTAGGTTCAGCAGGTCTTGAAAGAGAACTTGTACGAGAAGAACATTTTGAAGCATGCATAGGTGATGTTGTTCAGATTCGCCTTATCCGTGCTGTTGACGGTGAAAAGGATATAATCGGCACTCTTTTGTCTGCCGGACGTGATGAAATTACTGTCAGTGATGATGACGGCAATGAAAAAAAATATATGCTTTCGGATATTGCACATGTAAAGCTTTATCTTGATTTTGCATAAAATATAATAATATCGGAGGAATTTATCAAAATGGATAACAGTTTTTTTAAGGAACTTGAAATACTTGGAAGTGAAAACAGTGTTGATACATCAGTTCTTGTTGAAAAGGTAAAGTCAGCTATGCTTAAAGCTGCAAAGAGAGCTTATCCGCACAGTGAGGATAATATCAGAATAGATATTGATACTGAAAATAAAGTATTCAATATGTATATCGTTCAGCAGATTATTGAAGATACACCTATTGACATAAACGAAATCAATATTGAAGACGCTAAGGCTATTGACCCTACTGCTTATGTCGGCGGTACTATGCTCCATAAAATCGATATTTCAACACTCGGCAGAACTGCTGCAATTTCTGCAAAGCAATCCATTAAGGGTGACCTTCGCCAGATTAACAGAGAACAGATTCTCAAGCGTTTCGGCAGTAAAAAACACTGCTGTATAAATGTTACTGTTTCTCAGATTGATGCTTCAAAGGGTGATATTACTGTTGATTATGAGGGTACTGAACTCTATCTTTTCAAAAAGGAACAGATTCCCGGCGAAACATTCAAGACAGGTCAGAATATAAAGGTTTATATAACTGATATTGCCAACCCTGACAAGAAACCTATCATCAAGATTTCACGCTCACAGAAGGATTTTGTAAAGCGTCTGTTTGAAATAGAAGTTCCGGAAATTTATGACGGTACTGTTGAAATCAAGGCTATTTCCAGAGAGGCAGGCTCAAGAACAAAAATGGCTGTATGGTCAAAGGATTCAAATGTTGAACCTGTCGGTGCTTGTATAGGCCCTAAGAGCAGTCGTATAACTGCTGTTGTAAAGGAACTTAACGGCGAAAAAATTGATATTATTCCTTACAGCGAAAATCCTGCTGAATTTATTGCAAGGGCTCTTGCTCCTGCAAAGGTTCTTAAAACTGTAATCACAACTCCTCCTTCAGCTGAAAAACCTGAAGAAGAAACTGAAACCGATGCTCTGAACAATGATTCTGAAAAGAAATCACGCAGAGAAAATTCCGTTAAGGAAAACAAAACCTGCACTGTTATCGTTCCTAATGACCAGCTTTCACTTGCAATAGGAAACAAAGGTCAGAATGCAAAACTTGCTGCAAAGCTTACAGGCTATAAGATTGATATAAAACCTCAGTTTGACGTTGAAACACATGTAGAAGCCTCTGAACTTAAAGAGGATACTGCTAAGCTGTTCAATTCTGATTTGAATGATGACGATGATGATATGATTTCTGAAGAAAATGTTCAGGAAAATAATGAAATTGTTATCGATGATTCAGATATTTCTGAAAATTCCGGAGAACAGCTTATATGAAACCTAAAAAAATACCTATGAGAATATGTCTTGGCTGTGGTGAAAACAAACCTAAACGTGAGCTTGTCAGGGTTGTGAAATCTCCGGAGGGAGAAATAAGCCTTGACCTTACGGGCAAGAAATCAGGCAGGGGAGCTTATATATGCAGAAATGCTGAATGTCTTATTAAAGCCAGAAAGTCAAGACGTTTTGAAAAATCATTTTCATGCAGAATTGATGACAGCGTTTATGAGGTAATGGAAAATGAACTCCGTTCAGAAAACAGTTAATCTGCTTACAATGTGCAGACGTGCCGGAAAAGCAACAATCGGTTTTGATGCCGTTTCAGATGCCGTTAAAAATAAAAAGGCTTTCTGCGTTATGACTGCAAGCGATATTTCTGCCAATACTCTTAAAGAAATATCATTTGTGTGTTCTAAATATAATGTAAAGATTATTCCTGCCCGCCTGACTAAAGAAGAACTTCAGTTTTATCTCGGAAAAACTACTGCTGTTATAGCTGTATGTGACAGGGGGTTTGCTGAAGGATTTATAAATAATTCCGATATGCCGTAATATATCAAAATATAAACAGGAGGTTGAGAAGTATGCCAAAGAAAATAAAATTAAGTGAGGTAGCTTCAGATTTAAACGTTCCCGTTCAGGAGCTTATTTCGTTTTTTGCTGAAAAAGGCGACAATAAAAAGAAATCTGTATCTTCCCTCACAAGTGATGAAGTGAATCTTCTGCTTGAACATTATACTGTTAAAAATCAGGTTTCAAGTTTTAATGAGTATTTCGCATCAGCAAACGAATCAAAGCCTTCTCCTGAAGAAAACAAAAATACAAATTTTGAAAAGCCTGCACGCAGAAATAATACTAAACAGGAAAAAAAATCCGCAAAGGATAATCAGAATCAGAAGGCTGAAAAACAGACCGGCTCAAAAAAATCTGAAAGGACAAGGGATAATAAGCCTATGCAGAATAATAATCAGAAAAATCAGAAATCAAAATCAATTCATGGTGAAAGAACTAAGCTCAATTCAACTTTCAGCTCTGAAACTTCTTCAACAATGTTCAGTTCTGAAACTTCTCCTGCAACAGCCAAAAGAAGAACTGTTGATACAAGAGGAAGCTATATAGACCTCGATAAATACAATGAACGCTATGAACAGATTGCTCCAGAAAACAGCAAACATGGAAAGGATAACTATTCTTCCAAAAAACAGAAAATAAATCAGAAATCAGCACAGCGTAACCGTCAGCAGTATTCAAACAAGGAATCCGAGGCTGAAAAGCTCCGCCGTCTTGAACTCGAACGTGCAAGAAAACAGCAGATTAAAGTTATGATTCCGGACAGCATAACAGTAGGCGAACTTGCTACAAGACTTAAAAAGAGTGCTGCTGAAGTTATCAAGAAACTTATGAGTCTTGGCGTTATGGCTACTATCAATGAACAGATTGATTTCGATACAGCAAGCCTTGTTGCTGAAGAACTCGGTGCTAAGGTAGAAAAGGAAGTTATTGTTACTATTGAGGAACGCCTTATAGATGACAGTGATGATGAGGAAAATCTCCAGCCAAGAAGTCCTGTTGTTGTTGTTATGGGACATGTTGACCACGGTAAAACTTCTATTCTCGACAGAATAAGACATGCCAATGTAACTGCATCTGAAGCAGGCGGTATTACACAGCATATCGGTGCTTATCAGGTTAAATATAACGGTCAGACTATCACATTCCTTGATACCCCCGGACATGAGGCATTCACTTCAATGCGTGCAAGAGGTGCTAATATAACTGATATTGCCATTCTTGTTGTTGCTGCTGATGACGGTATAATGCCACAGACAATCGAATCAATAAACCATGCAAAAGCTGCCAATATTCAGGTTATTGTTGCCATAAACAAGATGGATAAGGAAGGTGCTGATGCTGAAAGAGTAAAACAGGAACTTACTGAACATAATCTTGTTTGTGAGGAATGGGGCGGAAATACAATATGCGTTCCTGTATCTGCAAAAACAGGTGAGGGAATTGATGAACTTCTTGAAAACATTCTTCTTGTTGCTGAAGTTCAGGAACTTAAAGCTAATCCTGACCGTCTTGCAAAGGGTACTGTAATTGAGGCTCGTCTTGACAAAGGCAGAGGCCCTATTGCTACACTTCTCGTTCAGAAAGGTACACTCCATACAGGTGATGTAATAATTGCAGGTACATCTGTCGGCAGAGTCCGTGTTATGACAAACGATAAGGGAAGAACTGTTAAATCCGCAGGCCCTTCTGTTCCTGTCGAAATTACAGGTCTTGCTGATGTTCCGAGTGCCGGTGATATTTTCGATGCCGTTAAGGACGAAAGACTTGCAAGGGAACTTGTTGAAAAGAGAAAGCATGACATAAAGGAAGAACAGTTCAAGTCTGTTAAGAAAGTTACACTTGACAATCTGTTCAGCCATATTGCTGAGGGCGAAATAAAGGAACTTCCTATAATTGTAAAGGCTGATGTTCAGGGTTCTGTTGAGGCTGTTAAACAGTCACTTGAAAAACTTTCAAATGATGAAGTAAGAGTAACTGTTATTCATGGCGGTGTAGGTGCTGTAAGTGACAGTGACGTTATGCTTGCAAATGCTTCAAATGCAATTATTGTCGGATTTAATGTAAGACCTGACCCTGTTGCTGCTGAAAGTGCTGCAAGAGATGGTGTTGATATAAGACTTTACAGAATTATTTATGATGCAATTGAAGAAATAGAAACTGCTATGAAGGGTATGCTTGCTCCTAAGTTCAGAGAAATTTCTGTCGGAAGAATTGAAGTACGTCAGGTATATAAAATTTCCAGTGTCGGAATGGTTGCAGGTTGTTATGTTCTTGACGGAAAAGTTACAAGACAGTGCCAGATTAGAGTTGTCCGTGACGGTATAGTTGTTGCTGAGGATAAAATCAGCAGTCTTAAGAGATTTAAGGACGATGCAAAGGAAGTTGCATCAGGTTATGAATGCGGTATCAGCCTTGAAAAGTTCGCTGATGTCAAGGAAGGCGACATATTTGAGGCATTTATGATAGAGGAATACAGAGAGGACTGATTTCTTTATGGAAAGTAACAGAATGAGCAACAAGGATATGCTGAATTACTGCGATGAAGCTCTTGCATGGGAGGATTTCAGCCCTGTTGATATATTCTTTTTTGAATCAGTGAAAAAAATTCTTCTCGGTGAGTCAAGTCCTGTTGAAGAACCTGAAATCGATGACCTTCTCGGTATTGAAAGACCTGTCGGCTCTGAGGAGCTTGAACCTGATTATGATAAGTATGCTGATGAATATTATGATGAGGAAATTCCTCATACAGATGATTATGAGCTGGAAGAAATCAGTGATGTTCAGCCCTCGGAGAATAAACAGGAAAGTTATAGTGTAAGTGTTGATAAGCCTGAAGATATTACTGATGTTTCAGAGGAAATGAAAATATTTGCTGATACGCTTTTTTCTGACGGCTTTTTTGATGCTGATGATGATTCGGAAGATGATGATGAATATACTGAAAATGCTCAGTAAGAAAGGATAATTTATGCCTAATTTTAAACTCAGCCGAATGGAAGAGGATATAAAAAGAGAAATGACCGCTATTCTTCGTGAACTCAAAGACCCCCGCATTGCTCCTATGCTTACTGTTGTGAGAGCAGAGCTTTCAGGCGATATGTCATACTGCAAGATTTATGTTTCATGCCTTGAAGGTATGGAAAAAACAAAGCAGTCCGTAAAAGGCCTTGAAAGTGCAGGCGGTTTTATAAAGCGTGAATTATTTCACCGCCTTAAAATGAGAAAATGTCCTGAACTTAATTTTATTGCTGATGATTCTATTGCATACGGTGCAGAAATCAACAGAAAACTCAACGAAATATAATTAAGGAGGATTTTTATGCTTATAGGTATGAGCCAAGCAGATGATTTTCTCAGAAACTGCGATAACGTTTATATACTTGTTCACCAGAGTCCTGACGGCGACTGTATAGGTTCAGGTTTTGCAATCCATTCAGTTCTTAAAGATATGGGAAAAAGAAGTGCTGTTTTATGCAGTGATGATTTTCTGAAAAAATTTGATTTCATTACTAAAACCATTGAAAATAATCCTGATTTTGAACCAGATACAATTATTGCCGTTGATGTGGCTGATATAAAACTCCTCGGAAAATATCAGGAAATTTACGGCGGTAAAATTCAGCTCTGTATAGACCACCATGTTTCAAATACAGGCTATGCTGAACGCACTCTCCTTGATTCAAAGGCTTCTGCTGCATGTGAAGTTATTTATAAACTTCTTGTCGGGGAAATGAAACTTGAGATTTCTGATTATACAGCTATGTGTCTTTATACAGGAATTGCAACGGATACAGGCTGTTTCAAATATGAAAGCACTTCTGCTGAAACTCATGAAATAGTTGCCGGAATTATGAGAAAGCATAAACTGAACTATGCTAAAATAAACCGTGAAATGTTTGATGTCAAATCAGCAGGCAGACTTAAAATGGAAAGTGCTGTTATAGATATTATGGAATATTATCTTGGCGGAAAAGTTACTGTTATAGCTATAACAAAACAGCTTTTTGACAGTCTGGGTATTGATTCAAATGATTTGGACGGCTGTGCCTCTCTGCCTTTGCAGGTTGAAGGCGTTGAAGTAGGAATTACCATAAAAGAAAAAGCTCCTGATTCCTATAAGATTTCGATGCGTTCAACAGGAGATGTTAATGTATCACAGATATGTGCAACTCTCGGCGGAGGCGGTCACGCTAAGGCTTCAGGCTGTGCAATAGACGGAAATCTTGAGGACGTTAAAAAAATTCTTGTTGAGGCTGTAAGAAAGGGTATGAATCTGTGAACGGAATACTTTGTATGAATAAGCCTTCCGGTTTTACTTCATTTGATGTTATCGCAAAGCTCAGGGGAATCCTTAAAATAAGACGTCTTGGCCATTCCGGAACGCTTGACCCTATGGCTACCGGAGTTCTTCCTGTTTTTGTCGGAACAGCTACAAAGGCATGTGATATTCTTCCTGATAATTCAAAGAGCTATCTTGCCGGTTTTAAGTTCGGTGTTTCCACTGATACTCAGGATATTACGGGAAATGTTATTAATCAGTATCAGAAAACTGTATCATATCAGGATATAACTGATATACTTCCAAAGTTCAGCGGTGATATTCTCCAGACTCCGCCGATGTATTCAGCAGTTCAGATAAACGGAAAACGTCTTTATGACCTTGCACGTCAGGGTATTGAAGTTGAACGTCCTCAGCGTGAAATCCATATAGACTCCATAGAGCTTGAAAGTTTTGATGAAAATACTCAGTCAGGAACGCTTTCTGTTATGTGTTCAAAAGGTACTTATATCAGAACAATTATAAATGATATCGGTGATTTGTTCGGTTGCGGAGGAATTATGACATCTCTTGTAAGAACATCTGCAAGCGGTTTTTCACTTGATGACTGCTTTGATTTTGAACAGGTTGAAAATGCCGTTAAAAATCAGAGTATTGAAAATCTGCTTATACCGATAGATAAAGCTTTCGTGAAATATCCTGCTTTAAATCTCGGAGAACATCAGACAAGACTTTATAAAAACGGTGTAAAGCTTGATTTGGAAAGAATCAGAAATATTCTGCCTGATAATGATATTTACAGAATTTATGGATATGACAGCAGATTTATCGGACTTGCTGTTGCTGAACATGATAATAATATTCTTAAAGTATATAAAAATCTTGTCTGAGGTGATTATTTAATCTATGAAAAATAAAACAGCAGTCGCTCTCGGACTTTTTGACGGTATTCACAGAGGTCACAGACTTATTCTTAACAAGGCTCTTTCCTATAAGGAATATACACCTGCTGTATTTACATTTAATACACAGTCGATTAAATTCAAGCATGGCAAACCGTTTGAATATATTTACCCCAATTCACGCAAACTTGAAATCATAAGAAATATGAATTTTGATTATATTGAATCACCCGATTTTGATACACTCAGAAACCTTGACGGTGAAAGCTTTGCAAAATATATTCTTGCTGAAAAGATGAATTCAGGTGTTGTTGTGTGCGGTGAAAATTTCCGTTTCGGTAAAAATGCCTCATGTGATACTGATGACCTTATACGTTTCGGCAGAAAATATAATTTTAAAACCGAAGTAATAAAGCTTGCGGAAAATTCAGGAAATGTTCCTGTATCGTCCGGAATTATAAGGGAACTTCTGAAACAGGGAAGAATCTCTGAACTTTCGGAACTCGGTTTCTGTTATACAATTAAAAATACTGTTGCAGAGGGAAATAAAATCGGCAGAACTATTGATTTTCCTACTATAAACCAGAATTTTTATGACGGTCAGCTTGTACTGAAATATGGTGTTTATTGTTCTGAAACAATTATTGATAATATTTCTTATGTTTCTGTAACAAATATCGGTGTAAAGCCTACTGTTGAGGATAATATAAAACCTCTTGCTGAAACACATATTCTCGGTTACTGCGGAAATCTTTACGGAACTTCTCCGGAAGTCCGTATTAAAGATTTTGTCAGAAGTGAAAAAAAATTCTCCTCTGTTGATGAGCTTAAAGTTCAGATTGCAGAAGATATAAAATATATTAAAACAATTTCCAGAAAGGATTGATTTTTAAAATGTCAGATACTAAAAGAGTAAGAACAAGATTTGCTCCGAGTCCTACGGGATATATGCATATCGGAAATCTCAGAACAGCTCTCTATACTTATTTGATTGCAAAGAAAAATAATGGTGATTTCATTCTTCGTATAGAAGATACTGACAGAGAAAGATATGTTGAGGGTGCTGTTGATGTAATTTATGATACTCTCAGAATGACAGGTCTTAAATGGGACGAAGGCCCTGATATAGGAGGCCCTGTCGGCCCTTATGTACAGTCTGAAAGAATGGGAATGTTCAAGGATTATGCCCTTAAACTTGTTGAAAGCGGTCACGCTTATTACTGTTTCTGCGACAAAGACCGTCTTGATGAACTTAAAAAAATTCAGGAGGCATCTCATATCGCTCCTATGTATGACCGTCATTGCCGTAATCTTTCAAAAGAAGAAGTTCAGGAAAAACTTGATGCCGGTATTCCTTATGTAATCCGTCAGAAAATGCCTCTTGAAGGTACTACAACTTTCCATGATGAAGTTTATGGTGACATTACTGTTGACAATTCAACTCTTGATGACCAGATTCTTATTAAAACTGACGGTATGCCGACATATAACTTTGCAAATGTTGTTGATGACCACACAATGGGTATAACTCATGTTGTAAGAGGTAATGAATATCTTTCATCAACTCCTAAATATAATCTTCTTTATGAGGCTTTCGGCTGGGATATTCCTAAATATATTCACTGCTCTCCTGTTATGAAAGACCAGACAACTAAACTTTCAAAGAGAAACGGTGATGCATCTTTTGAAGATTTGCTGAAAAAAGGCTATCTCAAAGAGGCTGTTGTAAACTTTATCGCACTTCTCGGCTGGGCTCCTAAAGGTGAACAGGAAATCTTTACACTTGATGAGCTTGTTCAGGAATTTGATATAAGCGGAATTTCAAAAGCTCCTGCTATTTTTGACCCGATTAAGCTTAAAGCTATCAATGCTGAATATATCAGAAGAATGACTCCTGAACACTTCCTTGAAGTTATTACTCCTTATATCAGACAGAGTGTAAAGAGAGAAGATATTGATATTAAGGTTCTTGCATCTGTTCTTCAGCCAAGAACTGAACTCTTTACAGATGTTCCGGAACAGGTTGACTTTATCGACAAACTTCCTGAATATGATACTGCTATGTATTGTCATAAGAAAATGAAAACCAATCTTGAAACTTCTCTTGAGGCTCTTAAAGCTGTACTTCCTGTTCTTGAAAATCTTCAGGAATGGAATGTTGAGTCAATCCACAAGGCTTTGTTTGACCTTGTTGCTGAACTCGGTGTTAAAAACGGCTGGCTTTTATGGCCTGTAAGAACTGCTGTTTCAGGAAAACAGTTTACTCCGGGCGGTGCTGTTGAGCTTTGTGATATTCTCGGAAAAGAGGATTCACTCGCAAGAATCAAAAAGGGTATTGAATTGCTCTCTGTATAATTTCGCTTTGTTTTCACACTGTCATCACATATAAATTATAGAATCATATAGCCGGAGTTTTTTCGCTCCGGCTTAATAAAAATTTCCCTGAAAAAAGGAGGAAAATAAAAAATGATAGAGGTTAAAAACCTTACTAAATTTTACGGTGACAAAAAAGCTGTTGACAATATCAGCTTTAAAGTGAATAAGGGTGAAATTCTTGGATTTTTAGGGCCTAACGGTGCAGGAAAATCAACCACTATGAATATGCTTACCGGTTATATATCATCTTCATCAGGACAGGTGCTTATTGACGGAACAGATATTCTTGAAGACCCTATAAAAGCTAAGAAAAATATCGGTTATCTCCCTGAAATCCCTCCTCTTTATGTTGATATGACCGTTCATGAATATCTTAATTTCATGTATGACCTTAAAAAATGCAAACAGTCCAGAAAAGCTCATATCAATGATATATGTTCACTTTGTAAAATTTCTGATGTTGAAAACAGAATAATTAAAAATCTTTCAAAGGGTTATCGTCAGCGTGTTGGACTTGCACAGGCTCTTATTGGTAATCCTCCTGTGCTTATTCTTGATGAACCTACTGTCGGTCTTGACCCTAAGCAGATTATTGAAATCCGTACTCTTATTAAGAAACTCGGAAAATCCCATACAGTTATACTTTCTTCTCATATACTTTCTGAAATTCAGGCTGTATGCGACAGAATTATAATTATCAATAAAGGTGTTCTTTCTGCTGACGGAACTGCTGATTCAATTTCACAGAGCCTTACCAATAAGCATCGTATGACTGCAAGAATAAGCGGTGCAGATAAAAATACTATTTCTGATGCCCTTAAAGCTATTGAGGGTGTAAAATATGTCCGTGCCGATATGGAGCGTGAAAAAGGTATTTATGATTATGATATTGAATCTGAACATGATACGGATATAAGACCTCAGCTTAACAAGCTCTGTGCTGAAAAAGGCTGGAATATTCTTATGCTTCAGCTTTCGGAACTTACTCTTGAAGATATATTCCTTAAAATTACTATGGGTGAGGGAATTGTTATTCCTAAAGAGGAAGAAAAACCACAGCCCGAAGATAATAATAACGGAGGCGAAAAATAATGGGTGCTATTTACAGACGTGAAATGAACAGCTTCTTTTCTTCAAGTATTGCTTATGTGTTTTTATCAGTGTTTTTCCTGTTTTCAGGTTATTTTTTCCTTGCAGGCACTCTTATGTCTGCTACTACTGATATGTCCGAAATGTTCAGTGCTTTATTCCTTATTGTGCTGATTCTTATTCCTGTACTTACTATGAAGCTTATCAGTGAGGAGAAAAAACAGAAAACTGACCAGGGACTTCTGACTGCTCCTGTAAGTCTTTGGGGAATAGTTCTCGGAAAGTATTTTGCTACTCTGACTCTTTATACAATCGGTCTTTGCATTACTCTTGTTTATGCTCTTATACTCAGCTATTTCGGAACTGTTATGTGGGGAATAGTCATATCGAATTTCCTTGCTATGTTCCTTCTCGGAGCTGCTTTTATTGCTGTCGGAATATTTATTTCTTCTCTGACCGAAAATCAGATTACTGCGGCTGCTGCAAGTTTTCTTGTTTTTATCGTTCTTTATCTTATTGACCAGATTGCCTCTCTTGTAAATATCAGCTTTATAAAAAATATTCTTGTTTCTCTTTCATTCTATACACGATATATTGAATTCACAAGGGGTATATTCAATCTTTCAAGCGTTATTTTCTATGTCAGTGTAGCTTTTGTTTTCAATTTCTTCACTGTCAGAGTTTTCGAGAAAAAACGCTGGAGCTGATTAACTCTGAAAGGAAGTAACTGGAAATGAAGAATAAATCTAAACTTATGAAAAAATTCAAATACGGAACTATTGCAACTGTTACTGTTGTAATCGTTCTTGCCATTGTGGTTCTCATTAATATTATAATGGCTATGGTTACTGAAAAGTATCCTGTAAAATTTGACCTCACACAAGATAAAAGATATGAACTCAGTCAGGAAAGTATTGATTTTCTTAATAATCTTGACAGCGAGGTTGAAATTGCTGTTACTCTTACAAAAGAAGAACTCAATAACGGCGGTTATGTCTTTAAGGATTCCTATAAGTCAATCCCTACTGAAATTATCCCGCAGTTCCTTGAAAAATATAAAATGTATGCTGATAACATTGATATAAAATATATCGATGTCGAAAAAAATCCTGATGAGATTTCAAAGTATACAAAACTTTATGAGGGTACTATTTCAGCTCAGCAGGTTATTGTATGCTCAGGCGACAGAATAAAGGTTATAGGTTTCGGAAATCTTTTCAGCCAGAGCAGTTCACAGTATGCATCACAGAATGATACAGGCGTTATTTTTACCGGTGAAAGTGCTATAACTTCTGCTATTATGTCCGTTACTGATGCAAATCCGATTAGTGCAGGTATGATTTATAAGATGAACGGTCAGGCTATTTTCAGTCAGTCCTCTTATAATTCAATAATACAGTTCTATTCACTTCTCAACAACAACGGTTACAATATGAAAGATGTTGATATTGCTACTGATGAACTTTCTCCTGATGATTATGACCTCCTTGTAATTTCTGCTCCGGAAGTAGATTTTACAGAAGATGAAATTGCAAAGCTTGAGGATTTCCTCTATAACAACGGCGACTATCAGAAAAATATCATCTATATATCAAGCATAGTTGCTGCTGATACTCCTAACCTTGATGAATTTCTTGAAAAATGGAATATAAAAATTGAAGATTCACTTGTTTTTGATGACCAGAATTCACAGTATGTAAGTACAGCTTCAGCAGGTCAGATTATGGGCCCTGTTATGAGTATTGTTGATGATACAATTTCAGGTATGCTTGCAAACAAGGCTCTGCCGGTAGTTGCTCCTTATTCAAGAGCCGTTACTGTTGTTGATAAAAACAACGACAAGGGTACT
This sequence comes from uncultured Oscillospiraceae bacterium, assembly GCA_934481385.1. Taxonomy (GTDB): domain Bacteria; phylum Bacillota; class Clostridia; order Oscillospirales; family Ruminococcaceae; genus Ruminococcus. Next base: position 110,486 of record CAKSPD010000007.1, read on the forward strand.
GAAGTTATTCTTCAGTCATCTGCATCATCTTACAGAAATGCCCTTGAATCTGCTGATGACAAATCAACTGCATCTGAAAACGGTTCAAACAATATAATTGTTATCACTACTAAGGACAGGGCTGAAGGTTATGATATGTATGCAAGCCATGTTGTTGCTGTCGGTGCTGTTATGCTTACTGACCCGAATATAATCGCTCAGACCACTGCTTATAATAATGCAAACTTTGTTCTTAATATGGTAAACAACATTACCGGAAAAGACAGCAGTTTTGTTATTCCGCAGAAAAATCTCCAGCAGATTTTCATAAAGGTTGACCAGAGTCAGCTTTCTGCTCTCAGAATTGCTGTAATGTATGTAATTCCGTCAATTGTTGTTGTATGCGGTATTGTTGTATTCGTAAGGAGAAAGAATAAATGACAAAATCAGTTAAGAGTATTATTGCACTCGGTTCTGCTCTTGTTGTTCTCGGAGCAGGTGCGGTATGCTGGAAAATGTTTATGCCTGATGAATCTTCTGAAAGTTCCTCCTCCGAATCCTCTCAGGCTTATGGTGAGGGAACTCAGATTATTCACAATAATCCTGACGAAATAAATAAAATTGAAATTTCAAATTCTTCAGGGGATTTTAATGTTGTTCGTCTTAAAAAGGCAGAAGGTGAAGAAAAAACTCTCTATACCATACAGGGTTATGAGGATTTGCTCCTTGATACTTCAAAGCTCTGGACTCTTTCAAACAATACTATGGACGTTAAGGCAAATTCAATTGTTGCTGAAAACTGTACTGATACTGAAAAATACGGTTTCAGCAATCCTGTTACGGCTGTTCTTAACTATGATTCAGGAAACAGCGTTAAATTCTATATAGGTGATATTTCACCTGTGGCTGAAAACACTTATTTTATGATTGACGGTGACGATACTGTATACACTGTATCTTCAAGCCTTGTGGATAATTACCGCCTTTCTGAAAATGACTTTGTATCAAAAATTGTTCTTGAAGAACCTGATGAGGAAAATTACCCCATTGTAAGCAATATTACAATAAAGCGTGATGACCTGGACTATGATATTGTTATTGAATATGATGAGAAATCCGATGACAATAACAACAGAGGCGGTACTTCGGCTGCTCATATTATGACTGAACCTGTTTTTTCATATCTCAGCGTTGAACGCTCAATAAAGGTTACGAATGGTCTTTTCGGACTTACTGCTGATGATTTCTATGCAGTACACCCTGATGAATCAGATATTGCGGAAGCAGGTCTGGCATCTCCTTTCTGCACTGTTACTTTTACTCTTGAGGATAAAACCCAGTATAAGCTCATTATGAGTGAACCTTTTACTGATGATGACGGTCTTAAATATCATTATGTTATGCTTGAGGGAAACAATATAATATACAAAATTTCTACTGAATCTGCTGTATGGGGTACTGTTCAGCTTGTTGACTTTACTTCAAAAGCTGTATTCGGCTCTAATGTATGGGATATAGAAAAAATGACTGTTTCCGCAGAAGGCTATGATGATATTGTTTTTGACTGTGAGGGCGACTCAAAGGATAATTTTAAAGTTAAGAAAAATAATTCTGATTTTGAAACAGAACGTTTCAGACTTTTCTATTCATATCTTATAAATGCTCCGGGTGAGGAATTTGCTCTCGGTTATACTGTTCCTGATGAAAAGCCTGTTGCTTCTGTAAGCGTTACTGACAGATACCTTGAAAAAACTTATACTGTTGAATTTTATAATGATACTGCTCTTAAAAGCATTATTGTTATAGACGGTCAGTGCAGATATATTTGCAGTAAATCATATGTGGATACACTTCTTGAAAATATCGGCAGAATTGATACCGGAGAGGAGTATATTAAAACATGGAAATAATTTGAAAGGAAGGTTTTTATAATGCCTCAGAAATTCTTTTATTATAAGGGTTTTCCTCTTGTAAGAAATAAAAATGAAATTTATTATGGCTTTATGTGTGACCCTTTTGTAATAAACCTCAAAATTCTTACAACTAAAAAAATCGGTAATGATGAAGTTTCTGATAAAATTCAGCTTTACCAGATGTCTACTGACCCTGTTCAGATTACCCGTACTGCCAAGTGTGAAGGCGGTCTTTATGAGGCTCTTGATATGGCAAGAGTATGGCTTGAAAAATCAATGATTAAAGAATAATCAAAAAAGCGGACAGAAATGTCCGCCTTTTTTGTCTTTATGCAAAAAAAACCGCATTCCTGAAAGAATGCGGTAATATGACTGAATTTTAAAAAAATTATCTTTGTTCACAGATAAGCTTGATAGCGGTTCTTTCTTCACCGTCAATCTGAATATTGGCAAAGGCAGGGATACAGATAAGGTCAATACCGATTGGAGCGAGATAACCTCTTGCGATAGCGATAGCTTTTATTGCCTGATTTGATGCACCAGCACCAACAGCCTGAACCTCAACGGCTTTCTGCTCTCTTATAACACCGGCAACAGCACCTGCAACAGAATTAGGTGATGAATGTGATGATACCTTTAAAATTTCCATTTCTGAAACCTCCTGTAAAAAATATTGTTGTATTTTTTGATTCCTTTTTCAAGCAATTATATTATACAACAAATTAATTTGAATTGCAATAGATTCAAACTAATTTTGTATATTATCTCACAATAATTCTTTCAATTTTAGTGCTTTTGCCCAATTTTTCGTTAAATGTTACAACTACTCCGTTTATAAAACAGGGATTTGCGGATTCGGTGAATTTTGTTGGATAACGAAAACGCAGGCGGTCAAGAGCCGGTTTTATATCTACTCCGAGTATCGATATTTCAGCTCCTGTCATTCCGGCATCTGTGATATATGCTGTATGAGAGCCGAGTATAATTTCATCTGCTGTCTGTACATGTGTATGTGTTCCGAGTACTGCTGTAACTTTTCCTGTAAGATAATGTCCCATAGCCTTTTTTTCTGATGTTGCTTCTGCATGAAAATCCACAAAGATATTCGGAGTTTCAATATCTTTCAGAATATTATCCATACATGTAAACGGATTATCAAGAGGGTCCATATTTACTGTACCCATAAGATTTATAAATGCTGTTTTAAAGCTCCCGAAATCAATTGTGCATATTCCTTTTCCGGCACAGCCTTCCGGAAAATTTGCAGGTCTTATAATATTGTCATGTTCAAATACTTTTTCATAGCCGTATCTTTTGAAACAGTGATTTCCTGTTGTTATTACATCTGCTCCCATATTAAGAAGATTTTCTGCGGATTCTTTTGTTATGCCGTTTCCCTCTGCGGAATTTTCTCCGTTTATGACTGTTATGTCTATATTATAATTTTTTTTGATTGAATAAAGTTTCCTTGAAAGAAACTTACAGCCGTTTTTCCCTACTACGTCACCTATAAAAAGAAGTTTCATAAATTTATTTTATTCCCTTTCAAAATAATTAACATATGTATTATATCATAAATTATTTTTATATGCAAGTATGTTCAAAAATTTGTAATATAGCAATATTCAATAATAAAAATGTCTTTTTTTATCCTTTCGGTCTTTAAAATAAGTTCCGGAAGGATTTTTTTATTTCTGTTCTATTGTAAAATACAGATAAATGTGATATAATAATAAAGTATAAATATTTTTCGGAGCGTGATGTTTAGTGATAAAGCTTGAAAACCATATCGGTAATATTGTTGTGACTGAAAATTATCTTAAACAGCTTGTTGAACATACTGTCCGCAACTGTTTCGGTGTTGCCGGCATATGTCCGGCTACTCCCTTTGATGCTCTGCTTTCACGAATCTGTCCGGGATACTGCGAAAACGGTATTATTCTTCATACCGATAAAAACGGCTGTCTTGTTATAGATTTGCATATAGCAGTGGCTTTCGGCACTAATATCAATACTATTGCAAAGAGTGTTGCACATAAGGTCAAATTTGCTGTCAGTCAGTCTGTAAGAAATTCTGATTGCAGAGTCAGCATTTTTATTGATGACATAAAATCATAATTGGAGGATTTTTTCGTGATAAAAGGTTGCTTATTGAGAGATGCGTTTATATCTTCTGCTATTACTATTAATAATAAAAAGCGTGATATAGATGAGCTTAATGTATATCCCGTGCCGGACGGCGATACCGGCAGTAATATGTCTATGACTATGAATAATGCTCTTGCGGAGCTTTATAAGATGAATAACAATGTTACTGTTTCTGATGTTGCATCTTCAACGGCTTCTGCACTTTTAAGAGGTGCAAGGGGTAATTCAGGTGTTATTCTTTCACTTATTTTCAGAGGTTTTGCAAAAGGATTAAGCGGTATGGAGGAGGCAGACTGCGAAAGCTTTGCCAATGCTCTTGAACTTGGTGTTAATTCCGCTTATAAGGCTGTTATGAATCCTACGGAGGGAACTATCCTTACTGTTGTAAAGGCATCTGCCATTAAAGCTCAGGAATCAGCTAAAAATACAAGCGATTTCACTCTGTTCTGGAGTGAAGTGTGCGATGAGGCTCAGAAAACTCTTGAACAGACTCCGGAAATGCTCCCTGTTCTTAAAAAGGCAGGCGTTGTTGATGCGGGCGGTCAGGGACTTGTTACTATATTCAAGGCTATGCTTGATATTTTCCGTGGAGGAAAAATTGCTGAACCTGATTCAAAAACTGAAAAACCTGTTTCTGTTGAATCATTTTCTACTGCTGTAAGTGAATTTGATGAAGAAATCAATTTTACATACTGCACTGAATTTATCGTTAAGAAAAACAATAACTGCCCTGATTCCTCTGTTTTAAGAGCTTATCTTGAAACTATCGGTGACTGCGTTGTTGTTGTCGATGACGATGAAATTATTAAAGTTCATGTTCATACTGATAACCCCGGTCTTGCACTCCAGAAAGCTCTCTCTTTCGGTGTATTTGTCAATGACCCTAAGCCGAAAATCGAAAATATGCGTATTCAGCATGAAAACAAGGTTATGGAGGCAAAAACTGCTGAAACTTATGGATACAAACCTGCTGAACCTGAAAAGAAATACGGATTTGTTGCTGTTGCTTCCGGAAACGGTATTGAGGATATGTTCAGAGATCTCGGTGTTGATGTCGTTGTAAAGGGCGGTCAGACTATGAACCCCTCTACTGATGATATTCTGAAAGCTATTCAGTCTACGCCTGCTGAAATTGTTTTCGTTCTTCCTAACAATAAAAATATAATTATGTCTGCTGAACAGGCTGTGCGTCTTGCTGACAGAAAAGTTTGCGTTCTCCAGACAAGAACTATTCCGCAGGGCATTTCTGCTATGCTTGCTTTTGATGAATGTGCTGAAACTGATGAAAATAAACTTGCTATGACAAAGGCTTTTGAAAAAGTTTCAACAGGACAGGTTACTTTCTCTGCAAGAGATTCAGAATATGAGGGACATTCCATTAAAAAAGGCGAAATACTTGCTCTTGATAACGGAAAACTTTCCTTTACTGAAAAAGATGTTTCAAAGGCAACTTACAAGCTTATCAAAAAACTTGCGAAAAATGACAGCAGTTATGTTACAATTATATATGGTGCTGATGTTACTGAAGACAATGCTGAAGCACTTTTCCGCAATGTTCAGAATAAATTCGGTGACAAACTCAGCGTTACTCTTGTAAATGGTGGTCAGCCTGTTTATTACTATATTATTTCTGTTGAGTGAGCTGTTGATTTATGAATCAGATTGATAATCCGATTGAATCCCTTGATAAAATAGGAAAGGCAAGAACTGAAAAATATCATAAGCTCGGAATAAATACTATATCTGATTTGCTTTATTATATTCCGAGAGATTATATAGATTTCAGAAAATATATTCCTGTATCAGATGCAGAATCAGGAGATACCTGCGTTTTCAGACTTAAAATTACCGGCCTGCTTTCTCCTGTCAAAACAAAAAGAATGATGATTTATAAGGCTTCGGCTACTGACGGTGAATCAGATATAACCGTTGTGATATATAATAATTTCTATGCTTTCGATGCCTTGCAGAAAAATGCTGTTTATTATATGTACGGAAAATTCTATGAAAATACCTTCGGACGTGAAATAGTTTCTCCTCAGTGTATTCCTGAAGGCGATGTTCTTATTCAGCCTAAATACAGACTTACTTCCGGTCTTACTGCAAATATGATTCGTGCAAATATAAAGCAGTCTGTTGAGATTATGAAAAATAATCCCTTTGAAACTCTGCCTGAATATATAATAAAAGTAAATAATCTCTGCCCTGTTGTTTATGCTCTGGAAAATATTCATTTTCCTGAAAGTATGGAGGCTTCTGAAATTTCAAGAAAGCGTCTGGCTTTTGACGAAATTCTTTCACTTCAGCTTAATATGGCTCTTATGAAGTCAAACAACAAAAACCATACTGCAAATGTTATGGACAGAAATTTGAAAATTACTGAATTTTTTGAAAATCTTCCTTTTGAAATGACTGACGGACAGAAATATGCTCTTGATGAAATTTTAAATGACCTTTGCCGTAATATTCCTATGAACCGTCTTTTGCAGGGGGATGTCGGAAGCGGTAAGACTGCTGTTGCGGGCGGTGCTTGCTATTTTGCCTTTAAAAACGGTTTTCAGTCTGCAATGATGGCTCCTACTGAAATTCTTGCATCACAGCATTATGTTACACTTTCAATGTTCCTTGAACCTCTTGGTGCTCATGTTTGCCTGCTTACCAGTTCAGTTACAGCTAAAAACAGGCGTGAAATAAAAGAAAAAATTAAATCAGGCTATTTCAGTGTTGTTGTTGGTACTCATGCAATTATTCAGAAAGATGTTGAATTTAATTCGCTTGGTCTTGTTATTACTGATGAACAGCACCGATTCGGTGTCGGACAGCGTTCTGCTCTTGCTGAAAAGGGAAATTTCCCTCATAAGCTTGTTATGTCTGCAACTCCTATTCCGAGAACTCTTGGCCTTATTATATATGGTGACCTTGATGTTTCCGTTATAAATCAGCTCCCGAAAGGAAGAAAGCCTGTTTCTACTTATGCTGTTACAAGCAGACTGCGTGAACGTACTTTCAGTTTTGTAAGAAAAGCTCTCAATGAGGGACGTCAGGCTTATGTCGTATGCCCTATGATTGAGGAGTCAGAAAGCGATTTGAATTCCGTTAAGACTTATTATGAATCTGCAAAAAATAGTTTTCTTAAAGGCTATTCAATAGGTATTCTTCATGGAAAACTTTCTGCTATTGAAAAAGAATCAGTTATGAATGATTTCAAATTCGGAAACATTCAGGTTCTTATATGCACTACTGTTGTTGAAGTCGGTGTTGATGTTCCTAATGCAAGTGTTATTGTTATTGAAAATGCTGACAGATATGGTTTATCTCAGTTGCATCAGCTCAGGGGACGTGTCGGACGAGGACAGTATGAAAGCTCATGCATACTTATTACTGATAATCTCAGTGAAGAATGTAAAGAACGTATGAGAATTATGTGCCGTACTTCTAACGGCTTTGAAATATCTGAATATGATTTGAAATTAAGAGGTCCGGGAGATTTTCTCGGTTCTCGTCAGCATGGTCTTCCTCCTCTTAAAATTGCTGACCTTGAATGTGATATGCCTATGGTGGAAAGGATTCAGATTGTTGTAAAGGATATTTTAAAAAGAGATCCTTTGCTTGAACTCCCTGAACATGAATGCCTCAGAAATTCTATGAAGTCATTTTTTGAAGGTGAACTTATCGGATAAATAATAAGTTAAAAGAAAAGAAAATTTCAGAAAGCCTGAAATTTTCTTTTCAAAAACCCCGAATTATGACGATATACAGCGATTTTTAAGGCATAAAAATTTTTTTGGACTTTTTTCAGAAAAAGCTTGACATTTTGAAAATCTTGTGATATAATATAATAGTCGTCAGGAGAGATGACACAACGAAAAAAGAGAATACCGTTTTGATTTGATGGGAGCATAGCTCAGCTGGGAGAGCATCTGCCTTACAAGCAGAGGGTCATAGGTTCGAGTCCTATTGTTCCCACCATCTACGGCCCGGTAGCTCAGTTGGTTAGAGCGCCGCCCTGTCACGGCGGAGGTCGTGAGTTCGAGCCTCATCCGGGTCGCTATTTTCTTTTTCTTTATGCTTCTGTAGCTCAGTCGGTAGAGCAGGGGACTGAAAATCCCCGTGTCGTTGGTTCGATTCCGACCGGAAGCACCATAAAGAATATGAGGTTGCATTTTTGCCGGACTTGTATTCTTTATATAATGCGGATTTAGCTCATCTGGTAGAGCGCCACCTTGCCAAGGTGGAGGTAGCGAGTTCGAGCCTCGTAATCCGCTC
>CAKSPD010000008.1 GCA_934481385.1 uncultured Oscillospiraceae bacterium
CATGTTTTCCTTCAATAATTTCTTTAAATCCTCTGATTGTTTCCTTAATCGGAACATATTTTCCCTGCATACCTGTAAACTTTTCAGCAACAGAGAATGGCTGTGAGAGAAATCTCTGGATTTTTCTTGCTCTTGAAACAGTAAGCTTATCTTCATCAGAAAGTTCGTCCATACCAAGAATTGCGATAATATCCTGAAGTTCGGTATATCTCTGGAGTATGTTCTGAACAGCTCTTGCTGTATCATAATGTTCCTGACCAACTATTTCCGGAGTAAGTATTCTTGAATTACTTTCAAGAGGGTCGACAGCCGGATAAATTCCAAGAGATGAAATCTGTCTTGAAAGAACTGTTGTTGAGTCAAGATGTGCGAATGTTGTTGCCGGAGCCGGGTCTGTGAGGTCATCAGCCGGAACATATACTGCCTGAACAGATGTAATTGAACCCTTGTTTGTGGAAGTAATTCTTTCCTGCAAAGCTCCCATTTCAGTTGCAAGCGTAGGCTGATAACCTACGGCTGACGGCATACGTCCGAGAAGTGCAGAAACTTCTGAACCTGCCTGTGTGAATCTGAATATGTTGTCTATAAATAGAAGAACGTCCTGATTTTCAACATCTCTGAAATATTCAGCCATTGTAAGACCTGAAAGTCCTACTCTCATTCTTGCTCCCGGCGGTTCATTCATCTGACCGTAAACAAGAACGGTTTTATCAATAACTCCGCTTTCCTGCATTTCATTGTAAAGGTCGTTACCCTCACGGGTACGCTCCCCTACACCTGTGAATACTGAGATACCGCCATGCTGATTTGCAACGTTGTTTATAAGTTCCTGAATAAGAACGGTTTTTCCTACACCTGCACCGCCGAAAAGTCCGATTTTACCGCCTTTAAGATAAGGTGCTATAAGGTCGATAACCTTTATACCTGTTTCAAGAACTTCGCTTGATGCAGTTTGTTCCTCATAGCTGGGGGCTTCACGATGAATCGCCCATCTTTCTTTTGTTTCAGGAGCAGGTTTATCATCTATTGCTTCTCCGAGAAGATTGAAAACACGTCCGAGAGTTTCCTTTCCGACCGGAACTTTTATAGGTGAGCCTGTATCAACGGCGTCCATACCTCTTACGAGTCCGTCTGTTGTACTCATAGCGATACAACGTACAACATCATCACCTATATGCTGTGCAACCTCAACCGTAAGTTTCTGACTTCCGTTATTTATTTCAATGGCATTAAGAAGTTTCGGCAGATGGTCTTTCGGAAATCTTATGTCGACAACCGCACCTATAATCTGCACGATTTTTCCGATATTCTGCATTTTATTCCTCCTTTTGTTATTCCTGAGCCTCAGCACCGCCGATAATTTCAGTAATTTCCTGAGTAATGGCAGACTGTCTTGCTCTGTTGTAAATAAGTGAAAGATTTTCTATCATTTCCTCAGCATTATCAGAGGCATTTTCCATAGCATTTCTTCTTGATGCCTGTTCTGATGCGAACGAACATACAACAGCTCCGTATATAAGACCTGCAATATATTTAGGCACAAGCTCATCAAAGACTTCATTTGCAGAAGGTTCATATCGTGTAACTGAATGTGAAGGTTCTCCTGCAATTTTTTCAAGAGGAATAACGCTTATATGACGTGCCTCCTGTGATATAGGCGAAATATAGTCGGTAAATATAAGCTCAACTCTGCCTATTGACTTATGCTTTTTATATGATTCTATAATAATTTCAGCAATATCCATTGCCTTGTATATAGTCATATGCTCTCCGATATTTTCATAGCTCCGGAGTATCTTATAATTATGCTTTGAAAAAAATTCAACAGCCTTTTTTCCGATTGGTATGATAACAGGATTTCCGCCTGTTTCATTCAGACGGCTGAGGGCAAGCTTTATGGCATTTGAATTATAGCCTCCTGCAAGACCTCTGTCACCTGCAATAACAATCATAAGAGTGACATCTGAGTCATTTCCTCTGACATAAGCGGAATTGAAAAATCTGTCCTGTGAAGCAATTTCACTCATAGTTTCATATACTGCATTGAAAAACGGCATAGCAGAATCTGCCTTGTCCTTTGCTCTTTTGAATTTAGATGAAGATACAAGCTGCATAGCTTTTGTAATCTGCATAGTGCTTTCAATGCTTTTGATTCGGCGTTTTATGTCTTTCATATTGCCTGAAGCCATACTGAATCACCTCACTGCTTTTTATCGGACATATACTTTTCGGCAAAACTGCTGAGTGCCTCTTTAAGCTTTGTTTCGATTTCATCTGAAAGCTGACCTGTTGTTCTTATTGATTCAGTGATTTCAGAATATGAAGTATCAATATATTCAAAAAGAGCATTCTGATAGTCTGAAATCAGCTTTACAGGTATATCTTTAAGATAGTTGTTTACAACGGCATAAATGATTATAACCTGATTTTCAACGGCAACAGGCTTGTTTCTGTCCTGTTTGAGAACTTCAACGATACGTTCGCCCTGTTCAAGTCTTTCCTTTGTATCTTTATCAAGGTCAGAACCGAACTGTGAGAATGACTGAAGTTCACGATACTGGGAATACATAAGTTTAAGAGAGCCTGAAACCTTTTTCATAGCTTTAATCTGTGCAGCACTTCCTACACGGGATACAGAAATACCGGGGTTTACGGCTGGTCTTATACCTGCGTTGAAAAGGTCTGTTTCGAGGAATATCTGACCGTCTGTAATTGAAATTACATTTGTCGGGATATAGGCTGAAACATCTCCCGCCTGTGTTTCAATAATCGGGAGAGCTGTAAGAGAACCGCCTCCGTAATTTTCATTGAGCGAGCAGGCACGTTCAAGAAGTCTTGAGTGAAGATAGAATACATCTCCGGGGAATGCTTCACGTCCCGGCGGTCTTTTAAGAAGAAGTGAAAGTGTTCTGTAAGCAACGGCATGTTTTGACAAATCATCATAAACGCAGAGTACGTCCTGACCTTTGTCAAGGAAATATTCACCGATTGCACAGCCTGCATATGGTGCTATATACTGGAGCGGTGCAAGTTCTGAGGCTGTTGCGGATACAACGATTGAATAATCCATAGCTCCCGCTTTTGTAAGTGTTTCAACAACGTTTGCAACTGTTGAACGTTTCTGACCGATTGCAACATAGATACATACAATATCCTTGCCTTTCTGGTTAATGATTGTATCAAGTGCAATTGCAGTTTTACCTGTCTGACGGTCACCTATTATAAGTTCACGCTGTCCTCTGCCTATCGGAATCATAGAATCTATGGCTTTGATTCCTGTCTGGAGAGGTTTATGAACTGATTTTCTTGTAATGATTCCTGAAGCGATTTTTTCAACAGGAGCAGTAAGAGTAGTTCTTATAGGGCCTTTGCCGTCAATAGGTCTGCCGAGAGCATCTACAACACGTCCTATCATTTCTTCTCCTACCGGAACGGAAACAATCTGACCTGTACGCTTTACAACAGAACCTTCTTTTATATCAGTATCAGAACCGAGCATAACAGCTCCGACAAAATCCTGTTCGAGATTGAGAGCCATACCCTTTACACCGTTTTCAAATTCAAGAAGCTCACCTGACATACAGTTTTCTATACCATGGATATTGGCAATACCATCTCCGACAGTCATAACTGTTCCTGTATCAGAAAGCTCAAGCTTGTTTTTATAGTGCTTAATCTGTTCCTTTATGATACCGCTGATTTCTTCAGGGCGTAAATTCAATATAATACACCTTCTTTAAATATTATTGTTCTTGAGTTCCTTGGAGATAGAATTTATTCTTGTTGCTATGCTGTTGTCGATAAGAGTATCGCCATAAGAAAGCCTTACTCCTCCTATCAGGGATTTGTCAACATTTTCAATAAGCTTTATTCTTTTTCCGAGTTTTTCCTGAAGCTTTACAATAAGTCTGTTGCGTTCGGATTCATCGAGAGGTATACTTGTTGTAACAGTAACCTCCTCAATATTTTTATGCTTGTTGTAAAGTCCTTTAAAGTCAGCACATATTTCTGAAATATAGCCTATGCGGTGTTTTTCTGTGAGCAGGCAGAGAAAATTCATAAGTATTCCCTCATCATCTCCGAAAACCTTTTTAAGTGTTTCTGTCTTTTCCTCCAGACTCAATTCCGGAGCAGAAAGCAGATTCAGAAATTCGGGATTTTTTTCAAAAATATCATTAACTGAAATCAGGTCAATGGAAATATCTTCAAGGCAGTCAGTTTCGCAGGCAAGCTCAAAAAGAGCCTCTGCATAAACTGATGATATTTTAGGTTCAGTCATTATTTTCACCTACATTTTCGATAAACTCATCGATAAAACGGCGATGGTCATCACTGTTTATTTCCTTGTCAATAACCTTTTCGGCAACCATAACTGCAAGGTCTGAAACTTCATCACGAACAGCAGAACGTGCATTTGCTTTTTCACGTTCAATTTCGGAGTTGGCTTTTTTGATAATCATATCAGCATTGCTCTTAGCCTCGGAAATAATTTCCTCTGAGCGTCTGTTGGCAGTTTCGGAAGCATTTTTAATAATCTTTGCGGATTCTTCTCTTGCATTTCCGATAAGGTCATTATATTTCTTTTCTGATTCCTTTGCATTTTCAAGAGCCTCATCAGCCTTTGAATAAGTTTCCTCAACGTCATGCTTACGCTGTTCAATGATGTCATTTACAGGCTTGAAAAGAAAATGTTTTATAACAAGAAAGAGTATGAGAGTATTTGCAAGGTTGAAAATTATTGAACCCGGGTCAATAGTCAAAAAATCAAGATTCAAAATTTCTCACTCCCGAAATTAATTAAAGCATATCGATGAAAGGATTGATGAACAGGAGTATAAGAGCTACAACGAAGCCGTAAATACCTGTTGATTCTGCAACGGCACAGCCGATGAACATAGTCTTTGTAACCTTGCCTGAAGATTCAGGCTGTCTGCCTATACTTTCACATGCTTTACCAACGGCATAACCTTCACCTATACCAGGGCCGATACCTGCTATCATAGCAAGTCCTGCACCTATTGCTGATGCTGCGAGTACAATTGCTCTTGCGAGTTCCATAATAAATACCTCCAAAAAAATTTTAAAATCAGTCGTCCTTTTCTGCTCCGCTTGAAATATAAATCATAGTGAGCATAATGAATATAAATGCCTGCATAAATCCCGAAAACAAATCGAAATATACTGAAAGAACTGCCGGTATACCTATTGTAAAAACAGGAACGGCAAGTCCTATGGCACTTGATACGCCCGTCAGTGCAAAGTAAATCAGGCTGGATATAATCATACCGCCCGCAACGTTGCCGAAATGACGGAATCCCATAGAAACAGGGGTTGATACTTCACTTATGATATTCAGAGGAAGCATCACAGGGAACGGTGCAAAAAAGTCTTTAAGATAACCAAAGAATCCGTTTGTTTTGATTTTCGTATACTGAATCATTATAAATGTGACCATAGCCCAGCTGAATGTAACATTGAAGTCACCCGTCATAGGTCTTAAACCCAGAAGGCTCAAAAGACTTCCGCATATTGAGAATATGAAAATAGTTGCTACATACGGAGTGAACTTTCTGAATTCTTTTCCCATAGTGTCATCAAGCAGGTTGTGGAATGTATTGACAATCCATTCTGCAATAATCTGACGCTTTTTAGTAGGTACTTTTTCCATTTTGTGTGTCATAAATCCAAACACACATGCAAGAACAGCTATAAGCACCCAGCCTAAAACTATGGTTTCAGTTATATTGATTGTAACACCGAAAATTTCAAAGCTTGTCAGGACTCCCGGGCCTTTGACATCTATTGCCGTAGTTCCCCTGAAAAAATCAGAAATTTTCAAAAAATCATTTACCTCCTTTTACTATTGAATACAAAGTGTAAATCACTTTGGGGTAAAAAAGCGGGAGAACAGCACCGATTGTATTAATCCAGTCAAAGCGGAATGAAGCTACGACTGAAATACATGCGACAAGGGAACGGAAAAGATACCCGCCGAGCATAGCATTTTTATTCCCTCTGCCCGTAGCTGTGACCTTTCGGATTGACTTGTTAAGATGCCACATATTTATGAGCAAAGTCAGGCTTCCGATTAAAAGCCCGAGAAGGAAACTTATATTTATACCCATAAAAATTACGGATATGCCATAAGCCACAAGGTCAAGCGAGAGTGTCCACATCAGAATGAATTTCAGTTCGTTTTTAAAGTTAAAGCTGTTCATATTTTTTACCTGTCCAATGGAATTATCCTTAAAGCTTATGGAAATTTTAAGATTATTTCAAGTAAAATTTAAGATTATTTTAAGAATGGAATAATATAATATAAGCCATAAGGTAAGTTGATTGGAAACTTAATACAATCATATTAATATTATATCCTTATTTCAGAAAAAGTCAAGCATTTGAAAATAAAAAAACCATTAAATCAATATATACATTGGAAATTTAAAAAATAAAATAAAAAAGGGGTTTTTACTATGAAAAAATTAACAGCCATTCTCACATCAGCATTTATGCTTACAGCATCAATTCCGTTTGTTCCGGTAAATTATGCTGTTGCTGCTGAAACTTCCGAAACTGAAAGTGAATCTGAAACATATACTATTACTCTTTCAGATTCAGGAATTTCAACTAATGCCGGTGAAGATGTTGCCACAATAAGCAACAACTCAATAACAATTATAAAACCTGCTGTATTTGAAGTATCGGGCGAAATGTCAGAAGGTCAGATTGTTGTTGATGTTGACAAAACAGCTTATCCGGAAGGTGTTGTTGAGCTTGACCTCCTCGGAGTAAACCTTACAAACACTTCTGATTCACCAATATATATTGCATCAATCGGTGATGAATGTCAGATAGTTTCAAAAAAAGGCTATGAAAATACTATTTCAGACGGAACAAGCTATACAAATGCTGATGGAAAAATGGGTGCAATTTATTCCTGCGATGACCTTAAAATAAAAGGGGCAGGAACTCTCACAGTAAACGGAAACTGCGAAGATGCTATTGTTTCTAAAAATGACATCAAGATTTTCAACGGCACTTTGATTGTAAATGCTGTTGATGACTGCATAAGAGGAAAAGACAGTGTTACAATCGGCAACGCAAAGGATACATCTTTTGATAAGCTCAAAGTTACTGTAAATTCAAAAAGCGGTGATGGAATAAAATCAACTGAAACAGATACAACTTCAGGAAAAGGATATATCACAATAAACGGCGGTACTGTTGATGTAACTGCATATTCAGACGGAATCCACGCATCACAGCTCCTCAATGTAAACGGCGGAGATATAACAATTGAAACAACCTGTCCTGCAAATTCTTCCTCCGGCGGAAACAGTGGCTGGAATCCCGGCGGTAGCTGGGGAGGCGGTGGAATGGGCGGTGAAAGCTCATCTACTTCAACAGATGTAAGTGCAAAAGGTCTTAAAGCAGGCTGTACTGATGACGATACAAGTACAACAATTGAAGGAACTATAAATATCGCCGGCGGTAACATCAACATAAAATCAACAGATGACAGCGTTCATGGTACTGATATAAACATATCAGGAGGAGATATTCAGGCATCATCCGGAGATGACGGAGTTCACGCTGATAATATTCTTACAATTACTGACGGAATTATAAATATAACTGATTCATATGAGGGTCTTGAAGCTTATGATATTGAAATAAAAGGCGGAAATATTCATGTAGTATCTTCTGATGACGGCTTCAACGCTGCCGGAGGAAATGACAGTTCAGGCGATTCAAATCCCGGTGGCTGGAATCCCGGCGGTAACTGGGGAGGCGGTGGAATGGGAGGAAACTCAACAGGTATCCTCAACATTTCAGGCGGTTATATGTATGTAAGAGCTGAAGGCGACGGTATAGATTCAAACGGAAATATCACAATAAGCGGTGGTACTGTAATAGTATGCGGGCCGACAAGAGGCGGAAACGGCATATTTGATAAGGGTGACGGAAACTATACTATGACATTTACAGGCGGTACTGTTTTCGGTATCGGTACAAGTGATATGATGGAAACTCCTTCAACTTCAAACGGCAAATATGCTGTATCAAGAAGTATGACTCTCAGTGCAGGAAATCTTATTTTTGCTAAAGAGGGCGACAAGGTTATATCAGTTCTCACAGTTCCGAGTGATATAAATATGAACGGTGCAGTTCAGTTCTATTCAGACAGAGCAGGCTCAGATATTCAGATTTCATCAGGCGGAACATATGACGGATACCTTAACTCTGACGGCTACGGTGACGGAAGTTCCGAACCGATTGTTACTACTACAACAACAACTGAAACTACAACCACAACTACAACAACTACTACTGTTACAACAACATCTGAAACTCCTGTTACTTATATCAAAGGTGATGCAAACGGTGACGGTTCTGTTGATATAGCCGATGTAGTAGCAATAGCTGCATATGTAGGCGATTCAAAAACAAATACTCTCAGCGATGAGGCAATTATCAGTGCCGATGTTCACAATACAGGAAACGGAATTACTGCTGATGATGCACTTATGGTTCAGCAGTATATCGCAAATATTATTTCAGAACTTTAATAAAACCCAAAAATATAAGCGGGCAGATGTAAAAATCTGTCCGCTTTTTTATACTGTATGAAATTAAAATCTTACTGTTACAACAGTTCCCTTTCCGCACCTGCTTTCAAGCTTTATATCTGCTCCGATATCCTGAACAGCATGCTTTACAATCGAAAGTCCGAGCCCTGTTCCGCCTGTTTCTTTTGAATGGCTTTTATCAACACGATAGAAACGTTCAAAAACACGTTCCTGATATTCTTCCGGTATTCCTATTCCTGTATCAGAAACAGAAAGAATTATATTATTTTTATCTCTTGAAATACTGATTTCAACACTTCCGTTTTCAACGTTGTATTTTATCGCATTGTCAATAAGATTATATACTATTTCGCTGACAAGAGGTTTCATACTTTTCATCATAAGGCTTTCGCCTTTAAAAGATACAGATATATTTTTCTTTTCTGCTGAACTTTTAAGAACTTCAATATTTTCCTTAACAAGTGAATAAAGGTCAAAATCCTGTTCGGAAAGAGTTGTTCCCTCATCAAGTTTTGAAAGTTTTATAATATCATTGATAAGATTGAGAAGTCTTGTAGCTTCTGAATGTATATTTCCGATAAATTTCGGCATATCCTCTTTTTTCACAAGGCCGTTTTCAATAAGCTCAGCACTTCCCATAATGGACTGCAACGGTGACTTAAGCTCATGTGAAACGTTGGCTGTAAATTCTCTGCGACGGTTTTCTGAATCACTTTTTTCTGTTATATCAAAAATAAGAATTACAAATCCTGAAAGTTCTCCCATATCTCTTATACAGCTTATATTAAGCTGAAAAATTCTTCCGTTACGGTTAACCTGAATTTCACTTGTATCCTGAATTTCAGCCCTTTCGAGAGCTTTTATAATATCCGGATTTCTTTCAAGCCTTATGAAATCCATTCCTGTACAGTCTGCTTCTGATGTAAAAAAAGATTCGGCTGAAGGATTTATGCTTATAACTTTTTTATCTTTTCCAAGAAGTACAAGTCCCTCATTCATATTTGATGTTATTGCAAGAAATTCATTTTTTCGCTGACTAAGCTGATTTTCCTGCAATTTTATTTTCTTCTGCTGATTTGATATTTTACTCAGAAATGGTGACAGTTCGTCATAAGCATCATTTTCAAGAGGATTATCCAAATCAATTTCATTAAGCGGTTTTACTATTCTCTTTGAAATTCTTGATGCAAAGATAAATGATACAACAAGTGCTATAACAAAAACTATTGCTACCGGCTGTGCTATTCCTAAAAGAAGTGTTAAAACTGTAAGCTGACTTACAGATATTCGCAGAACTGTTCCGTCATCAAGAAGTTCTGCACAGTACATCATTTTTTCTGTAAGTGTTGACGAATAACGTTCACTTTCGCCTGAACCATTTGCAAAAGCTTCTTTTACTTCTTCACGTTCAAGATGATTTTCCATACTTTCAGAATTGCTTTGAGTATCAAAAATTATGTTTCCGGATTTGTCTATCCATGTTATACGATAATCTGTACTCTCATTTTTAAGATTTTCAAGATATGAAACACCTTCTGTTTCAACGGCATTTTTTACAAGTGAAAGTTCTGCCTTAATCTGATTTTTACGGACATCATTGAAATATCCGTAAAGAACGCCCATAATAAGAATAATGCTTGCACAAAGAACTGTTACAGCTGAAATACATACAGCCCGAAAAATTCTCTTTGTCATTTTTCATATGCCTCCATACGATAGCCCACATTACGCACGGTTTCAATTTTTTCACCGTATTTTCCTATTTTATGTCTGAGCATACGGATATGAACATCAATTGTTCTTGATTCTCCGATATATTCCTCTCCCCATATTCTGCTGAAAAGATTATCCCTTGTAAAAACTGTTCCGATATTTTCAAGAAAAAGTTTCAGAAGTTCAAATTCCTTATATGTAAGCATAATACGTTCACCGTCAACCGTAACAACATGCTGTTCCAAGTCAACAGAAAGTGTTCCGTATTCAAGAATGGAATTTTCTTTTTGTGTATGACATCTTCTCAATACGGCTTTTATTCTTGAAACCATTTCCATCATACCGAAGGGTTTTACAAGATAATCATCTGCACCGAGGTCAAGACTCTGTATTTTATCATATTCCATTCCTTTTGCAGTTGCCATAATTACGGGGATATTTTTTGCTTTTGGATTCTGCTTTATACATTTCAGAATTTCTACTCCGTCCATATCAGGAAGCATTATATCGAGTATAATCAAATCGGGGATTTCATCTTCTTCAAGAGCCTTGAAAAAATCCTTACCGTCACAAAAACCGACAGCCTCAAAGCCTGTCGATTTCAGAGTATAGATTTCAATATCACGTATACTTTTATCATCTTCAATGCACCAAATCATCATACCGGCTAATCTCCTTTATGCACACCGGCAACAGAAAACTGAACCCATTCTGCAATGTTTACAGCGTGGTCACCGATGCGTTCAAAATATTTTGCTACCATAAGCAAGTCGAGAAGATACTCACCGTCATCTGATTTCTGTTTTATAAGATTTATAATAGTTTTCTTTGTCTTTATAAAATAGTCATCAATGACATCATCATATGCTATTGCCGACTGAGCAAGTTCCAAATCCTTTTTAACGTATGCTTCAATGCTGTCTGAAACCATTTTTATAGAAGCTTCTGCCATAAGATAGATATACTGACAATCATTTTCAGCCTTTTTTCCGAGATATTTTATAAATTCTGAAATATCTTCTGACTGGTCACCGATACGTTCCATATCAGTAATCATTTTCAAAGCTCCGGAAATCTGACGAAAATCACTTGCAACAGGCTGTTGCTGAAGCAGAAGTCTAAGACAAAGTGATTCAATATCCCTTTCCATATGGTCAATATCATTTTCAAGCAGGGATATTTTCTTAATAAGCTTTTCATCTGCTGTTGTAAGTGCCTTTGCCACAATTGCAATTATTTCTTCACACATTGAACCCATTTCAATCATTTTATGATTCAGCAATTCAAGCTGACTGTCAAATCTGTTTCTCATTTTATCCGAACCTTCCTGTAATATAATCTTCAGTTTTCTTATTTTTCGGCTTACTGAACATTTCTTCGGTGTTGCCGTATTCAACCAAATCGCCAAGGAGGAAAAATGCTGTATTATCAGAAATTCTTACAGCCTGCTGCATATTATGAGTAACTATAACAATAGTATACTCTTTTTTCAGCTCAATTGCAAGGTCTTCTATTTTAGAAGTTGAAATCGGGTCAAGAGCTGATGTCGGCTCGTCCATAAGCAGAATTTTCGGCTGAACTGCCAAAGCTCTTGCAATACAGAGTCGCTGTTGCTGACCTCCTGACATTCCGAGTGCTGATTTTTTCAGTCTGTCCTTTACTTCGTCCCATATTGCTGAACTTCTCAGAGAACGTTCAACAATTTCATCAAGTTTTGCTTTTGAACGTATTCCATGTGTTCTCGGGCCGTATGCAATATTATCGTATATACTCATCGGGAACGGATTAGGTTTCTGAAAAACCATTCCTATTTCACGTCTTAATTCGTTTACATCTCTGTCGGGTGCAAAAATATCCTCTCCGTTGTATCTTATATCGCCTGTAATCTTTACACCGGGTACAAGGTCATTCATTCTGTTAAGGGTTTTAAGAAATGTTGATTTTCCGCAGCCTGAAGGCCCTATCAGAGCTGTTATGCTGTTTTCTTCAATGTTTATATTTATATTTTTAAGAGCCTGTGTTTTTCCGTACCAAAGGCACATATCTTTGACTGTTATAATGTCACTCATGAGCTTCTCCTTTTACTGAAATGCTTTCCGACAGCATCTGCTGAAAGATTTATTATCATTGTAAGAATCATAAGAATTGCAGATATTGCAAACGCAACTTCAAATTCACCCTGTTCCTTTGCATATACATACATTGCAACGGTAAGTGTTGAACCTGAGCTTGAAAGACCGCTTGTGAGAACTCCGTTCTGGAAACTTATAAGACCGTTGAGTGTATGTGCAAAACCCGCTGTAAAAAGAAGTGCTGCTGATTCTCCGAGTATTCTGCCTGCTGAAAGTATACAGCCTGTTATTACTCCGTCAACGCAGTTAGGAAGTACAACAGTTCTGATTACTCTCCATTTTCCTGCACCAAGTCCGAAAGCTCCTTCACGGTAACTCTGCGGAACAGTTTTAAGACTTTCCTGTGTAGTTCTCATAATTGTCGGAAGATTCATAATTACAAGTGTCATTGCTCCTGCAATAAGCGATGTCTGAAATCCTAAAAACTGACAGAAGAACAACATTCCGACAAGTCCGTATATTATTGACGGAATACCTGAAAGCGTTTCAGATGCATATTCAATAATTCCGACAAGTTTTTTATTCTTCGCATATTCTGTAAGATATACTGCTGAACCTACTCCGAGAGGAAGTACAATAAGAAGTGTTGCAAGAAGTATGTAAAGTGTATTTAAAATATCAGGAAGAATTCCTATTTTTCCGGAAAGGTAACTCGGTGATGTTGAAAGAAGTTCCCAAGAAATATTCGGGATTCCTTTGAAAAGAACATATCCGATTATGAACAGTGTTATCGCACATGTAAAAGTTACAGATATTGCAATAAGAAGTTTCATCGCAAATATATATGTTTTTCTTCCTGATGATACTTTTCTGTTTTCAGCCGAAACTGAAATTGCTTTTGTATTTTCCATAATTATTTCTCCTTATCACGCTTCAGAAAGAAGTTAAGAACTGCATTTATAAGCATTATGAACAGAAACAATACAAGTGCAATTGAAAAAAGTGCCTGCCTTTGCAATCCTGATGAATATGACATTTCACTTGCAACTGCTGTTGTAAGAAAACGTACGCTCTGAAAAAGTGACGGCATATTAGGAACGTTTCCTGAAACCATCATAACAGCCATAGCCTCTCCTATTGCTCTGCCGACTCCGAGAACAACTGAAGCTGCAATTCCGCTTTTCGCTGCCGGAACTGATACTCTGAAATATGTTTCTATCGGTGTTGCTCCGAGTGCAAGCGATGCGTCCTCATATTCTTTCGGAACTGATTCAAGAGCTGTCATTGATACTGATATGATTGAAGGAAGTATCATTACTGCGAGAACTATTATTGCTGAAAGAAGACTTGCTCCGTCTGAAAGATTAAATGCCTTTTTTATAGCCGGAACAAGTACAAGCATTCCCACAAGTCCATATACAACGGAAGGTATTCCGGCAAGAAGTTTTACTGCCGTTTCAACAATTCTTTTTACCTTATGCGGTGCAAGTTTTGAAAGATAAACTGCTGTGAAGAAACCTATCGGGACTCCTATAAGAATTGCACCTGCTGTTCCGTATATACTTGTCATTATAAACGGAAGTATTCCATAGGAAGGATTATCTGATGTTGATGCCCATATCTTTCCGAAAAGAAAATTGAAAAGTCCTATTTCCTTTATAGCCGGTATTCCTGCAACAATAAGATATACTGTTATAAGAAGTACAAATCCTACCGCTATAAGTCCGAGTATCAAAAATACACCGTGTACAAAATTTTCAAAAATCCTGTTTTTGTTTTTCATATTATCATCAGTCCTTTGCAGGAACTACACCTGCACTGTAAATGATACTCTTTGCATCATCTGAAAGAGCATAGTCAAAGAATTTCTGTGCTGTATCTGAAAGCTTTTTATCAGTCTTTGTAACAAGTACAAACGGTCTTTGAACAGCATAGCTTCCGTCTTTTACAGTTTCTTCTGTCGGCAAAACTCCTCCCACTGAAACAGCCTTTACATTATCCTTTACAGATGCAAGTGAGGCATATCCGATTGCATTTTCATTGCTTGCAACAGTTGTTATAACATCTCCTGTTGATGTAAGTTCCTGACGGTATTTGCACAAATCCTTTGTATTTGTTACAGTTTCAAAACCGTCCCTTGTACCGCTTCCGGCTTCACGTCCTATAAGAACTATGTCGAGGTCACTTCCGCCGACTTCGCTCCAGTTTGTTATTTCACCTGTATAGATTTTTGAAATCTCATCTATGCTCAAATCATCAACGCTGTTTGACGGATTAACTATGATTGCAATTCCGTCATATGCGAGAACTGTTTCAGTAAGTCCGCCAGCCTTTTCATCATCTTTAAGGCTTCGGCTTGAAAGTCCTATATCACAGCGTCCCTCTGATACGGCTGTTATTCCTGAGCCTGAACCTGTCGGATTATATGTAAATGATACTCCGGAATTTTTTGACTGAAAATCTTCTCCCAAAGCTCCGATTACCTTTTCCATAGAAGTTGAACCGTCTGTTGAAACTGTTCCGCCTGAACTGCCGTCTGAACTTCCGCAACCTGCGAAAGCTGAAAGACACATTATAATTGCTGAGGCATAACAAATCATCTTTTTCATAATTAATATACTCCTTTGTTTTTTCTTTACAATTAAAGTATACTATTTATATGTTAAATCCGAAACCTTTATTATCGAAAATTTATGTAAAATAAAAAGTCTGCCCTTTTCAGACAGACTTTTCAATCAGATTATCCCTTGTTTCCGTCAAAGCGTTGCCAAGAAGATTTTTACCGAGCCAGCACGATTTATCAAATCTTTCAGGACTTTTCATTGAAAGACCTATTCCCCATACTTTATCGTTAACTGCACATTCTGCAAAAATACATTCACTTCCGCCATATGAAAGAAGTTTTTCTTTAAGTTCAGGATTCTGTGTAAATTTCAGATAAACTCCTTTTAAAACAATATTATATTTATGCTTAGACCATATTCCGTCTTTAAATCCTGAAACCTGTCTGCCAAGTGCTTTAATTTCCGCAGGATTATCAATATCAATAATTTTTTCAGCAATTTTCAAATCACCGAAAAGAACCGCTTTCTGATACATCATATACTGTTCCATTGATGTGTATGTAATATTATTTTCATCTATGAAACGGCTCGGATACCAGTTGCTTAAAAACCCGTTAATTTCGTCCGGATTATGAAAACATATGATTTTCTGCATTTTTATACCTCCATAAATAATTTTCTTCATTTTAACATGATTAAATCAGAATGTCAATAAGTATCCGTAAAAAAACAGGCGGATAATTCCGCCTGTCTGAAAAATTACTTTGAAAATACAACCTTGCGGTATGTATCAAATTTAAACCACTTTCTGAAATATTCCGCACTGTCGGGATTATATTCATCAAGGAACTGTTTTACTTCTGAATCGGATTTTACCTTAATTTCAAAACCTCTGCCGTTTATAAGAGGAAATCCGCTGTATTTATATTCACTGAAAGGAATTATTTCAGCAATTTTCTTGTTTCTGATTTTAACAGCTGTTCTATCTCTTAAAACAAGTATATCAAAGCTTTCAGGATAATTATAGCTTTCGCCTGATACCTGAATTTCATCGCCGATTGTATATGTTTTATGAACAGGCTGATATTTCAGAACGTTAAGGCTTGAGGCATCATAGAAAAATTCTTCAAAAATATCGCCTCTTGCAGTAATATCACCGTTTTTGAAAGATGCTCTTTCAGAAGATTCAATCTTTTCATCTGTCTTTTCAACAACTCCGCATGCAGATGTCATATTTGTTACCCTGTCAATAAGTATGAGTTCACCGAGTGTCTTGTGTGATGAGAATAAATCTGCAACAATTCCCTCTGCAAGCTTTATATCACATACTGCTATACCGTTTTTTGAAAGACTGTCTGTCTTTATATGTTCACCGGTATTTACATCAACAGCATACTGAATATCTGTAACTATACCTGATATTGTCTTTGTACCAAGTTTTACAAGATAATCATTTCCCTCTGCAAGAGGTTCATCGTCTGTCCAGAGAAGTGAAACAGTGAGCTTTTTATATACTCCGATATTGTTTCCCTTTGTAAGAACACAACCTCTTGAAACGTCAACTTCCTTATCAAGTGAAATTGTTACAGGCTGACCTTTATGTGCATTTTCAGAATTTTTATCAGTTACAAGTATGCTTTTTACATGAGCTTTTTCATTGCTCGGGAGTGCTGTGATTTCATCGCCGACACTTATACTGCCTGATTCAATCTGCCCCTGAAATCCTCTGAATGTATGGTCAGGACGGCATACTCTCTGTACAGGCATATAGAATCCCTGTTCATTATCATCAGAATTTATATCAACATTTTCAAGATATTCAAGCAGAGGTTCACCTGTATACCATGGTATATTTTCAGACTTTACAGTAACATTATCGCCCTCTGTTGCGGAAAGCGGAATGATTTTAACATTTTCAAGAGAAAGTTCTGATTTAAGTTCTGCAATCTGCTTTTCAATTTCTCTGAAACGTTCTTCGCTGTAACCAACCAAATCCATTTTATTTACAGCGAATACGAAATATTTTATACCCATAAGACTGCATATTCTTGCATGGCGTCTTGTCTGTACAAGAACGCCCTGTGATGCGTCAACAAGAATTACTGCAAGGTCAGCAAATGATGCACCTACTGCCATGTTTCTTGTATATTCTTCATGTCCGGGGGTATCCGCAACTATAAAACTGCGGTGGTCTGTTGTAAAATAGCGGTATGCAACATCTATTGTAATACCCTGTTCACGTTCTGCCATAAGACCGTCAAGCAAAAGTGAATAGTCAATTTTTCCGTTTCTGCTTCCGACCTTACTGTCAAGCTCAAGAGCTTTTTTCTGGTCTGCATAAAGCAGTTTTGAATCATAAAGAATATGACCTATAAGTGTTGATTTTCCGTCATCTACACTTCCGCATGTGATAAATTTAAGTAAACCTTTCATCAGAAATAACCTTCTCTCTTTCTTCTTTCCATACTTCCGGCAGCTTCATTGTCGATAACTCGTGTTGTACGCTCTGAAGATACAGCACTCAGTGTTTCATCAATAATTTCATCAAGAGTTGTTGCAGTGGATTCAATTCCGCCTGTAAGAGGATAACAGCCCAGTGTTCTGAATCTTACTGATTTGTATTCCGGAACTTCACCCTCTCTTAACGGGAATCTGTCATCATCAACCATAATAATATTACCGTCACGCTCTACAACAGGTCTTTTATCTGCAAAGTAAAGCGGAACTATATCTATATTTTCACGTTTGATATACTGCCAGATGTCTTTTTCAGTCCAGTTTGAAAGCGGGAAAACTCTTATGCTTTCACCTTTTTTGATTTTTGCATTGTAAAGTTTCCACATTTCAGGACGCTGATTTTTAGGATTCCAAGCCTGTGCCTCATTTCTGAAAGAGAATATTCTCTCTTTTGCACGAGATTTTTCCTCATCACGTCTGCCTCCGCCGAATGCAGCAGTAAAGCCGTATTTTGTAAGAGCCTGTTTCAATGCCTGTGTTTTCATAATATCAGTATAGGCTGAACCGGAATCAAATGGATTTATTCCCTGTTTTATGCCCTCCTGATTTGTATATGTAAGCATTTCTATTCCAAGTTTTTTTGCTGTTTCATCACGGAATTTTATCATATCTCTGAATTTCCATGTTGTATCAATATGTAAAAACGGGAACGGCGGTTTTTCAGGGTAAAATGCTTTCATAGCAAGATGAAGCATTACTGAACTATCCTTTCCTATTGAATAAAGCATTACAGGCTTTTCACATTCAGCAGAAACTTCCCTTATTATATATATAGCCTCTGCCTCAAGCTCATCGAGATGTGAGTATTCGCTCATTATAATTCACTCCTTAGTATTTGTTTGATTCTTTTCGATTAATTGGTATTTCTGTAATTCTGCCGTCATAATGTTCAACAATCCAGTTAAGAACATCTCCCTTGCTTTCAGTGTGAACCAGACTTCCCATACCGCCTATATCAGCTCCGAGGAAAAATTTTACGGCATTTACAGGACATTCCTTTATACAGGAGGCACAGCCCCAGCAGTCTTTAGGATATTTTATATATGCCTTTTTTTCTTCAAGTTTTATGAGATTTCCGGGGCATACGACTGAACATTTTCCACAGCCGACACATTTGTTTCTGTCAATTGCTATGCTCATAAATCTGATTCTCCTTTACAAGTTCACGCTTTATAATTCTTATTGAACCATTTTCAAGCTTTGAATTTATATAGCATCTGAAATTTTCATTATCCTTTTCGGGATAATCAAGATTTTCAGCAAAGCTGTGCCAGCGTGTTTCTTTTCTTGCCCTGAGATGTGCGATAAGACTACGGCAGACGGTCAGACGTTCTTTAAGCTCATATATAAGCATAAGCTCATGTAAATCATCTGCGTGAAGACTTTCCGAAAGTTTTTCAAGCTTTTTGATTTTTTCATCTGCAAGGTCAAGCTGACTTTCATTAAAGCGGTAATTTGTTTTAATACCGCCTGCATATGAATCCATTACAGTCTGCATAGCTTCTTCAAGCTGTTCGCAGGTGAAGAATGAATTTCTTTCTGAAAGATATTTTTCAGCTTCAGAAAGATGTTCTGATGTTTCGGATTCGTCTATGCCCTGAACTTCATGTAATTTTATGTAATCAAGTGCTGAAAGTGCTGAAATTTCGCCCTCTGCCAATGCACCTGTGACATACTTCTGCGGACAGCCTCCTGCAACATCTCCTGATGCAAAAAGACCGTTTATTGTTGTGGCTCTCTTTGTATCAACCCAGTAACCGCTTGCGGTATGACCTCCGACAATATAAGGTTCTGTTCCCTCTATTTCAACATTCTGCTGTGAAGGATTTTTTCCGCTTTCTATCCATTTTATAGTCTGCGAAGGTGACATATTGAGATAAGCCTTTATAAGTGATTCGTCCTGTTCGGGAGTAATTCCGACTGTTTTAAGATAACATGGACCTCTGCCCTCAATGTTTTCCATAACAGTTCCGTATACTCTCTGCGAGGTTGTCAGACCGTATTTATTTTCATAAACTTCTCCGAGAGAATTTATCTGTTTTGCACCTACACCCTGTGCAAGAGTTCCTGTCGGTGAAATTGTATCCTTACATCTTAAAGCTATAAAACGCATTTCAAATGTTGTCATCTCTGCACCTGAACGGATTCCCATTGCATATCCTGCACCCGTATTGAACGGAGAATACCACATTTTATGACGTGAAAATCCGGGATTGTTAGGCTTATAGAGTCCTGATGCACCGCCTGTTGCAATTATTACTGCCTTTGACTGTATTGTGTAGAATACTTCTTTTTCTGTACTGAAGCCGAATGCACCTTTTATTCTGTTATCTTCAACGGAAAAATCAGTGATATTTACATGGTTCATAATTTTCACGTTCGGAAGATTTTCAACAGCCTGTGCAAGTATAGGTTTTATATTTTCACCGTTTATTTTAAGATTTCTGTTACCTCTTGCAACATACTTTCCATTGCTGTCTTTAAGAATTACCAGACCGAGTTTTTCAAGGTTTTCTGTTACTTCATTAAGTTTTTCAGACATTGTCAAAAGAAGGTCGCCTCTTACAATTTCATCGGCATCTTTTCTTGCATAGTCAACATAATCCTGCGGTGTATGACCTTCAGTTATATATGCGTTAAGAGCATTTACTCCTGATGCAAGACAACCGCTGCGTTTTATATTTGCCTTTTCACAGATAATAACTTCTGTATCAGGAGATTCCTTTGCAATAGTCAGCCCTGCATAACAGCCTGCTGTTCCTCCGCCGATTATAAGTATATCTGCTGTAAGTTTTTCTGACTGCATTTTTTCATACCTTCTTTCCTTATCAGATAACTACTGAGTTTTCTGAAAGTGTCTTGTTTTCGAGGATATATGCCTTGTTTCCCGATGTAACAAAAATACGGTAAAGAAAGACATCAACTTTTTCCCCGACTTTTATTTCAGAGTGATTAAGACCACGATGTGCTGTAACTACACTGCCGTTTACATTTATTTTAAGCTCTGTTACATCTCCTCTGAACGAAACCTGAGTAACTTCACCTTCTGATGCAGATGCACGATATATAATATTTTCGGTCTTTTTTGCAACTTTTACAAATTCCGGACGTACAATAGCTTTTTCTGCATTGGGTATCTTTTCAAAACTGCTGAATTTTGTATAATCTTCAAGGAATGATGTATGGCCGAAAAATGATGCCGTAAAAGCTGTTTCAGGTCTTTGATAAACTTCAACAGGAGTTCCCATCTGTTCAACTCTGCCCTTGTTTGTGATTATTATTTTATCAGCAACTTCAATTGCTTCGTCCTGGTCGTGTGTAACGAAAATACTTGTAATTCCGAGCTTTGTTATAATATCTCTGAGCCAGCTCCTGAGTTCCTGCCTTACTTTCGCATCAATAGCGGAAAAAGGTTCATCAAGAAGAAGCAACTGCGGATTTGGTGCTAATGCTCTTGCAAATGCAACTCTCTGACGCTGACCGCCTGAAAGCTGACTCGGATAACGCTTTTCAAGTCCTTTGAGTCCGATAAGCTCAATAAGTTCATTTACACGGCTTTTTATATAACTTTTATCAGCTTTCTGAACTTTGAGTCCGAATGCTATGTTTTCATAGACTGTCATATAGCGGAAAAGTGCATAATTCTGAAATACAAATCCTATTCCGCGTTTGCTCGGGTGAATATTGTTTACAACTTTGCCGTCAATGATTATTTCACCGCTGTCAGGAGTTTCAAGTCCTGCAATCATTCTGAGTATTGTGGTTTTACCGCTTCCGCTCGCTCCGAGAAGTCCTATAAGACTTCCCTTTTCTATTCCGAAGCTTACATTGTCAGATGCCTTGTAATCTCCGAATTTTTTATTTATATTTTTCAGCTCAACGTACATCTTCATTATTCCTCTTTCCGATATATTCAATAACACTTCTTATAACAAGTATTGCAACTGCAAGAATTACAAGTATTGAAGATACTGCAAATGCAGGAACATACTGAAATTCATTGAACAGTATTTCAACATGAAGCGGAAGTGTGTTTGTTTTTCCTCTGAGATGTCCTGAAAGAACCGAAACAGCTCCGAATTCTCCGATTGCTCTTGCTATACAGAGAACAATTCCATAAAGAAATGCCCATTTTATATGAGGAAATGTGATTTTCCTGAATATTTTGAATGCTCCTGCACCCATAATTGAGGCTGCTTCTTCTTCATCAGTTCCCTGAACTTCAAGTACCGGAATAAGTTCTCTTGAAATAAACGGAAATGTTACAAATACCGTTGCAAGAATTATTCCCGGAACTGCAAATACAACATTTATATTAAGCTCCTGAAGATACGGATATAAAAAGCTCTGTCTGCCGAATGTAAGAACAAATATAAGACCTGCTATTATCGGTGAAACTGTTACAGGGACATCTATAAGTGCTGTAAGAATTTTTTTGCCTTTGAAACGATACTTTGTGATAGTCCACGCTGCAAATAGTCCGAAAATCGTATTGAATATAACTGCAAATGCTGTTGCCTCAAGAGTAAGAAGAAGTGCTTTTACTGTATATTTATCAGTAACTGCTTTGACATATGTATCCCAGCCACTTCTCAGTGCCTCTGTTATTACTGTGATAAGCGGAAGTATCAGCATAACAAACATAAACAGAAAGCTGATTCCTATAAGAACCCATTTTGTAATTTTTGAACCGATGGTTTTGTTTTCCATAGTTTTTCAGCCTCCTATCTGCCGAGAATTTTAGTATTTCTTGCCTGTATAAGATTTACGATAAAAAGTATTAAAAACGCTGTAATAAGCATTACAAGAGCTATGGCTGTTGCACTTGAATAGTCAAATTCCTGAAGTTTTGACATTATTATAAGAGGTGTTATTTCTGTTTCATAAGGTTTGTTTCCTGCTATAAATACAACACTGCCATATTCTCCAAGACATCTGCCGAATGCAAGTCCGAATCCGGTAATTGCCGGAGGAAGTATTTCAGGAAGAATTACACTTCTGAATATTTTTCCTCCTGATGCTCCCATTACCTTTGATGCCTCCTCATATGAGGGGTCAAGTTTTTCAAGTACAGGCTGTACTGCACGGACTACAAACGGAATACCTACAAATACAAGTGCAACGGTTATGCCTATTCTTGTATACGCTATTTTTATACCAAAGTTTGCAAAGAATTTTCCGATAAGTCCTTTATCAGATGTAAGTGATGTAAGGGCAATTCCGGCTACCGCCGTAGGCATTGCAAAAGGCAGTTCAATAAGTCCGTCAACAAGTTTTTTCAGCGGAAAATCATATCTGACAAGAACCCATGCAAGAATTATTCCCATAATCATATTTATAAAAGATGCTATAAAAGCTGTTATAAAACTCACTTTAAAGCTTGCAAGAACTCTTTCACGTGTTATGGTTTCCCATATTTCAGAAAAACTCATATGTGATGTATATATTACAAGTGATGCAAGAGGAATTATTACTATAAGACTTACCATTGACAAGGTAACTCCCATAGAAATTCCAAATGCCGGAATAACTCTTTTTCCTGCCTTTTTCATGCCGATTAATGCTCCTTATTTTTCATATATCTTGTCGAAAATTCCGCCGTCTGCGAAATGCTTTTCCTGTGCCTCGTCCCAGCCTCCGAAATCATTTATTGTGACAAGATTTACACTGAGGTCAAACACATCTGAAAATTCATTGAGAATATCCGGATTTGACGGACGATAATAATTTTTTCCTGCAAGTCGCTGTGCATCATCGGAATAAAGATAATTAAGATATTCCGTTGCAACTTCTCTTGTACCACGTTTATCAACCACGCTGTCAACAACTGCAACAGACGGCTGTGCAAGAATACTTACGCTTGGTGTAATTATTTCATATTCATCAGGATTGTCCTTGATTGAAAGATAAGCTTCATTTTCCCATGCAATAAGCACATCTCCCTGACCGTTTTCAACGAATGTTGTAGTAGCTCCTCTTGCTCCTGAATCAAGTACAAGAACATTTTTATAAAGATTTCTTACAAAATCCTCTATCTGAGTTTCATCACCGTTGAATTTTTTATCGGCGTATGCCCACGAAGCAAGATAATTCCACCTTGCACCGCCTGATGTTTTCGGATTCGGTGTTATAACTCCTACACCATCTTTTACAAGGTCGTCCCAGTCATTAATATTTTTCGGATTGCCCTTGCGTACAAGAAATACGATTGTTGAAGTATATGGTGAACTGTCCTTATCAAATTCATCAATCCAGCCGTCTTCTATAAGACCTGAATTCTGAACAGCCTTGACATCATATTCAAGTGCAAGTGTTACAACATCAGCTTCAAGGCCGTTTGCAACTTCAAGAGCCTGTTTTCCTGAACCGCCATGTGACTGTGTAACTTCAACGTCCTGACCTTTAAGTTCTTTCCAGTGATTTGCGAAAATGTCATTATATGAAGAATAAAATTCTCTTGTAGGGTCATATGATACATTTGTTATAGATACTTTTCCGCTGTCAGAGCTTGTTTCGGCAGAACCGCAACCTGTTAAAACGAATGTAAAAGCTGTTACTGTTGCCAATAAAGCAGAAATTATTTTTCTTTTCATAATATATTACCTCATTTCATAAAAATAGATTTAAAGGAGAAAGTGAAGTAATTTTAACAGCGGATTAGACCTCCGGCTTTTGAGAGTACAAAAAATATCTTCATAATTTAAATTCCTCAATTCATACATTTTCGATAGGTTTAATATACTTGGATTATAGCACAGTAATTTCCATTTGTCAAGGGTTAATGCAATTTTCTGTACTATTGATGATTATTCCTATCTGTTTTATATGAATTATTGTGAAAACAGTACAATAAAATTCCAAAATAAAAGGCTCACCGTTCTGGAAAGCCTTTTAAAAATTCAGATACAGTAGTCAAAATAATTTTTCTGATGTTCAATAATATCCTGTACAGAAATGCTGTCAATACAGGTTTCCATAACGTTGTGGATTTCCTCCCATACAAATGCAACAGGCTTATCCGATTCATACTGAGGATTTTCTATGGGGATAAGTTCACCTTCTGTTGCCCGAAGAACATCTCCGACCGTACAGCTGTATGTTGGCTTATTAAGCATATATCCGCCCTTATTTCCTCTGTTTGTACATAAAATTCCGGATTTTACAAGCATAGGCACAATCTGTTCCAGATATTTTTTAGAAATATTCTGTCTTTTTGAAATATCTGAAAGAGAAATATAGCCGTTATTCTGATGTTCAGCCAAATCCACAAGTAATTTAAGGGCATATTTTGCTTTTGCCGAAAATTTCATAAAATCTTCCCTTTCCTTTCAAGCTGGATAAATATTACTATTCCTATTTATTTACTATGATTTTTTATTATATCACAATATCCTGTATTTGTCAATAGCTCTGTCATAAAAAAAGCAAGCCGGTGGCTTGCTTTAATTTATTTATTATAACAGGAAATTATGCTGTCGAGAATTTTTCCTGCCACCTCGGATTTATCCATAAGTTCAAGCTGTTTTTCGCCTGATTTCGTTATAATCGTAACAATGTTTGTATCAGTTCCGAATCCTGCACCTTTCTGATTAAGAGAATTTGCACATATCATATCAATATTTTTTGAAATCAGTTTCTTTCTTGAATTTTCAAGCATATTTTCAGTTTCCATTGAAAAACCGCAGATAAACTGTTCAGGCTTTTTTATTCTTCCGAGTTCAGCTATTATATCATCGGTACGTTTCATTGCAACGGAGAGATTTCCGTCATGTTTTTTAATTTTCTGACTGCTTACAGTTTCGGGAGTATAATCTGCTACTGCTGCCGATTTTACTACTATATCACATTCAGAGAATTTTTCCATAACGGCATTATACATATCCTTTGCAGATACTACCGGAACAAATTTTACTCCCTCCGGAACATCAAGATTTGTTCTGCCACTTACAAGAATTACATCTGCTCCGCGTCTTACAGCCTCCTGAGCAACTGAATATCCCATTTTCCCTGTTGAATGATTTGTGATATATCTCACAGGGTCAAGAGCCTCCTGAGTAGCTCCTGCTGTAACAAGAATTTTTTTACCTGAAAGGTCTTTTTTATAGAGTGAACGTATAACATATTCAAGAAGAATTTTTTCATCAGGCATTCTTCCGTCACCGTCATCACCGTTTGCAAGCATACCATGTGTGGCAGGAATTATTGTATATCCGTAATTTTCAAGCTTTGAAATATTATCCTGAACTATCGGATTATGATACATATTATGATTCATAGCAGGTGAAATAATTTTAGGTGCAGTGCTTGCCATAACAGTTGTAGTCAGCATATCATCTGCAATTCCGTTTGCAATCTTTCCGATTACATTAGCCGTTGCAGGAGCTATTATTATTGAATCGGATTTTTTTGCAAGTGCCACATGTTCAACGCTGTACTGAAAATTTCTGTCGAATGTATCAACAATGCATTTATTTTTTGTGAGTGTTTCAAAAGTAAACGGAGTTATAAAATTTGTGGCGTTCTGAGTCATAATTACATTTACTTCCCCGCCAAGCTTTACAATCATTCTTGCAAGATTGGGAATTTTATATGATGCAATTCCCCCTGTAACTCCTATGAGAACCGATTTATTTTCCAGAATTTTATTCATTGAAAAACTTCCTTTCATTTTTTATATAATATATAGTATAATTATATATTATTTTTTCCCTGATTTCAAGAATATTGCAAATTTATATCCTGATTGGAAAATAATGTATAAAGTTCGCAGGTTTTTTTAAATGATTCTTTCAGAAAGCTGTGCTATAATACAATCATACCAAACAGCAGAGATTATTTCAGAGAGGTGAACAGAATGTTCGTACAATATAATAAAAATTCCCAGAAATTCCCTATAAAGATATGGTGTGAAAATGCTGAATCCATTGACGAAAATTGTATGGAACAGGCTATGCACCTCGCTAATCTTCCTTTTATATACAAGTGGGTGGCACTTATGCCCGATACTCATATGGGAAAAGGTATGCCTATCGGTGCAGTCATCGCTTGTAATGATGTTGTCATTCCTAATGCCGTAGGCGTTGATATTGGCTGTGGTATGGGATTTATTCAGACAAATATTCCTGTAAAGCTACTTAAAGAAACTGTAACAGGAAGCGGAAATCTTGTAAAGGTCATTGTCGGAAATATTCAGAGAACTATTCCGCTTGGCGTTGCACATTACAAAAAACCGCAGGAATCTGCTGTTCTTTCTGAAGCAAAAAAGGAAATGGAAAAATACAGTTCAGAATCAGAACTTATTTCTGAAATTGATGAGGGATTTTTTCAGGTTGGTACTCTTGGCGGAGGAAATCACTTTATTGAAATTCAGGAGGACGAAAACGGTCTTGCCTGCATTATGCTACATTCCGGTTCAAGACATTTCGGAAATGTAATTGGTCAGCATTTCAATAAAATTGCAAGGGAACTTAACAGAAAATACTGGTCAGATGTTCCCGAAAGCTATAATCTGCCGTTTCTTCCTGTCGATACTACGGAGGGAAAAAGCTATCTCAACTATATGAACCTCGCTATGAATTTTGCCTTTGAAAACAGAGCTGTTATGCTCCGAAAAGTAAAAGATATTTTCAGCGAAAACGTTCAGAAGTTTGCAGGAGTCACAACAGAATTTTCAAATGAAATAAACTGCCACCACAATTATGCATCACTCGAAAATCATTTCGATAAAGATGTATGGGTACACCGCAAAGGTGCAGTAAGGGTTTCAGAGGGTGAACTTTCAATAATTCCCGGTGCTATGGGAAGTTTCAGCTATATAGTAAAAGGGAAAGGAAATCCTGAAAGTTTTATGTCATCTTCTCATGGTGCAGGCAGAAAGCTTTCACGAACAAAGGCTGTTGAAACTTTTTCCGTTGAAACTGTTATGACAGACCTCAAAAAACAAGACGTTGTTCTTGGAAAAAATAATAAATCCGATGTTGCAGAGGAATCACGCTTTGCATATAAAGATATTGACGTGGTTATGGAAAATCAGAAAGATTTGGTTGAACCCGTCAAAAAGCTCTTTACAGTCGGAGTAGTAAAAGGATAATATTTATTTAAGACGCTTACAGCAATCTGATTTATTTCATTTTATGGTATGATAAAATATAGCGTCTTGTAAAAACTGAATACGATACATACAGCAAATTATATCCTCGCCAACCACCAGTGCGTGAGCAGAACAGTCCGCAGTTTACTGCGGAAAGATGCAGTTCGAGTCTGCCGTTGGGGAATGTAGTTCAAAGCACAATGTATCGTGCAAATTTATTAAACGTTGCAGACAGCATTTTTTCAGATTTAGTTATTTAGCTATTAGGGTGAAAGACCTTAATGCAACCTGCACAACCTTACGGTGCTTACAGCAAAAAAATAGCAATATCTGGTCATCGGTTCGAGTCCGATTGCCCGTCTGTTTCAGGCTGGTATAGCTCAGCTGGTAGAGCGATACTTTTTACGCACCGTGTATACGATACTATCATAGCTATCAAGGTGCAAAACTTTAATGCAACGTGCAAAATCTTTACGGTGCTTACAGCAAAAAAATGGCAGTATTCGTCATCGGTTCGAGTCCGATTGTCTGTCTGTTTCAGACCGGCATAGCTCAGATGGATAGAGCGATACTTTTTACGCACCGTGTATACGATACTATCGTAACTATCAGGGTTCAAAAACCTGATTCAACGTACAAAACCTTTACGGTGCTTACAGCAACCAATATTTTTTATGAATTACAGTATTTGTCATCGGTTCGAGTCCGATTGTCTGTCTGTTTCAGACCGGCATAGCTCAGCTGGTAGAGCGATACTTTTTACGCACCGTGTATACGATACATACAGCAAAAATAATTGTGAAAAATTTACAGATTTTTATCGTATCGTGAAAAAGAAATCAATGCAGGGAGGAATTTTCAATGAGTTTTCTGAAAAAACTTAAAAATCAGTCAAATATTACATATACTGAAAACGGAGCTGTTACAAACAAAAGCTCTCTTTCAGATTGTCTTGACCTTTTCTTTATAGCAGGTGCTTCAAGAAATTTGTCTAATAAGGATATTTATGATAAAGTAACAAGGGCTTTTGTTGAGGACAAAGACTTAACTATGAAAATTCTTTTCTTTGCAAGAGATATAAGAGGCGGTCTGGGCGAAAGAAGATTTTTCAGAATTGCTATGCAAATCGTTTCAAGATTAAGTCCTGAATCAGTGGATAAGAATTTAAAATTATTCTCTGAATACGGCAGATATGATGATATACTTGCTGTCTATTATTCACCTGAAATTCATGACAGTGTACTCAGTATAATCAAAAATCAGCTTGAAGAAGATAAAAATAACATGAATGAGCAGAAACAGGTTTCACTTCTTGCAAAATGGCTTCCGTCTGTAAATGCTTCATCGATTGAAACAAAAAATTTTGCAAGAAAAATTGCTTTCGACCTCGGAATAAGTGAACCTGAATACAGAAAAACTCTCTCATCACTCAGAAAGTATATCGATATTCTTGAAAGCAGACTCTGCAAAAAGGATTATACTTTTGATTATTCAAAACAGCCTTCAAATGCTATGCTTAAATACAGAAAAGCCTTTTTACGCAACGATAACGAACGATACACAAAGTTTATTGAAGATGTAGTAAAAGGAAACAAAAAGCTCAATGCAGGTACTCTTTATCCATATCAGATTGTTAATAAAATCAAAAAAAATATCTTCTCTTTAAGTGATGATGAAAAAAAATCACTCGATGCAACATGGAAATCTCTCAGCAATATTGAAAATTCTCAGAATGCAATTGCTGTTATAGACGGTTCAGGCTCTATGTACTGGAGCAGTCAGTCTGTTATACCTGCTGATGTTGCAATTTCACTCGGAATTTATTTTGCTGAACACAACAAGGGTGCTTTTAAAAATCATTTCATAACTTTTTCAATGACTCCGAAACTTGTTGAAATCAAGGGAAATGATATTTATGAAAAGGTAAAATATGTATCATCATTCAATGAGTGTGCAAATACGAATATACAGGCTGTCTTTGACCTTATTTTAGATACGGCAGTAAAAAATAAAACTCCTCAGGAGGAACTTCCTGAAACTGTTTATATCATATCGGATATGGAATTTGACGAATGTGCCAGAAACGGTCAGAATAAATTCACCAACTATGAAACAGCAAAACAGAAATTCAATAAAAAAGGATATGCTCTTCCGAACGTTGTTTTCTGGAATGTAAATTCCCGTGTATCACAAGTTCCTGTAACTATGCACGAAAACGGTACAGCTCTTGTTTCAGGTGCAACACCTCAGATTTTCGATATGGTAAAATCAGGCGATATAAATCCTCTTTCAATTATGATGGATATTTTAAATTCAGAAAGATATTCAAACATTACAGCTTAAATAAAAGGCAGTCGGAAAGTTTTCTGACTGCCTTTTTTATGTTAAAAAAATATTTTCATAAAAATACTGGACAAATCGTTATTATTGTGATATAATAATCATAATGTTTTTTTTAAAGGAGCAAAAATTATGGGCATTATGTCAATATTCAAACCTAATAAAAAATATTTCAGCAAAACTATTCCGCCGAAATGTGATTACTGCCATTTCGGAAAACGTGCAAAATCGGGAAATAAAGTCCTCTGCGAAAAAAGCGGTCTTGTTGACTGTACATATTCATGCGGAAAATTTGTATACTCACCTCTCAAAAGAATACCTGTAAAACAGCTTAAATTCGCCGGAAGTCTTGCTGATGAAGATATATATATTGAATCAGCTTATGAAAAACAGCAAAAAGAAGCTGAACAGGCTAAAATTAAACAAAAAGAAGAAGAAAAAAATAATAATAATCCTGAACCTGCTGAAAAAAAATCCAAACCTGTTTCTAAAACTAATCAGCAACAGGAAGAAGATATAAATATTGAAAGCATTGAAACATATCACACTGATACAAATCAGTATGAAGATGACGAACAGGACGAAATTATACATAACTGATTTTTTTAAAATTCACAGGCAAAGTTTATTCTTTGTCTGTTTTCATTAGTAATATCAGGAGGAATTTCCTTGAATCCGTTTAAGTATTCTGACGACAATAAACGTTATCACACTCTTAATTATTATAACAGGCACAGATATGGATTTAAAGTATATAAAGCTGTTATTGAAGCCGGTTTTTCCTGTCCCAATATTGACGGTTCAAAAGGTATCGGAGGCTGTATATTCTGTGACGGCGGAAGCGGTTATTTTACAAATCCCACTTTAAGCATTGAAAATCAGATTAAATCCGAGCTTGAACGTATTCACAGAAAAGTTCCCGATTCAAAGGCTGTTGCATACTTTCAGGCTAATACAAACACTTATGCCACTGTTGAAAAACTGCGTGAGCTTTTTGAAATTCCGCTGAAATTCAATGGTATCTGCGGTATATCAATAGGAACTCGTGCGGACTGTCTGTCTGATGATATTACAGAATATCTGAAAGAACTTAATTCACGCACAAATCTTACTGTTGAACTCGGACTCCAGTCCGTTCATGACAAAACACTTGAATATATCAACAGAGGATATTCACATAATGAATTTCTTGAGGGATATTACAGACTTAAAGAAAATAATATTCGTGTATGCCTGCATATTATAAACGGTCTGCCCTGTGAAAATTATGATATGATGATTGAAACTGCCCGTCAGGTTGGTGAAATGTCACCTGATGCGGTTAAAATTCAGATGTTGCATATTATAAACGGCACTCGCCTTGCTGACATTTATTCTGAAAATAATTTCAGTATGCTTTCTATGCAGGAATATATTAATATAACAGTCCGTCAGCTTGAACTTCTTCCGCCTGAAACAGTAATTGAAAGAATTACAGGTGACGGAAACAGAAAAAAACTTATTGCACCTCTTTGGAGTGCAAATAAAATCGCCGTTTTGGGCGGTATTGATAAACGGCTGGCGGAGCTTGATTCCTTTCAGGGAAAATTTTTCAAAAACACATGACAAATCCCGCAAAATGATGTATAATATAAATTACAGATTTATCCAGAAAAGGAGATTTTGAAATGAATAAAAAATTTTATATCACTACCCCGATTTATTATCCTTCGGGCAATCCTCATATAGGTCACTGCTATACAACTGTTGCATGCGATTCTATCGCAAGATACAAAAAAATGCAGGGATATGACGTTAAGCTCCTTACAGGAACTGACGAACATGGTCTTAAAATTGAAAAAAAAGCTCTTGAAAAGGGCGTAACTCCAAAGGAATATGTTGATGAAATTGTTAAAAAATTCAAAAAGCTTTGGAGCTATATGAATGTTGATTATGACAGATATATCAGAACTACCGATGATTATCACATTGAAACAGTTCAGAAAATCTTTAAAACACTTTATGATAAGGGTTATATCTATAAGGGTGAGTATAAAGGAAAATACTGTACTCCATGCGAAAGTTTCTGGACAGAATCACAGCTCAAAGACGGAAAATGTCCTGACTGCGGACGTGAAGTTAATGATGCCAAAGAGGAGGCTTATTTCTTCAAAATGTCCCCTTTTGCTGAACGTCTTGAAAAACTTCTGACTGAAACTGATTATCTTATACCTAAGACCCGTGCTGTTGAACTTGTAAACAACTTTATAAAACCCGGTCTTGAAGATTTATGCGTTTCCCGTACAAGCTTTACATGGGGTATTCCGGTAACATTCGATAAAAAGCATGTTATTTATGTATGGATTGATGCTCTTTCAAACTATATTTCAGCTCTCGGATACATGAACGAAAAATATGATGACTTTGAAAAATACTGGCCTGCTGATGTTCATATGGTTGCTAAGGATATTATGAGATTCCATGCAATTATCTGGCCTGCTATGCTTATGGCTCTTGATTTACCGCTTCCGAAACATCTTGCTGTACATGGCTGGATTACATTCAACGGACAGAAGATGTCAAAATCACTCGGAAATGTCGTTGACCCGTTTGTTCTTGGTGAAAGATACGGCTGTGACGCTATACGTTATCACATTCTTCGTGAAATGGCTCTCGGTTCAGACAGTTCATTCTCAAATGAAATCATGATAAACCGTATAAATTCAGACCTTGCAAATGACCTCGGAAACCTTGTTTCAAGAACCGTTGCTATGGTTATAAAATACTTTGACGGCACTCTGCCCGTTGAAAAAGTATTCGATGATACTGCCGATTCAGAACTTAAAGAAATGGCTCTTTCTGTAAGAGAAAAGGTTGACGGATTTATTGATAAAGTTCAGATTAATCTTGCTCTTGAAGAAATTTTCAAGGTTGTTTCAAGAGCAAACAAGTATATAGATGAAACTGCACCCTGGGTTCTCGCTAAAGATGAATCACTTAAACCACGTCTTGCCGGAGTTCTTTATAATCTCCTTGAGGCAATCAGAATTGCTTCAACACTTCTTTTCCCTTATATGCCTTCAACAATGCCTAAAATATGGGAACAAATCGGAATTTCTGCTGATGACGCAAACTATGAAAATGCCGGACTCTGGAACGTTCTCCCTGCTGATGTAACTGTACACAAGGGTGAAGTTCTTTTCCCGAGAATTGATGTTGCAAAGGAAATTGAAGAACTCAATGCACTTATTCTTGCAAATGCTCCTAAGGAAGAAAAAACTTTTGACGCTCCGGAACTTGCTCCGGAAATAACTATTGAGGATTTCCAGAAATCTGACCTTCGTGTTGCAAAAGTAATATCAGCAGAAAAGGTTAAGAAATCAAAAAAACTCCTCTGTCTTCAGCTTGATGACGGAATGGGCGGACGTCAGGTTGTTTCAGGAATTGCAGAATATTACAAACCTGAAGAACTTGTCGGAAAGAAAGTTCAGATTGTTGCAAATCTCAAACCCGTAAAGCTTTGCGGTGTTGAAAGCAACGGTATGATTTGTGCCTGTGATACTCCGGACGGTGTGAAAGTATTGTTTGCTGATGACAGTATTCCGGCAGGTGCTAAAATAAGATAAAAAACAAAGGCGGATTTTTAATCCGCCCTGTTTTATTTTAGTTAAATTTACTGCATTTTATAGCTTTCAATCATTTTCTTGACCATCTGCCCGCCGATTGAACCAGCCTGTCTTGCTGTAAGGTCACCGTTGTAACCCTGCTTGAGAGTTACGCCTACTTCGCTTGCAGATTCCATCTTAAATCTTTCAAGAGCTTCCTTGCCCTTCTGAGTAAATTCACCTTTCATAGTTAAATCTCCTTTAAAGTTTTTTGATGCCGTAATAGTATTATAACCTGAGTATTTCAATATATTTCAGGTAATTTTTTCATATCAAAGAAATTTTGTTCGGATTTTTTTATATATCCCTTTATTTTACAGCCGATATGTGATATAATAATAGAACAGACTCAAAATTTCAGGGAGGTTAATTTTATGGACTGCTTTAAACTTGTTTCAGAATATAAACCATCAGGTGACCAGCCTCAAGCAATTCAGAAACTTGCGGACGGTATACTTT
The DNA here is from genome assembly GCA_934481385.1 of uncultured Oscillospiraceae bacterium. Classification (GTDB taxonomy): domain Bacteria; phylum Bacillota; class Clostridia; order Oscillospirales; family Ruminococcaceae; genus Ruminococcus. The sequence goes on from CAKSPD010000008.1 coordinate 33,991, forward strand.
CCGGAAAAAAAGAACAGGTATTAATGGGCGTTACAGGTTCGGGAAAAACGTTTACTATGGCAAACGTTATCGCAAAAGTAAACAAACCTACTCTTGTTCTTGCACACAATAAAATACTTGCAGGACAGCTATGCTCCGAATTCAAGGAATTTTTTCCCGAAAATGCTGTTGAATACTTTGTATCATACTATGACTATTATCAGCCTGAAGCATATATTCCAAGCACAGACAGCTATATTGAAAAGGACTCATCAATAAATGAAGAAATCGACAAGCTCCGCCATTCTGCAACCTCCGCACTTGCCGAAAGAAAAGATGTTATAATTGTTGCAAGTGTTTCATGTATATATTCTCTCGGAAGTCCTGAGGAATACCGTTCAATGATGGTTTCACTGCGACAGGGTATGGAAAAATCCCGTGATGAAATTATAAATGAACTTGTTAAAATACAGTATGAACGAAATGACGTAAATTTTGTACGAAATAAATTCAGAGTCAGAGGAGATGTTCTTGAAATATTTCCGTCTGATTCTGATGATACTGCTATCAGAGTTGAATTTTTCGGAGATGAAATTGACAGAATTTCTGAAATAAATGTTCTTACGGGAAACGTTAAAGCTACTTTATCGTATGCATCAATATTTCCTGCATCACATTATATAGTAAGTCCCGATAAACTTGAAACTGCTATAAAAAATATTCAGTCCGAACTTGCGGAACGTGTTGAATATTTTACGGCAAATCACAAACTTATTGAGGCTCAGAGAATCACACAGCGTACCAATTATGATATTGAAATGCTGAGGGAAATCGGATTCTGCTCCGGAATTGAAAACTATTCAAGAATACTTTCCGGACGTCCTGCCGGAAGTACCCCTATGACACTTCTTGACCACTTTCCTGACGATTTTCTTATTATAATAGATGAAAGTCATGTTACTATTCCGCAGGTCAGAGCTATGTATGCCGGTGACCACGCAAGAAAAAATACTCTTGTTGAATACGGTTTCAGACTTCCGAGTGCTTTCGATAACAGACCGCTTAATTTTGATGAATTTTATTCGCATGTAAAAAATATCATATTTGTAAGTGCTACTCCTGCTGAATTTGAAAAAAGCAAAACGGATACAATAGTTGAACAGGTTATACGTCCTACGGGACTTGTTGACCCTGAAATTATTGTAAGAAGTACAGAGGGACAGATTGACGATTTGCTTTCTGAAATAAACAAACGTGTCGAAAAAAAAGAACGTGTGCTTATTACAACTCTTACAAAGAAAATGGCAGAAGACCTTACCGAATATTATTCAAATCTTGGAATAAAGGTAAGATATATGCATTTTGGTATAGATACTATCGAACGTATGGAAATTATCCGTGATTTGCGTAACGGTGAATTTGATGTTCTTGTGGGAATAAATCTCCTGAGAGAGGGACTCGATATTCCGGAAGTTTCACTTGTTGCAATTCTTGATGCCGATAAAGAGGGATTTTTAAGAAGTGAAACTGCACTTATTCAGACTATCGGACGTGCTGCCCGAAACAGTGAAGGTCAGGTTATAATGTATGCCGATGAAATTACAGGTTCTATGGAACGTGCCATAACTGAAACTGCAAGACGACGCAAAATTCAGACAGAATACAATATACAGCATAATATCACACCGCAGACAATCAAAAAAGATGTGAGAAAAGTTATTGAAATCACATCTAAGGAAAATATCGACAAAAAGACATCATCAAAGAAAATGACTAAGGCTCAGAAAGAAAAGCTCATTGAAACGCTTACTGCTGAAATGAAAAAATGTGCCGAAATGCTTGAATTTGAACATGCATCATATTTAAGGGACAAAATAAAAGCTCTGAAAGGTGAAAAATAATGGAAACTTTATGGGTTCTTCTTTTTATTTCCGTTGTGCTTATAATTCTGAATAAATTTTTCGGATTCAAAGATATTATCAGAAAAAAGCTGAATCCCCTGCCACCTGCTCCGCCTGAACCTGAATATCCTTACTGTAAAAAAAATCTGCTTAACAGTTATGAAACAGAGTTTTTCAAAAAAATAAAATCTCTCGCTGATGAATATTCACTTACTGTAAACATCAAAACAAATCTCAATAATATAGCAGATGTAAAAAACTCTGAAAATCAGACTGATGATGATTTAAAAAAATTCAATTCAGCTATTGCGGATTTCATTATTTCAGACCCTGACAGTATGTCAGCAGAATGTATTATAAAACTTTCTGATGATGACGGTTTTATTAAAAAATTCTGCGAAAAAAATAATATCGATTTTATATTGTATAACGGCGATTTCAATGAAATCATAAGCTATTTTGATGAAAACTGGGAGAAACAAGAATGAAAGATAAAATAATTATAAAAGGTGCAAGAGAACACAATCTTAAAAATATTGACCTTGAACTTCCTCGTGACAGTTTTATTGTTATGACAGGACTTTCAGGTTCTGGAAAATCTTCACTTGCATTTGATACTATATATGCGGACGGTCAGAGAAGATATATTGAAAGTCTTTCCTCATATGCAAGAATGTTCCTCGGTCAGATGGAAAAGCCTGATGTTGACAGCATTGAGGGACTTTCCCCTGCTATATCAATTGACCAGAAAACAACTTCAAAAAATCCACGTTCAACTGTCGGAACAGTTACGGAAATTTACGATTATCTGCGACTTCTTTATGCAAGAATAGGCGTTCCGCACTGTCCTGTCTGCAACCGTGAAATACATCAGCAGAGTATTGACCAGATTGTTGACAAAATTATGAATCTTGAAAAAGGTACAAAAATTCAGTTGCTTGCTCCGATTGCAAGAGGAAGAAAAGGACAGTATGCAAAGGAACTTGAAAGTGCAAGAAAAAGCGGTTTCGTAAGAATACGGATTGACGGCATTATGTACGACCTTTCCGAAGAAATAAAGCTTGATAAAAATAAAAAGCATAATATTGAAATAGTTGTGGACAGACTTGTCATTAAAGAGGGCATTGAATCCCGACTGACTGACAGCCTTGAAACTGTTTTTTCAATCACAGACGGAATTGTTGCTGTTGACGTAATCGGAAGCGATGAACTTCTTTTTTCACAGAATTATGCCTGCCCTGAACACAATATAAGCATAGAGGAACTCAATCCCCGTATGTTCTCTTTCAACAATCCTTTCGGAGCTTGTCCGAGCTGTACAGGTCTGGGAACTCTGCGTCATATTGACCCTGATATTATCGTTCCCGACAAAAAACTGAGTATTCTTGAAGGTGCAATAAAAGCAAGTGGCTGGAATACCATTGAAAAGGATTCAATTGCACTTATGTATTACAATGCAATTGCAGATAAATTCAATATAAGCCTTGATACTCCTTTCGGAGAACTTCCGGAAAAAATTCAGAAAATATTTCTGTATGGAACAGATGAAAAACTTGAACTTAAAATTATTGAATCATTCGGAGGCGGTGTGAGATACGGTGGATTTGAAGGTGTCATAAACAATCTTGAAAGACGATACAGAGATACAAACAGTGATTATGTAAAATCTGAAATAGAATCCTATATGACTGAATCCGAATGCCCTGATTGTCATGGAAAACGTCTAAAACCCGAAAGCCTTGCTGTTACAGTAGGTGAACTTAATATATATGAACTAACTCAGATGTCAGTGCGTGACTGCCTTGAATTTTTCAGAAATCTCAATCTTTCTGAAACAGAAAAAATGATAGGCGGAAGAATTATAAAGGAAATCTGTGAAAGACTCGGATTTCTGAAAAGTGTCGGACTTGAATATCTTACACTTTCACGTTCTTCGGGAACACTTTCAGGCGGTGAAAGTCAGCGTATAAGGCTTGCAACACAAATTGGTTCATCACTCACAGGAGTTCTTTATATACTCGATGAGCCAAGTATCGGACTTCATCAGCGTGACAATGACAAACTCATAGCAACTTTAAAGCGTCTGCGTGATTTGGGAAACACTCTTATAGTAGTTGAACATGATGATGATACAATGCTTTCTTCTGATTATATTGTTGACATCGGTCCGGGAGCAGGAATAAACGGCGGAAACGTTGTATTTTCCGGAACTGTTGAAAATCTCCTTAAATGTGAGGAATCAATAACAGGTCAGTATCTGAGCGGAAAGAAAAAAATTCCCGTTCCTGATAAAAGACGAACCGGAAACGGTCTGTATCTAACTGTAAAAGGTGCTTGTGAGCATAACCTCAAGAACATTGATGTAAAAATTCCGTTGGGTGAATTTGTATGCGTTACCGGTGTTTCAGGTTCAGGAAAATCATCACTTGTCAATGAAATTATATACAAGTATCTCGCTGTAAAGCTTAATCATGCAAAAATGAAAAGCGGTAAATTCAGCGAAATCCTCGGCACAGAAAATCTTGATAAGGTTATAAACATTGACCAGTCACCTATCGGAAGAACTCCACGTTCAAATCCTGCAACTTATACAGGTGTTTTCACTGATATTCGTGAACTTTTTGCAAAAACTGCTGATGCAAAAGCTAAGGGATATACAAGCGGACGTTTTTCGTTCAATATAAAGGGCGGACGCTGTGAAGCATGTGAAGGTGACGGAATAAAAAAAATTGAAATGCACTTTCTGCCTGATATTTATGTTCCATGTGAAGTCTGCAAGGGTAAACGCTATAATCGTGAAACGCTTGAAGTTCACTATAAAGGAAAATCAATCTATGATATACTCGAAATGTCAGTAGATGAGGGAGTAATTTTCTTTGAGCATATCCCGAAAATTTACCGAAAACTCAAAACCTTACAGGAAGTCGGACTCGGATATATAAAAATCGGTCAGCCGGCAACTACTCTTTCAGGCGGTGAGGCACAGCGTGTAAAACTTTCAACAGAGCTTTCAAAACGTCCGACCGGAAAGACTATCTATATACTTGATGAGCCTACAACAGGACTTCATACTGCTGATGTTCATAAGCTTATTGATGTCCTCCACAGACTCACCGACAGCGGAAACACTGTCCTTGTAATTGAACATAACCTGAATGTAATAAAAGTTGCAGATTATATAATTGATTTGGGAGCTGAAGGCGGTGACGGTGGCGGAGAAATTGTTGTATGCGGTACGCCTGAAGAAGTTGCAGAATGTGAAAAATCCTATACAGGAAAATATCTTAAACCTTATCTTTCAGAATCTTCGGATTCATAACCGATATATCTGTGAAAAACATCATATATTTCAGGATAATTTGACTTTGTTCTTACCGGTTTCATATTCATATCAGTAAAACAGTGGGAAGTTTTTCCGACAGCACAAAGCTTTCCGCTGTCACGGCTTACTATTCTGTAAGAAATTTCAAGACGTACACCGCTGAACTTCTCAATTTTCTGATAAACGGCAAACTTCTCATCAAATACAAGAGGTGAAAGATAATGACATTCCGCTGAAAGTACAGGAACCATTATATCAAAAGCCTCTATACTGCTGAAAGGAAGCCCTGCTTTCCGGAGAAAATCAACACGGGCTTCCTCAAACATGCGTATATAATTTGAATGATGAACAACACTCATTTTATCGGTTTCATAATAGAAAACCTTTCTTTCATAAGGTGTTATAATATTCATAAAAAAGCACTTCCTTTCAGAAGTATTATATCATATTTTTTTAAATTATTCAAGAGGTGATTTATTTGAAAAAGATTTTAAGCAAAATTTTCAGCCGGCTTGTCTTTACTATATTCCTTATGCTTGTACAGGTTGCAGTTCTTGTACTCGGAGTATGGAAACTCAATGAAAAATTTTACTTTGTATACGGATTACTGACTCTGCTCGATATTATACTTGTTATATATATTAACAATCGTGATGACAACCCCTCCTATAAGCTTTCGTGGATAATGCTGATAAGCGTAATTCCGGTTTTCGGTGGTCTTACTTATCTTTACTTAAAAATACAGTTCAGCCGTAAAATATTCATAAAGGCTCAGGAACGCAGTACCGAATACGGAAATAATTATCTCAGACAGTCTGAAGATACAGAATTACTTCTTGAATATGAAGATAAAGGAATGTATAATCTTTCAAGATATATACAGAATGTTTCAGCATATCCTGTCTATAATAATACAAAGGTAAAATATTATTCTGTCGGTGAACTTCAGTTTGAAGATATTGTTTCCGAGCTGAAAAAGGCTGAAAAATTCATATTTATGGAATATTTTATAATATCCCCCGGCTATATGTTTGATACTATTGCTGAAATTCTCAAACAGAAAGCCCGTGAAGGTGTTGAAATCAGAATTATGTATGACGGTGTGGGAACTCAGATAAATATGCCTGAAAAATATTTTCGTGAACTTTTACAGTATGGGATAAAATGCAAAATATTCAACCCTTTCAGACCATTTCTTTCATCTGTACAGAATAACCGTGACCACAGAAAAATCCTTGTAATTGACGGTCATACCGGATTTAACGGCGGTACTAATATTGCAGATGAATATATAAACCGCAAGGAACGATTCGGTCACTGGAAAGATACTGCACTTATGATTAAGGGCGAGGCTGTATGGAATCTTACTGTTATGTTCTTACAGATGTGGGAAATAGATGAACCTGTACTCTGCAATTATCTGGAATTTATTCCGAAATACAATGTAAAGGGAAATTTTATAAATGACGGATTTGTACAGCCGTTTTCTGACTCTCCTCTTGACAATGAACATATCGGCGAACTTGTGTACATGGATATTATCAGCAATTCACAGAAATATCTCTATATAACTACCCCGTATCTTATTCCCGACAATGAGCTTTTAACATCTCTGAAACTTTCCGCAAAAAAAGGTGTGGACGTCAGAATAATTACTCCGCACATTCCTGACAAATGGTATGCCTATGTGATTGCATGGACGTATTATCCTGAACTTATAAAGGCAGGCGTTAAAATTTATGAATATACCCCCGGATTTATTCACGCAAAAAACTTTGTATCAGATGATAATGTAGGGGTTGTCGGAACGATAAATCTTGATTACAGAAGTCTTTATCTGCATTTTGAATGTGCAACCATACTCTATAAAAATTCCGCAGTCAAGGATATTCGTGATGATTTTCTTGAAACACAGGAACGTTCTCAGCTTATAACTTTGAAAGACTGTGCAGAACGTCCGCTGAAAAATAAAATTGCCGGATATATTCTCAGAATGTTCGCACCTCTTTTATAAAAAAACAGCTATTGACTTATTTTCTGTCAGATGCTATAATAAAAATGTAAAAATATTCAGAACTCATTGCTTCGGCAATGAGTTTATTTAAGGAGTGATTTTTTATGAGCGAATGTAATCACGATTGCTCAAGCTGTTCTTCAGCCGGTAACTGCGAATCCAAAAGCTTTATCGAAAAGCCAAACAAATTAAGCAGAATAGGTAAAGTTATCGGAATTGTCAGCGGTAAAGGCGGTGTAGGAAAAACTCTCGTTTCATCTATGCTTGCTGTAAATATGAAAAAAACCGGCAAAAATGTCGGTATTCTTGATGCTGATGTCACAGGCCCTTCAATTCCTAAGGCTTTCGGAATCCATAAACGTGCAGAGGGAACTAATGACGGTCTTATTCCTGTTAAGAGCAAGGGCGGTATTGATGTTATGTCAATAAATCTCCTGCTTGAAAATGATACTGACCCTGTTATATGGAGAGGCCCTGTTATAGGCGGTGTTGTAAAACAGTTCTGGACTGATGTTATATGGAAAGATGTAGACTATCTTTTTGTTGATATGCCTCCGGGAACAGGCGATGTTCCGCTTACTGTTTTCCAGTCAATACCTGTTGACGGAATAATCATTGTAACATCTCCGCAGGAACTTGTTTCAATGATTGTCGGAAAAGCTGTTAAAATGGCTAAGATGATGAATATCCCCATTATCGGCATTATCGAAAACATGAGTTATCTTGAATGTCCCGACTGCAAGAAGAAAATAAAAGTATTCGGCGAAAGTCACGTTGATGAAGTTGCTATTGAATATGGTATTCCTGTTCTCGGAAGAATCCCGATTTGTCCAGACCTTGCACTTGCATGCGACAAGGGAGAAGTTGAAAACTTTGATTCAAAAGACTGGTTTAATGAGGCTTTATCAAATCTCTGAAAAAAAATAAAAAGGGCGGAATAAATTCCGCCCGATTTTTTTTATTCTTTTACACCACCGAGTGCTACACCGGCAATAATGAACTTTGAAAGGAAAACATATGCTACGATAATCGGTATTACTGAAAGGGCAATAGCCATATAAACTACACCGTAGTCAATTTTATCACTTGCTGTAAGTGATGCCATCATCATAGGGAGTGTTTTCTTTTCTACACCTACTGAAAGGAGTATCATCTGAGGTGTATAGAGGTTGTTCCAGTTCTGAATGAATGCGAAGATTGACTGTACTGCAATAGCAGGCTTCATCATAGGAATAGCAATTTTAATAAATGTTCCGAATTCGCCTGAACCATCAATACGAGCTGCTTCAACGATTTCAAGCGGGAATGATGACTTCATATATGAACGCATGAAGTATACAACCGCAGGAGCTGCAACAGCAGGGATAATAAGTGGCCAGAATGTGTTATGTAACTTAAGGTCAATCATAAAGCTAAGGAATCCGGCACCGGTTACCTGTACAGGAACCATCATAACCAAAAGGATTATTGTGTAAGAAATTTCTTTAAGCTTAAAATCATAAACGTGGATACCGTATGAAGTAAGTGCTGAGAAGAATACGGTAAGAATTGTTGCACATATTGTAATGATTGCACTGTTCTTATAACCATAAGCCATATTTATTGATGACTTGAACTGTGAACTTGTTGTAAGAGTTTTAAAGTTTTCACCAAAACTTCCGCTTGGAATAAGTGAGAAACCGTTCTGAATTTCAACTGATGAACGTGTTGAGTTAATCAGGAGAATATATATCGGCAAAAGACAGATAATAGTAAGTATAACCATCCATGCAAATAAAACCCATGATTTAATTTTAATCTTCTTGGTGTAGTTGTCCTTAGCTGCACCATAAGTAGATTTCATACTGTTTTTACTCATATACTAAGACCTCCAAACTGCTTGCTCTTTGCCTTAGCATCTTTCTGAAGCTTTTTACGCTGTTTTTTCTTGGCAATTTCGTCCTTATCTCTGTTGAGATAGAAAGTAATTGAACCGAGAATGAGTGTTACGATAAAGAGTATTACTGATGCTGCACCGGCATAACCGAACTGTGCACCGTTCTTGTTTTTATATCTCTGGAAGATATAAACTGCAACAGTCTGGATATTCTTGTTAATTTCTGTACCTGTATGATAAAGGTAAGGAATATCGAACATCTGAAGACCACCTATCATTGATGTTACGAGTGTGTAAACCATGATAGGGCTGAGAAGCGGAATTGTGATTTTCCAGAAAGCCTGAGTACTTGTAGCACCGTCGATTTCAGCAGCTTCAAAGAGTGAAGGGCTGATACCCATAATACCTGACATAAGCATTATCATAGTATTACCGAACCAGAGCCATGTCTGAATGAACATTACAGTTCCTCTTGATGCAACAGGGCCTTTAAGGAAGTCAACAGGGCCTAAACCGATTGTACCGAGAATCTGGTTTACTGCACCGTTATCTGAACAGAGTGACATAAAGAGAACTGATACTGATGCGGCTGTAATAATATTAGGAAGGTACATTACAACTTTGAAGAATCCCTTACCAGCAATTTTAAGTCTTGCATCTGTAAACCAAGCTGCGAGTGAAAGTGAAAGTATAATCTGTGGAATAAAGTTACCGAACCAAAGAATTATAGTATTTTTGAAAGCACTGAAAAATTCTTCATGCTGCATTCTGAGGTTACGGGCATCTCCTCCTGAAAGGAGAGTTGAATAGTTGTCAAAGCCTACTAACACATCATTACTTGTAGTATTTTTTTCGGAAGGGTTACCATTTCCGTGGAAACTAAGAATAAAAGTGTTAATTAAAGGCCATAGCTGAAAAATAAAATAAACAATAAAAAATGGCAATATAAAGAAATATCCGTATTTTGCATAGCTGATTGACTTAATGCGTCGCTGTGCACCTGTTGCTGCCATAAAACACACCCTCTCTATTGATATGGAAATAAAATAACACACACCTGAGGAATAGCATAGCTATCCCTCAGGCAATTAAACGTGGTTTAATTTTATGTTATTAAATTATTCAACAGTAACTTCTTCGAGTTCTACTGATACAGCGTCCTTGAAGTCTTCAACTGTTTCGTCCCATGACTTGCCGCCCTTTACATAAGATTCCTTAACTGTGTCGAGGAACTTGGACTTGATTGTTGCGTCATAAGGAGTTACAAGGCCGTTAAGGTTAATACCCTTTACAGATTCGTCAAGAACTTCAAAGTAGTTCTGTCCGCCGAGGTTGTTGAGAACGTATGTATCCTTGTATTCAGGGTTAGCAACGATGTCACCCATAACTGTCATATTGTTGCAGTATTCAGGCTTGTTGAGAGCATATTCCTTGATAGAAGCATCATCAACTGTGAATGTCTTGATGAATGACTGGCATTCTTCAGCATTGTCTGTACCTGGGTTAACAACCATCCAAGTACCGCCCCAGAAGTAGTTCTGCGGGCCAACGCAAACATTCCACTTACCATATGTAGCACCGTCTTTACCGCCGGCAGCAGTTGTAAGGATTGTATCACCGAAGCCCCATGTTGATACGAAGTATCCCATTACGCTGTCAGTCTGTCCAGCTGGGAGCCAGTCTGGTGACCACTGGTCAACCTGCATAACGCCGCCTTCGTCCCAGAGTTCTTTAGCGAGGTCTGCAAATTCCTTGCATGAGTCATCAACCTTAAGTGTGTTGCTTGAATCAACCCAAGGCTGTGTACGTCCAGCAGCGAATACCTGCCAAAGACCACCGAGTGTATCAGCAAGAGCTGTCTTTCCGCCTGACTGTTCTGAAACTGTCTTAGCAGCAGCCTTGAAGTCGTTCCAGTTGCCAACCTTAGCCTGCATTTCTTCAGGTGTCTTAACACCGAGGTACTGTTCAGCAAGGTCTGTTCTGTAAGCGAAACCACCTGCGGCAGCCTGCCATGAAACACCCTTACGAACGCCTGATGATGACTTACCGATTTCATCTGTGTAAGAATAGATATCAGCAAAGTTAGCATCTGTGAAACCGAGTGATTCGAGAGGAGCTGTTCTTTCATCGTTGTTGATGAACATAAGAGCCCAGTCAGCTTCTACGAAGTAGAGGTCGATGTCATCGCCAGCCTTGAATTTGTTATCGAATTTTTCAGAAGCTTCGCCACCTGCACAAGCAAGGTTATCGAAAGTAGCCTTCTTACCAGTAGCAGCTTGCCACTGATTAATCATAGCTTCAGCATCGTCAGCATTCCATGAAGATACAACGAAGTTGTCACCGCCGGTAGCAAGAGTTACTGCACCAACTTCTTCTGAAGCAGCACCTGCCGGTGTAGCAGCTGAAGATTCGTCTGATGATGCTTCTGATGATGCTTCTGAAGATGATTCTTCTGATGATTCTTCTGAAGATGCTTCTGAAGATGATTCAGTAGCTGAAGATGAGCTTGATGATGAGCCTTCGTTCTTGCTTCCGCAACCAACAAAAGCTGTTGTAGCCATGGCAAGAGTAGCCATTAAAGCTAAAGTTCTTTTAAGTTTGTTCATTGGTAATTCCTCCTTAAATATGTATATCACATTATAAAAAATGTAATATGTGTAAATAAAAATAATTTTACGGCATTCTGCCGACTGTACGACCTGTCACAAGAAAACTTTTCACAACATTTACCATTTCATCTTGAGGAATGTCCTCCTTTGCGATGACACGCTTCAAAAGGCGACCGGCATTGATGCCGATGTTATAAGTATCCTGTTTTATAGTCGTGAGAGAAAGGTTTTTGATTTTTTCAGCGAGCAGACCATCATAACCTGCCACAGAAATTTCTTTATTCATACTGCCTTCCATATTTTTTATTACTTCCATACCGCTTATAGCACAATAATCATCAGGATATATTATACATGTAGGCGGATTGGGTAATTTCAGTAAATTACCGGTAAGAATTTCAGCACGGGAACAATCGAAATATTTTCCCTGTCTGAGATAATTCTCATCAGGTCTGATACCAAGCGAATTCAAGGTATCCTTATAAGCGAGTATTCTTGAAGAAGTGACCTGAGCACTGTCGCCGTATATGTAAGCAATTTTGCGGTGACCAAGACTGTAAATATAATTTACGAGGTCACTCATACCGGCTCTGTTATCAGAAACAACACTGCACAATCCGTCCTCTGTATAATCTATTGCAACAAGCGGAACAGAACTTCTGATAAGTTCCTGAACACTTCTGCTTTCAAAATCGACACATGCGGCAAGAACGCCGTCAACATTCCTGTAAAGGCAATGTTCATAGAATGACATTGTTCTGTCACCGATTTTTTCACTTATAAATACTATATCATAACCTGATTTTTCCATTTCACGTTTAAAGCTGTCTATAACAGCCGAAAAGTACACATGAGTAAGACCGCTTTCAGCCTTGTCAGCCAAAAGAACACCAATAAGATAACTTCTGTTGGTTTTTAAGGCTCTGGCCTGAGAATTTGGCAGATAGCCGAGTCTTTTTGCTGTCTCACAAACAAAGTTTCTTGTAGCCTCACTTATATCTTTGTGACCATTCAGTGACTTGCTGACAGTAGCAATGGAAACACCACATTCTTCAGCAATAGTTTTTATTGAAACCAAAATTAAGATTCACACCTTTTGCTGTTTCAGATTTATGATACAACCTGAATGCTTTAGTAACCTAAATATACAATATTTTTGTTATAATGTCAATGGTTTGAGAAGTTCTTTAATATTTTTTGGACATACATTACAATTTTCAACAGCTTTTTTTGTGACATCTGACAATAATAAATATAAAAGTTACAAAACGGTTAAAATACACAAATTCAGACATTTAATTTTGTTTATAATGAATGGTATGTCAAAGCGAAGTTATTCAACCGTAACAAATTTTATTATTTCTGCTACCTGTTGCTGAGTAAGGGATTCAACCATAAGGAGTTCATAAGGGTGACTGAAATATTGTATTGTATTACGCAGTTCTATAATATCATCAGCAATATTTTCATCAACATAAGGCAGTTTCATAAAATCTTCTTTCAAGGCAGTATTGAGATTTATCAGAATAAATTCTTCGGTTGTAATTTCAGTTGGTTCTGTTTCCGGAACAGAATCCTGTTCATCTGAAAAATCGGATTCTTGAAGCTGTATATCGTCATTATTATAATTATAATCATTATCATCATAAATTTCGGGTTCATTAAAAATTTCGGAATCAGAATTATCAGGTTCATCATATGATTCATTTTCAACAAATATAAAATCATATATTTTTTCAAGTTTCTTTTCACCGATACCGCTGACATTCAGAAGTTCTTCACGGTTTTTGAAACTGCCGTAAGTTTCTCGGTATTCAATTATTTTTGATGCAGCAGCATCACCTATTCCGTCAAGGGTTTTAAGTTCATCAATTCCTGCTGAATTTATATCTATCGGAAAATTTACGCTTTCTGTTTCTGCTGTATCTGTTATAACGGTTGTTGCAACAGAAACCTGCGTTTCTTTGGTTGAAGAAGTTTTTGTTTTCTTTTTCCCAGAAGATGTTGTATTCACTGCTTTTGTAACTGTCTGAACAGCAGTTATACTATTATATAGTATATCATCAGTATTGGTTTCAGAAGATTCCGTATCGTTTATTATAACAACTTCAAAATCATTGGTATTCTTATCTTCAGAAAAGGCAATCAGAAATGAGGCAGAAAAAATTATTGCTGTCAGAACGATTAAAAGAGTATAAACTTTTTGTTTCAAGAAGAACACCGCCCGAAATAAATAATATATCAGGCATATTATATCACTTTCGACAAAATATGTCAAATTTTTCCATAAGCTATATTTTATTGTTTCTGAAATCCTTCGGAACTATTCCGAAATATTCTTTGAACTGACGGTTAAAATTTGAAAGATTTCTGAACCCGCAGTTAAATGCTATTTCAGATACACTCAAATCAGTATTTTTAAGTTCTTCACCTGCTTTTTTGAGTCTGAACTGCATTACATATTCTATACAGGGTATTCCTACATTTTTTTTAAAGAAGTTCATAAAATAAGCTTTGCTGAAATGGCATAAATCTGCAAGCTCAGAAACTTTTATATCCTCCTGATAATTTTCCTGAATATATTGCAGGGCAATCTTTATTTTTTCAAGATGCCTGAACGATTCATTCTGAACTTCTATTTTACCATATTTATATAATAAATATATAAGTTTGTAAAGCTCACTTTTAAGCATAAGCTCATAGAATTTTTCTTTCTGGTTTCCTGTTTCAAAAAGTTTTTTCACACATTCATATATTTCTTCATAATACATATCATTTTCAGTAATAAGCGGTGAAAAGAATTTTGCACCGTTAATAATCGGTCTTATATATGATACAGATGCTTTATCATAAAATGCACTTCCAAGAAAATCCATACTTCCGACAAATGTATAGGATTCAAGTGAAGTATCTGAATAAACAGAATGAAGCAGATTGGGAGTTATTATTATAATATCGCCCTTTTTGGCATTGATTCGTGTATCCCCTACCTGATACTGCCCCTCCCCTTTTATAAGCAGATTTATTTCAATTTCAGGGTGCCAGTGAAGTGCAACATCAGGCATATAATCAGGAATCTGACAGCGGTAAAATGAGAACGGTTTAAGCTGTGTGCTGTGAACTTTATTTTCTTTATGTGACATAAAAAATTTTTCTCCTTACATGTTATTATAGTATAATTTTTGAGTACAATAATAGTAGATTTTCTGAATTGATTCATGCTATAATATCAATAATATCACAGCACGAAAAAAATGTCAAACTGAAAGGAGTTTTTATTATGGCTTTAAACAAAAATTTTATATGGGGTTCTGCTACCGCTTCATATCAGGTTGAAGGAGCTTATCTTGAAGACGGAAAAGGACTCAACATCTTCGATACATTCTGCAAAGTTCATGGAAATATAATCAACGATGACAACGGAGATATTGCATGTGACCACTATCACAGATTCAGAGAAGACGTTGCACTTATGAAAAAAATCGGTTTAAAGGCTTACCGTTTTTCAATAAGCTGGTCAAGAATACTTCCTGAAGGTACAGGAAAGGTAAATCCTGCCGGAATAAAATTCTACAATGAACTTATTGATGAACTTCTTAAAAACGATATTATACCTTTTGTAACTCTTTATCACTGGGATATGCCTCTTGCACTCGATAAACTTGGTGGCTGGCGTAATCCTATGATTGTTCAGTGGTTTGCAAACTATGCGAAAGTTGTAGCTGAAAACTTTTCTGACAGAGTACAGAATTTCTTTACAATAAACGAACCTCAGGTTATTGTCGGAATGGGTCATCAGTTCGGAAAACATGCTCCGGGACTCCGTCTTACTACTCCGGAACTTCTTGAAATTATGCACAATCTCCTTAAAGCTCATGGTGCAGCAGTTATAGCTCTGCGTACTTTCGGAAAACAGAAACTCAATATCGGATATGCTCCATGCGGTTGCATGAACATTCCTGCAACTGATTCTCCTGAAGATATAGATGCTGCAAAACGCTCTATGTTTGAATTTGATGACCCTTCATATGCTCCGAACAGCATTTCATGGTATAATGATGCAGTAATTTTCGGTAAGTATCCTGAAAAGGAATTTAAAATGTGTGAACCGTTTATGCCGAAAGTTACTGAATCCGATATGAAACTTATCAGTCAGCCTATTGACTTTTTAGGTCATAACGTTTACTGGGGTATGACAATTTCAGGAAAATCAGGAAAAATCAACTATGTAAAAGACCCCGGAGGTTTTGCAAATGACCCTCACAACTGGCCTGTAACTCATGATTGTATATACTGGGGTACAAAATTCCTCTATGAAAGATATAACATGCCTGTCATAATCACTGAAAACGGTAAATCCTGTCTTGATACCGTATCTGATGACGGTGCTGTTCATGATACCGAAAGAATAAGCTATATCAGGGGATACCTCAGAGGTCTTAAAAAATCAGCTGAAGAAGGTACTGATATAAGAGGATATTTCCACTGGTCACTTATGGACAACTTTGAATGGGCTTACGGCTATAAGGAACGTTTCGGACTTATTTATGTTGACTATCCGACACAGAAACGTATTCTTAAAGATTCTGCTTATTATTACAGCGATATTATAAAATCAAACGGAGAGATTTTAAATGACTGAAAAGGAAAGAATGGTTAAAGGTCTGCTCTATATTGCCTCTGATGATTCAATACAAAGCATATCAAAGGAAAACAGAAAGCTTATTGATGCTTTCAACAAGGCTGATGCTGATGAAAGAATGGACTATATCAGAAAAGCTTTTGCACATACCGGAAAAAACGCTTATATTGAACCTCCTTTTTACTGTGACCACGGCTGGAATATATCTGTCGGAGATAACTTCTATGCAAATACCGGTGTTATAATTCTTGACCAGTGTCCTGTAAATATCGGAGATAATGTTATGCTCGCCCCAAGAGTAAGCATTTTCTGTGCCTGCCACCCGATTGATGCAGAAATCCGCAACAAGCTCTATGAAATGGGAAAACCTGTTACTATCGGCAATGATGTATGGATAGGCGGAAACACTGTTATAAACCCCGGTGTAACTATCGGCAGTAATGTTGTAATCGGTTCTGGAAGTGTTGTAACTCACGATATTCCGGACAATGTTGTTGCTGTGGGAAACCCCTGCCGTGTTCTGCGTGAAATCACTGAAAAAGACCACGAATACTGGCTCAGTCGTCTGAACAGGGAACGTTCTGAATAAATGTAAAAGGCAGTCGCTCTGACTGCCTTTTTTTATTTTATCTGCTCAACACTATCGAAAAGTGCAAAATATTTTGTCGGTATATACTTGTCAATATGGCACTTGCCGAAAAACCATTTTCTGAACCAGCAGTTTTTTATTACATCTTCAAAGAATGTATGTACTTCAAGACGCTGAAAAATATCAACGTTCAGACAGTCTTTAAGAGATGCCGGAGGTTCATGAGTTATTATGTAATCAATTTTCCAGTTGTATTTTTTAAGATTTTCAATAGCTCCGAGTATTTCGGCATGTGTAGGCTGTTCACGTTTCCACCAGTTCTGACTGTCACAGCGAAATTCAAAATCCTGACTGTGACCGCCTCCGAAAGCAAAGATTTTCATACCCTCTATTTCATAAATTTCCCCACGCATAAGATGAAAAATATTCTTTCCGAGAACATGAACTTTTCCTTTATTCCATTCAACAGGTTCAGGCTTTTCAATTATATCAAAATTTTCATGACAGCCGTCAACAAACGCAATATTAAATTCTTTTTCCTCAAGTTTTTTTATTACAGCTTTTTCTTCTTTTGAATCATTCCAGAAAAATCCGAAATCACCGCATATTATAAGGGTATCACCCTTTTTAAGACGTTTTATTTTTGAATCTCTGAATCTTTTAAATTCTCCATGCATATCTCCTGTGACATATACCATTAAAAAATCCTCCTTTTTTTCTTTAATCCAGTAATATTCTATCATATTTTTCATAAAACGTAAACAGCTTTCAAAAAAATTTTTAAAACCCCTTTCAAAATATAAAATAATCTGATATAATATAGTTAATATGTGTTAAAGGAGATATTTTTATATGAAAAAGATACTTTCGTTTGTTATGGCTGTTGTGGCATCGGTGTCATTTTTTTGCAGTACTGAAACTAAAGCATTTAATTTTCCGCTTACATCTCAGATAAAAAGCGAATCTGCAATGGTGATAAATCTCGATTCCAATCTGACCATACATGAAAAAAATGCTGATGTTCAGCAGTCCCCCGGTGCTTTGGTCAATATTATGACCGCTGTAATCTGTCTTGAAAACAGCAAAAACCTCAATGAAGAAATTACCGTTGATTCATCAGTTTATTCAGGTCTGTCTGAAAGTGAATACTATATGGATTTGTGCTATGCCGATATATATGACGGCGATGTTCTCACTGTTGAGGATTTGCTTTCTGCAATGATGCTTACTTCATCAATAGAGGCTACACAGACTCTTGCTTACCATTTCAGTGACGGAAATATAACTGAATTTGTAAATATGATGAATGAAAAAGCTCAGGAAATCGGCTGTACAAATACAAATTTTACAAATCCGAACGGTCTTTATGATGCAAAACAGTATACAACTGCAAGGGATATGGCTTTATTAACTGAATATGCCCTGAAAGTTCCGCATTTTGAGGAAATCGCAACGCAGACAGAACATACTCCCAGCCACCCGAACAGTGAAAGACACAAAATAGAAGAAGGCGAAGACCCGTGGGTATGGACTCATTCAAATCTTATGACTGATACTGAATCAGATTATTACTATGTCGGTGCAAAGGGAATCAAAACTGCAAATATTTCTTCAGCAGGAAGAAATCTTATAACTCTCGGAAGCAAAAGCGGAAACAACTATCTTGTTGTTCTTATGAAAGCTCCGTTTACTGATGCTTACGGTGAAAGACAGTTCTATCATCTTGATGATGCAGAAATTATTCTTGACTGGATATTCAACCATTTTTCATATCAGGTATTGCTTTCCGATTCAATCGAAATTGATGAAATAGAAGTTGAACTCGGTGAAAATACTGATTATGTTCTTGTAAAGCCTGAAAAGGAATTTACTTACCTCTGGTATGACGGAATAGACCTTGCACTCATAAAAACTGAAACACACTGTCCTGATTCCATAAAAGCTCCTGTTTCAAAAGGTCAGAACCTCGGAACAGTCGATTTAAAATATTCAGGCGAAACTTTAGGAACGGTAAATCTTGTTGCGGTATCTGATGTAAAGCGTTCAAAATCAAAATATAATTTATACGCTGCATCAGCATTTCTTAAATCACCATGGTTTAAAAACGCAATAATAATATCATCAGTTCTCTGTCTTATGTACATGCTTATATGCATCTATGCTTTTATATGCTATAAAAACAGACAGAAACCTGTAAAGCCTATTTATACTGTTCCGAAAACTCCTAAATCAGATGACGGCAAAAAATCAAAGAAATAATTTTCTAAGGCGGAAAAATTTTTTCCGCCTTATTTTTGTTGACTGGAAAAATTTTTTAAGCTATAATTATACTATAATAATATGAACGGAGGAATTATCTTTGGAACTTAAATATTTAAAGCTTTTATCAAAAGAATATCCCAGCATTGAATCCGCTGCAAGTGCCATTGTAAACTACAATGCTATAAGAAGTCTGCCTAAAGGAACAGAATACTTTTTCAGCGATTTGCATGGAGAATATGAAAGCTTTCTTCATCTCCTTAAAAGTGCATCGGGACTTATAAAAAATAAAATAGACAAGGTTTTCGGGAAAAGTATAACAAGTCAGGAACGTGAAAATCTTGCATATCTTATATACTATCCCGAAAAACGAATGAAAGAACTTGAAAATTCCGGCGGTCTTACTGATGAATGGCAGAAAATTACGATATATCGTCTTATTCTTGTATGCGAAAGTGTTTCAGCAAAATACACCCGTTCAAAAGTCCGTGAAAAATGCCCTAATGATTTTCTTTATATACTTGATGAACTTCTCAATGTTACGGACGATATAAACAAGGATTTCTATTATGATGAAATTATCTCATCAATCATAGAAACAGGAATTTCACAGCATTTTATTGCATCTGTCTGTAATCTCATTCAGGCAATTGCAATCGATAAGCTCCATATAATAGGCGATATTTTCGACAGAGGCCCAAGACCTGATATTATTATGGACGAACTTATGAAACGTTCTGACGTTGATATACAATGGGGCAATCACGATATTTCATGGATGGGAGCTTGCTCCGGAAACAAGGCTCTTATTGCAAACGTTGTAAGAATAGCAATAAGCTATAACGGATTTGATGTTCTTGAGGACGGTTACGGACTCAATTTAAGGGCATTGTCAGTATTCGCAAATGACGTTTATAAAGATGACCCCTGCACAAGATTTATGCCTCATCTTCTTGATTATAACAAATATGATTCTGTTGAAGATACTCTGACCGCAAAAATGCATAAGGCTATAACTGTAATTCAATTCAAACTTGAAGGTCAGCTTATACGCAAACACCCTGAATATGAAATGAAAAGCAGAAATCTTCTTACTCAGGTTGATTTCAAAAACGGTACAATTACAATAAAAGGAAATGCATATAAACTCAAGGATAATAATTTCCCGACAATAAATCCTGAAAACCCTCTCGAACTCACTCCGCAGGAAGATGAACTTATGAATATTCTTTCTGCATCATTCCGCCACAGCCAGAAACTTAACAGACATATGAAATTCCTTTATTCACATGGAAGTATTTACAAGGTATGCAACGGAAATATACTCTATCATGGCTGTATACCTATGACGGAATCAGGCGAATTTGAATATATGAACATAGGCGGAAAAAATTATTCCGGAAAAGCTCTCCTTGACAGAATAAATGAAATTGCAAGAGAAGCATATTACGGAACTTATGGAAGTAAATCAAAAGAACAGGCATGCGATTTTATGTGGTATCTTTGGTGCGGTGCAAAATCTCCCATATACGGCAAGGATAAAATGGCTTTCTTTGAAAGATACTTTACTGATGATTCAGCACTTCATAAAGAAATATACAATCCCTATTATAAGCTCAGCGACAATCCGCAGGTATGCATGAAAATACTTCGTGAATTTGGAGTAAGTGCTGAAAACGGTCATATAATAAACGGTCATGTTCCCGTCAAAATAAAAGACGGTGAAAGTCCGATAAAGGCTGACGGAAAACTCTATGTAATAGACGGCGGAATTTCAAAGGCTTACCGCACAAAAACAGGAATAGCCGGCTATACACTGATTTATGATTCACACAGTTTACAGCTTGCTGAACATACGGCTGAAAACTATGCTCCGAAAGTTTACATAGTTGAAAAAATGAAAGAACGTGTAAATATTTCTGATACGGATTTGGGAAAGGAACTTGAAGAAAGAATTTCCGACTTAAATGAACTTTTAAAAGCATACAGAAGCGGTGCTATTCAGGAATCATAAATAATTTATCCGCATTTGCAGTATAATATAATAAGTATCAGATGCGGAGGATTTTTTTATGAAAAAACTGTTGTGTATAATATTATCCTTAATGGCAGTAATTATGTATATTCCTGATTACTATTCTTTTGCAGAAGAAAACAGTTTTCCGTATGTTCTTATTGAAACATCTACAAAAACTGTAATATGCGAAAACAATCCGGATATGCAGGTAAATGCGGGATATATGTCAAAACTTATGTCACTCCTTGTGATAGCCGATTCAATAGAAACAGGGAAATTCAGAATTGATGATGAACTGACTGCATCAGCTTCTGTAACAGGAACAAAAGGTTCTGTAATATGGCTTCAGCAGGGCGATAAACTTACGGCTGATGAACTTCTGAAAGGTGTTATAATCGGAAATGCAAACGATGCCCTGACTGTTCTTGCAGAAAAATCATGCCGTACTTTAGATGAATTTGTTTCACAGATGAATTCAATGGCTTTCGACATAGGACTCAGAAATTCAGCATTTACGAATCCTTATGGATATTATTCTGAAAATGATTACACTACTGCTCATGATGTTGCAGTCATATCTGCTGAACTTTCAAAATATGATTTTCTTCTGCCGTATTTTCAGATTTGGAGAGATTTCATAAAAGAGGGTAAAACAGAACTTGTAAACGAAAACACCCTTTCACGCACATTTGAAGGTCACACAGGTTTCAAGGCTTGTCATTCGGAACAGTCAGGATACTGCATAGCTGAGGAAGCTGTAAAAGATGACTGTTCATATATTGCTGTAATTCTTAATGCTCCTGATGAGGATACTATGTTTTCAAAAGCAAAAAATCTTATAAACAAAGGATTCAGAGAATATAAGGTTACTGTTCCTGCATTCCTTGATGAACTTCTTATACCTATGAAAGTCAAATCAGGTCAGGAAAATGCTGTGGAAATTATGCTTGAATCACAGAACAGTGTTGTTGTCCCCAAAGCATCTTCTGAAATAACAAATATAATAGTTATTCCTGAATATATTACTGCTCCTGTAAAAAAAGGGCAGAAGATAGGAACTATGGCTTTCTATAATGATGATACCCTGCTCTTTGAAACCAATATTATAACAAAAAATGATGTAAAAAAATCCTCCTTGTTGTTTATTGTAAAAAAATCTCTGTCAAATTTGCTGAAATTATAGATTAGTATTTGTTATATTTGCACAATTATGACGTTTCCCTCTTGCAAAAATTTTAAAAGTATAGTATGATATTAAGGAGGCGGAAAATTATGTTTCTGCTCTCTATGTTGCTCATTGGAGGTTTTTAAAATGTCTTTGAAACTCAATACTAAATATCTCGAAAGCTTCATCAATCCTGATGAACTTAAAGGTATTAAATCACAGGTTGAAACTGCTGCTAAAACTTTGCATGACAAAAACGGTCTGGGCAGTGATTTTCTCGGCTGGCTCAATCTCCCTACTGATTACGATAAAGAAGAATTTGCAAGAATTAAAAATGCTGCCAAGAAAATTCAGTCAAATTCAGATGTTCTTATCGTTATAGGAATCGGCGGTTCATATCTCGGTGCAAGAGCTGCTATCGAATTTCTTAAATCACCTTTCTATAATAACCTTAAAAAAGATACTCCTGACATTTACTATGTCGGAAACAACATCAACCCAACTTATCTCAATGAAGTTATTTCACTCTGTGAAGGCAGAGATTTCTCTGTAAATGTTATTTCCAAATCAGGTACTACTACTGAACCTGCTCTTGCTTTCAGAGTATTCAAAAAACTTGTTGAAGACAAATACGGCAAGGAAAATGCTAAGGACAGAATTTTCTGTACTACTGACAAGGCAAGAGGAACTCTTAAAAATCTTGCTGATGCTGAAGGATACGAAACATTCGTTATTCCTGATGATGTAGGCGGACGTTTCTCAGTTCTTACTGCTGTCGGACTTCTCCCTATCGCTGTTGCAGGCTGTGACATTGATGCTCTTATGCAGGGTGCTGCAAAGGCTCAGGCTGATTTCACTGCCGATTTCGACAACAATGACTGCTATAAATATGCTGCTCTCAGAAATATCCTTTACAGAAAGGGTAAGTCTGTTGAACTTCTTGTATCCTATGACCCTGCTTTTGTTACTATGGCTGAATGGTATAAACAGCTCTTCGGCGAAAGCGAAGGAAAGGACAACAAGGGACTTTTCCCTGCATCTGTTGTTTTCTCAACTGACCTTCATTCAATGGGACAGTACATTCAGGAAGGCTCAAGACTTATGTTTGAAACTGTTGTTGACATAAAGAAACCTAAAAAAGATTTATTCCTTGAACCCGACGAAGCTAACCTTGACGGTCTTAACTTCCTCACAAATCAGAATATGTCTGTTGTAAACAGAAAAGCTTTCGAAGGTACTGTTCTTGCTCATACAGAGGGTGGCGTTCCTAATATAATCATCGAAATTGATGATACTGCTGAATTTACACTCGGTTATCTGATTTACTTCTTTGAAAAGGCTTGTGCTGTTTCAGGATATGTTCTCGGAGTAAATCCTTTCAATCAGCCCGGTGTTGAAAGCTATAAGTCAAACATGTTTGCACTTCTCGGCAAACCCGGATATGAAGACCGCAAATCTGCTCTTGAAGCTAAGCTCGGCTGATAATACATTTAAACTTATAATAAAGGAGTAATATTTATGATTAAACTTATTACCGGAAAAAAAGGCACCGGCAAGACAAAAATCCTTATCAATATGATTAATGACGCTGTAAAGTCAACTAACGGCTGTCTTGTTTGCATCGAAAAAGGCGAAACACTCAGACGTGAAATAAGCTACAAAGTAAGATGGTGCAGTGTTGAACAGTTCAACATCAACAGCTTCGACAGCCTCTATGGTTTCGTTGCCGGTATGCTCGCCGGAAACTACGATATAAAGGAAATCTTCATTGACGGTATCCTTAAAATCTGTGGTTACGATTTCAATATGCTCGGTGAACTCCTCAACAAGATTGACAAGCTTACAGGTGAAGATACTGAAGTTGTATTCACAATTTCTGCTGATAATTCAGAACTCCCTGAAAACGTTACAAAGTTTATAAAGTAAGCTTTTAACTCTCCTCGGGCGGAGCGAATATTTTCCTCCGCCTTAAAAAAATTTTTGAAATCCCTATTGACAGATTGTTTATGTTAGTGTATAATATAATCTGTAATGCTCCAGAGGTTCAGTACTATGATTATTAATTTAAAACAGCTTTTCAATATTACCGGTGAACGTAAAAATATTGATTACAATATTACGCCGGACGAGCTTTCAGATGTCAATGGTCTTTCCTTTGCATCACCTGTTCATATAAAAGGCGAAATCTGCAACAGAGCCGGTATTGTCACACTTGAATTTTCAGCAGACTTTACCCTGCATATAACCTGTGACCGCTGTCTTAAAGAACTTGACAGAAATTTCAGCTACTGTTTCTGCCATACTGTCGTTTCTTCTCTCGATAAAGAGGATAACGATGAATATATTGTTGCCGAAAAAGAGAGCATTGATTTAAATGATATTGCCATTATGGATTTGATTCTGGAAATGCCTTCAAAACAGCTCTGCAAAGATGACTGCAAAGGACTCTGTATGAACTGCGGGTGTGACCTTAATGAATCTGAATGCAATTGTCTGAAATAATCTGCATTATCAGATAAATAATGCGTTGAATAAGGAGGTGCCGGTAATGGCTGTACCAAAGAGAAAAACTTCTAAGGCAAGACGTGATAAAAGACGTTCAAGTGTATGGAAGCTCGATATGCCTGCTATGTGCAAGTGTGACCACTGTGGTGCTATAAAAGCTCCGCATAAGGTTTGCAAGAACTGCGGTTTCTACAAGGGCGTTGAGGTTCTTAAAATGGACGCTGAATAATTCAGCCGTTTTTCCTTATATGTCAGGAGGAGAGGAGGAGCAATCTTTCTCTCTTTTTTGTTATGGACTTTATCCGTCCGGAAAAAATTTTTTAAAAGGTGAGTTTGTCTGATGATAAAAATCAAAGAAATTATTCCGGATACTCCGGCATACAGAACACATAAAATCAATGCCGGAGATTCTCTCATAAGCATAAACGGCCACAGAATAAATGATGTTCTTGACTATATGTACTATTCGGCAGAAAATGAACTGGCTCTGGTTATTTCACGAAACGGAACAGAATTTACTGTCAATATCGAAAAAAGTGAATATGACGATTTGGGTATTGAATCAGAAAGCTTTCTTATGGACAAAAAACGTACATGCCATAATAAATGCGTTTTCTGCTTTATAGACCAGATGCCTGAAGGTATGCGTGATACGCTCTATTTCAAGGACGATGATGCAAGACTTTCATTTTTACAGGGAAACTATGTCACTTTAACTAATCTCGGACAGTCTGATATTGACAGAATCATTGATATGAAACTCAATATAAATGTTTCCGTTCATACCACTAATCCGGAACTCCGCTGTAAGATGATGAATAACCGTTTTGCAGGCGATAAGCTTAAATATCTCAAGCAGATGACTGACAGCGGAATAAAACTCAACTGCCAGATAGTTCTCTGTCCTGAACTCAATGACGGTGCTGAACTTGAAAGAAGTCTTACAGATTTGGGAAATATGATGCCGAATATTTCAAGTATTGCAGTAGTTCCTGTCGGGCTTTCAAAATTCCGTGACGGACTTTTCCCTCTGAAAACTTTCAATAAAAAAACAGCAGGAGATGCTCTCGATATTATCAGCAGATTTCAGAATGAATTTCTTAAAAAATATGGAACAAGACTTGTATTCCCTTCTGATGAATTTTTTCTTATTGCAGAACGTAAAATTCCCACTTCAGATTACTATGAGGATTTTTCACAGTATGAAAACGGTGTAGGAATGCTGCGTTCGATAGATGATGAATTTATGCAGGCTCTTGAATGTGCGGACTATGACAACCATAAACGCAAAATTTCAATTGCTACGGGATATTCTGCATATGATACAATAAAAAGGCTTGCTGTTATGGCAGAAGAAAAATATTCCGGACTTGAATGTAATGTATACAGCATACGAAATGACTTTTTCGGAGAAACTATTACTGTAACAGGTCTTGTCACCGCAACCGATATTATAAAACAGCTCTCCGGAAAGACCTCGGAACAGAACTTCTTATTTCTTCATCTATGCTCAGACGTGACACTGATATATTCTTAGATGACCTGACTGTAAGTGATGTTGAAAACAAGCTTGATTTAAAGGTTACAGCAGTTGATAATGACGGATTTGCACTTCTTGATGCAATCCTCGGAATTTCGTTTTAACAGAAAGGAGATTGATAAATTATGCCGTTACCGGTAGTAGCAGTTGTAGGCAGACCAAATGTCGGAAAGTCTACTCTTTTTAATAAATTAATCGGACAAAGACTCTCAATAGTTGAGGATACCCCGGGAGTAACCCGTGACCGCATATATTCAAAATGCGAATGGAGAAACCGTGAATTTATGATAGTTGATACAGGCGGTATCGAACCGCAGAGCAATGATGTCATACTTTCACAGATGAGAAGGCAGGCTGAAATTGCAATTGAAAAGGCTGATGTCATTGTTTTTGTAACAGATATAAAATGCGGTGTTACTGCTGATGACCATAATGTTGCAAGTATGCTTTTAAAAAGCGGTAAACCTGTTATACTTGCCGTAAACAAATGTGATTCTCTCGGTGAACCGCCTCTTGAACTTTATGAATTCTATAATCTCGGGCTTGGCGAACCGTTCCCGATTTCATCTGCACATGGTCATGGAACAGGCGATTTGCTTGATGAAATTTTCAAGTATTTTCCTGATGAAAATGCTGAAGACTATGATGAAGAATATATCAAGGTTGCCGTTATAGGAAAGCCGAATGTCGGAAAATCTTCACTTATAAACAGAATTGCCGGTGAAGAACGTGTTATCGTTTCCAACATAGCAGGAACTACAAGAGATGCAACAGATACAGTCATAGAAAATGAACATGGGAAATTCGTTTTCATTGATACAGCAGGTATAAGAAGAAAATCAAAGGTAAATGAAAAAATTGAACATTACAGCGTTCTGAGGGCATATATGTCAGTAGACAGAGCCGATGTATGTGTTATCGTAATAGATGCTGAAACAGGTTTCACTGAACAGGATTCAAAAGTTGCAGGATATGCTCACGAACAGGGCAAGGCTTGCGTTGTAGCCGTAAATAAATGGGACGCTGTTGAAAAAACTGACAAGACTATGCAGGAATACCGCAAAAAGCTTGAAAATGATTTCAGCTTTATGTCATATGTTCCGTTTGTATTCATATCAGCTAAAACCGGTCAGCGTGTTGAAAAGCTCTTTGAACTTATAAAATATACCTTTGACCAGAATTCAATGAGAATTTCAACAGGTATGCTCAATGATGTTCTTGCCTATGCAACAACCCGTGTTCAGCCACCTTCTGACAAGGGCAGACGGCTTAAAATCTACTATATGACACAGCCTTCAACAAAACCGCCTACATTCGTAACATTTGTAAACCGTGCTGATTTGTTTCACTTCTCATATCAGAGATACCTTGAAAATCAGATTCGTGAAACATTCGGACTTGAGGGAACTCCTGTAAGGTTTATTGTACGTGAACGTGGAGGAAATGACAAATGATGATACTTTTGTCATGTATTATTGCAGGAGTTATAAGCTATCTTCTTGGAAGCTGTAATTTTGCAATAATTACCGTCAGACTTCTTAAAGGTGAGGATATAAGAAATTTCGGAAGTAAAAATGCAGGTCTTACAAATACTTTGAGATGTTTCGGAAAAGGCTGTGCAGTTCTTACGCTCATAGGAGATTTGTCAAAGGGTGTAATTTCCGTTGTTCTCTCACGTCTTATATGTTCGCTTATGGACGCAGGAATAGACGGCGGAGATACTCATTATATCGGCTATATTGCAGGATTTTTTGCAATAATGGGACATATTTTCCCCATATATTACGGATTCAAGGGCGGAAAGGGTGTGCTTGTGGGAGTATCAATATTCCTCGCAACAGACCCTCCTACCTTCGCAGTACTGATTCTTATGTTTATAATAATTCTTTCATTTTCAAAATATGTATCACTTGCATCTATAATATCAGCAGGCTTTGCCCCTTTTGCAACGTTTCTTGTACACTATTTCATACATCATACTGATATAAAATTTGCACTTTTATATTCAGTCCTTTCACTTCTGATGGCATCAGTAGTAATATATATGCATAAATCTAATATAGAACGCCTTAGAAACGGCGTTGAAAATAAATTTTCATTGAGTTCAAAAAAGTGAGGTGCAGTAAAGAATGGCAAAAATAACTATTTTAGGTTCAGGCGGATTTGGATTAAGTCTTGCTGTAATGGCTGAAAAATATGGTCATGATGTTACAGTATGGTCAAAATTTCAAAGTGAAATTGACAGCATACGTGCCAAAGGTGAACATGTGCAGAAACTCCCCGGAGTTCCGATTTCAGAGAGAATAAAACTCTCAAGTGATATTTCCTGTGTATCCGGCTGTGATATGCTTATTTTCGGGATTCCTTCAAGTTTTGTAAGAAACGTTGCCCGTGAAGCTAAGAATTATATTGATGACCATATGATTATAGTCAATACAGGAAAAGGCATTGAGGAAGGTTCTCTGAAACTTCTCAGCACTGTTCTTAAAGAGGAACTTAATTCTGACAGAATTGTAATTCTTTCAGGTCCTTCACATGCTGAAGAAGTAGCAAGAGCTATTCCGACAACAGTTGTATCAGCATCAGAAAATATAAAATATGCTGAATATGTTCAGGAAACACTTTCAAACAACGTTTTCAGAATATACATAAATAATGATGTGACAGGCTGTGAACTTGGCGGAGCTTTAAAAAATATCATTGCTCTTTGTGCAGGAATATGTGACGGTCTTGGATACGGTGACAATACAAAGGCTGCACTTATGACAAGAGGAATACACGAAATAGCAAGTCTTGGAAAAGCTATGGGCGGTCATATTGAAACGTTCAGCGGTCTTACGGGTATAGGAGATTTAATAGTCACCTGCACAAGCATGCACAGCAGAAACAGACGTGCCGGAATACTTATCGGTCAGGGATTAACTCCTGATGAAGCTGTAAAAAAAGTCGGAACAGTTGAAGGCTATTACTGCTGTAAAACTGCACATGAACTTGCTAAAGAAATCGGCGTTGAGATGCCTATTACAGAACAGCTTTATAATGTTCTTTTCTGTGGCGGTGATGTAAGAAAATCACTTGGTATTCTTATGTCAAGGCCGAAAAAACATGAAATTGAATCGCTTTTTGAATCAAAAGAATAAAAAAAACAGGACAGTCATTAAAGACTGTCCGTTTTTTTGTCTGTCATCAAATATCATTTCTGATAATATCATCAAGTGTTTCCTTTTTGATAACTATTCTTGATTCACCGTTATTTATAAATACAACAGGAGGTTTTGGTATTCTGTTGTAGTTTGACGACATAGAATAGTTATATGCACCAGTTGCACATACGGCAATAATATCACCTGATTCAGCATGCTGTAAAGGCATATTCTCACCGATTAAGTCACCGCTTTCACAGCACTTTCCGGCAATAGTAACCTTTTCATCTCTTGGCTGTGAAGCCTTGTTTGCAACAATTGCCTCATATTCTGACTGATAAAGAATATATCTCGGATTATCGCACATACCGCCGTCAATTGATACATATGTACGGATATTCGGGATTTCTTTTCTTGCACCGACAGTATAGAGAGTAATTCCGGCAGGGCCTGCAATTGAACGTCCCGGTTCTATAAGAATAAACGGAAGATTTATTTCAAGTTCCTTACAGCATTTGTGAACAGTTTCAGAAACTCTCTCCATATATGTTTCATACGGAACAGGGTCATGTGATTCGAGATATTTTATACCGAATCCTCCGCCGAGATTAAGTTCTTTGATTTCAAAACCGAGTTCATTCTTAATCTTTGCTATAAATTTCAGCATTACTTCAGATGCAGATTCAAATGGTTCTATATCAAAAATCTGTGAACCGATATGGCAGTGCAGACCTCTGAGAATGATATTTTCAGATTCAACAGCTTTCTTTACTGCATCAAAAGCTTCTCCTGTTTCAAGAGCAAATCCGAATTTACTGTCAATCTGACCTGTCTTTACAAAATTATGCGTATGTGCATCAATTCCGGGCTTGATTCTGAACATAATCTTTGCAGTTACGCCCTTTGCCTTTGCGATTGCACTGAGTCTTTCAAGTTCGGAAATATTGTCAACAATGATGTGACCGATATTGTTTTCAACAGCAAATTCAAGTTCTTCATTTGTCTTGTTATTGCCATGGAAACAGATTTTATCGCAGTCAAAACCGGATTTTACAGCTGTGTAAAGTTCACCGATTGAAACAACATCAAGACCTATTCCCTCCTCTTTCATAATTCTGCACATTTCCTTACAGCAGAAAGCTTTGCTTGCATAGCATACAAGACCATTTCCGCCGTAGAATTTGTCAATACTGGACTTAAAGCTTCTGCATGATTTTCTTATAAGCTGTTCGTCCATAACATAAAGAGGAGTACCATATTTCTTTGCGAGTTCAACGGTATCAATACCGCCTGCTGTAAGGTGTCCCTTTTCGTTTACTGATAAATTTTCAGATACAAACATTTTTTTACTTCCTTTCAGGGATTATTTATTCATCAGCCGAGATTTCATCTATAATACTGCGTATTTCCTCAACGCCTTCAAAAGTCATTGAGGAAAACGGTACTATGTGAATCTGGTCGTAATACGGAATTTCAGTTTTCAGTGCCTCCATACGTCTTTCACGTTCTGTTTTTTTCAGCTTGTCAGCCTTTGTGAGAACTATTACAAACGGAAGTTCTGATTCGATAAGATAGTTTATCATATGAATGTCATCAGCAGTAGGCGGGTGACGCATATCTATCAGTGAAAATACAAGTCTTATATCCCTGTCAGAATTGAGGTATCCCTCAATAAGTTCTGACCAGCGTTCTTTTTCAGATTTTGCAACCTTTGCATAGCCGTATCCGGGGAGGTCTGCAAAGTAAATATTTTCAAGACTGTAAAAATTTATTGTAGCAGTTTTTCCGGGAACAGAACTTACTCTCGCAAGATTTTTACGGTTGAAAATCTTGTTTATAAGAGTTGATTTTCCAACGTTTGAACGTCCCGCAAAAGCAATTTCAATTCTGTCGCATGGAGGAATCTGTGAAAATTTTCCGTAAGAGGAATAAAATTCAGCTTTGTTGTAATTCATCTCAAATTTCTCCTTTCTTCAGGATAATTTTATTTTGCAAGAGCAGTATCAAGAACCTGTTCAATATTTTCAGCATAAACGAAATTAATTGATTCTCTTACAACGCTGTCAGTTTCTTCCAAATCCGGTTTATTATCAGCCGGAATTATGACTGTCTTTATGCCCGCCTTATAAGCAGCCATTGTTTTTTCTTTAAGTCCTCCTATGGGGAGAACGTTTCCATGAAGTGTGATTTCACCTGTCATAGCAACATCTGACCTTACAGGTATTCCTGAAAGTGCAGATACAAGAGCAGTTGTCATAGTAACGCCGGCAGACGGCCCGTCTTTCTGAACAGCACCTTCCGGAGCATGAATATGAATATCATTTTCCTTGTAAAAATCAGGATTGATATTATATTTTTCTGCAATACTTCTTGTATAGCTTACAGCAAGCTTTGCACTTTCTTTCATAACATCTCCAAGAGAACCGGTAATTTCAACAGCACCTTTGCCTTTTAAAATAAGAACTTCAAGAGGCATCAGCACTCCTCCGACAGATGTCCAAGCAAGACCGTTTACAACTCCGACCTGATTTTTCTTTGATTTAAGGTCATCAAGATATTTGTATGAACCAAGAAATTCAGTAAGATTACTGGATTTTATATTCACTTTCTTTGCGTCACCTGATGCAATTATTCTTGCTGATTTTCTGCAAAGAGATGAAATATATCTTTCAAGGCCTCTTACACCTGCTTCTCTTGTATAATGAGCAATGACATCATTGACAGCATCATCAGAAATTTTAATCTGCGAAGCTTTAAGACCGTTTTCCTTAATCTGTTTCGGAATGAGATGTTCTCTTGCAATATGGAATTTTTCTTCAGCAGTATAGCTTGTAAGCTCAATTACTTCCATACGGTCAAGAAGTGGCTGAGGGATTGCGGAAACATTATTTGCAGTAGTAATAAATACGGCTTTGCTGAGGTCAAACGGAACTTCTATAAAGTGGTCACAGAAAGCATTATTCTGTTCACTGTCAAGAACTTCAAGCATAGCTGCGGAGGGGTCACCCTTTATATTACTGCTGAGTTTGTCGATTTCATCGAAAAGAATAAGCGGATTTGCAGTTCCTGCCTGAATAAGTGCATTTATAATTCTTCCGGGCATAGCACCCACATATGTTTTGCGGTGACCTCTTATTTCGGATTCATCGTTGACACCGCCGAGTGATACTCTTGCATATTTTCTTCCCATAGCTTTTGCAAGAGATTTTGCTATTGATGTTTTTCCTATTCCGGGAGGGCCTGCAAGACATATAATCTGACCTTTTACATTCGGGTTGAGCATATGCACAGCAATATATTCCAGTATGCGTTCCTTTACCTTTTTAAGGCCGTAATGCTCTTTATTCAAAATATCCTCTGATTTCTGCATAGATATTTTTGATTTTGAATATTTTCCCCAGGGCAGTTCAAGACAGGTATCGAGGTAATTTTTAATTACAAATGATTCCTGAGATGCCGGACTCATTTTTGAAAGCTTATCAGCTTCTTTCAAAAGCTTTTCTCTGCTTTTTTCATCAATTTTAAGATTTTCAATTTTTGAAAAATATTCAAATACATCATCTGAATCGCTTTCGCCGAGCTGTTCCTGAATAACTCTCATCTGTTCACGCAGGAAATATTCCTTCTGACCTTTGTCAATATTCTCCCTTGTCTGCTGGTTTATCTGAGTTTCAACTTCAAGTATTTCATTTTCATTTGAAAGCGATTCAAGAAGCATTGAAAGTTTTCCGATTACAGAGGTTTCTTCAAGAAGCATCTGTTTTTCACGATATTCTATATTACAGTTAAAAGTTATTGCCTCAAAAAGCTTTACAGGAGATTCTTCAAAAAGAACTGATGCCACAAGTTCTTTCGGCATTCTTTCAAAGAATGTGCTGTAACGTTCAAATTCATCTTTAAGGGAACGCATAAGTGCTTCAATCCTGATGTTGTCATCAGGGTTTATTTTTGAATAATTCGGGATTCTCTTGACTTTTGAAGTCATAACGTTTCCGTCATCTTCAAAATCAATAATTTCAGCACGATAAAGTCCCTCAATAAGAACTTTCATAACCTGACTGTCAGGCATTTTAAGAACCTGTTTTATTTCAGCAATTACACCTATATCATAAAGATTATCTCTTTCAGGTTCACCGTCTGAAATATTCTGCTGTGCAACAAGAAAAATCTTACTGCCTGTTTTAATAGCTCTTTCGACAGCTTCGACAGATTTTTTTCTTGCAACATCAAAGTGCATAACCATTTTAGGAAATGCAACCATTCCTCTCATAGCAATGGTATAGAAAACATTTTTTGAATCTTTATTATTTTTTTCTTCCATAAAAAACCTTTATATCTCCATCTGCGAAAATTTCTTTTCAGATATACTGCTTCGCAGTTCACAGTACAACTGAAAGGGCATATACCATTATACTATAATTTTTCAGAAAATGCAATAGGAAATAAGTGCTTTATATTATAATTTTTCACAAACATAAAAACGACAATAAAGCCGAAATTTTATCAGAAATTTTTGTTGACATTTTATAATAACCTTGATATAATATTATTATATATGACGAAAGGAAGGTAAATCTGTCATTATGGACGAAAAAGAATTTTATCTCGAAACAATAAAAAAAATTCCGGCTATTTCTAATCAGACAGCTTATGATTCTTTTTTTGAATTTCTTCAGCTCCAGCATCTTTATAACTCTGCAATAGATATAGTCACAACACAGCTTAACATACTGGACAACGAATTCAGCGTTAAATTCAAAAGAAACCCTATACATAACATAGAAAGCAGACTTAAATCACCGCAGTCAATCATAGGAAAACTGAAGAAAAAAGGTCTGCCCCTGACTACTGAATCCGCAAAGAAAAATCTGCTTGATATGGCAGGAATAAGAGTTATATGCTATTATGTAAACGATATTTATTCCATTGCCGAACTTCTCACCTGTCACGATGAATTTGTACCAATAAAAATAAAGGATTATATCAAATACCCAAAGGCAAGCGGTTACAGAAGTTATCATATGATTCTGAATATACCTGTCTATCTTTCAAATTCAAAACAGTATGCTCCTGTTGAAATTCAGATACGAACTATTGCTATGGATTTCTGGGCAAGTCTGGAACATCAGCTCAAATACAAGACAAACAACACAGTTTCAAAGGAACTCGCTGAGGAACTCCGCAAATGTGCTGACACAATATCACAGACAGATGAAAAAATGCAGAATATATTCAATCAGCTAAACGAAATTGAATAAAAAACTTTTTTGTGTTTCCCTCTTGAAATTATACTTTTTCTGCGTTATAATATATTCTGTAATATTTTCTTTTGAAAGGTGTTTTTTAAAATGCAGGAAAAAATAAATATAGGTTTTATCGGTGCAGGAAATATGGGTTCTGCCATTATGAAAGGTATCGCTAAAAGCAGTATGAAAAATATACAGCTTTTCGCTTTCGACAAGCTCTCTGATAAAACCAATGAACTTAAAAAATACGGCATTGAAATATGTTCAGGTGAAAACGAAATTGTTGAAAAATGCAAATACGTTTTCCTTGCCGTAAAGCCACAGGTTATTGAAGGCGTTCTGGAAACTGTTTCCGAAAAAATTTCTTCCGATAATGTAATTGTTTCAATTGCTGCGGGAATTTCTGATGAATACATTGTTTCCAAAACAATTTCCGATGCAAAGGTTATTCTGGTTATGCCTAATACACCGCTTCTTCTCGGCGAAGGTGCATCTGCACTTTCAAGAAATGATAAGGTTTCTGATGAAGAATTCAAGCTTATCTGCGATATTTTTGCCGTATGCGGTAAAATTGCCGTTATTCCTAAAAACAAAATGAAGGAAATTATTGCTGTAAACAGCAGTAGTCCTGCATTTATATATCTTTTTGCAAAGGGCTTTATCGAATACGGTGAAAAGGCTGGAATTGAACCTGATGCCGTAAAGAGTATGTTTGCACAGGCTCTTATCGGTTCTGCAAAAATGATTACAGATTCAGGATACACTATTGATGAACTTATAAAAATGGTATCTTCTCCGGGAGGAACTACTCTTGCCGGTCTTGATGCTCTTTATGAGGGAAAACTTACTGATACTGTAAACGATGCCTGCGAAAGATGCACAAAACGTGCATATGAGCTTTCAAAATAACTGATTTACAATCTGCATTAATCCTTTTCATACAGCATATAATTTTTTTATAGATATGAAAGGATTGATGCAAAATGACTAACCCAAAAAACAGGACGTTTTTTATATGTATGACTGCTGTTCTTGCTGTCGGAATACTGACAGGAAGCTTTACTGCCGTTTCAGCCGGATTTCTTGAAAATTTACCGCTTGCAAATCAGTATATCTCCCCTCTCTTTGCCGGAAATACACTTCTTGAAATATTAAGGAATACTTTCCTTTCTTTAAGCGGTATACTCGGAATCATATTCTGTACCGGATTTTTTGCGGTCGGACAGCCTCTCTCTGTTCTTGTTCTTATTTACAGAGGATTCGGCATAGGCTTTTCAACAGCTCTTACATATCTTTCTTTCGGGAAAAGCGGATTTTATATCACTATGCTTTTCATAGTTCCGAAAATTCTTGCAACTTCATTTATAATTATGCTTGCTGTCAGAGAATCTCTCAGACTTTCAAATATAGTATACGGATATATTTTCAAAGACAATGTTCAGGAAAACATGACAAAATATATCCGTCTTTATTGTATAAAGTTTATAGTTCTTATACTGTTTTCACTTCTGACAGCCTGTGCCGACTGCGGTATAAACTACCTTTTCGGCTGATGTAAAAATTCTTTTGTTAGGAGTGTTGAATTTGGGCATATTCAGAAAAGATTATGAAAGTGCCGGTTCAGGAATTGCAAAAAATTCAAATCAAAAGGGTATAAGGCTCTTTTTTGAAATTCTCGGTGTAAGATTCTGGAAAATTATAGAAGTAAATCTTCTTTATTCACTTTTCTATCTTCCGATTCTTTTCGCCTTTACCTTTTTTGCATATGTAAGCAACAAAAACATTGCTCTTATACTTGGCGGAATAATGATTGTTCTGTTTCTCGCACTCTGGGGGCCTGCCACTTCGGGAGTATTCAAGATTATGAAAAATTTCTCACAGGACAAACATTCCTTTATAATATCCGATTTTACACAGACATTCAAATCAAATTTCAAAAATGCCTGCATTATCGGAATTATTGATGTTCTTCTTTTAAGCTCGATTATTGCAGGAATGTGGGTTTATCCGGCTCTTGCCAATCAGACAGGCAGTAAAATTATGTATGTATTTCTTGCTATAAGTCTTAGTGTCGGGGTTACATTTATAATGATGAACTTCTATATGTTCCCTATGCTTGTATCAACAGACCTCTCACTTAAAAATATATTCAAAAATTCATTTGCACTGATGTTTGTTGAACTTAAAAGAAATTTCATCACATTTCTTTTAATCGGTGCAATAACTGCTGTTATGCTTTTCCTTATATTTTTCATCAACTTTGCTTTTATATATATTCTGCCGTTCTTTCCGTTTGCGTTCAATGCTTTTCTGATATGTTTCAGGAGTTATCCTGTAATTCAGAAATATGTAATCAACCCGTATTATGAAGAAAAAGGCGAAATCAATCCTGAACTTCAGGGAAATACAAGCACTGAAGAATCTCTGTTTGAAGATAAAGGCGGTTCGGAAAAACCTATCGAAAGCCGTAAAAAGAAAAAAGGCAAAACCATTTCATAATGAAAAATACCCGTCATTGACGGGTATTTCTTTTTCTCTAATGCATTGCACCAACTGGTAAATTGTATTTTCTCTCTAACCAATGTGACTTACCATTAGTTTTAAGAGTGTAAACTTCATATACGGAATAACTTATTTTTGATATCTGCGTTCTATTTATTATTATGTAGTAGTTGTATTTGTCAGCATTTACAAATGTGGAAAACTCATTGCTTTCTACAAAATTCTCATCGTCTATTACTATTACAGAATTTACAATAGGAAAATTATCCTTGTTAGCCCAATATTCCTTTAAGCTACTATAATTATTTTCCTGTATTCTTCTATTGGCGTGCTTTATAAACTTTGAAAACTCAGATTCACTTATGCTTATTAAATCAAAACCATTAGATACATTAATTTTAACAGATGGATTATTTAAGTTATTAATTAAAGATACCATTTTAGTCTTACCTGTAGCACTATCACCTAAGATGAAAGTTACTTTTTCTTTAATTTCAAACTCATACTCAAGTCTTTTAGATTTAATGCTTATATCAATACTCATGTCCAATCTGTTTCCTTCAATGTCCTTCAAAGCTTCACCCTCACCGTAAACTTCATTTACAAAGACATCTACAAATTCTTTTTTGCTATTTATTTCACCATATCCATGTACTACCATTTTAACTGGCAATTTATCAGAAATTGGCAATGGTAATATATGAGATGTAGTAATTGTTATATCTTTATGCTTAGCTATTTCAAGCAGAAGTTCAATGCAATTATCACCAAGCCTGTCACCATTCACTATATAGTCCTCTTCAAAAAGTATGATTAATGCTTTTGAACCACTTGATAAACTTTCCGGTGATATACCCAACAACACCTCATTATATAAATTTATACCTGATACCACCGTTGTATTATCTATGTCCTTAATTATTTTTCTTACGAATTCATCATCAAACCACTCAGGCTCATAACTTGTATCAAAGTAATCCCTTACATTTGATATCCTATCAGGCAACCTTTTGCATGTTTCTTCATAATTGCTCTCAATAATTATATTAAGCACTCCAACTTCTCCTTTGTATGCATCTGCATTACAACTTACTATTGTTTTTAAGACTTTCAAAAGCGTTTTCAATTGTTTTTTCATCAGGTTTCTTTGTGAACATACTTACAACAGGTACTATTATAAGTGAAAGTATCATTGAAAATGCTCCGGCATTAATCGGTGAAAGGATATTTATCGGAAGATTAAGTCCGGCAATACTCTGTTTAAGACCGTCAAATGCAGAAAATCCAAATCCGAAAAGTACCATATGAATTATTGTTACTCCAAGACCTGCTGTAAAGCTTGCCCAGCATGATGCTGATGTGATTTTCTTTGAAAAAAGTCCATAGAGGAAAGGCCCTAAAAATGCTCCTGACAATGCACCCCATGAATATGACATAAGAGTTGTTATTGAAGAATTTTTATTAAGAGCTATAATTACTGATATTATAAGGAATATTGCTATAAGGATTCTTAAAATAAAAACTTCTTTCTTTTCAGTCATATTCTTTGTTCGTGGCTTTATAAGGTCAATTGTAAGCGTTGAACTTGATGTCAGAACAAGTGATGAGAGCGTTGAAAGAGATGCTGAAAGAACAAGCATTACAACAAGTCCTATAAGCATATCAGGGAGAGCCTTGTCAAGAAGTGCAGGAACCATTGAATCATATTCAGGTCTGCCGTTTATTACATTTACAGATGCTTTTCCTTCTTCACCTGTAACAGAACAGTAAAGACGGATAAATCCTCCCATAAAGTATGAACCGCCTGCAACTACAAGTGCAAATATTGTTGATATGATAGTACCTTTTGCGATAGATTTTTCGTCCTTTATTGCATAGAACTTCTGAACCATCTGAGGAAGTCCCCATGTTCCGAGAGATGTAAGAATTACAACTCCGAAAAGATTCCATGGGTCAGGGCCGAATACAGTATTAAGTTTTTCAGTTCCTTCAATTTCGCCGAGATTTTCAAGAGCTGTTGAAAATCCTCCTGCATGCTTTACAGTACAGTATACTACTGCTGAGATTCCGACAAGCATTACAATACCCTGAATAAAGTCGTTTATAGCTGTTGCGGAATATCCACCGAGAATTACATATACGGCTGAAAGTACTGCCATTGCAATTATTATATATGCATATCCGTTTTCACCAAGATTGAAAGCCATACTGAAAAGTCTTGAAAGACCATTATATACTGATGCAGTATATGGTATAAGAAATACAAATACGATTACAGCAGAAACAAGCTTGAGTTTCGGAGAATTAAAACGCTTTTCAAAAAATTCCGGCATTGTTTTAGCTCCGAGATGATTTGACATAAGCCTTGTACGCTTACCCATTATAATCCATGGGAGCATACTTCCTATAACGGCATTTCCTATTCCAATCCATGTTGAAGATATTCCGAAATTCCAGCCGAACTGACCGGCATATCCGATAAATACAACCGCTGAAAAATAAGATGTTCCATAAGCAAAAGCTGTAAGCCACGAGCCTACATTTCTTCCGCCCAGTACAAAGTCACTTACTGATTTTGTACGTTTTGCAGTGTAGAAACCTATACCAAGCATAATTATGATATAGATTACAAGAATAAAAATTGTTGATGCCTGAGTGTTCATAAAAAGCCTCACTTTCTTATAATTTATTGCTTTAACCTTTTAAAGCAACACAAAAAAACTGCTTTATTATAACATCTTTTTCACATTCTGTCAATAGCTTTTTAAAAAAAAATCCATATTTCTGTTCAATTGTCAAATTCTATTGTATTTTTTTTCATACTGTGATATAATATTCAAAAACGGAGGATTGAAAAATGGACAAAAAAGAAACAGCTTTGCTTGCTGTTCAAGAACTTGAAAAGCTGTATCCTGATATAAAATGTTCCCTTAAATATGAACATAATTATCAGCTTCTTATTGCTGTCAGACTTTCCGCACAATGCACTGATGCAAGAGTGAATATTGTTACAGAATCACTGTTTAAAAAATATCCTGATTTGCAGTCATTTGCTGATGCTGATTTGTCTGAACTTGAACAGGACGTAAAACCTTGCGGATTTTACCATACAAAAGCAAAAAATATAAAAGATATGGCAAAAACTCTTATTGAAAAATATAACGGTGAACTTCCGGAAACTATGGAGGAACTTACATCTCTTGCAGGAGTAGGCAGAAAAACTGCTAATCTCATTATGGGCGATGTATGGGGAAAACCTGCAATCGTAACTGATACTCACTGCATAAGAATTACGGGCAGACTCGGACTTACTGAAAATACAGAGCCTTTCAAGGTTGAAAAAGACCTTGTACAGCTTATTCCGCCTGATGTTTCTTCACGTTTCTGTCATCAGACAGTCCAGTTCGGACGTGATATATGTACTGCACGCAAACCAAAATGCAGTAAATGCCCGTTGAATTATTTTTGCAGATATTATAAATTCAAGAATACGGAGGATTGATTTTTATGGATATTCAGAAACTTCAGAAAATTATTGACAGTTCGGAAAATATCGTTTTTTTCGGAGGTGCAGGTGTTTCAACTGAAAGCGGTATACCGGATTTCAGAAGTGTTGACGGACTATATCACCAGAAATATGACTATCCGCCTGAAACTATTCTGAGCCACACATTTTTCATGAAAAAAACAGAGGAATTTTATAAGTTTTATCGTGAAAAAATGCTCTGCACTGATGCACTTCCGAACAATGCCCATTTAAAGCTTGCGGAACTTGAAAAAGCCGGTATCCTTAAAGCAATTGTAACTCAGAATATTGACGGACTTCATCAGAAAGCCGGAAGTGTTAAGGTTTATGAACTTCATGGGAGTATTCACCGCAATTACTGTATGGAATGCGGAAAATTCTTTGATGCTGATTATATAAAGAAAAGTTCAGGCGTTCCGAAATGTACCTGCGGAGGAATTATAAAACCTGATGTTGTTCTCTAT
Organism: uncultured Oscillospiraceae bacterium; assembly: GCA_934481385.1. Lineage (GTDB taxonomy): Bacteria > Bacillota > Clostridia > Oscillospirales > Ruminococcaceae > Ruminococcus. Next base: position 75,290 of record CAKSPD010000008.1, read on the forward strand.
GAGGAGGGACTTGATAACGAAATACTCAATAATTCTATAAATTCAATCGCACACTGTGATACGCTTATTATAGGCGGAACTTCACTGAATGTATATCCTGCTGCCTCGCTTATTCAGTATTTCAGAGGCGACAATCTTGTTTTAATAAATAAATCACCTACTTCCGCAGACAGAATTGCAAATCTGAAATTAAACGGAAATATAGGTGAAATTTTCTCACAGATAAAGGTATAAAATTATGAAAGCTGTAATTCAGAGAGTATCTCATGCAAGTGTAACTGTTGACGGAAAAATATGCGGTCAGATAAATCAGGGATTTCTTGTTCTTCTTGGTGTAGGTCTTGAAGATACTGAAAATGACTGCATAAGAATTGCGGACAAGCTTATAAAGCTCCGGATTTTTTCTGATGAAAACGGAAAAATAAATCTTTCTCTTAAAGATGTCGGCGGAGAACTTCTTATTGTTTCGCAGTTCACTCTTTATGCGGACTGTCGTAAGGGAAACCGTCCGAATTTCATACAGGCAGGAAAACCTGATGATGCTGAACGTCTTTATAACTTCTTTACAGAATACTGCAAAAAAAGCATTGAAAATGTTCAGACGGGAATTTTCGGTGCTGATATGAAAGTGGAACTTTTAAATGACGGCCCTTTTACTGTTATTCTTGAATGAAAAAAGGGCAGAATAAATCTGCCCTTAATCAGAATAATTTTTACGCAAAAGTGCAATTTCTCTTTTATAGCCTTCCATATCGTTAGGAGTTTCAAGGATAAACGGAAGATTTTTCAGTGCAGGGTGATTGATTACTTTTATAAGAGCATCAAGACCTATTGTCCCCTCACCTATTCTTGCATGTCTGTCCTTATGCGAACCCATAGGATTAAGGCTGTCATTAAGATGAACTGCTTTCAGTTTTTCAAGTCCGATAATTTTATCAAAACTTTCAAGAACATTTTCAAGATTTCCGGCTATATCATAACCGCCGTCCCATACATGACAAGTATCAAGGCATACACCGAGTTTTTCTTTAAGCTCTGTACGTTTGATAATTTCCTGAATTTCTTCAAAATTTCTTCCTACTTCAGAACCTTTTCCTGCCATTGTTTCAAGCAGAACGGTTGTAGTCTGTTCAGGAGTGAGAACAGTATTAAGCTGTTCAGAAATGAGCTTTATGCCGACTTCAGCACCCTGTTTTACATGAGAGCCGGGGTGAAAGTTATAATAATTATTCGGAGTATATTCCATTCTTTTAATGTCATCTTTCATAGCAAAGACCGCAAAATCCCTGATTTTCTGGTCTGCTGAACAGGCATTCATTGTATACGGAGCATGTGCGACAAGCTTTCCGAAATTCTTCTGCTTATAAATTTCAAGAAATTTATTTACATCAGCAGGACTGATTCTTTTTGCATTTCCGCCTCTTGGATTTCTTGTAAAGAAAGCAAAAGTATTTGCATCTATCAAAAGAGCCTGATTTATCATTGTCTCATATCCTTCAGATGCTGAAAGATGACAGCCTATATACAGCATAGCTGATTATTCATCGAAAGAATCAAAATCGATTCCTTCAAGGATTTCTTTAAGAGCAACAACTTCATCGGTAGTAAGAGTACAGCCTTTGCCCATTTTTGAGTGGTCAGGAGCCCATTCACGAATATCGTATTTAGGTTCACGGTCATTCCAGCTTACAAGATTGAGTTCTTTTTTCCAGCCCTTAGCATTTTCAGATATTTCACCGATATGCTGAGTTATTTCAAATTTAAGTTCAGCCATTTTAAAAAATCTCCTTTTAAAAAAATACTATTGATAATTTTATCACAAAAAAGCTGATTTGTCTACTATACATATTAGACAAATTTTTCATTTCAATATGTGCATTATGACGGTTGAAATAAAATAAACATTGTGATAGAATTAAATTCAGTGCTTGCAAAAAAATACGGCGACACAGTGACAAACTGTATCGCCTTAAAAACGGGTGTGTATTTAAATCTTTATATCTGAAAATTGCTATTACTTGATAATGAATTTGTCGATGTCAGCACGGAGAGCAGAAGCATCATCAGTGTGAGCGTTAAGAGTAATCGGCTTTGAAAGGTCAAGGCTGAATATACCCATAATTGACTTAGCATCAATAGCATATCTGCCGGAAACGAGGTCGATGTCGAAATCATATTTCATAACAGTATTAACGAATTCTTTTACATCATTGATTGCCTGAAGGGAAATTTTAAATGTTGTCATAACTATGCCTCCTAAAAATTCAGTAGTATATATTGCTATTTTTTATTGTTTATGCAGTTCTTTCTGACTGCACCTATATAATATCATTAAAATTGCGATTTGTCAAGATGATTAGGAAATTTTCGTTAAATCGGTATAATACGGATACTAAACAGAGGGTGTTTTTTATGCATTAATTCAAACTGTAATATATGCATAAAAAATTTGTAACTATTTTGTAGCATTTTCACATAACTTTTTTGATATAAAATCCAAAATAATATATAAGGAGTTAATATGTTAAAAATATTCTATATGACATTTGGCTGTAAAGTCAATCATTATGAAACCGAATACCTGAAAAGCATTATGAAAAAGCGTGGATTTGAAAATTCAGACAGCTATAAAACAGCGGATATAGTAATCGTAAACAGCTGTACTGTTACTTCTTCCGGCGACAGCCGTATGCTTTCAGCAATAAGAAAGGTAAAGCGTGAAAATTCTGAATGTATTATGGTTCTGACGGGCTGTTATCCTCAGGCTTTCCCTGAAGATTCAGAAAAAATTGCTGATATTGATATAATAACAGGAACTAAGAACAAACAGGATATTCCTGATATAATAGAAAAATTTCTTGAAAACAGAAATCGTATTTCCGTTATTGAATGTTACAGAAAAGATGATATTTATGATGATATGACCTGTACAGAATTTCCTGATAATACAAGGGCATTCGTAAAAATTCAGGACGGCTGTAACTGTTTCTGCTCATACTGCATTATACCGTATGCAAGGGGTAGAATACGTTCAAAATCCCCTGATGTTCTTAAAAATGAAATTCTCGGAATAGCTCAGAACGGTATAAAGGAAGTAGTTCTTTCAGGAATAAATCTCGCCTTCTATGGAAAGGAATATAATTTAAATCTTGCTGATGCTGTTGAAATATGCTGTAATACTGAAGGCATTGAAAGAGTTCGACTTAGTTCTCTTGAACCGGAAATGATAACGGATTCACAGCTTGATAAACTCAAATCCTTTGAAAAATTCTGTCCGCAGTTTCATCTTTCACTTCAGAGTGGCTGTGACAGAACTCTTAAAGCTATGAACAGAAGATATAATTCATCTGAATATGCACAGCTTGCTGAACGCATACGAAAAGCCTTTCCTGTATGCAATATCACTACTGATATTATGGTGGGATTTCCTGATGAAACTGATGAAGATTTCAGACAGTCTGCTGATTTTGCTGAAAAAATGAATTTCGGAAAAATCCACGTTTTCAGATATTCAAGAAGAAAAGGTACTGTTGCGGACAAGATGCCTAATCAGATAAGCGAAAATATCAAATCTGAACGCTGGCATATTATGAATCAGATTGCAGTAAATTCGCAGGAAAAATTTCTGCGTTCAAGAGTTGGAATGACTCTCCCTGTTCTGTTTGAACGTGAAAAAAGTCCTGATTTTCACAACGGTTATACTCCTGATTATGCACCTGTAAAAATTCCTGAAAAAAATTTCAGAAAAAGTTTGCGTAATTCCATTTTTTATGTTAGAATAGAAGATAGTACATCAGATTATTGTACTGGTCAGATTATTAAATAATATGCCGTCCGCAGAGGCACAAGGTCAAAATTTTTTATTCTGCGGAGAAAGGTCGATTGAAATGCCTGTATTCAGAATCTATGTTGAAAAAAAACCCGAATTTGCTACTGAGGCTCAGTCCGTTTTAAGCGATATTCAAACCGCCCTGAGATTTAATATTACCAATCTCAGAATTTTAAACAGATATGATGCTGACAAATTATCAGAAGAAGATTTTAAATCTGCTGTAAATACAGTATTTTCTGAACCGGCTGTCGATGTTGTCTATGAAAATCTCCCTGAAATCAGCGGAAATGAAAGAATTTTTGCCGTTGAATTTCTCCCCGGTCAGTTTGACCAGCGTGCTGACAGCTGTGAACAGTGTATACAGATTCTCTGTCAGGGCAACAGATGCCGAGTAAGAAATGCAAGAATTTATATAGTATCAGGAAATATTACTGATGCTGAATTTGAAAAGCTCAAAGCTTATATAATCAACCCTGTTGAGAGCCGTGAAGCTTCTCTTGACTACTTCAAGACTCTTGATACAAATTACAATATTCCTGAAACTGTTGAAACTCTTGAAGGCTTTACTGAACTCGATGACTGCGGTCTTGCCGGATTTATCAAAAAATATGGTCTTGCTATGGATTTGGACGATATAAGATTTTGTCAGAAATATTTCCATGATACCGAAAAAAGAAATCCGACAATAACAGAAATCAAAATGATTGATACATACTGGTCTGACCACTGCCGTCATACTACATTTCTTACAAATATTCAGGACGTATATATTGAATCACCGTATATTGCTGATACATACAAGCTCTATCTCAACACAAGGGAAGAACTCGGCAGACAGGAAAAACCTGTTACTCTTATGGATATAGCTACTCTTGCAGCTAAAAAACTCAAAGCTGACGGTCTTATGCCTGACCTTGATGAAAGCGAAGAAATCAATGCCTGCTCAGTAAAAATCAAGGTTGATGTTGACGGCAATGATGAAGACTGGATTCTTATGTTCAAGAACGAAACCCACAACCACCCTACTGAAATTGAACCGTTCGGCGGTGCTGCAACATGTCTTGGCGGTGCAATCCGTGACCCGCTTTCAGGACGTTCATATGTATATCAGGCTATGCGTGTAACAGGTGCTGCAAATCCTCTTGTACCTGTTGAAGATACTATAAAGGGCAAACTTCCGCAGAGAAAAATTACAGTAGGTGCTGCAAACGGTTACAGCTCATACGGAAACCAGATAGGTCTTGCAACAGGTCATGTATCAGAAGTTTATCACCCCGGATACGTTGCAAAAAGACTTGAAATCGGTGCGGTTCTCGGTGCTGCTCCTGCTGAAAACATAAGACGTGAAGCTCCTGTTGCCGGTGATGTTGTAATTCTTCTCGGAGGAAAAACAGGACGTGACGGTTGCGGAGGTGCAACAGGTTCATCAAAATCACATACTCTCGAATCACTTGAACACTGCGGTGCTGAAGTTCAGAAAGGTAATCCGCCTGAAGAAAGAAAACTCCAAAGACTTTTCAGAAATCCTGATGTAACAAAGATGATTAAACGCTGTAACGATTTCGGTGCAGGCGGTGTATCCGTTGCAATCGGTGAACTTACTGACGGTCTTGTAATAAATCTTGATGCTGTTCCGAAAAAATATGAAGGTCTTGACGGAACTGAAATTGCTATCAGTGAATCACAGGAAAGAATGGCTGTTGTAATTGCAAGAGAAGACGTAGAAAAGTTTATGAAAGAAGCTGAAAAGGAAAACCTTGAAGCTACTCTTGTTGCTGATGTTGTTGATGAACCAAGACTCAAAATGAACTGGAACGGCAATACAATTGTAAATCTTTCAAGAGAATTTCTCAATTCAAACGGTGCATCAAAATATACTGATATAAGAATTGTAAAACCTGTTGAAAAGACTGATTCAGAAATTCAGGATTGTCCTGATACATGGACAGAAGTTATGTCAAACCTCAATGTATGCTCACAGAAAGGACTTGTTGAAAAGTTTGACTCAACAATCGGTGCAGGAACTGTTCTTATGCCATACGGCGGTGTATATCAGCTTACACCTTCACAGGCTATGGCTGCAAAAATTCCTGTTCTCAAAGGCGAAACAAATACCTGTTCACTTATGGGCTGGGGATATAATCCTAATATTTCTGAAAGAAGTCCATATCATGGTGCAGTAGATGCCGTTGTTGAATCCATTGCAAAAGTTGTTGCGGGAGGCGGTACTTATAAAAAATGCTGGCTGACTTTCCAGGAATATTTTGAAAGAACTCAGAATGACCCTAAACGCTGGGGCAAACCTCTTTCTGCACTTCTCGGTGCATTCAAGGCTCAGCTTGAAATGGGTTGCGGAGCTATCGGCGGTAAGGACTCTATGTCAGGAACTTTTGAAAATATTGATGTTCCTCCGACACTCGTTTCATTTGCTGTTTCAACTGCAAAGGCAGACAAGATTGTTTCAACAGAATTTAAATCAGCAGACAGCAAGGTTATATATCTTGCTCCTGAATATGATGAAAATTCACTCCCTGTTTTTGACAGCGTAAAAGCTGTATTTGATAAGGTTGAAAAGATTATTGCTGACGGCAGAGCAAAAGCTGTATGGACTGTTGGTTACGGCGGTGTTGCAGAGGGTATCGCAAAGATGTGTTTCGGCAATAAGATAGGTTTTAACTTTACATCAAAACTTTCATCAGATGTTCTCTTTAAAGCTTGTTACGGTTCATTTATAATTGAACTCTGTGGCGATGCTGAACCAGATGAATTTGTTATCGGCAACACTCAGAAAGAATATAAAATCTATAACTTTGACTATTCAGTCAATATGGATTCCCTCCAGAGAACATGGGAAAACAAGCTCGAACCTGTATTCCCATGCAGAATAAAGATTGTTGATACAACTCCTGAAATCTATTCATATTCATCAAAGAAAATTCTTTCTTCTGTTGAAAAGTTTGCAAAACCAAGAGTATTTATTCCTGTATTCCCCGGTACAAACTGCGAATATGATACCGCAAGAGCTTTTGAAAAGGCAGGAGCATGTGCTGAAACTGTCGTTATCAGAAATATGAAAGCCGGAGATATTGAATCATCTGTTGACCAGATTGAAAAAATCATCAAACAGTCACAGATTATCATGATTCCGGGCGGATTCAGCGGAGGTGACGAACCGGAAGGAAGCGGTAAATTCATTACTGCATTCTTCAGAAATCCAAGAATAAAAGATGCTGTTCATGAACTTCTCAAATGCCGTGACGGTCTTATGCTCGGTATCTGCAACGGTTTTCAGGCATTAATCAAGCTCGGACTTGTTCCATACGGTGAAATCGTTGATATGACTGATGAATCACCTACACTTACATTCAACACTATTGCACGCCACCAGTCTATGATGGTAAATACAAGAATTGCATCAACAAAATCTCCATGGCTTTACGGCTGTGAAGTAGGTGACATTCACACTGTTCCGATTTCTCATGGTGAGGGACGTTTTGTAGCTCCTCTCAGCCTTATCCAGCGTCTTGCAAAGAATGGTCAGATTGCTACACAGTATGTTGACCTTGACGGCAAACCGTCTATGGATATACGTTATAACCCGAACACTTCAATCGATGCTATCGAGGGTATAACATCTCCTGACGGACGTGTATTCGGTAAAATGGGACACAGCGAACGTAAAGGAACATTTATCGGCAAAAACGTTGAAGGAAACAAAGACCAGAAAATCTTTGAAAGCGGTGTAGCTTACTTCAAGTAATAAAAAGGGCGGACAATTAATTGTCCGCCTGTTTTTTATGTTTAAAGCTTTCGGCATACTCTCTTATTTCATGTTCAGTATTTTCCATTTCCGTTAAAAATTCCTGTGCTGATATTCTGTATGCACCGTTTCCGAGAATAATAATCTGCTCAAGATTATCAGATGTTGCCACACGCACACGATAATCACTTCCAAGCTCATGGGAAATTCTTTCAATATATGAATCAGCAGTTTCAGCCTCTTTTGTATAAACAACATCTATATTGTTTACACGCTCATATGAACCATTGTTTCCTTTTACTTTATAAGCATCGAATACAAGTATGACTTTGCATTTTCTGAATCCCTGATAATTGCACAGTCTGTTTATAAGCGTATTTCTTGCAAGGTCAAGACTTTCAGATGCCTGTTTTTTGAGTTCGTTCCACGAAAATATTATATTATAGCCGTCAACAAGAAGATATTCGCCTTTTTTGATTGGAGCTGATTTATATTCTGTTTTCGGTTCATCAGCTTTATGAAGTGCATAGCGTTTATCACGATTTATTTTTCCGTATGTGTGTTCAAAAATCTGCATAAGCTCTTTGTCTTCTTCAAAAGAACCACTGTAACTCTTTCTTGAAACGGGTTCAGGATTTAAAGGTTCGGAAATATCCTGCTGATTTTTAACAACGCTTTCAAGGTGCATATATTTTTCAACTTCATTCCATTTTACAAGAAATCCTGCACCATTCTTACAGAATACCGAATCAGCCGTATTTTCAATATCCTCATCGCAGTTATAGCCGACTTCCTCAACAATCTTTTCAGGATTACGGCAAGGCTTGTATCCGTCAAGCATACAGATAAGCCTGCCTTTTCCCTTTGTGTATCCTGCAAGTTCTCTGTGATAATCACGCATTGTTTCAACAGGAACAGTTCCTTTTATTGTTGATATATTTTCTGTTGTTTCGGGAGCTGAAAAAACAGCGTCCATAAACTGCAAATCAGAAAGAGCTTTACCGATAAATTCTGACGGAACTTCAAGAGTAAAACTGTAATATGGTTCAAGAATAACGCTTTCAGCCTTACGGAGTCCGTTTCTTACAGCTCTGTATACAGCCTGACGGAAATCTCCGCCCTCTGTATGTTTCAGGTGAGCTTTTCCCGATACAAGAGTTATATTCATATCAGTAATCGGAGAACCTGTCAGAACACCGATATACTGTTTTTCTTTCAGATGAGTCATAATAAGCCTCTGCCAGTTGCGGTCAAGAATATCCTCACGGCAATCTGTATAAAAATGCAGTCCACTGCCGTTTTCAGCAGGTTCTAAAAGCAGATGAACTTCTGCATAATGCCTTAAAGGTTCATAGTGACCGACACCCTCAGACTTATTTTTAATAGTTTCCCTGTATGCAATTTTTCCCTGTGAAAAATCTATTTTAATGCCGAAACGTTCTGAAACAATGCTTCTGATTACTTCAATCTGAATTTCACCCATAAGCTGTATGTGTATTTCCTGAAGACTTTCGCTCCATATTATATGAAGTTCAGGAGATTCTTCTTCAAGTCTTTTAAGGTTTTTCATAACAGTATGTGCATCGCAGTCAGAAAGTATTTCTATTTTATATGAAAGAACGGGTTCAAGCTTAGGAACGTCCGAATTTTTTTCATTTCCCAGTCCCTCACCGCAGTATGTCTTTGAAAGACCTGTTACAGCACAAATCATACCGTTTTCAGCAACATCTGAAAGCTGAAATTTTTCCCCCGAATAAATTCTTATCTGATTTATTTTTTCACCGTTTATAACAGATTTTACTTTAAGATTTCCGCCTGTAATTTTCATATGTGTAAGACGGTTTCCGTTTTCGTCCTCAGATATTTTAAATACTTTTGCAGAAAAATCATTCCTGTATTCAGGAGAAAGCGTATATTTTTCAATAAGCTCAACAAGTCTGTCCACTCCCTGCATTTTTAAAGCAGAACCGAAAATACATGGAAATATTTTACGGTTTTTTATTTCTAACGATATATTTTCATCAGAAATTTTTCCTTTGTCACAATATTCCTGCATAAGCTCATCAGTGCAAAGTGCAGCATCTTCATAAAAATCATCAGAATCAAAATCAACGCAGTTTTCATTGAGATGTTTTTTTATATCGGAAAGAATATCATTTTTTTCAAATCTTGAAAAATCCATTTTATTTACAAATATAAATACAGGAATATTATATATTTTAAGAAGTTTCCAAAGGGTTTCAGTATGACTCTGAACACCCTCTGAACCATTAACAACAAGAACCGCATAATCAAGAACCTGCAAAACACGTTCTGTTTCAGATGAAAAATCAACATGTCCCGGAGTATCAAGAAGTGTAAATTCCATAATTTCCGTTTTTATGTATGCCTGCTTTGAAAATATAGTAATTCCCCTCTGGCGTTCAAGGGAATGTGTATCAAAAAATGTATCCTTATGGTCAACACGGCCAAGTTTTCTTATTTCTCCGGTATAATATAAAATACCCTCTGAAAGTGTAGTTTTTCCGGAATCTACATGAGCAAGTATTCCTATAACAAGTCTTTTCATGAAAAATCGTTCCAATCAAAAATTTTTTATTTATTTAATCATCTTCCGATGATATTGTATCCGCTCCGTCACTGATTATTCTGTATATAAGATTCAAGTCAATATTTTTTCTGACTTCATCTGCAAGAATGTTATACTGCATATCTTTATATTCAGAACGTGATAATTTTTTACATTCAGTATATTCAAGATTTTTAAGTTCATAAAGCTTTTTTACAATTCTTTCTGATATTTCACCGCTGTCAAAAATACCATGAATATAACAGCCATAAACGTTATTTTTATATGCTCCGCATTTTTTTCCATTGATTTTAAGAAAAGTTTTTTCATCTGATGAAGTTTTTCCCATATGAATTTCATATCCCTCAAATTCAAGACCATTCAGACAGGAAAAAGCTCCGCCTATACCGGAAAATATTCCCTTTGTCTGTGACTGTGTTTTATCAGAACAGAATACTGTTGAAATATCAAGGAGTCCCATTCCGGAAATTTCTCCGCCCGATTCCGTATTCAAAGGGTCTGAAATCTTTTTGCCGAGCATCTGAAAACCTCCGCATATTCCGAAAATAAGCGTTCCAGATGAAACAAGCTTTTTTATTTTACATTCCAGACCGCTTTCACGCAGAAATTTCATATCAGATATTGTGCTTTTAGTTCCGGGTATTATTATCAAATCAGGATTTTCAAGATTTTCAGGCTTTGAAACATATTTCACGCTTACTCCCTCATATTGTGAAAATACATTGAAATCCGTAAAATTTGAAATTTTCGGGAGTCTTATAACAGCTATCTCAATAACTCCCTCTTTACTGTTTTCAAGACGTTCAGAAAGGCTGTCCTCATCATCAATATCGCAGTTTACATAAGGAATTACTCCTGCCACACGTTTACCGCTTTTTTCTTCAAGTATCTCACAGCCACTTCTGAATATATTCTTGTCGCCACGAAATTTATTAACAATAAGAGCTTTTATCATATCCTGTTCAGATTTTTCAAGAAGCTTTACAGTTCCGATAAGCTGTGCAAAAATTCCGCCTCTGTCAATATCCCCGACAAGAAGAACAGGTGATTTTGCAAGCTTTGCCATACCCATATTTACAATATCATCAGATTTCAGATTCAGCTCCGCCGGACTTCCTGCCCCCTCTATTACTATTATATCGCATTGTTTTTCAAGCTCATGATATGCTTTCATAATATCAGGAATAAATTCAGTCTTATGCCTGAAATATTCAGAAGCAGTCATGTTTCCAATAGGTCTGCCGTTTAAAATAATCTGAGAACCTGTATCTGTTGTTGGTTTGAGTAATATTGGATTCATAAGAACATCAGGTTCGGCATAACATGCCTCTGCCTGCATAACCTGAGCCCTGCTCATTTCAAGACCATTTTTTGTAATATATGAGTTAAGAGCCATATTCTGAGATTTAAAAGGCATACACTTATATCCGTCCTGAGTGAATATTCTGCAAAGTGCCGCAGCAACCAGACTTTTTCCCGCATTTGACATTGTACCCTGAATCATTATGGATTTAGCCATTTAAAATTTCCTCCAATGCTTTGATAAGTGCTGTATTTTCCTTGTGAGTTCTTACTGCAATGCGAAAATAGTTTTTATCAAGTTTTCTGAAATTTTCACAACTGCGGATTTTTATTCCCTTTTCTGCAAGAAGTCTTTCAATCGGAATTTCAGTATAAAGCAGTATGAAATTTGCATCTGATTCATATGCTTTTATGCCGAGTTTCTTTAAATTTTCATAGAGATATTTTTTTTCATCATCTATAAGGTCTAAAGTACGTTTTATATAATCAGTTTCTTTAAGAGCTTCAATTCCTGCAATCTGTGCCGGAACTGATACATTCCAGCACTGACCTGAATATTTTACCTTTTTTGCAAGTTCACTGTTTCCGAAAACCGCATATCCAAGACGCAGTCCTGCCATAGCATATATTTTAGTAAAGGCTTTGAGAATTATTACTTTCTCATTTATAAAATTCATAATGCTTCTATTTTCTGAATCTCTGACAAAATCAATAAAGCATTCATCGCATATAAAATAAGTATCATTTTCAATACATATCTTACAGATTTTTTCCAAAAATTTTTTACTCTGAAGTTTCCCCGTAGGATTATTCGGATTTCCGAGTATAATCAAATCAGTATCATGATTAAATTTTTCCATTATTTTAAAGTTGTTTTCTGAAATAACTTTTTCATATTCAATAAAACAAGGAAATTCCAGAAAAGTTTTTTTCGGCTTTATGACAGATATTATTTTATAAAGCAAATCCGAAGCACCATTTCCGCATACTATATTTTCAGCAGGAATTTTTTCATGTTCAGCTATTGCAGATACAAGCTTTTCCGAATAAGGTTCAGGATAATATTCATATAAATCTACTGATTTCATCAGTATTTTCTTTACATTTTCGGGCATACCGAGAGGATTTATATTTGCTGAAAAATCATATTTTATATTCCCTGAATAGATATTTCCGCCATGTTCATATTTTTTCAAAATAATACCCCCATAATTATAACTCTTAATATAACAGACAAAACAATCATAAGAATTGTTGTCACATACATAAGTCTGTTTGCTTTTATTATATCATCTTTTTCAACAGGTCTTATATTATCGCCTATATACTGTTTTTTACAGAGTTTTCCGAAATAAAAGGCATCTCCTGCAAGTCTTACATTCAAAGCTCCCGCACATACTGATTCAGTCTGTGCAGAATTTGGACTTGCATGTTTAAGTCTGTCACGTTTCCATATTCTATACGCTGATTTTCCGTCATATTTCAGGATAAATGCAGATATTACCATCAGAACGGCAGTAAGTCTTGAAGGAATATAATTCAGAACATCATCAAACTTAGCAGAAAATCTTCCGAAATCCTTATATTTTTCGTTTTTATATCCTACCATTGAATCCATTGTATTTACAGATTTATAAAAAAATCCGAGAACCGCTCCTCCGAATGACATATAAAAAACAGGTGCAGTTACTCCGTCCGAAGTATTTTCCGCAACAGTTTCAATAGTTGCCTTTATAACTTCCTCAAAATCAAGAAACTGTGTATCACGTCCGACAATCATCGATACAGCTTTTCTTGATTTTTCAATATCATTTTCCGATACGGCTTTATATACTTTCATACTTTCAGTTTTAAGGCATTTCGGAGCTATAAGATACCAGCACATTATTGATTCCGCAATAATTCCGAAAACAATATTTATTTTATAGCATAAAAATAAAATCAGAAAAGGAACTGCTGTTGATAAAAATATCACTGATAAAGACATCAGAACTCCGCCGATATATAGATTATCAGGAAAAAGTTTTCTCATAATTTTTTCAAGTTCTGATATAAGATTTCCGATAAGCCTTACAGGGTGCGGAAAATTATAAGGGTCACCGAATATGCAGTCAATAATAAATCCTAAAATTATACTCATATCTTCTCCCTTATTTTTAAATATTTTCCGTCAAAATCAGCAACAAATCCCCTGCCGTTTGATACCTGATAATCATAAAAAGATTTCTTAGGAAATCCGTATTTTTCAAAAACTGCCATTATAACTCCTCCATGAACTATAAATGCAGTTTTTCTGTAAGCGTTTTTCATCACATTATAAAAAGCATTACAGCATCTTTTCTTGAAATTTTCAGAAATTTCACCATTCGGAATTTCTGATTTTCCGTCAATCCAGTTTCGGTAATCAGGATTTTTACAAAGTTCTGAATAATTTTTTCCTTCAAAAATTCCGAAATCAGTTTCACGCAGATTTTCGTCTATAATTATTTTCTTATCGGGATATATTATTTCTGCCGACTGAATACAGCGTTTAAGCGGACTTGATACAATATTATTACATTCAGGATAATTTATTTTCATAAGCTCATTTTTACCGGTTTCACATAAATCCTCATCAGTTCTTCCGATATAACGCTTTTCAAGATTTCCGGTTGTTTTTCCATGACGTATGAATACAACAGGAGTTGTTTTTATAATTTGACCTATTCCGCATGATACTCTTGTAACTGAAACTGATTTTTCAGCAATCCAGCAACAAAGCTTTCCTGTATTTTCACGCCATATTCTTTCTGATTTTTCAATCGGAATTATTCCCTCGCCTATAATATCAGAAATTATTATTATATCAGGATTTTCAAAGATAGCTTTTTTTATATCATCAATACTGTATTTTTTAGTCAGATATTGAAAATTATATATACATTTTGCATTACTCAAATCAGAAATACTGCAATTTTTACCGTTTTTCATATCATTTTCAGAAATTCCATAATAATTTACAGCATATTTTTTCTTTCCCTGATAAGCTCCGCCTGTTATCATTATCAACAGCAGACACCCCTTTCAAAAATATCACAAAGAACTATTGCACCAAGCATCGAAATTTCACATATCTGAAGAAAATAACCTGCCAAATCTCCCGTAATTCCTCCGAATGTTTTATACGAAAATCTGCGGTAATAAAGAAATACAAGAACTGAAACAACTGTTGTCACAATTCCGCATAAAGTATCTGCAAAAATAAGTAAGGCAGAACAGATTATATATACTGAAATCAGTACAGCAAGAGTTATTTTCCTGTCAGCAGGTTCGGAAAAACTTTGAAGCGTTCCAGATTTTTTAGCACATTTCAGCGTAACTGCACCTATTCCGCTTAAAGCTCTTGAAATTATGAAAATTACAGTTACTGATAAAAATGAACTTTCACTGCTTATTTCAGAAAAAAGTCCGCACTGAACTATAAAATATAAAGCAAGTCCGATTAAAGCAAATGCTCCCACTCTGGAATCTTTCATAATTTCAAGCTTTTTTTCACGTTCTGCATATGAATATTTTGCATCAAGAACATCACAGAAACCATCAAGATGTATTCCGCCCGTTATAATTACCGGAACTGCAACGGATATTACAGAGTATAAAAGTGTTCCCACCTGAAAATACAGACAGAAAGCCCCCCACAGATATTCACATATTCCGATAACAAGTCCTATCACAGAGAAAAAGCAGAGCGAATATCTGTGATTTTCCTCATTCCATTCAATTTTCGGAACAGGTATTCTTGAATACATTGCAAATGCTGAAATCAAAGATTTAAGCATATTTTTTCCCCCTTTAAAAAAACCGGTATTCCGTAAACACATTCTATAACAATATCAGAAAATTCTGCAATTTTGGAGTTTATTATTCCAAGATTTTTTATATATTCTGCTGTTCCGCAGTCATAATTCATTCCGTCATTCCCGACATTGTTTGAAACTATTACAAGCAGACTGCATGTTTCAGAAAGCTTTTTTATTCCTGAAATTATCTTTTCACAGGAACTGAATATTTTATTCTCATCTGAAAACATTTCATTTGCACAGAGATTTCCCATACATTCAACAAGAACTCCTGAATTTTCAGGAATATCAATATCATTAATATCTGTATATTTTTCAATCGTATCAAAACCTTTTCCGTTTCTGATTTTGCGGTGACGTTCTATTGCCTGATGTGCCTCATCTCCGTATGGAATCATAGTTGCAATATAGAATTTCTTACCCTTGAATTTATCAAAGAAACTTTCTGCAAGTGAAGATTTTCCGCATTTTGAACCACCCGTAATCAATATAAGCATTAAAATTCAACATACCTTTCCATCGGAAGATTTTCAAATTTATGCGATGAATTGTATACAGACAATGCACCGTCAAGCATAGGCAGAAGAAATATTCCGCCTGTACCCTCTCCAAGACAAAGACCTGCATCAATTATTGGTCTGAGTCCGATTGCATCAAGAATAAGTTTTCCTGCCGGTTCTCTTGAAACATGTGAACACAGCATAAAATTCTTTGATTCAGGATTTATTCTGTATGCAAGAAGTGCCGAAACAGCAGATATTACACCGTCTATAACTATCGGAATATGATGAACTGCCCCGCCAAGAAATAATCCTGTCATTCCTGCAATATCAAATCCGCCAAGTTTTGAAAGAATATCAATCGGATTATCCTTTTCAGGAGAATTTATTTCTATCGCCCTTTTTATGATTTCAATTTTATGCTGAAATCTTTCTTCATCAAGTCCCGAACCTTTTCCCGTTACCAGTTCAGGAGATTTTCCGAGAAGTACAGATGCAACAGCACTTGATGTAGTTGTATTGCCTATTCCCATTTCGCCAGTAACTATAATATCAGCACCTTTGTTTTTAAGTTCTCCAGCAATATCAGTTCCGACAGAAATCGCTTTAAGTGCCTGTTCTGAAGTCATAGCAGGTTCATATGATATATTTTTTGTGCCGTATGCAATTTTCTTATTAATCAGTGATTTATTATCAACATCGGAATTTATTCCAATATCGACTGCAATTACTTCAGTATTGAAAACATCTGCAATTTTATTTATATTTGAACTTCCGTCAGCAATTGCATTTGCTACTATTGCAGTAACTTCACTGCCTGTCTGTGTGACGTTTTCGCATACAACACCATTATCTGCACACATGATCACAGCAAAACGCTTGTCAAGCTTTACATCAGGAGTGCCTGAAATTCCTGCAATCTGCGTTATATATTCTTCAAGCAGTCCAAGACTTTTAAGCGGTTTTGCTATACTGTTCCAGCGTCTGCGGGATTTCTGCATTGATTCAGAATCAAGAGATGTTTTCATTGTATTTCATACACTTCCTTACAAAATTTACTGCAATATCGGGATTTGAATAAAAATAAATATGCGGAAATCCCATATAATAATTTTCTCCCGAATGAATACATTTCCACGTTTTTCCGTTTGAAAGTTTTTCGGCTGTGAAATCTTCCCCGCATTCAGTACTGTCCCAGTAATGAAATTCATGTGCAGGAAAAATCTCACCCTTTTTACAGAAAATATTATCTTTTTCTGCTTTAAGATTTATATATCCGAAACGCTGTAATCTTTCTGTCTTAAAAGCTTTCGCAGGAATTATTCCGACTCCTCTGTATTTCCCGATATATTCATTAAGATACATAAATCCGCCACATTCCGCAATTATCGGAATATTTTTTTTATATGCTGATTTTATATCTGAAATCATTGACTTGTTTTCAGAAAGTTTTTCTGCATAAATTTCGGGATACCCTCCGCTTAAAATTATTCCTGATATATTTTCAGGCAGTTTTTTATCATTGAGCGGAGAAAAATATTTTATCTTACAGCCAAGTCGTTCAAGAATATCAATATTATCAGGATATATAAAAGAAAAAGCCTTGTCCCTTGCAACTGCAATTTCAATATCGGATATTTTTTTTATATCAATATCATCAAAAACAGGAAAATCCATATTATCTGATAAATTCAGAAGTTTTTGAATATCAATAGTCTTTTCAGCAGTTTCTCCAAGAATTTCAAGTTTTTCATTTATTTTTTCCATATCAGAAGAAAGTCCGAGATTACGGCTTTCTATAACAGCATTACTGCAATACGGAAAATATCCGAAAAATTCAGTATCAAGTTCAGTACAAAGCGATTTTACATAATCTTTAAGACTTTCAGGGAGTCTGTTGAAAATAAATCCCTTTATATTATTGGGCTTTCTGTATTCAAGAAAACCTTTCATAACTGCCCCGATTGATGTACTCATTCCCTTGCAGTTTATAACTATCACAACAGGAATATTAAGTTTCTGTGAGATTTCATATGATGATGCTTTACCGTTTATACCGTCATAAAATCCCATTACACCCTCAACAACTGAAATCTCTCCTCTGCTGTTTCTTGAAAAAAGATATTTCAATATATTGTCATCACAGAAAAAGCTGTCAAGATTACGGGAATCTATTCCGATAACTTCACGATGAAACATAGGGTCTATATAGTCACAACCGCATTTGAATGATACCGGATTTATATTTTTATTCAATAAGGCTTTCAATACGGCACATACAACAGATGTTTTTCCGCAACCGCTGTTTGTGCCTGCAATCATAAAGCGTTTCAATTTTTTACTCCTTTAATTATAAATACGGGATTTTCTGCACTCAGCATAGTGTGAGAACCTGTTTTTCTTGTTCTTGTAACAGAAATCTGAACTGTTTCGGCTGAAAATCCAAAAGACTCAAAAGCCTTTAAAGCCTGATTGACTGTTTCAAGTGATACTGCTGTTATAATTACGTCAGCAAGGGGATTTTTTCTGTATACAACTTCAAGAATTTCGGGAATTTTTCCTGATGACCCGCCTATAAATACTTTATCAGGAGTTTCAGGATTTTCGATAAAATCCATAATATCTCCATGTATTATTTTAATATTATCGCACTTGAATTTTTTAGAATTTAATTCAGTAAGATTTACTGCATCAGGATTTTTGTCAATAGAATATACTTTTCCGTCAGCACACTGCAAAGCCATTTCAACTGATACCGAACCCGTTCCACAGCCTATATCCCAGCATATACTGTCTGAATTTATTTCAAGCTTTGAAATTACAACTGAACGTATTTCTGATTTTGTCATTGGAACTTTTTCACGAATAAATTCATTATCTGGTATTCCAGAGCGTTTTGACTTTTCATAATGCGGATTTTCTGTAATCAGAACTGAAAGTCTGCCAAATTCACATTCTGAAAAATCACATGGATTTCCGGAATAAATTTTTTCATCTTCATATCCGAGATTTTCACCAATATATATTTTTATATCCTGCATATTCCAGTCACAGAGAATTTTGCAGAATTTTTCTGCCGGAATGTTTCCTCCGAGAAGAAAAAAACAGTATTCATTTGAAACAACATTTATTATTATGTTGTCTTGTTTTCCATGAAGGCTTATAAATTTCACATTCTGCCATGGTTTTTTTATCTTACTGCAAAAATATACAGGTGAAGAAATTCCGCTTATTATCTCTGTATCAAAATCACTGAGCTTTTTAAGAAGTTTTTCCGTACCGCTGTAAAATCCGCAATCTCCTGACATAAGAACTGCTGTTTTTTTATAATCTGATTTTACTATAAAATCATATATATCATCTGTTATATATGATTTAAAGCATATTTTTTCAAGATTTTCAAATGGTTTCAGCATACGCTCTGCACCTATAAGGACATCAGAATTATTTATGCAGTCAGAAGCCTCTTTTGTGAGAGTTTTAAAGCCCTCCATACCTGTGCCGATTATATATATTTTCTTTGATAAAATACTCTTTACTTCATCAAATGAATATCCCGTTTCGGCAGGTCTTTTTACAGTAATCATTTCTGTATTGCATATGCGACAGGCATCTGCCTTTTCGGGATACCCTCCGTTCTTACCGCTTTCCTTTGTGACAAGTATCTGAGAATTATATTTTCTGATATGATTTATATTATCCTCAACACTGAAATGACCGTCACCGGATATTACTTTTTCAAATCCGAGATTCAAGGCATCATCAGCATTGATTACCCTTACCGCAAGACGCTTTTTATAATTAATTACATTTTTATATTTTGAAAGATTTTTTATTCCTGTTGCAATAAGTGCATTTTTATCACATTTATTCAGATAATCAACAGCTTCTGAAATACTGTTTACAGCTTTTCCATAAATTTCAGACTTTTCACGAATAAGCCTTATATATTTCGCATCTGTTTTACAACAGGCTTTTTTTATATTTTCAGTTACTTCAACAGCATAAGGGTGTGTTGCATCAATTACAAGATTTATATTGTTTTCAGATATATATTCACTAATCTGCAAATCATCAAGTTTTCCGCAAATTACATTTATATATTCAAGTTCAGAAAGTATTTCCGCACCGTATTCAGTAGCAGTACTTACTGTTGCATATATTTTATTTTTATTGCAAAATTCAGCAAGTTCCCTGCCTTCAGTAGTTCCGCCGAAAATAAGAATATTATTCATGATTTTTATAACCTCTTGGCGTAACCATTCTGCCATTTATAATTTTTGTTTCGCTGTTTCCGATAAATACTGTTGTAAACATATCAACAGAAGTATTTCTGAGTTCAGAAAGAGTAAGTATTCTGCTTTCCTGTCCGTCACGTCCGATATTACGGACAATTCCGCATACAGTATCAGGATTTTTGTATTTCATCATAATATCACATGCTTTTGAAAGATAGTCGCCACGCTTTTTTGATGACGGATTATAAAGAACCATTACAAAATCAGCATATGATGCGTATTCAACACGCTTTATTATTTTATCCCATGGAGTCAGCAAATCAGAAAGACTTATAACTGCAAAATCATGTCCGAGAGGTGAACCGAGTACAGCTCCGCCTGAAAGTGCAGATGTTACACCCGAAACTATTTCTATATCAACATCAGGATAATTAACGCTTAATTCAAAAGCAAGTCCTGCCATTCCATAGACTGATGAATCACCACTGCATACAATAGCTACTGTCTGAGTTCCTGCGTTTTCAAGAGCATATATTACACGTTCTCTCTCCTGTTTCATTCCTGTTGAATAATACTTTTTATCAGGAAAATATTTTTTAAGTATATCAGTATAAGCTGTATATCCTACAATAATATCACTTTTGAGAATGACTCTTTCAGCCTCAACAGTCATATTTTCACGGCTTCCCGAACCAAATCCGACTACATAAAGCATTTATAAAATTCTCCTTTCAAAATCAATATCTGTTTCACGTTCAGAAAGTGCAAATGTAACGCCGTTACAGGATTGCTTTTTAATTATCAGACGATTTCCGCCAATTACTGCACTTCTTTCACATACATTGTCTGTTCCTGTCTGTTTAAATACAAAATCAGAACCCGAAAAAATTCCCTCAACTTCCATAAGTTCAGACGAACTGTAAAAATTAAGCGGAATATTATATTTTCTGCTGAAATTTATTATTGCTGTTTCATTTTTTTTAATATCTATCGTTGAAATACAGAAAACTCTGTTTATATCAATATTATTTTTTTCAAGCATATCAAGAATAAAATTTTCAAAAATATCCGAATCAGTATTTTTTTTACAGCCTGTTCCGATTACAAATTTTTTCGGAATAAGATTAAGTGTATTTTTGAAAATATTCTTTTCAGAATCAGCTATGCAGATACCATATTCACAGGTTTTATCATTTTCAGAAAGTTCATCAGAAATATTTTTAAACGGATATTCAGAATAAAATCCGATTTTATTTCCTTTAAGAACTTCAACTGCTATAATCTTTGCAATATTAATATCACATATATGCAGACCGTTTGCCCTTGCAAATGTATCAGGGGAAAATTTCTTTCCTGTATCCGTTGCAGTAGTTATAACAGGAACAGCTTTTATTATATCAGCCGTAATTTCAGCAAGTATGTTTGCACCTCCGATATGCCCCGATAAAACAGAAACAGCAAAAGTTCCGTTTTCATCAACAGCAATCACAGCAGGGTCATATTGTTTTGATTTTATAAAAGGTGCAATACATCTTACTGCAATTCCAACGGCACAGATAAAAATTATTCCGTCATATCTATAAAAGATTTCTTCTGTCAGTTCAGATAATTTTTCAAAAACCACAGAATTTTCAGACGGATATTTTACAAATGAGTAACGTTCACATTCAAGCTTTTCTGATATTTTTTCAGATATTCTGTTTCCGTTACGGGTAACTGAAATTACTGCAATCCGCATTTTCTGAACTCCGTTTCAAAATTTTTGTCATAAAGCTTTGAAAGTGAATAATCATCGCCAAGAAAATTTCCGACTGCAACAAGTGCAGTTTTAGTAATATTGTTTGCCTTTGCTGTTTCCGCAAGTTCAGAAACTTTACAGCGTAAAATTTTTTCATCACTCCATGTAGCCTTATATACTATTGCAGAAGGAGTTTCAGGGCTGTAACCGCCTTTTATAAGCTCTGCGGAAAGTTCTTTAAGCATACCCGTACTCAGAAAGATAATCATTGTAGAACCATGTACAGCAAGCTTTGAAATCTGTTCAGATTCCGGAACAGGTGTACGTCCTGCCATTCGTGTTATTATTACAGTCTGTGAAACATCAGGGAGAGTATATTCCGCTTTAAGAGATGATGCCATTCCGCAGAATGAACTCACTCCGGGGCATACTTTATATTCTATTCCGAGAGAATCAAGACGGTCAAACTGTTCACGCACAGCACCATAAAGACAAGAATCTCCCGTGTGAAGTCTTACTGTCATTTTTCCTGATTTTTCAGCCTTTTCCATAACATCTATAACTTCATCGAGATTCATATATGCACTGTTATATATTTCACATTCAGGTTTTGCATATTCAAGAAGTTCAGGATTTACAAGCGAACCTGCATATATGATAACATCAGCCTGCTGAAGAAGTTTTGCACCTCTTACTGTTATAAGGTCAGATGCTCCGCAACCTGCACCAACAAAATTAACCATAGTATTCCTCCGCAATTTTTTCTGCATTTTCAGTCATTCCGATAATTCCGTATTTATTTGAAAATACAACTGCTCCTATCGGAATACTGTTTTTTACTTTCATATTAAGGTGATATTGAATTTTTTCCATAAGAACAGCCGATACTTTTTCAAATAATCCTGCATTTTTAAATATTTCAAAAGCTTCATCAGTTGTCACACATTTTGAAATTTTTTTCAGTATTTCTGTATCAGCCCCCGCAATAACTCCGCATGTTACAAGAACTTCAAATCTTCCGTCAGCCTGTGCTGAATGTGTATTCATAATTCCTGCACCGAGTTTTACAAGTTTTCCGATATGACCGATTATGAGAATACTTTTAAAATCATATTCAAGTGCGGAATCTATCGCCTCTCCTATGAAATTACTGCACTTAACAGATTTTCCGGCAATATCGGATATTTTCTCATCAAGGAAATTTTCACTGTAATTTCCGATTGTAAGCAGAAGATTTTTAATTCCCATAGCTCTCTTTGAACGCATTTCAAGTCTTATTGTATCGACAAGAGCCTTACTGCTCATAGGTTCAACTATTCCTGATGTGCCTATTATAGATATTCCGCCCTTTATTCCTATTCGGGAATTATATGTCTTTTCGGCAATTTCAGCTCCCATAGGAGCATATACTGTTATTTTTATTCCGAAATCACAGGAATAATATTCAAGAATTTCGCTGACTTCTGATTTAATCATCTTTCTCGGGACACTGTTTATTGCATATTCTCCGCAAGGCTGGTCAAGACCGTTTGCAGTAACTATTCCGATACCCTCTCCGCCTGTAATTTCTATTCCGGAATTTATTTTTTCAGCCTTTGCATAAATTAAAATTCCGTTTGTAATATCAGGGTCATCTCCTGAATCTTTTTTTACTGCACAGGAAACAGAATTTTCATCTCTTTTTATATCAAGAATTTCAGCTTCAATTTCAATTCCCTTTGGAGTCATAATTTTAACGCTTTTTATGGTTTTTCCTGAAACAAGCATTTCAGTTGATGCCTTTGATGCAATTGCAGAACAAGTTCCGGTAGTATATCCGAAACGCATTTTTTCTTTGCCATGATAAATATAATTTCCGTCAGGCATAGCTATAACCGTTGTAAAATATCCTGAATTTTCAGGTATGCCTTTATATATTTTTTCATCAGGAAGTCCGCAGTTTTCGACAGAAAAAATATCTCCCTCAAGTTTTTCGCTCAGTTCTGAAATATTTTTACCCGATTTCATAACAACCCTTGTACATCTGTATTTTGAAAGGCTGTCAAAATCATCACAAGATGACGGCATAACTATAAAGGGATTTTTCCCGAGGGCAAGAGGTTTTTTAAGCTTTGCAGAAACTGCACAGAAACTTGTTACACCTGCACATATTTCAACTTCAAAACCTGCTTTCATAACAATATCAGCTATATATGAAAAAGTTGAATATACTGAAATATCACCTATGCTTATAAACGCAATTTTTTTCCCTGATTCAAGATAAGGAAAAAGTTTTTCCGCAAGCTCATTATGACGTCTTTCAAGAAGATTTGTATCACGGGTCATAAGAAAATCAAGATAAATTATTTCCTTTTCATTAATGGAACAGGTTTTTTTTACAATATCAAATGCAAGTGTATTTTCATTGTTTGTGCGTGGAACTGCTATAATATCACAGGAATTTATGATTCTTACTGCCTTTAAAGTGATAAGCTCAGGCTCTCCCGAACCTGTACTCACACCGTATAAAATTCCGTTCATACTGATAATTCACCTGTTTTTCTGTCATAGAGCTGATATAAAAGGGCATTGCATATTGATACTGCAACTGTACTTCCGCCCTTTCTGCCCTCTGATACGATATAGGGAATATTATCAGACATAATAAGATTTTTGGACTGCACAACATTTACAAATCCGACAGGTACACCTATTATAAGTGCAGGATTTATTTTTCCC
This sequence comes from uncultured Oscillospiraceae bacterium, assembly GCA_934481385.1. Lineage (GTDB taxonomy): Bacteria > Bacillota > Clostridia > Oscillospirales > Ruminococcaceae > Ruminococcus. Next base: position 99,807 of record CAKSPD010000008.1, read on the forward strand.
TCATTTATAAGTTCATGCAGGCATATTAAAGCAGTAGGAGCATTTCCGACTGCAAAAATAACATTTCTGTCACTGAATATATCAACAGCTTTGTGTATTGCTCTTATAGCTCTTGTTGTATTATATTTTTTTGCCTCAACAACAACATCAGGGTCACTCACAAAGCAATGTACTTCACAGTCAAGGGCTTTCAGAGCAGGTTTGCTTATTCCTGAAAGTATCATTTTTGTATCAGTAATTATCACTGCATTGTTTTTAAGTGCATTAAGTCCTGATTCAACCGCATTTTCAGAAAATCTTATATTCTTTATATAATCAAAATCTGCTGTTGTGTGTATAATTCTTTTAAGAACAAGACGTTCGGAATCTGAAAATGCAGAAAAATCTCCCTCACTTTCAATTATTTCCATACTGCGTTTTTCAATGTCAGCAGGATTTACATTTTCTATTTTCAAAAGAAATCATCTCCATTCATCTGTAAGGTCTTTTATAACCTCACCGGCAATAATCAGTCCTACCACAGACGGCACAAATGCATTGCTTGCAGGAATACGTCTTTTACTGCATTTTTCCTCATAGTTTTCAGTATCCGGAATAAAAGGCTGTTCCTTTGAATAAACTGTCTTGAGATGCTTTACCCTGCGTTTTTTAAGCTCATAACGCATTACTCTTGCAAGAGGGCATACGGAAGTTTTATATATATCAGCAACTTCAAAAAGAGCCGGATTAAGCTTGTTTCCTGCACCCATTGAACTTATTGCCGGAACTCCTGCTTCCTGTGCCTTTACGGCAATTTCAATTTTCCCTGATACTGTATCTATTGCATCAACAACATAATCATACTGACTGAAATCAAATTCAGATGAATTTTCAGGAGTATAAAAAACTGCATATTTTCTTACAATACAATCAGGATTTATCTGCATAATGCGTTTTTCTGCAACATCTGTTTTATACTGTCCGACAGTATCAAGAAGTGCATAAATCTGACGGTTTATATTTGTAATGCTTACTGTGTCATTGTCAATCAAATCAAGAGAACCTATTCCGCTTCTTGCAAGTGCCTCAACAACGTATCCGCCTACTCCTCCCAGACCGAAAACTGCTACTCTTGATTCTGACAGCTTTTTCATAGCATCACTGCCGAGCATAAGCTCTGTTCTTGAAAACTGATTAAGCATTTCTTCAGCTCCTTATTAATAATTATCAAGAAAACTTTCATAATCATCACCTTTATGGTATGATATGATTGTTCCGAGATTTACATTTTCAACACTTCGGAAAATATTTATATCCACATTGGGATTGATTTTCTTCATATCTGCGATAAGTTCCTTCATTTCCTGACGCTTTGAAGTACTTCCGCCGTTTTCAGTATACTCTGTGTTTTCATTAAAACGGCAGGCACATTGTATAAATTCAAGATTATTATATCTTACCCACGCTTTTATATCAGCCTCACGAACCATATACAAAGGACGGATAAGTTCCATATTTCCGAAATTTGAACTGTGAAGCTTAGGCATCATGGTCTGAACCTGTCCGCCATACAGCATTCCCATAAGTATGGTTTCTATAACATCATTGAAATGATGTCCGAGGGCAATTTTATTACAGCCAAGACTTTCCGCATAACTGTAAAGATGACCTCTCCTCATTCTTGCACAGAGATAACATGGGCTGTCATCAACTTCATCAACTATGCTGAATATTTTGGATTCAAATATTTTAATCGGAATGTCTAAAAGTTCTGCATTGTCAATAATTTTCTGAAGATTTCTTTCATTATAGCCGGGATTCATAACAATGTATTCAGCTTCAAACGGTACGTCACTGTATTTCTGAAGTCGCTGTATACATTTTGCCATAAGCATTGAATCCTTTCCGCCCGATATACAGACAGCTATTTTATCGCCCTCCTGTATAAGCTGATATTCCTTTATGCTTTTTACAAATCTGTTCCAGATAGTTTTCTTGAATTTCTTTACTATACTGCTTTCGATATTATCCATAAATATTCAACTCCTTAAAAACATAGGAACATTATATCATATATCTGCTGAAAAATCAATAATATTGTTGCACAAGGAAATTTTTGTTGACTTTTCAACCGAAAATGATATAATAGATGATATAATATTTTTATAAGGATTTGAAGGGAGATTTTTTAATGACTCTGAAAGATTTGGAAATAGGGAAAAGTGCTGTTATTCTTGAAACAGGCGGAGAGGGTTCACTGCGTCAGCATTTTCTTGATATGGGAGTTATCCCCGGAGCAGAAGTTACTCTTGTAAAATATGCTCCTATGGGTGACCCGATAGAGCTGAGAATACACAGCTATGAACTTACATTAAGACTTGCTGATGCTGAAAAAATCAAAATCAGTCCTGTTGAAAAAGTAACTGAAAATACTGATTCCGTTTTAAAGACAAATCATAAATGCGAACACCCAGGATTTGGTGAAGGTGGTAAATATCATGTAAAAGCTGATGAAAATCCTCTGCCAAAGGGAACTATTCTTACTTTTGCTCTTGCCGGAAACCAGAACTGCGGAAAAACAACTCTTTTCAATCAGCTTACCGGTTCTAATCAGCATGTAGGAAATTTTCCGGGAGTTACTGTTGACCGTAAAAGCGGTATGATTAAAAATCACCCTGAAACGCTTATAACAGACCTCCCCGGAATTTATTCAATGTCACCGTATACAAGCGAAGAAATAGTTACAAGAGAATTTATAATAAACGAAAAACCAAAAGGTATTATTAATATAGTTGATGCAACGAATATTGAAAGAAATCTTTATCTTACTATGCAGTTAATGGAACTTGATATACCTATGGTTCTTGCTCTCAATATGATGGACGAAATGAGAGGAAACGGCGGTTCTGTACATATAAATGAACTTGAGGATATGCTCGGTATTCCTGTTATTCCTATATCGGCATCAAAAAATGAAGGTATTGATGAACTTGTAGACCATGCACTTCATGTTGCTCAGTATCAGGAACGCCCCGGAAGAATTGATTTCTGCGGTAAAAATGATAACGGCGGTGCTGTTCACAGATGTCTGCATGGAATTATGGAACTTATTGAAGACCATGCAAAATCTGCCGGAATACCTTTGAGATTTGCCTCAGGAAAACTTGTTGAAGGCGACAAAATTATTGAAAATGCCCTTAATCTCACTCAGAATGAAAAGGAAATGATTGAACATATCGTCTGCCAGATGGAAGATGAAAGAGGTCTTGACAGAAATGCTTCTATGGCTGATATGCGTTTCACTTTTATCAACAGACTTGTTGAAAATACTGTCGTGAAACCAAAGGAAAGCAAGGAACATCATCGAAGCCAAAAAATTGATAAATTCCTGACCGGAAAATATACAGCTATTCCTGCATTTGCTCTTATTATGTCGGCAGTATTCTTTCTTACATTCAATGTAATAGGTGCATGGCTTCAGGGAATACTTGAAACGGGAATTGATAAGCTTACTGAAATTACTGATTCTGCTTTAAGCTCATGGCATGTAAACAGCGTTCTGCACTCTCTTATTATTGACGGAATTTTTAACGGTGTCGGAAGTATCCTTAGTTTCCTACCTGTTATAGTAACACTGTTTTTCTTTCTTTCAATCCTTGAGGACAGCGGATATATGGCGAGAGTTGCATTTGTTATGGATAAACTTCTGCGAAAAATAGGACTTTCGGGAAGAAGTATTGTTCCTATGCTTATCGGATTCGGCTGTACTGTTCCGGCAATTATGGCAAGCCGTACCCTTCCTTCAGAACGTGACCGAAAAATGACAATACTCCTTACACCTTTTATGAGCTGTACTGCAAAACTTCCCATATATGCATTTTTCACATCAGCTTTTTTCCCGAAATACAGCGGATTTATTATGATAGCTCTTTATTTCGGAGGAATTATTTCCGGAATTATTGTGGCTCTTGTTTCAAGAAATACTGTTTTCAAAGGCGAGGCTGTTCCTTTTGTTATGGAACTTCCGAATTATCGTATGCCGGGAGCTAAAAACGTTGCTATGCTACTCTGGGATAAGGCAAAGGATTTTCTCCAGAGAGCTTTTACAATCATATTTCTTGCATCAGTAATTATATGGTTTTTGCAGAATTTTGACCTTCATATCCGTATGACTGACAATTCATATAACAGTATACTTGCTGTTATTGCAGGAGTTATTGCCCCTGTATTTGCTCCCCTCGGATTTGCTGACTGGAGAATCTGCACCTCTCTCATAGCAGGTTTTATGGCTAAGGAAAGTGTTGTATCATCACTTTCAGTACTTTTCGGAAATACTTCGGAAATTACTTCCATTCTTACTTCTGCTGATGCAGTTGCACTTCTTGTATTCTGTCTGCTTTATACACCTTGTGTTGCATCAATTTCATCTGTAAAAAGAGAACTCGGAGGAAAATGGGCTTTCGGAATAGTCATAGAACAATGTGCAATTGCATGGATTTTTGCATTTATTACAAGAGCTGCTGCAATTTTGATTATATGATAATACTTTTAAGGAATGCATTTTGAAATGTATTCCTTTTTTTATACTGTTTTTGTATTTTTAATACAAAAATTAAGAAAAATACCTTGACTTTTTTTAAATTGTATGTTATAATTACCAAAAACCATTAAGAACAATATTTAAATTAACATAAAAAGGAGATTGTAAAATGTCAAATTTTTCAAGAAGACTTCCTGTCTATCTTCTTCTCGACTGCTCCGGCTCTATGATGGGTGAACCTATTGAAGCTGTAAAACAGGGAATAAAGGTTCTGCTTTCAGAGCTTAAAAGTGACCCGCAGGCTCTTGAAACTGCTTATATATCCGTTATTACTTTTGACAGCTCTGCCCGTCAGACTTCTCCTCTTACTGAACTTATGCTTTTTAAAGAACCTCAGCTTAAAGCAAGCGGTGCTACTGCTCTCGGCGGTGCTTTGAACGTTCTTGTGGACTGCATAGAAAATGAAGTAAGAAAATCCACTGAAACTCAAAAAGGTGACTGGAAACCCCTTGTATTCATACTTACTGACGGTTCTCCGACTGATACAGAGGATTTCAAAAACGCTGTAAAGAAAATACAGTCAGTCAAAACTGCAAATATTATAGCGTGTGCTGCCGGTTCTAATGCAAAAACTGAATACCTCAAACAGATTACAAACAACGTTCTTATGATGAACAATCTTTCAGCAGGTGACCTTTCAAAATTCTTTGCATGGGTTTCAAGCTCTGTTAAAATATCATCTCAGAAAATCAATGAAAAACCTGATGATGCTATACAGCTTCCGCCTCCTCCTCAGGGATTTGTAATCGTTCCATAATCAAGGTAAGAATATGAATACTGATATATTTAAAATCATTACAGAAAAATTCATCAGTGAATACAATAATCTTGATTCTTCAGCTGATGCTGACACAATAAGAAAAAGTGTTGAAAATTTTATAAAAAAATATAATAACATTCTTGAAGATGAAGTCATAGAACATACCGCAAATATGTGGAAATATCTGCCTGTACCTGAAAATCAGCCTGAACCCTTTCCCGAATATAAAACAATTAATCTTACACTTCCGGAATTTAATATAATCGGTTCAAGAGTAAGAGGTAAAAAACATAAACATGAGGGAACTAACTGTGATGACTGGTTTGAAGTTGCAAATTATGGGAAAATAGCATGTATTGCCGTTTCAGACGGTGCAGGCTCTAAAAAATTTTCAAGAATAGGTGCTAAAATATCCTGTATGAGTGCTGTTTCATCTATGAAAAAATCACTCGAAAAGCTTTTTACAGAAGAAAAGGACATACTGAAAAAAATTTCACTCCCTGTCAGCAATCCTGATTTCCTTGAATCCTGCAAAATTTTTGCAAAAATAGTTCAGGATTCTGTATTAAATGCAATTGATTCTGTTGAAACAGCATTTAAATCACGCTCTGAAATGAAAGAATATTCCGACTTTTTAGGACGTGAACTGAAACTTAATGACTTTTCATCAACACTTCTTGTATCTCTTGTAATACCATGTGAAAACGATTCTGATGAAGTTCTGTTTATATCCTGTCAGATTGGTGACGGAATTTCCGCTATAATAAACAAGGATAATTCAATAAAGCTTATGGGTGTGGCTGATAGCGGTGATTATTCGGGCGAAACAGATTTCCTTACTTCTGTGAATATGAAAAATCCTGATAATCTACAACTCCGCACAAAGATTTCAAAATCTCCTGCAAAACTTTTCCTTATGATGACTGACGGTGTGGCTGATGATTATTTTCCTAATGAAACAGAAATGCTCCGCCTTTGCAGTGATTTGGTTCTTAACGGAATTATTCCGGATTTCTTTGAAAAATCAGATTCCGATGATTTTTCAGGAAAAATCCCTGAACCTATCGGATACCCCAATGTAAACGACAAAACAGAAAATATATTTCTGCGTTATTCAAACAGAATATGTTCTGCTCTCAATATATCTCTCAATCAGCTTTGCAGAAGTAAATCCGTTTTTGCTGATTCACAGAAAAAATCAGATGAAGCTCCGGAAGAACTGCTCCGCATATGGCTTGACAACTATGTTGAAAGAGGTTCTTTTGATGACAGAACTCTTGTTGTTGTAAATTTTTCAGGAGAATAATATATGAAACGCATTGCTGAAGCAATCCTCTCGGACGGTACAAAATTACCTTATGTTATAACAGACAATCCGCCCTCCGGAAGTATGAAACATACATTCTTCACTCCCGATAAAAAATTTGCCGTCCAGTTCTTTAATAATGACGATGAGGCAAACAACCCCAATCTTCAAAGACGTATGAACTATATAATAGGCAAATATAATCCTACTCTCTCTGAAAAAAACGGCGGTGCTAACGGAAATACGGAAGAATCTGCAAATTATTTTCTGAAAAGATTCTGCTGGCCTGTTGCTACTGTAAAATATCCCAAATTCGGAATAGTCTGCCCTGCTTATCCTGAAAATTTTTTCTTTGATGAAAAATCTTCTGAATTTATAAATTTAGCCGGAAAAGATAAACGCAGTAATTGGTTCACTTCTAAAAACAGAAAATATCTGCGTGATGAAGAATGCGGAAATTTCCGTTCTATGCTCAAAATGTCGATACTTCTTGCACGTTCTGTAAGGAGGCTTCATCAGGCTGGACTTGCTCATGCTGATTTATCCTGCAACAATGTTCTTATTGACCCGAAAACAGGCGAATGTGTTGTAATTGATATAGATTCACTTGTTGTTCCGGGAATATTTCCGCCTGAAGTCGCCGGCACAAGAGGATATATTGCTCCTGAAGTTCTTGCAACTTCTGTTTTCCCTGTCGGAAACAGCAGAAGAAAACTACCTTCTGTATATACAGACCTGCATGCTCTTGCAGTTCTGATTTATGAATATCTTCTCCTAAGACACCCGCTTATAGGGCCTAAGATATATTCAAAAAATTCTGCTGAGGAGGACGATTTTCTCGCAATGGGCTCTATGGCTACTTTTATCGAAAACCCTTTCGATACAAGCAACCGGCCTGATGAACTCGGCGTTACTATAAAGGATTTGGGTGAACCTCTTGAAAAACTGTTCATTCAGGCTTTTGTAAACGGACTTCACAATCCTGAGGAAAGACCCTCCGCTATGGAATGGGAGAAGGCTCTTTCAAAAACATGGGATATGCTCCATAAATGCGAAAATCCTGACTGCCTTGCAGAATGGTTTATACTTTATGATACTGAAAATCCAGTATGCCCCTTTTGCAGACACAGTGCAAGACGTGAAAGCATTGTAAGACTTCATCTGAAAAGCTGTCTTAAAGGTAAAAACGGAATCTGGACTGATTACAGAACTGTCGATTTATACGACAAAATGAAATTGTATAAATGGCATGTTCTTTCCGGCGTTTTTCCGAATGAAAAAGCTGATTGCACTCCTGTGGCTGAAATATATACAACGAATCAGCAATGGTTCTTCGTCAACAAAAATCTTGAGGGACTGACCTCCCCTGAAGGTCTTTTTATTCCAAAAGGCTTTAAGTTTGAATTAAAAGATAATTCATTCTTCAGAGCCTGCAATGATGAAAATTCCCTGCTGATTTCAGTTACAAAAGGAAAATAATTTTTTTAAAACGGAAAGGAACTTAAAATGGAAATTAAAGGTCTTAATGACGAACAAGTCCGTGCCTCGAAAGAGAAATACGGCGATAACCGAATGACCGAACAGCAGACTGAAAGCTTCTGGTCAAAGCTCAAAGGTAATTTCGGCGACCCGATGATTAAAATTCTTTGTGTTGCCCTTATTATCAATATAATATTTGCTTTTCTCGGTCAGGTAGAATGGTATGAATCTGTCGGAATTGCTCTCGCTGTAATGCTGGCAACTCTCGTTTCAACATTCTCTGAATACAGAAATGAAAATGCATTCCAGAAACTTCAGGAAGAAGCTTCACAGATTAAATGCAAGGTTTACAGAAACGGAACAGTTATTGAAATTCCTATAAATGATATTGTTGTAGATGACTGTATTCTTCTTCAGTCAGGTGATAAAATTCCTGCTGACGGTATAGTTATTGACGGTCATATACAGACTGACCAGTCTGTTCTCAACGGTGAATCAAAAGAAGCTGAAAAAGTTCCTGCTCCCGAAGACTATCAGGATACTGATGAATCAATTGATTTTCTTAACAAGTATAAAGTATTCCGTGGTGCTGTTGTCTGTTCAGGAAACGCTGTAATGCGTGTTTTAACCGTTGGTGATAAATCAGTTTACGGTCAGATTGCAAAGGAACTCCAGACCGGTGATGACAGAGAAACTCCTCTCAAACTCAAACTCGCAAAACTTGCAAGTCAGATAAGTACGTTCGGCTATATCGGCGGTGCTGCTATTGCAGTGGCATTTATGGTTCAGAGAATTTTCCTTAACGGTGTTTCTGTTTCAGAATATTTCTCAAACTGGATGACTCCTGTGAACAACCTTGTTGAAGCTGTTATGCTTGCTGTAATCATTATTGTTATGGCTGTTCCGGAAGGTCTGCCACTTATGATTGCAATTGTTTCTGCTCAGAATATGGGCAAAATGCTTAAAGAAAACGTTCTTGTAAGAAAAATTTCAGGTATCGAAACTGCCGGAAGTATAAACATTCTTTTCAGCGATAAAACAGGTACTATAACAAAAGGTAAGCTCGAAGCTGTTACATTTATTGACGGTCAGGGAAATGAATCAAAAACTTTTGATGATGTCAAGGGTGAACTCGGAAACATTCTCTATATGAGCGTAAGACACAACACAAGTGCTGTTATCAGCGGTGACAAGGTTGTAGGCGGTAATGCTACTGAACGTGCATTGCTCGGATTCCTCAAAGGAAAAACTATTGATAAAAATGTAACTCTCGTTGACAGTATTCCGTTCAACAGCAGTAACAAATATTCAGCTTCAACTGTAAGAGGTGACTATAACTTCTCACTTATAAAAGGTGCTCCTGAAAAAATCATAAGCAGATGTAAATTCTGTTATGACCAGAACGGGAAAAAAATTCCTTTCAAGGCAGAAAATTCAGTTATATCTTCAAAAATCGATGAACTTGCAAGCCGTGCAATAAGAGTTCTTGCTCTTGCGGAATGTGATGAAAAAATTTCTGATAATGCTCTGCCGGACGGTGACTGGACTCTTGTAGGAATTATCGGTATCCGTGATGAAGTAAGACCTGAATCAATCGATGCTATTGCACAGGTTCATAAAGCAGGTATTCAGGTTATTATGATTACAGGTGACAGAAAGGATACTGCTACTGCTATCGCAAAAGAAGCAGGACTTCTTACAAAAGAAAGCGATATTATCCTTACATCTGATGAACTTGCACAACTCAGCGATGATGAACTTAAATCAAAACTCCCGAATATCCGTGTTGTTGCCAGAGCATTGCCAAGCGACAAGAGCCGTTTTGTAAGAGTTGCTCAGGACCTTAATCTTGTTGTAGGTATGACCGGTGACGGCGTAAACGACTCCCCTGCCCTCAAACGTGCCGATGTTGGTTTTGCTATGGGCGGAGGTACTGAAGTTGCAAAGGAAGCAAGTGAAATTGTTATTCTTGATGATAACTTCAAATCAATTGAAAAAGCCGTTCTTTATGGACGTACAATTTTTAACAGCATAAGAAAGTTTATCGTTTTCCAGCTTACAATAAATGTTGCTGCCGTTCTTATTTCATTCATCTCACCGCTTCTGGGAATCGCAAACCCTCTTTCAATCACACAGATTCTTTGGGTAAATCTCGTTATGGATACTCTCGCAGCTCTTGCATTCGGCGGAGAGCCTGCTCTTGAACGCTATATGAACGAAGCTCCTAAACAACGTAATGAACATATAGTAAGCAAAAATATGTGGAGTGAAATTATAACAGGTTCTCTTTGGACATTCGCAGTAAGCCTTATATTTATCCTCACTCCTTTCGCAAAAAACTTCTTCAGACCTGATGATGCAAACAAATATCTGCTTACAGGATACTTTGCATACTTCATTCTCACATCTGTATTCAATGCATTTAATGCAAGAACGGAAAAACTTAACCTTTTCGACAACCTCGGAAAAAACAAAGGCTTCCTAAAGGTAATGGGTTCTATTACTCTTGTTCAGATAATAATGACCTACTGCGGAGGAGTTATTCTCAGCTGTTACGGACTTAACGTCAAAGAATGGCTGTTTGTTATCGTTGCTGCATTTCTGATTGTTCCTGTTGACTTAATCAGAAAAGCTATATTAAAATCAAAATAATTCTCAAGGAGGAATTTAACTATGGCAATTAGCTTAAAAAAAGGTCAGAAAGTTGACCTTACAAAAACAAATCCCGGACTTTCAAAAATCCTTATAGGACTCGGCTGGGACACAAACAAATATGACGGCGGTTCTGCTTTCGACCTCGATGCTGCTGCATTTCTTCTCGGTGAGAACGGAAAGGTAAAGAGTGAAGCTGATTTCATATTCTACGGCAACCTTAAACACGCTTCTGAAGCTGTTGAACACCTTGGCGATAACCTTACCGGTGACGGCGAAGGCGATGATGAACAGATTAAAATTGACCTTGCAAAAGTTCCTGCTGACATCGCAAAAATCGATTTCACTGTAACTATATACGATGCTGACAAGCGTAATCAGAATTTCGGACAGGTTTCAAATGCTTTCATCAGAATCGTTGATGAAGCTAACAACACAGAACTTATAAGATATGACCTCGGTGAAGATTTTTCAATTGAAACTGCTGTTGTTGTTGCTGAACTCTATCGTCACAACGGTGAATGGAAATTCAACGCTATCGGAAGCGGTTTTTCAGGCGGTCTTGCAGCTCTTTGTGCAAACTTCGGAATTGATGCCGAATAATTTACGGTGCTGAAAAATGACTTATGATGCTATCGGAACTCGTGAAAATGTCAAGATAATTGATTCAAGCGAAAACAAGGGTATGAAAGTTGATATTCTTGAATATCAGAAACTGCTCGGCGGAAAAAATCCTGCAAATGCTCAGACAATGTACTTTATGGAAAAACAGAACATGAAAGTACGTCAGCCTGTTATTTATCTCAATAACGACTGTGCAAAGCTTGAACCCGGTGTTATGAGCTATTTCAGAGGAAATCTTGAAATGATTTCAGGCGTTACTGTAAAAAATGCACTCGGAAGAATGTTTACAGGTGCTGTAACAGGTGAATCTGCTGCACAGCCGGAATACAAAGGCACTGGTATGATTGTACTTGAACCAAGTTTCAGGCACTTTATTACAATAGAACTTCAGCAGAATGAGGAAATTGTTGTTGACAAGGGAATGTTTTTCGCTGCTCAGGGCAGTGCAACTGTCAGTGCATATATGCAGAAGAATTTTTCTTCTGCTATTGCAGGCGGTGAGGGTATATTCCAGCAGTCTATAAAAGGCCCGGGACTCTGTATCCTTGAATGTGCTGTTCCTATGTGCGAAATCGATATTATTGAACTTAATAATGATACTCTTAAAGTAGACGGCAATTTTGCTGTACTCCGCACAGGCAATATCAATTTCACTGTTGAACGTTCTGCAAAAACTCTTGTCGGCTCTGCTGTATCAGGTGAAGGTCTTGTAAATGTATACAGAGGAACAGGTCAGGTATGGCTTGCTCCTACAATAAAAGTATACAATACTCTTATATAGTGAAAGAAGTGAATTTAAATGGCTGTAAATCTTCAGAAAGGTCAGAAAGTTGAACTCCGCAAGGAAAACGGCGGTGAACTCAGAAGCGTTATGATAGGACTCGGCTGGGACGAAGTTAAAAGAAAAAAAGGTTTCTTTGCTCCGAAGCCACAGGATATAGACTGTGACGCATCAGCAATCCTCTGCTCAGGCGGAAAACTCATCAGCAAAGATGATGTTGTATATTTCGGAAATCTTACACATAAAACAAAAGCTGTTCGTCATATGGGTGATAACCTCACCGGTGCCGGTGAAGGCGATGATGAGCAGATTATGGTTGACCTCACTGCTTTGCCTGCAAGCTATGACAAAATAGTTTTTGTTGTAAATATATATCAGGCTATGCAAAGACATCAGCATTTCGGAATGATTCAGAATGCTTTTATAAGAATCTGTGATTCTGAAACAGGAAAGGAATTATGCAGATATAACCTTTCAGAAAACTATGATGCTATGACTGCTATGATTTTCGGTGAAATTTACCGCTACAACGGCACTTGGAAATTCAATGCAATCGGTCAGCCTACAAATGACAATGATATATCTTCTCTCGCAAGAAGATATCAATAAAAGGAGGTTTTTTAAATGGGTGTTAATCTTTCAAAAGGACAGCGTGTAAGTCTTGATAAAAATATGACTATGGCTATGGTTGGTCTTGGCTGGGACGTTAAACAGTTTGACGGCGGTGCAGATTTTGACCTTGATGCCTCCGCATTCATTCTTGGTGCAAACGGAAAAGTAAGAAGTGATGCTGATTTCATCTTCTACAACAACCTCGAAAGCACTGACCATTCTGTAAAGCATATGGGCGATAACCTCACAGGTGAGGGCGAAGGCGATGATGAAGTTATTGTTATCGACTTCACAAAAGTTCCTGCTGATGTTCAGAAAATCGCTATTACAGTTACTATCTATGATGCTCAGGCAAGAGGTCAGAATTTCGGACAGGTTTCAAATGCTTATGTGCGTGTTGCAAGAATGTCAAACGAAAACGATATGAACGGTTCAGAAGTTCTCAGATTTGACCTTGGCGAAGAATTTTCAATCGAAACTGCTGTTGTTGTATGCGAAATCTATCGCCACAACGGTGACTGGAAATTCAATGCAGTAGGTTCAGGCTATCAGGGCGGACTCGCTGCACTCGGCCGTGCATACGGTGTAAATGTAGGCTGATTTAATTCAGTTTATAAAATCAAAACTGGGGAATCTTTTTCCGTAAGATTCCCCTGAATTTTTATGAAAGGAAATTTTTACTATGAATCTTCAGCGTGGTTTCAGAGATAAGCTCGAAAAATATTTTGATATGAATCAGGATATTGATATAATAATGAATACTTACGGAAATTCTGTTTATGATTACTGCTGTTTTGGCGTTGACAGCTCAAACAGACTTTCCGATGACAGATATATGATTTTCTATAATCAAACTTCATCTCCTTATGGTGAAATCAGATTGAATGGTTCTTCATCATTCAAAGTTTCATTGAAAAATATGCCCCCTAATATCTGCAAACTTGTATTTACAGTAAGCATTGACGGAAACGGTACTATGGGAAATATTTCCTCACATTCACTCAGATTATCACAGAACGGTAATTCAGCCCTTGAACTTAATCTTTCCGGAAGTGATTTTCATTCCGAAAAAGCTGTTATATCAATAGAAATATATAAAAAAGATACATGGCGTATAGGTGTTATAGCAGGCGGATTCAACGGCGGTCTGAAAGATTTGCTGAAATTCTATGGCGGTACTGAAATATCAGCTCCAAAACCTGCTCCTGCTCCTAATCCTGAACCGGTAAGACTTAAAAAAGTTGAATTAAAAAAAGGTCAGAAAGTAAATCTTGTAAAAAGCGGAAACACTCTCGGTGAAATTTTAATAAATCTCAACTGGAGTCAGCCTGTAAGAAAATCATTCTTTTCAGCAGTTCGTGCGATAGACCTTGACCTCGGCTGTCTTTATGAAATGAAGGACGGAAGAAAAGGAAGTATACAGGCTCTCGGAAACAATTTCGGAAGTCTTGAAAGATTTCCTTATATAGCTCTTGACGGAGATGACAGAACAGGTGCAAATTCCGCAGGTGAAAATCTCAGAATAAACGGAAAAATGATTTCACAGATTAAAAGAATCCTTGTTTATACATTCATATATGAAGGCATCGCAAACTGGAAACAGGCTGACGGCGTTGTAACAGTAAAATGCCCCGGAAGTCCTGATATTATAGTAAAAATGGACGAATACGGTTCTACACTTAAAACATGTGCAATTGCACTTCTTGAAAATCAGAACAACGAAACATTCAGTGTTGAAAAGGTAGTAAGATTTTTCAGTAATCAGGAACCTATGGACAGAGCTTTCGGCTGGAATATGAAATGGTCTGTCGGCAGGAAATAATAATATGGAAGAAACAATCAAATCATTTGATGTAAAAAAAGATGAATATAAAGGCACTTTAACAATACAGAAATCCGGAATATATGAACTCAGCAATTCAATAATCTGGTCATATAAAAAAAGCACTATAAAAGTAACAGCAAAAGGAGTTACTCTTAAAAATGCAAGAATTGTAGTTATCGACGGAGAAGGATATGCTATTGAAACCGATTTTCCTGACCTCATACTTGAAAATATTGAAGTAAAAGGAAGTATAAAAGGACTGCCCTCTGAACCTGAAAACTGGAATCTTCCTCCTGTTATTTCACTCGGAGAATTTAAATCAGAAAGCGAAAATACATTTTTCAGAAATATAGAAGTTCCGGCAGACTGCAATATTATAAATAATATATATGGTCTTGCAATTTCCCCGATGAATTTAAAAAAGGGAAATAATCAGATAAAAATTACTGTTTCGCCTATGCATGTCAATAATATACTTTATGGTGAAATATTTATTCAGTCAAAAGTAAAAAGACGTATCTGCATAAGCGGTAAAGCTGTTAAAGATATTCCTAAAAACAATAATATTCCTGTTCTAAAAAAAGGACAGCGTATAATTATTGATGAACATTTTAATGGTGATTTCAGATTTGTTTTTGAAAGAAAATCAGTTAAAAGAAATATGGATATAGATGCATATGTATTTCTTACGGGCGAAAACAAAAAAGCTTACTGCGATGAAGATTTAATATTTTTCGGCAATCCCTGTTCAAAGGATAATTCCGTAAAAACAGGCGGTGACAGCAAATCTCCTGAAGTTTCTGTAACTCTTTCAAAACTTGACAGAAAATATTCCGGAATTTCAATATGCTTTGCAATTTACGGTGATGACAAAAATCTTGATTTTTCGCTTGTAGAACTGCCTGTTATACATATATTTTCCAGCCGGAATGAAATATGTCAGTTTCCTCTTGAAAATCTCCTTGATGAAAAAACAGTTGTTGCAGTTGAGATTTATAAATATAAAAACCAATGGAAACTAAACTGTATAGGCTCAGGATACAGAAACGGTCTTAAAAGGCTCTGCGAAAGCTTCGGAATAGAAGTTGACGGATAAAAGAAAGGACTTTTTTAGAGCCTGTTGACACTGAATTCAAAATATGATATGATAGATACATGAATATCACAAAAGAACAGTACGCAAGAA
>CAKSPD010000009.1 GCA_934481385.1 uncultured Oscillospiraceae bacterium
CCGCAGTTACGGCAGGCGAGAACATCAGGCATCATTCCTATTTCTGACATAAGGCGAAATTCAAAGACTGATTTTAAAAAATCACATTTTTCCGAATCCTTTTCAAGAAAATAAAGTGTATTAAGAAAAAGACGCAGAACATTGTTATTCTGTGTTTCGCTTGTTATGCAGTATTTCAGTATATCAGCAAAATATGATGCAAGAGAGAGTTTTTTGAGATTGTCACGCAGACCATAAAAAATATGTATTGGTTCTGCACTGTTGAGAAATTTCCTTTTGTTTCTTTCATCTATGCAGAACCTTGAATATGCAAAAAGCTGAACAGATGAGCTGTTTTTGCCTGTTATTTTTTTAGCACCTTTTACAGAAATTTCAATTATACCTTCATTTGTCAGTATATCTGCAAATTTGTCACTTTCTCCGAAGCTCCTCTGTTTTATTACTATTCCGTTGATTGTTTTCATTTTCAGCCTTTCGCTTGTATCTGAGATAATCCGATATTTTACCGGTTTTTTCAAAGTTAGTCCATTCAGTAAGATTGTTCATAGAAAAAATCTCCTTTACATATAAGATATTATTTCCTTAGGAGATTTGATTTATGAATGGAAATTATTTGTCAGAGAGTCCGAAATTCTTTATAAGTCCCTCACGGTTACGCCAATCCTCCTTGACTTTTACCCAGCATTTGAGATTTACTTGTATACGGAAAAAGTCTTCGAGGTCGGCTCTTGCCATAGAAGATGCCTTTTTTAGCATAGCACCGCCTTTTCCGATAATAATTCCCTTATGTGATTCTCTTTCGCAGTAGATAACGGCAGAGATGTCAAGAATATCCTTATCCTGTCGTTCTTCCATAGTTTCAATTCCGACAGCAATTCCATGCGGTACTTCATCTTTAAGGAGAATAAGGAGCTTTTCACGAATCATTTCTCCGGCGAGAACTTTTTCGGGCTGGTCAGTGAATTTATCATCAGGGAAGTGATGAGGAGATTCAGAAGCAAGTTTCATTATTTCACTTTCAACTATATCAATTCCGCTGTTTTCAGTAACACTTACAGGAATTACCGAGCAGAAATTTATTTCAGATGTGAGGCTCGCTATAACAGGAGCAAGCTCGGATTTGTCTGAAAGCAGGTCAATTTTATTAAGAACAAGTACAACGGGCATAGAGGATTCGTTAAAGGATTTAAGAAGTTCCGTTTCCTGCGGAGTGATTTTTTTTGTGCAGTCCATAACGAATATTACACCGTCTATACCGCATACAGATTCCTTTACAGTATTGAGCATATGTTCACTGAGCTTGTTTTTAGGTTTATGTAGTCCTGGAGTATCGAAGAAAACAAGCTGAGTTTCGCCGATTGTCTTTATTCCGGTTATACGTGTTCTTGTAGTCTGTGGCTTGTCGCTTACAGATGCAATCTTTTCGCCTATAATACTGTTTAAAAGTGATGATTTTCCGGCATTTGTTCTTCCGGCAATGGTAACAAAGGCAGTTTTGGTCATTTGGTTGATTCTCCTGTAATAAATGTAGTATCTCTTGATATTCCGAGCTTTTCGAGAACAGATTCTTCTTTTTCACGCATAATGCGTTCATCAAGAGGAGAAGTTTCGTGGTCATATCCGAGAAGATGCAACATTGAATGAACAGTCAGAAATCCTATTTCACGTTCAAGGGAGTGACCGTAATTTGATGCCTGTTTTACAGCAGTTTCAAGTGAAATTACAATATCACCGAGAAGAACATATCCTGTTTCGGGATTTCTTTCAAC
This sequence comes from uncultured Oscillospiraceae bacterium, assembly GCA_934481385.1. Lineage (GTDB taxonomy): Bacteria > Bacillota > Clostridia > Oscillospirales > Ruminococcaceae > Ruminococcus. Next base: position 1,770 of record CAKSPD010000009.1, read on the forward strand.
ATTATTTTCTTCCATAAGCGGAAATGAAAGAACATCAGTTACTCTGTCTTTGTTTCGGTAGTTTTTGTTAAGGAGTCTTATTTCGCTGTTGCTTACAAAAGATACACTTACTTCTGCATTATCGGTAAAACTTTCAGTAGTAAGTACAGCCTGACAGCATCTTCTTATAAGCATTCTGATTCCTACGGGTACTTTTATTTCATTCTGATTATTTTTTACATATACTTTTAATTTGGGCATTATTATTTTCTCCCTTCGTTATTATATTTTTCATATGCCTTTATAATATCCTGAACAAGTCTGTGACGCACAACATCTTTTTCAGTAAAGCGGTGAATATTAATATCGTCAATACCTTTCAGGACTTTCATAGCTTCAATAAGACCTGATTTTTTTGAATCAGGGAGGTCAATCTGGGTTATATCACCTGTTATGACCATTTTGCTGTTTTCGCCAAGACGTGTAAGGAACATTTTTATTTGTTCGGAGGTGGTATTCTGAGCTTCATCAAGTATGATAAATGCATCATCAAGAGTACGTCCACGCATATATGCAAGCGGAGCAACTTCAATTATGCCCTTTTCCATATATTTCTGGAAATTTTCCGCACCGAACATATCGAACAGAGCATCATAAAGCGGTCTTAGATACGGGTCAACCTTGTCCTGCAAATCACCGGGGAGAAATCCGAGTTTTTCACCTGCTTCAACGGCAGGACGTGTAAGTATAATCTTTTTGATTTCGTGATTTCTGAAAGCTTTTACAGCCATAGCAACAGCAAGATAAGTTTTTCCTGTTCCGGCAGGCCCTATTCCGAGAACGATTGTATTGTTTTTTATCGCATCAGAATATTTTTTCTGTCCGACTGTCCTTGCACGTATTACTTTACCGCTTGCAGTAAAGCATATTCCGTCCGCACTTAATTCCCTGAGCATAGCCTCCTCGCCCTCGGATACCATTGAGGTTACATAGCGTACAGTTTGTTCAGTAAGTGGCTGACCGGAGCTGTCAAGGTTCATAAGAGCAGTAACAGCTTTTTCAGCGGATTCAGTCTGTTCAGGGTTCTGCCCGATAATTCTTATATTTTCGTCCCTGTATACAATATTAACATTGTATTCTTTTTCAATTTTGCTGATATTTGAATCAAAGCTTCCGAAAAGACCGGAAAGCTGTGCCTGATTTGAAACCGGTATAATTTTTTCTGACATATAAATAAATCACTTTCCTTTTAGTTTTCGGGAAACTTTCCGGCATTTGCAAGATTTATATTTGAATAAAGCTTGTTTCCGGATACTTCCTTGATAACATTCACATAAGTTGGAAAATATATTTTCTGTTCAGGGCTTTCAAGTTCGAGTTCCAGAATGGCATATTTTTGTGAAAAAGGGTACATATCAAGTTCAAAATGCTGATTCTGATAAAGAAATACAGCACGTTTTTTTTCAACGGGAGCAGTATCCTTAGCCTCTTTCAGCAGTGAACTGTATTCATCAGAATTTATGAACTTTTCAGATTCTTCACGAATGACAGGTGACACGAATATTTTTTCTGTATATGTCATAGATACATTATCATCGCAGGAAATTCTGCGGACTCTCCTCTGAGAGCCGTTTTCTCCGTCAATGAGATAAGTCTGTGTGATACTGATGAGTTTTAAGAGTTCAAGTTTTTTGAGGTCAGGCATTTCGACAAGAAATTTTCTTTCAATTTCAAGACCGCTTTTCATAAAAAATTCCTCCGGATATATTTAATAAATATTAAAAACAGTTTAAAGAGCTGTTTCAAATCTACAATTATTATTATATAACTGATTTTGATTATTGTCAACAAAATTCTGAATAAATTTTAGTAAAACTGCTTATTTTTTATTTTAATTTTTATCAGCTTGTAAAATCGAAAAAAGTGATATTTACAGGAGAAAATTTTGTATGCCTGTCCGGTTTTTTAGGAGCTTTGAAACCGTTTGGCTCACACAGTCTGAATTTCATTACAACAGAAATTTTTTTATCAAATTCTTTTTTTGAAACAGGAATATCAAGTGATTCTGAAAGTCTTGTGATAAGGAGTTCGTCCATATTGAAATTAATCATTTTATCATAGAAGTCCATTGTAAGATTGGAGGTTTTTTCCTTTTTTGAACAAAGCATTGTTATTTCTGCATAATCATTTGATTTTTCGGATAAATTTATACTTATTTCCGTTGAATATGAAGAAAAAATCACGTATCTCAACACGTGAATAAAAAAGAGTTTAAGATAGTTTTCATCACAGGAAGAATACATTTTTGTATCTCCGATATGATTTTTTATTTTGATTTTATTTTTGCATGAGCTTGTAACTGACAGGCATATTTCATCAATCATATTGCTTATATTTACAAATGAATTTGTATTGCTGTAATCTTTTAAAGATGATTTCATAATTTCATTGTTCTGAACTGTTTTCATAATTCCCATACAACTGCTGTCAATGCCGTCATAATATTCTGTAAAATTCCTGATATTATTTTTTTCGGCTTCACTTCTCATAAGTGTGACATAAGCAGAAATTTCGTTGATTGTAGCTTTAATATACAAATTATTTGATTCAATATATTTCTGAAACAGGCTGTCCTCAAAGGCTTCTTTAAAAATATCTTTTTTGCTGAGCATAAAAACGGAAAAATTTCCGGATTTTCTCAGTTCACCGTTTAATGATATACTTTCATTTTTTATCTCAGCATCAAAAAGCATAGTATCATTGTTTTCTGAATTTTTCATTTCTTTTATTTCAAATTCATCATACATCGGAAACTTACCTCCGAAAAATTCAGCATTACGATTGCACCATACAAGTTTTTCGTCTGAAAAAACTATGACTATTGTATCTGAACCTGAAAACAGATTTTTTATATCATCAATAAACATCTGTATTGTCACCCTCCTTGAAAGATATAAAATCTTTTTTTCATATTACTATTATACATCAATTTTATCAAAAAAGAAACAACTTTTTATGAACTTTTTTCACATTTTAATTTTTTATTAAAAATATACAGTTTTTATCCACATAATTATGCAAATTCACTGTTTATTGAAAATTTTTCTATTTTTTTTTCAAGGTACTTGAAAAAAAATTTTTTTTGGTGTATAATAAATATGCAAAAATTTTTAGGAGGTATAATTCCCATGTCAGTTAAAGTTGCTATTAATGGTTTCGGCCGTATAGGTCGTCTTGCATTCAGACAGATGTTCGGTGCAGAAGGTTACGAGGTTGTCGCTATCAATGACCTTACTAAGCCTTCTATGCTCGCTCAGCTCCTCAAGTATGATACCGCTCAGGGCGGTTACTGCGGTAAGATAGGTGAAAATACTCACACTGTTTCCGCTGATGATGAAGCTGGTACTATCACTGTTGACGGCAAGACTCTTACAATTTATGCTAAGGCTAATGCTGCTGAACTCCCTTGGGGTGAAATTGGTGTTGACGTTGTTCTCGAATGCACAGGTTTCTACTGCTCAAAGGAAAAATCAATGGCTCATATCAATGCAGGTGCTAAGAAGGTTGTTATTTCTGCTCCGGCAGGCAATGACCTCAAGACTATCGTTTTCAGCGTAAACGAAAAGACTCTTACTCCTGATGACCAGATTATTTCTGCTGCATCTTGCACAACTAACTGCCTCGCTCCTATGGCTAAGGCTCTTAATGACTATGCTCCTATCCAGAGCGGTATCATGTCAACAATCCACGCTTATACAGGCGACCAGATGATTCTTGATGGTCCTCACAGAAAGGGTGACCTCAGACGTGCAAGAGCTGGTGCTGCTAACATCGTTCCTAACTCAACAGGTGCTGCTAAGGCTATCGGTCTTGTAATTCCTGAACTCAACGGCAAGCTCATCGGTTCTGCTCAGAGAGTTCCTGTTCCAACAGGTTCAACAACTATCCTTACAGCTGTTGTTAAGGGTGCTGATGTTACTAAGGAAGGCATCAACGCTGCTATGAAGGCTGCTGCTTCTGAATCATTCGGCTACAATGAAGACCAGATTGTTTCTTCAGACGTTATCGGTATGAGATATGGTTCACTCTTTGATGCTACTCAGACAATGGTTTCAAAGATTTCTGATGACCTTTATGAAGTTCAGGTTGTTTCATGGTATGACAACGAAAATTCTTATACATCACAGATGGTAAGAACAATCAAGTATTTTGCTGAACTTGCTTAATTGTATCTTAGCAAAAATTTAACTTTTCAGGCGGTTCTTTACTGAACCGCCTTTGTTTTTTAAGGGGAATTAAATGAAGAATTTATTTGGTGTGAATATAACGGTTAATGAGGAAAATACTTATCAGGACGGCGAAATTTTCATAACAAGACGTATCACTCCTGAACTTGAAGCAAATATAGACAAAGCCGGTGAAGAAAATATAAACTTGAGTAAAGAGGCAACCATTCCGGTATGGCTGACGATAATAAAATATATTTTTATTCTTGGTGCTGTATCATTTACTCTCGGAATTTTTCAGGGAAATTTTTCAGATGGATATAAGAATGCTCCATGGGCTTACTGGATTACGCCTTTCCTGTGGATTTTTTCCATAGCTATTATCGGTTATGAATTTTCAAAAAACAAAAAATTATATAACAGTAAAGAATTTGCAGAGCATGTTGAAAAAGTCAATAAACTTACTGCTGAAGCCGGAAATTATCTTGATATTCCTGAGGAAGCACTTGAAACCGATGTTCTTATGTTCAGATATGTTAAAAAGAATGATGAAATAAAACTCAAAAAATTTCCAATGTTTTCTCATATCAATTTTAGTTTTGAAACCTATGTTCAGAATGATAATCTCTGTCTTTCAAATTACAGATATGTTATGGAAATTCCTTTGCAGTCGATTAAGTCAATACATATGGAAAAGAAAAAAGCAAGCTTTCCGAACTGGAATAAGGAGTTTCTTTTTAACTCAAAGGAATATAAAAAGTTTAAAATTGTCTGCAACAATCAGGGAACTTATTTTGCTCATTATTATTCTGTTCAGATTCAGGATATAAAGGGCGATTTTGAATTTTATGTTCCGAATTATGATATAGAAAATATCTGCCGTCTGACAGGTCTGAAAACTGAAGATTAAAAAAGCGGACTTTCTGAAAAGTCCGCAGTTTTTTTATACTCCGTATGTTTTACGGTATTCAAGCATTTTGTCAACGTATTCCTTGCCGGGAACGATTCCTTTTTCAATGGCATCGATAATATCAAGCATATTTACGATTGAATAAACATTTATTCCGAAATCACGCTTTGCCTCCTGAACGGCTGAAAGTTCACTTTGTCCCTTTTCCATTCTGTCAACAGTTATTACCATTCCTGTAACGTTTACGTCGGCTGTTGATTTGAGTTTCGGGAGAGATTCACGCAGAGCCTTTCCTGATGTCATAACGTCATCAATTATAATTACCTTTTCGCCGTCTGTAAGTGCTTTTCCTACAAACATACCGCCTTCGCCGTGGTCTTTGACTTCCTTACGGTCAAAGCAATATGAACTGTCAACACCATATTTCTTGCTGAGAGCAACAACTGTTGAAACTGCGAGCGGAATTCCTTTATAGGCAGGGCCGAAAACTGTTTCAAAGTCAATTTTGTTGTCAATTATGCAGTCTGCATAAAATTCACCGAGCTTTTCAAGCTGAGAACCTGTCTTATAGTTTCCGCAGTTTATGAAGTAGGGAGCTTTTCTACCGCTTTTAAGGGTAAATTCTCCGAAAGTGAGAACTCCGCAGTCAACCATAAATCTGATGAAATTTTCCTTGTATGTCATTTCTTTGACCTCCGTTATTTTAAAAATGGCTTTAATTTTTCGTATATTTTTTTAGTTTCAGAATTTCCGAATTTTTTGCAGAGTTCGGAATTTATATTCTGTTTACGTTTTGCAATTTCGAGTGAAGTCTGATTCATATTGGTTTCAACAATATTTTTTATAAAATTGATGTTTTCATTATTCAGCTTAATATCTTTTAAAGCTGTTTTGAAATCATATATATTAAATTTTGTAGAAGTTTTTACATTCACAAAAGGTTCTGCTTCTGAATTTTTTTCGATATTTGAAATTATTTCAATTTTAATGCCCTGTTTTTTCCAGAAATCACGGACAAATTCAAATCCCTTGTCATTGCTTACTATATAGCATTTTGCTTTTTTTTTGTTCCCGAGTATATAGCCGAGATATGTTGAAAGCTGAAAGTCGAGAGCATTTTTTCCGCCCGCCCTGACTTCAAAATATGTAATATCTGCCTTTGAATCAACGATTTCCTTATGAAGATTGAATGTTATTTTATCAGCATTTCCGCTGTAAAATATAATTACATTGTCACTTTCGGTGAGGTTCAGAAGTCCGTTGAAACCGGTTTTATGGACATTTTCATAATCTATCAGATAATATTTTTTTGAGTCCTTATCCGGCTTTTTTCTTTTCTTGTCGCCCACAGGCTAAAACCTCCTTTCCTGATTATTTTTTAGAAATCAGAGTTCTCTTTCGATTTTTTCAAGTTCCTTAATCCAGATGTGAACACTTGCATCGCTTGGCATACGCCAGTCACCTCTTGGTGAAAGAGTTACACTACCGACTTTTGAACCGTCAGGCAAACATGAACGTTTGAACTGCTGTGAGAAGAATCTCCAGTAAAATTTTTTCTCCCATTTCATTATTGTTTCAGTTGAATACTTGTCTTTAAAGGAAAGACAGGCAATTCTGAATATTTTTGAAGGAGAAAATCCGAAACGCATCATATAGTAGAGGAAGAAATCGTGAAGCTCATAAGGGCCGACTAAATCCTCCGTTTTCTGAGCAATTTTACCACATTCATCAGGCGGAAGAAGTTCAGGGCTTACAGGGGTATCGAGAACATCAAGAAGTACAGATTTAAGCGGATTTTCTGAAATATCCGCTTCATAGTTTACAAGCCAGCGTACAAGTGTTTTCGGAACAGATGAATTGACTGCATACATAGACATATGGTCACCGTTATATGTTGCCCAGCCGAGTGCAAGTTCTGACAAGTCGCCTGTTCCTATGACAATTCCGTTATACTGATTAGCCTTGTCCATTAAAATCTGAGTACGCTCTCTTGCCTGTGAATTTTCATAGGTAACGTCATGCACATCAGGATTATGAGAAATATCACTGAAATGCTGATTGACGCTGTTTCTGATATTAATTTCCTCAAGGTCAGCACCGTATGATTCAGCAAGACGGCAGGCATTGTTATAAGTTCTGTCAGTAGTACCGAAACAGGGCATTGTAATAGTGTGAATACCTTTTCTGTCAAGTCCGAGCATATCGAAAGCGTGAACACATACTATCAGAGTAAGAGTTGAATCAAGACCTCCGGAAAGTCCGAGAACTACATCTTTACAGCCGATATGACGCAGTCTTGTCATAAGACCGACAGACTGTATATTCAATATTTCCTCACAACGCTGGTCAAGGTCTGTTTTTGCAGACGGAACAAAAGGAGTCTGCGGAAAATTTCTTGAAAGATTGTTTTCAGAAATATTCATATTAAAATTATTGATTGTAAAGTTATGGTCAATATGATTCCATGTAGTACTTTTCTTTCTTTCGTGGAGTATCCTGTAAATATCAATATCTGCAATGGAAAGACCGTTCTGAAAGAGTTTTGATTCTGCTAAAACCGAACCGTTTTCAGCAATAATATTATGACCTGCAAAAACCATATCAGTTGTAGATTCTCCGATGCCTGCATCAGCGTATGCATATGCACAGATAAGACTGCCTGATTTTGCTTTTACAATAGTGCGTCTGTATTCGGATTTTCCGATAATTTCATCACTTGCAGAAAGGTTGAAAATTATCGTTGCACCGCTTTCAGCGAGTTTGATTGACGGTGTATTTCCCACCCATAAATCCTCACAGATTTCAACACCGAATGTAAAGCCTGATATATCATTGCATTCAAAAATCTGATTTGTTCCGAACGAAACAGATTTTCCGCCTATAACAGCATCAAAATCTGATTCAAAACCCTTTGTAAAATGTCTTGCCTCATAAAATTCACTGTAATTCGGAATATTTTTTTTAGGAACAATTCCGAGAATTTCGCCCTTATATATAACAACTGCACAGTTATAAAGCTTGTTTACATATGCAAACGGGATTCCCACAATTGAAATTATTTCCATTTCAGCAGTTTCATTTACTATTCTCAAAAGATTTTCTTCAGCAGAATTCAATAAAGCTGACTGAAGAAACAAATCTCCGCATGTATATCCTGTAATAGAAAGTTCAGGAAAACATATAACTTTTACGCCTTTCTGAAAAGCATCTTTTATAAGTTCAGTAATTTTATCTGCATTATAATCACAGTCAGCCACTTTCAGTTCAGGAGTGGCACAGGCAATTTTAATAAATCCGTCTTTCATTGCAAAAAATCTCCTAACAATAATAGTACATTTATATTATATCTTATTATGCAGAAATATGCAAGAGTATTTGAAAAAATAAAAGTGACCTGAAAGATTTTTTCAGGTCACATTGTATATCAATATAATTCGGCATCAACAGGTTTTCCTGTTTCAAGACTTTTTTTGCAGTCAAGATAACGCTGATTTGAACTTCCTCTGAATCTTATCTGCCAGTCTTTGAGTTCCTCAATGAACTTTCCGTCTATAAGAATATCAGTATTTTCCAGAAGTTCACCATATCCGTTTTTACTGCGGTTTTCGTAGAGATATTCAAAATCATATCCCGTATATGTAACGATATTCAGTCCGAGTTTTTTAATTTCCTTTGCAAGAAATGCAAGCTGATGAGCCTGACAGAATGGTTCACCGCCACTGAACGTTACACCGTCAAGCAGGGGATTACTCTTTATTTTTTCAATAAGCTCATCGCAGGAAATTATTTTTCCGCTTTCAAAGTCGTGAGTCTGAGGGTTGTGACAGCCTTTGCATTTATGCGGACAGCCCTGAACGAATATTGTAAATCTTATTCCGTCACCGTCAACGATTGAATCATTGACAGTTCCGGCAATTTTTAAATCCATATGTATCTCCCGTTATATATTATGTTTAACTCTGTCACGGACTTCTGCACGTTTAGCATCATTGAAACGGTCAACAGTTCCTACAAGATAACCTGTAATTCTTCTGATACGCTCAAACTTGATGTCATCTTCATGACGTCCGCACATAGGGCAGGTATCTCCGATAATACCTGTATAACCGCATACAGGATCTCTGTCGACAGGGTGATTGATAGAGCCGTAGCCTATACCTGATTCTTTCATACAGCGTACAACTTTTTCAAATGCAGAAAGATTGTCCATAGGGTCGCCGTCAAGTTCAATGTAGCTTATATGACCGGCATTTGTAAGAGCGTGATAAGGAGCTTCAATTCTGATTTTATCGAATGCACTGATAGGATAATAAACAGGAACATGGAAAGAATTTGTATAATATTCTCTGTCTGTAACACCTTCAATAATTCCATATCTCTTTGCGTCCATTTTAACGAATCTGCCTGAAAGTCCCTCAGCAGGAGTTGCAAGCAGTGAGAAGTTAAGACCTGTTCTCTTACATTCTTCATCAAGGCGGTTACGCATAGTCTGAACGATTTCAAGACCAAGTTCACGAGCCTCCTCATCTTCACCATGATGTTTTCCGATGAGAGCTTTAAGAGCCTCTGCAAGACCTATAAATCCTACTGAAAGAGTACCATTCTTGAGAACTTCTTCTATTGTATCATCAGGTGAGAGTTTTTCAGAGTCAAGCCATATACCCTGTCCCATAAGGAACGGGAAGTTTCTGACTTTCTTCTGGCACTGTATTTTAAATCTGTGCATAAGCTGGTCAATAGTCAAATCCATCATTTCATCGAGCATATCGAAGAATGTACCAACATTGTGGTCAGCCTTTATAGCAAGTCTTGGGAGATTTATTGAAGTAAAGCTGAGGTTTCCTCTGCCTGTAACGATTTCTCTTGAAGGGTCATATACATTTCCGATAACTCTTGTACGGCAACCCATATAAGCAATTTCAGTATCAGGGTCACCCTCTTTGTAATACTGGAGATTGAACGGAGCATCTATAAATGAGAAATTCGGGAAAAGTCTTTTTGCAGAAACACGGCATGCAAGTTTAAACAAATCATAGTTAGGGTCTTGCGGATTATAGTTTATACCCTCTTTGATTTTGAAAATATGAATCGGAAATATAGGAGTTTCACCGTTTCCGAGTCCAGCCTCCTGAGCGAGAAGAACATTTTTTATAACCATTCTGCCTTCAGGTGAAGTATCAGTTCCGTAGTTGATTGAGCTGAAAGGAGTCTGAGCACCTGCTCGGCTGTTCATAGTATTGAGGTTATGTATAAGAGCCTCCATAGCCTGATATGTTGCTCTGTTTGTTTCTCTGAAAGCGTTTTTAAGAGCGAATTTCTGAATTTTTTCTGCATTTTCTTCAGAAGTGTATTTCAGGAGGATTTCTTTTTCCTTTTCACTGTAACCGTTGTCATTTGCAAGAACGGGTTTTAAATCATATTTTTCTGCAATTTCTTTTCTGATTGATTCAGCAATATCAAATTCGTTTTCAAGACCGCATATCATATTCAAAGCTCTTGCAACGTTGTGTATATATTTTCTTGCATAAGTTTTTTTAACGCCTTCAGCCATAGAGTAATCGAATGTAGGAATACTCTGACCGCCATGCTGGTCATTCTGATTTGACTGGATAGCAATGCAGGCAAGAGCAGAATAACTTGCAATGTCATTAGGTTCTCTTAAAAATCCGTGACCTGTTGAAAAACCTTTTCTGAAAAGTTTTTTAAGGTCAATCTGAGTACATGTAGTAGTGAGCGTATAGAAATCAAGGTCGTGTATATGAATATCGCCGTTTATATGAGCTTTTGCGTGACGTGGTTCAAGGACATACATTTCATAAAATTCCTTGGCGGATACTGAACCATATTTAAGCATAGTACCCATAGCGGTATCACCGTCTATATTTGCATTTTCACGCTTTATATCGCTGTCCTTTGCGGGATTGAATGTAAGTTCATTAAGAACACGCATAAGGCTTGTTTTCATCTCTCTTGAGCGTGTACGTTCATATCTGTAAAGAATATAAGCCTTTGCAGTTTTTGCATGACCACGTTCAATCAAAACCTTTTCAACAATATCCTGAACATCTTCAACAGTGGGTGTTTTATCTTTATATGTTTCCTCACATATTCTGCAAGCCATAATAGCGGTTTCCATAGCTTCATTGAAATCTGAGCCACCGCATGACTGAGCAGCCTTGAAAACAGCATTTGAAATTTTATCGATATTAAAAGGAACTTTTCTTCCATCTCGTTTAATTACATGTATAATCATAGTTGTTATCCCTTCCTTAACCACAATATATAGTATCACGAAAATGTGACCATGAACTAGTATAATCTAAAACGAAGAAAAAGTCAAGAGGGATAAGGGGTATAATATTCATAAAATAATATCAACATATTTGTTGAATATAAACAATCAAATTGTTTTAAGATGAGAAAACAGCGATATAAGGTGATAATCGGGAATATAACACTGAGTATAACAAAACAATTAACCCGAACACTACATATAGTGTTCGGGCGTGTATTAGTTATTGTGCTGTATGGGTGAGAATATATTCATAAACGGCGGAATATGCCTGTGACGTGAGCGTATTCGTTTCAGATGAATAGTATTCATCGCTTAGTGTACCTGTATTATTTTTTAATATCGTGTTAGTATCAATACAATAGACAGAATAACTGTCAGCAAGCTTAATAAGACGTGAATTATAATCATTTACAGTTTCATTTGTAAGGGTTTCACTGTCTGTATAAACAGGAGGTATCTGCATTATATAAATTTTTGTATCGGGCAGGCTTGATTTTATATCGGCAATAAAATTGCTGTAACTGTTAATCATATCATCAACAGATGATGTTCCTATATCCGAGCCGAGCATTATATAAAGAGTTTTAGGATTTATAATCTGAAGATTCTGATAAGCAGTGATATTACCGTATACGGAATCAAGCTTGGTTTCATTGATATTTACAGCATTAATCTGTGAACTTCCGATTACATTTTTTATTGTTGTATTGAATTTAATGTCAAGCAATGTTGAGTCAGCAAGAATCCATGCATTGTCAAAATATGAATCATCAGCTCTTTCAGATTCCGGAACAGGATTTACAACAGAATTTATTGATGAATCGTTTTCAGCCGAATCTGAAATATTTTCTGAAATATCAGTATCAGCAGAATTGTCAGCCGATATTTCACTGTCCTGTGACTGAGATGATTCAAAGTCGAAGAAATTGTCATCAAGATTAGCAGCAACCATATAAAGCACAAAGCATACCGCAAATGAAAGTCCGAATATAATAACCATAAGCCAGAAATTGAATTTTACAAAAGGTCTGTTTTTTCTGGAATCAGAAACCCTGTGAACAGTTCTCTTTTTTGACATTATAAATAGCTCCGTTTCATAGTAAATTTAATATAATATCATTATAACCTATAATTACACATTTTGCAAGCAGTTTTAAAAAAAATATCGCCCTGCTGAAACAGCAGAGCGAATAATAAATTACTTTGTAAGCTTTTCAAGTCTGTTGTTTATTTCAACAAGGAAAGTTTTTGAATCAACTTTCTTTTTGTTTTCAAGCTTTGAGATGAGATAGAGGTCACCGGTCATAATACCTTCTTCAATAGTCTGTATAGTAGCCTTTTCGAGCTTGTCAGCGAAATCGCAGAGTTCAGAAATTCCGTCAAGTTCGCCTCTCTTGCGTAAAGCACCGCTCCAGGCGAAAATAGTAGCAACAGAGTTTGTTGAAGTTTCTTCACCCTTGAGATATTTATAATAGTGACGCTGAACTGTTCCGTGAGCAGCCTCATATTCATATATGCCGTCAGGAGATACGAGAACAGATGTCATCATAGCAAGGCTTCCGTAAGCTGTTGAAACCATATCGGACATAACATCGCCGTCATAGTTCTTGCAAGCCCAGATATAACCGCCCTTTGAACGAATAACTCTTGCAACAGCATCATCAATAAGTGTATAGAAGTATTCTATTCCGAGAGCCTCATATTTTTCCTTGTATTCAGCATCATAAATTTCCTGGAAAATATCCTTGAATCTGTGGTCATATTTCTTTGAAATAGTATCCTTAGTAGCAAACCATACATCTTGTTTAAGGTCAAGACCATAGTTAAGGCAGGCTCTTGCGAAACCTCTGATACTGTCATCAAGGTTATGAAGTCCCTGAATAATTCCGTCACACTTTGAGAAATCGTGAATAAGTTCTCTTGTTTCGTTGCCGTCCTTGTCAGTAACAACGAGTTCAGCCTTGCAACCTTTTTCAACACGCATTTCAGTATTTTTATATACATCGCCGTATGCGTGACGTGCAATAGTTATAGGAGCAGTCCATGTAGGGATATAGGGTTCAATACCCTTTACAAGAATAGGAGTTCTGAAAACTGTACCGTCAAGAGCAGCACGGATAGTTCCGTTAGGAGATTTCCACATCTGTGTAAGGTTGTATTCAGGCATTCTTGCAGCGTTAGGAGTAATGGTAGCACATTTTACTGCAACACCATATTTCTTTGTAGCTTCAGCAGAATCCATAGTAACCTTATCTTTTGTAGCCTCACGGTGTTCAAGACCAAGGTCATAATATTCTGTATTGAGTTCAACATATGGTTCAATAAGAATTTCCTTAATCCACTTCCAGAGGATTCTGGTCATTTCGTCCCCGTCCATTTCGACAAGGGGAGTAGTCATTTTAATTTTTTCCATTGGGTTTAACCTCCTGTAAATTAGACTGTTGATTTATATATATAAATAAAAACAGCGAATACAATAATAAAAAAAATCATAATTCCTGAAATAATTGCATTTTTTACAACAGCATATTTCAGTGCAATATTATCAAATTCATAGCTTTTCCATAATCCCGTAAGGAATGAAAAAACTATACCGAAAAAAATATATCCGAAAAATTCTGAATGAAAAAGCCTTGCAACAGCCAGACCAAAAACAATTCCCATAATATTCGGAAACATAATTTTTGACAATGCAGTACATTCCGGAATATCTCTTTTTCCTAAAAATTTGGCGGGATTCGTTTTTCTTTCATTTTCTTCATCAATAACATAATCATTAATTTCCTGCTTTATGTCATCAACGGCATTTTTTATTAAATCTTTCATAAAAATCACCTCATCTGAGAATCATTGCTGTAATCATAATTATAACAAAAAATATAAGGTAAGGCGAAAAACAGAGAAATGTATATAAAATTTGTTTTGAAACCGATATTTTCTTGGATTTATTTGAATTTTTCAATTTATTGACAGAATATAATGTAAGTGCAACTATAAAAACAGGAATAATAATTGTCATATAATTAACCCTTTCTGAAATCAGGAATGGCAAATATAACTTTAATATCGTCAGGAACAAGAGAATTTACAGCATCTTCAAATATTTTGAATACTGTTTCACGTTTATTTCCGAAAACTCCGCACCCGAAAGCTCCGAGAATTATGATGTCAGGATTTTTTGATACTGCAAGTGAAATTATTTTGTCTATTCTTACAGTCATTTTGTCATGGATTTTTTTATCTGAAAATATAAATTTTGCAAAAGTGCGATTTACGGCAGGGCAGGTGATAAAATCACATTTTATCGGATTATCAAGCAGTTTGCCGGAATCATCACGGATAACAGGAACATTTCGGGAATAAATCATATTATCAGTATAATCAGGCAGAATATGAAATCTGTTTGCTCTGTAATATTTTTTCTGCGTTCTGATAGTATAATAAAGCATTGATGCTCTGCAAAGGCTTTCTTCCTGAGCATTTCCGCCGAGAATATAGCCACCTCCTGCATACATAGCGTTTGCAAAATTCAGGGCAGTAATTTTCCCGTATTCAGAATTATCAAGAATACACTGAACAGTTGTGACGGGTGAAATATTTTCTGATATTCTGAAAATTTTATTTCTTTTGATTTTTTCAGATACAGAAAAATCCGAAAAAGTTTCCGAATACATATTATTAAAACTGTTTTCCTTGAATATTCTGTCATTATCCAGTTTTATTTTAATATATTTCATAACTATATCAAGCTTTCAGGGAGGGTTGGGAGGGGCAGAGCCACCTCCCATCAAAATTAAAGTGATTCTCTTGTATAATCGAGAAGACCGCCTGCAAGCATAATATCCTTTGTACGTCCTGAAAGTTCGCAGAGTACAGGGATTTCCTTGCCGTTAGTCTTGTTTACAACAGTAAACTGTGATTTTCCGTTTTCAACGTCTTTGCGGACGTCAGCGAGAACGAGTTCATCACCCTGTGAAATATTGTCATAATCAGCCTCATTTACGAATGTAAGAGGAAGTATACCTGCATTTATAAGATTAGCTCTGTGGATACGTGCAAATGACTTTACAAGTACAGCCTTTACACCGAGATAGAGAGGTGCGAGTGCAGCATGTTCTCTTGAAGAACCCTGTCCATAGTTTGAACCGCCGACAATAATGCTCTTTCCGAGTTCTTTAGCTCTCTTAGGAAATTCCTCATCACATACAGTAAAGCAGTGCTGTGAAATAGCAGGAATATTTGAACGGAGAGGAAGTATCTTTGCACCGGCAGGCATAATATGGTCAGTAGTGATATTATCGCCGACTTTAAGTGAACAAGGAGCATCAATTGTATCCATAAGAGGAGCTGTTTCAGGGAACGGCTTTATGTTAGGGCCTCTGAGAATTTCAACGCTGTCCATATCAGCTTCAGCGACAGGAGGAACAATCATATTGTCGTTGATAGAGAATACTTCAGGGAGCTTGAATTCAGGCATATCACCGAGAGTTCTCGGGTCAGTGAGAACACCTGTAATTGCAGAAACAGCAGCCATTTCAGGTGATACAAGATAAATCTGACCGTCCTTAGTTCCGGAGCGTCCGAGGAAGTTTCTGTTGAAAGTACGGAGAGAAATACCCTTTGAATTAGGTGACTGTCCCATACCTATACATGGACCGCATGCACTTTCAAGTATTCTTGCACCTGCTTCAATCATAATTGACAAAGCACCGTTCTGAGCAAGCATATTGAGAACCTGTTTTGAACCCGGAGCAATTGAAAGTGAAACATCGGGGTGAACCGTCTTTCCCTTTAAGATATGAGCAACTTTAAGCATATCAAGGAGAGATGAGTTTGTACATGAACCGATACAAACCTGGTCAATCTTCATATTGCCGATTTCTTCAACACTCTTTACATTGTCAGGTGAATGAGGACATGCAGCAAGCGGAACAAGTTCAGAAAGGTTTATATCAAGTTCTTCATCATAAACAGCATCATCATCAGCAGAAAGGGGAGTCCATACTTCTTCACGTCCCTGAGCCTTGAGAAATTCTCTTGTATTTTCATCAGACGGGAATATGGAAGTAGTAGCACCGAGTTCAGCACCCATATTTGTAATAGTAGCACGTTCAGGAACAGAAAGAGTCTTTACGCCTTCACCGCAGTATTCGATAACTTTTCCGACACCGCCCTTAACGGACATTCTTTTAAGAACTTCAAGTATAACATCTTTTGCAGCAACCCAAGGCTGAAGTTTTCCGGTGAGATTAACCTTTACAACCTTAGGACATGTGATATAGTATGCACCGCCACCCATAGCTACGGCAACATCAAGACCGCCTGCACCGATTGCAATCATACCGATACCGCCACCTGTTGGGGTATGGCTGTCTGAACCGATAAGAGTTTTTCCGGGTATGCCGAATCTTTCAAGGTGAACCTGATGACAGATACCGTTACCGGGTCTTGAAAAATATATACCATGTTTTTTAGCAACACTTCCTATAAATCTGTGGTCATCAGCATTTTCAAAACCGCTCTGAAGTGTATTATGGTCGATATATGCAACAGAACGTTCTGTTTTAACTCTTGGAACACCCATAGCCTCAAATTCGAGATAAGCCATAGTACCGGTAGCGTCCTGTGTAAGAGTCTGGTCAATTCTTATACCGATTTCCTGACCTTTAATCATTTCACCGTCAACAAGGTGAGATTTAAGTATTTTTTCTGTAAGTGTTAAACCCACTGCAAATCATTCCTTTCGCATTTTAAGCTTGATTTATATGATTATTATATAATTTTCTGTGCCTTTTGTCAAGTGTCTGAAAAATAAATAAATAAAAACAAAAAAATATACAAAAATACTTGATTTTCTTTGTATAATGTGATAGAATGTATTTGAAAATTTTTTCGGAAGGAGATAATTTTTATGAAATATCTTGTTATGTTATGTGATGGAATGGCTGATTTTCCGGTTGAAGCTCTTGGCGGAAAGACACCTCTCGAGGCTGCCGATACTCCATGTATGGACAGACTTGCAAAGGATTCCGAAGTAGGTCTTGTAAAAACTGTTATGGACGGTATGAAACCCGGCAGTGATGTTGCAAACCTTTCTGTACTTGGCTATGACCCGAAAATTTATTATACAGGCCGTTCTCCTCTTGAAGCCGGAAGCATCGGAATTGATATGAAGGATACTGATGTATCTCTCAGATGCAATCTTGTTACACTTTCAGATGAACCGGAATATGAGGACAAAACTATTATTGATTACTGTGCAGGCGATATTTCAACTGCTGATGCAAAAATACTTGTTGATTACCTTGCCGAAAAGCTCAACAACGATGAATTTAAGCTTTACAGCGGTGTAAGTTATCGTCACTGTCTTATCTGGAATAACGGCACAATGGACATAGCTCCTCTCACACCTCCTCATGATATAACAGGTAAACCTATAAAGGAATATGTTCCAAAAAATCCTAATGCCCAAAAGCTCTATGAGCTTATGAAAAAATCGTATGAACTTCTCAAAGACCACCCGCTTAATAAGGAAAGAATTGCCAAAGGTCTTCGTCCTGCAAACAGCATGTGGCTCTGGGGCGAGGGAAAACGTGCAAATCTTGATGATTTTAAAGGAAAATACGGCGTTAAGGGTTCAATGATTTCCGCTGTTGACCTTCTTAAAGGAATCGGAAAGTTCTCAAATATGAATGTTGTGAGCGTTGAAGGTGCAACAGGCTATATTGATACTAATTTTGAGGGCAAGGCTGAGGCAGCTATAAAGGAATTTGAAAACGGTCAGGATTTCGTGTATATTCACGTTGAAGCTCCTGATGAATGCGGTCACAGAAACGAAATGGAAAACAAGGTAAAAGCCATTTCACTTATTGACCATCTTATTCTTTCACCTGTTGTTGATGCTCTTGAAAAAATGGGAGATTTCAAGGTTCTTGTAACTCCTGACCACCCGACACCTCTTTCACTCAGAACACATACAAATGACCCTGTTCCATATATGATTTATGACAGCCGTGTTAAAAAGAACGGCCCTGCTTCATATAATGAAAAGACGGCAAAAGAAACAGGCATATACGTTTCAGAGGGATATTCCCTTATGAAGAATTTCCTGAAGTAATAATAAAAAAATTAAAGTCCCTGCTTATTGCGGGGACTTTTTTTGTCTGCGTTTTTCTGATATTATATTATCTGCCTTATTTATGATTTTTTCAGATGTAAAAGCTGAAAAAGTACCGATTAAAGCACCTGCAACAACATCAGTAGTATAATGTACTCCAAGATATATTCTTGATACTGCTATAAGCAGTCCGATTGTAAAACCTGATATGCCATATCTTTTCGGAAGATTTCTTAGCATTGCAATTCCGCAGCCTATTGAGCTTGTGGCATGTCCCGATGGGAAAGACCAGTCCTTTGGCTTGTTTATAAGAGGAAAAAGTTTTTCAATAGCGTGAAAAGGTCTTGTTCTGTGAACACTGTTTTTAAGAATGAGATTTGTTATAAGCAGACCGAGCGAGAGAGTAAGAGCCATAACAAAAGCAGTTTTTTTATATTTTTTACTGACAAGAAGTGTAAAAATTATAATTGCCCATAAAATGCCCATATCTCCGAGATGAGTAACAGCTTTCATAATTTTATCAGCACTGGCATTTCTTATGTTTTCCTGAATATAGAGCAGAATATCTTCATCAATGTTCATAAGTGTATCTAAAAAGTCCATAAAATAATCCCCCCGTTTTAATATAACTGCTTTTATTATAGCATATTTTTTCTGGGATTACAATATTACTTCTGAAAAAAGGCGGAACTGCAAAAGCAGTTCCGCAGAAAGTTTTAAAAATCAATCGGCAAAGCTGAAATCATCAGCATTGCGTTTTTTAAATTCATCGAAAAGTTCATAGAGAAGTTTTTCATCATCGATAGAGAGAAATTCATCTTCATCTTCGCCATGCTTTACTTCAAGAATAACAACTTCTTCACCTTCTTCATAGGGCAGAAGAACAGTATAGCTTTTTCCCTCATAATCGAAAGCATCAAGAATTTCAAAATGAACTTCTTCATTGTTGTCATCAAGGAGAGTTATAACAGGGTTTTCTTCTTCGTATTCATCGTCAGGATTAGGGTTGTTTTCATAGAAATCGTTCATAGAATCATACCTCTTTCGTAAATATATTTGTAATATTATAGCATATCACAGCACAGATGTCAACGGTTTTTGTATTTTATATATAAATATATTTCTTCTCGAAATCATCTACACGAATAGCCTTGTCAAAAAGCCAGCCCTGAGCAATATCAAATCCGCACTTGCATAAGAAATCAGCCTGATTTTCAGTTTCAACACCCTCAAAGATAATTTCTTTCTTTGTAGTATTTATAAGCATACACATCTGCTTTATAAATTCACGGTGATAATTGGATTTTTCTATTCCGTCAACAAAAACCTTGTCTACTTTTACGGTATCGATAGGAGAATTGAGAAGAAAGCTCAGTGAGGAATATCCTATTCCGAAATCATCAATATCAACTTTGAATCCATGCTGACGCAGGGTATTCATATTTGAAAGCATAGCAAGAGTATTTTCAGCGAAAGCACTTTCAGTTATTTCAAATTCAATATATTTGTTATCGATATTGTATTTTTTAGCAAGATTCAGAACTTTCTGTGTAAATTCAGGATTGATATTATTCTTTCGTGAAAAGTTTACTGATATAGGAACAACCTTTTTATTGTCCCCCTGCCAGCGTTTTATACATTTAAGGGATTCTTCATATATATAGAAGTCAAGTTCAACGATATATCCTGCTCTTTCGAGAACATCAATAAATTCAAAAGGCAGTTTATATGTTCCGTCAGGATTTCTCCAGCGGGCAAGAGCCTCCGCACCGATAACTTTTCTGGAATTCATAGAGAACTTTGGCTGTAAAAAGAGTTCAATCTGATGTTCGCTTATAGCATTCTGAAGTTTTGTGATGATACTTTTTTCACGGGTTCTTCTTATTCTGAAATCCTCATTGTATATGCAGACATTGAGTTCCTTGTGGGATTTTATATTTTTTCTTGCAAGGTCAGCATTATCAATAGCGTATGCAATATCTTCTCCCTTTTCGCAAATATAGTATATTCCGGAAGCAACAGTGAAATTGTTTGACCGGTATTTCTGTTTCTGCATATTATAGAATTTTTCAGAAATATAGTTCAAAGATGACATAATGTCATTTTTATCTTTTCCGGAAACCATCAGAAGGAACAAATCAGAATTTATGCGTGAACCCTTGATTACTTTTTTCATAGAATTGAGGATTGATGAAAAGTCGCTGAGCATACTATCTCCGGCATCATATCCGTAGTTATCATTTACAAAGGAGAAGTTATTTATATCTGCATAAATAACTGAAAGGCATTCTTTCTGCGGGTCATACTTATTTATGATTTCCTGAGCCTGAACCTTGAATGCATGACGGTTAAGTAAACCTGTTATGCTGTCACACATAGTAAGTTGCTGGATTTTTGTTTCAGCATCAGCAGTTTTTATATGAAGTTTTCTTTCGTTGTCAACATTTGAGCATCTGCCGTATATGTGAGCCATTCCTCCGCAGGCATCAGCAACACTTACATAATATACTCTGTACCAGCAGTATTTGTTGTTAAAGAGTTTTGTTCTTACGTCAACATAATTTTTTGTATTGGATTTTACGGCATCTTTCCACATAGAAATAAATCTTATGCAGTCTTCAGGGTGGATTGTATTTCTGCAAGCCTGTCTGCCGTTAATATAGTTTTCAATTTTATAATCAATGTTTTTAAATCTGTTTCTTTCAGGGAGATAGAGCGTGTCTTTTTTTATATCATAGTCGAACATAAGGTCATCTGTGCTTTCTTCTATGATTTTGTAGCGTTCATTCTGAAATTTTATAATTTCTTCAGCCCTTGATATTTTTGTTATATCGAAGAAAACTACCTGAACTCTTAAAAGTCCGTCACTTCCTGCAAAAATTTTTCCGCTTATTCTCACAACAGCCTCTGAACCGTCTGCTTTTTTCATTTTTGTCTGAATATCAACGGGTTCAGTATTTTTTGAATTTGCGAAAATTTCTTTGAGAATTTTATTTTTTGCTTCAGGGTCAACAAAAAGGTTTCCGACATATCCTCCGTCAGTAGCTTTCATATATGATTCTTTTGTATATCCAAGCTGACTGTAAAATTTATTGTTTGCATATGTAAGGCGGAGCTTTTTTTCATTTCCTGAATTTTCTATTTTATACACAGCAATACCGCAAGGCATATTCTTGAGTACGGAATTGAAATTAAGCATATAGTATGATTCAAGATATTCCGGTTCTGAAATTTCATAAACCTGCATAATTGTATTTTTTAGGATTATATTTGAATCATATTTTGAAAGGGTTTCACAGCAGTTTGTTACAACGAAAATTTCACCTGTTTTGCGTCTGATTTTATGTTCAATATAAATTTCACCAAGAGAATTTATATTTTCGTTGATGAAATTGCAGATATAATCATATTCTTCATCAATTAATATATCCCTGAGTTTAAGTCTGCGATGTTTTATTTCTTCTTTGGAATATCCGGAAAATTCGGAAAAATGCTCATCGCAGTCTATTATCACATTTTCATTGACATCTTTAAGGTTCATAGAAAGCAGAAAGCTTCCGTATTTTATCTGATGTATAATTTCGTTGTTATCGTGAAGCATATTCGTCCCTCCTTTTAAATACCAGAATTTATATAATTATATCACAATAACCATAAAAAATCAATAATTTTTTGAGAAAATATTACGTTTTTAAAGTCGAATTTAAATTTTTGGTAACTATACACTAAAATAATTTGTGAAAAATGTAGCATTTTCACAAATAAGACTCCGAACTATTTATTTTTAAAATAGAATATGATATAATTTTATTGAAAAATTTTTCGGGAGTGTAATTGCAATATGTTTTTAAAAAATCTGAAGAGTCATTTTCTTACAGTTATCAATCATAAAGAAAAGGTTTTCTATAATTGTGTGCGGGCAGGAATAGTCTGGCGTGGAATTGTGCATGATTTATCAAAATTTTCGCCTTCAGAATTTATTCCGGGAGTGATTTTCTTTCAGGGCGACAGAAGTCCGAATGAAGCTGAACGAGAAGAAAAAGGATATTCAGTTGCGTGGATTCATCATAAGGGAAGAAACAAGCATCACTTTGAATACTGGACAGACTATAATGTAAAAACAAAAAAACTTGAACCCGTAAAAATGCCTGATAAATATGTAGCGGAAATGTTCTGCGACAGAGTTGCCGCAAGCAAAACATATATGAAAGAAAAGTATACAGACAAAGCTCCTCTTGAATACTTTTTAAAGGGAAAGAACAGGAGAGCCATTCACCCTGATACTTCAGATGAAATTGAATTTCTTCTCAGAATGCTTGCTGATAAAGGAGAGGATTATACATTTTCATATATAAAGAAGCATATTGTTCATAAAAAACGTTTTAATATAATGCATAAATTATATCAGAAAAGAAAAAATAGTATAAAATCTCATTATAAAAGAGGTGTTCGTATGATGTTGGTTATCATATTCATACTTGGTTCTTTATTTGGCGGTACAGTGGGATTTTTCACTTCTGCTCTTTGCAGTGCTTCAGCCAGAGATAAGGATTTGAAATAACTTGAGAAGAATTAATACTTGAATGTTTCGGAGGGAGGAAGCCTTTTTGACCGATAAAGTAAAAAATATTCATGAGGGACACAGACAGCGTCTCCGGAAACGTTTTGCCGAAAACGGTTTTAATTGCTTTCACCCTCATGAAATACTTGAGTTTATTCTTTTTTATTCAATACCAAGAGCAAATACAAATGAAATTGCCCATAATCTTATAAATCATTTTGGAAGTATCTATAATGTTTTAAAGGCAAGTCCTGAGGAACTGAATAAATTTAACGGAATAGGCTCAAAAAGTGCAGAATTTATAAAATTTTTCGGAGATGTATGTTTCTTTTATCTTGAAAAGGAAATGCAGAGTGAAAAGCCTTCCGATATTAAGGAATATATAAACAGTTATTTTTCAGGCACACCATGTGAAATGTTTCTTGTAATAATTATGGATTATGATATGAATATAAAAAGCAATTATACTTTTACTCCGGAAGCTTTTGAACATCAGGAGAATATTATTTCCGGTCTTGCAATGAATGTGTTAAAAAATAATGCCCGTAATATAATAATTGCCCGTAATTGCGGAAGTGATAAAATTCCCGTTCCGCAGGGAAAGGATTATTTTACTGTAAGACTTATTGCAGAAAGTCTTAAATCACTGGGAATTTATACAGCAGATTACATAATTTCAAATGGTTCAACAGCCTTTTCAATGTTTGAAGAAGGAGTGTTCAGCTTTTGAAAAACAAAGAGCTTCTTGAAAAATATTGCAGATATGGAATCAGCGGAATGAACGATTCTGAAATTCTTCAGCTCATACTCTCATTTGCTTCAGTCAGAGATGCCGAAAAACTTTCAGATGAACTTATAAACGAGTTCGGAAATTTAAATTCCATATTCAATGCTGACATCAATTATCTTAAAAGAAATAATATAAGCGATAAAACAGCCTGCCTTTTAAAAGCTTTTCCTGCCGTAAGTATGGAATGTCTTTTCAACAGGGGACAACGCAGTTTTATAAAGAATCCCGATGACCTGAACTGTTATTTCAGAGCCTTGTATTCAGGAATTTCAGATGAAAGAATATATCTTGTATCAGTGAATCGTCATAAAATGGTAAAGGGCGAGCATCTTATTGCAACTGGTTCATCGGACAGCGTGAATTTCAGCAAGGAAAAAATAATCCGCTGTATTCTGGGACTTAAAGCATATGGAGTTTTTATCTCGCATAATCACCCTGAATCTGAAGCATATCCCTCTGAGGCTGATTTTGAATTTACAAGAAGTATAGTTGATTCTGTCAGAAACTGCGGAACAAAAATTTTTGACCATATAATAGTCGGAGTTTCTTCAGTGGTATCTATGAAGAAACTTAACTGCGGTATATATTTTGACTGAAAAATGAAAAAACCGGAAGCTCTGAAATGCTTCCGGTTAATGTGTTTTTTAAAGAGATTAAGCTCTTTCAATCTTACCTGAACGCAGGCATCTTGAACAAGCATAGATATGACAAGGAGTACCCTTAACGATAGCCTTAACTCTCTTTACGTTCGGCTTCCAAGTTCTGTTTGAACGTCTGTGTGAGTGAGAAACCTTTATACCGAAAGTAACACCCTTTCCGCAGATATCGCATTTTGCCATTTTACAGCACCTCCTTTTGAATCTGAAAAAATACAACAATATTATTGTATCATAAACTTTCTGAAAAATCAAGAGCTTTTTGAAAAAAAAGCAGAAAATTTTATGAGTTCTGATTATATACAAAAAAATATCATTAATGTTGACAAATTTTATTGCAGTATGTTGCATATCATTAAGAAATTTCTGAAATTACTTGAAAAAGATATTCGTTTGTAGTATAATTATATGCGGAATATTTTTTAAGAAAGGAAATAACTCTATATGGATATGAATACCATAATGAAATTTGTTGCAAGAATTATAATCGTTCTTCTTGTACTTCCTCTGCATGAGCTTGCACATGGATTTGTGGCAAAAAAACTTGGAGATTATACGGCAGAAGAACAGGGCAGACTTACCCTTAATCCTCTTGCTCATATTGACCCGATAGGAACATTACTGCTTGTACTTACAGGTTTCGGCTGGGCAAAGCCTGTTCCCGTAAATCCCAACAGATTTGACAGAAATCATAATATGCGAAAAGGTATGGCAATAGTATCAATAGCAGGGCCTGCTTCAAATCTTATAGCAGCTCTTGTCTGCGGTCTAATTTACAATATTGCAATATGCTTTGAATTTGTGCAGAAATCCATGATAAATTCTTACTATGGGGATATAAGCATTATGTATTGCGTTATGCTTATGCTCAATTTCTGCTTTTCAATAAATATCGGTCTTGCAGTATTCAATCTCATACCTGTTCCGCCTCTTGACGGATATGCTGTTTTCAGTTACCTTACAAAATATAAGTGCGATGACTGGTTCAGACGCAATATGCAGATTATAAGAACAGTTTTTCTGCTTTATATTCTTATCGGCGACAGTATAATTCCAGCAAGATATAACCCCCTCTATATAGTTACAAGTCTTGTTTCACAGGCTGTGTGGTTCTGTGTAAGCTGGATTCCGGACGTTATAGGAACTATTTAAAAAATGGAACAGATTCTTTTCAGGCTTGATGCCTTTGAAGGCCCTCTTGATTTACTGCTGAAACTTATTTCAAAACATAAGCTGAATATAATGGATATTGAAATATCAAAACTTCTTGAACAGTATATGGAATATCTTGATAATTCGGATATTAAAAATCTTGAATCAGCAGGTGAATTTCTTGAAATGGCATCACGCCTGATATACATTAAAACAGCGTATCTTCTTCCGAAACCGCAGGCAGACGAAGCTCATAAAATGAAAAAAGAGCTTGAATCAAATCTTATAGAATATTCCATAATAAAACAGGCATCATCAGTTCTTGCTGAAAGATTTCAGGGAGATGATGTCTTTGTCCGCCGTCCGATGAAAGTCAGAGCTGAATATTCATACAGTCAGATGTACCTTCCGGACAGGCTTGCAATGGCATATATAAATATATCCTTTCCGGAGGATATTGAAGCCGAAAAAAATCTGATTGAAAACAAAATAAATTCAGCAGTAAAACGTAAAATAACATCAGTTATTTCAAAAGTGATTTTTATTCTCAGAAGGCTTTACGGCTCTGGTAAAAAAGTTCTTATGGAATCGCTTTATGAGGGAGTAACTGACCGTTCAGAACGTGTTGCAACATTTCTTGCCGTTCTGGAACTTACTAAAAACGGCAGAATTAAAATAAGTGATGATAATTCTGAAATATGCTTTACAGGCAGAAAAAAAGGAAAGGAATAAGAAACATAATGAAAATCAGTGAACAGCTTGCAGTTACGGAGGCGGTTATATTTGCCTCGGGTGAACCTGTTGAAATTGTAAAAATTGCAGAACTCCTTGAAACTGTTCCTGAATCTGCAATAAAACTTGTCAGACTGCTTAATGAACGTTATGACCGATATGAAAGCGGTATCAGAATAATTTCTTTAAACGGAAGATTTCAGATGACAACCCGTTCTGAATATGAAACATATGTAAGAAAGGCTCTTAATTTTAGAAAAAATACACCTCTCACTCCGGCATCTATGGAAGTTCTGACAATAATTGCATACAATCAGCCTGTTTCAAGGGCGTTTGTTGAAAATATAAGAGGAACTGACAGTTCATCGGCTGTAAACAGTCTTTGCGAAAAGGAACTTATTGAGGAAGCAGGCAGACTTGATGTTCCCGGAAAGCCTATAATTTATAAAACGACTGATAAATTTCTGAGATGTTTCGGACTTTCAAGTCTTGATGAATTACCCCCTCTGCCTGAAAGAAACAATACTGAGAAAGAGAGTTTAACATGATAATTCTTAGTATTCTGAAAATCATAGCTCTGATAATCCTTGCATTAATCGGACTGCTTTTGTTACTGCTGATACTCCCTGTATCAGTAAAACTTGAATATATCGGAGAAAAAAAGTATTATGAAGTGAAATATGCTTTTCTTTCAGTTTTTTCTTCAGATTCTGAAAAAGGTATATCAGGAAAACTTAAAAAACAAAAAAACAATAAAAATAAAAAGTCAACTGTTTCTTCAAATACTGAAAAAAAATCAGTTACCGTTTCTGAACCAGATGAAAAAATTGATGATTTTTCAGAAATTCCGAATAATTCAGAGAATATTTCTGAATCAGAAGAAAAAACTGAAAAGGCTGAAAAAAAATCCAAACCTGAAAAAAAAAGCGGAAAATCTTCATACCTTGAAAATCTTCCGGAACTTTGGGATAAAATAATGCAGATATGGGAAATTGCATCATCTCCTGCAAGAAGGCTTTGCAAGGGCATACATCTTGATAAAATATTCATTGATTTTAAAATATCTGACCCTGATGCTTATAATTGTGCAATTGATTACGGAAAAACCTGCATTGTAGTATATAATACTCTCGGTATTCTTAACCAGATGTTCAGCCTTTCCAAAAAAAGCATAAATGTTCAGTGTGTATTCAACGAAAAGAAAAGTATATATGATATATCATTTTCACTGAGATTTCACCCGATAACACTTTTGTTCTGCGGTATATCGTTCCTTTGGACATACTATTTTAAAATATACAGAAAAAATTCAGGAGGTAAGAATAATAATGGAAAACAAAGAAACAAAAAATCAGAAACCGATAAGTGAGCTTATGGGAATAACTATGGAAAAAGTCAAGGAAATGGTTGACATAAATTCCATTGTCGGCGAACCTATTAAGATTGATGATAAAATTACGATTATTCCAATATCGAAAGTATCATTCGGTTTTGCATCGGGTGGTTCTGACCTTCCGAATAAACTGAGCCGTGACCTTTTCGGAGGCGGTGCAGGTGCAGGAGTATCAATAAAGCCTGAAGGATTTCTTGTTATAAATGACGGCTGTGTACAGATGGTTCAGGCTTGTGCATCGGACAGCCTTGCAGGTTCACTTATAGAAAATGCTCCGAATATCGTTAATAAAGTCGGAAATTTTTTCAAGAAAAACAAGAACAAGGATTCTTTGAACATTGATGATACTGATTCAGTGGAATTTGACGGATAAAAAGTAATAAAAATTTTCTGTAAGGCATATTTTATACTATATTTGTTGTAGGAGATATGCCCTAATGAAAAAAATATTAATTTTTATTCTGACTTTCTGTGTTGCTCTTTCATCAGAAAATATGATTTGTTTTGCAGACGAAAAACCTGTAATATCTGCAAAATCAGCCGTTCTTATTTCGGCTGATACAGGAGAAACAATATATTCTCTTAATGCAGGTGAAAAACTGCCTATGGCAAGTACCACTAAGATTATGACAACTCTGTTATGCCTTGAAAGCGGTAATCTTGATGAGGAATTTGTTGTAGACAGTGATGCCATAAAAGTTGAGGGTTCATCAATGGGACTTGTTGAGGGCGATATAGTTACAAAATATGCACTCTGTTGCGGAATGTTATTGCCCTCCGGAAATGATGCTGCAAATGCAACTGCTGTGAAACTTGCAGGAAGTATTGAAAATTTTGCTGTTATGATGAATGAACGTGCTGAACAGATTGGAATGGCAAAAACTTATTTTGTAACGCCTTCAGGACTGGAGGGAGATGGACATGAAGCTTCTGCTTATGATATGTCACTTCTTGCAAGGGAGGCTCTTAAAAATGATACTTTCAGAGAAATCTGTTCAAAGCAGAGTATTCAGATTAAGTTCGGAAATCCTCCTTATGAGAGGTGGCTCAAAAATACTAATAAACTTCTTTCAATGTATGACGGCGTTTACGGTGTAAAAACAGGATTTACTGATGAGGCAGGCAGGTGTCTTGTTTCTGCATGTGAACGTGACGGAAAACAGCTTATATGCGTTACACTTAATGACCGCAATGACTGGAATGACCATATTGCATTGTATAATTACGGATTCAGTCAGGTTGATTTGTTTGAATACAGAATAGATGATGATATTTATGCAAAGCTTGCAGGAAGTGAAGAAGACAGAATAAAGCTTGTTTCCGATGAAAATATGGAAATATGTACAGCAGACGGAAAAGATGAATTTTTCAGTTACAGTGTCAAAACACCTCCCTTTATCTATGCTCCTGTTGAAAAAGGTCAGCAGTGCGGAGAAATTACTGTTATGTATAAGGGCAGGGAAGTGAGAAACATTCCGCTTTATGCCGATAAGGATTATAGTATTTACTGTAAACCGGCAGAGAAAAAAACATTCTTTTCTAAAATCAAAAATATATTTAAATAGGAGATATTATGGAAAAAACAAGGATTCAGAAAATTATTGCCGATGCAGGTTACTGCTCACGCCGTAAGGCAGAGGAACTTATTTCAAAAGGAAAAGTTACTCTTAACGGCAGACCTGTAAAACTCGGTGACAAGGCAGGTTCGAGGGATATTATTGCCGTTGACGGTGAGAGAATTTATATTCCGAAAAAGAAAAACAAAATCTATATTATGATGAATAAGCCGAGAGGATATGTTACAACTGTTTCAGATGAGCTTGACCGCAAATGCGTTATGGATTTGCTGAGCGACCTTGAAGAAAGAGTTTATCCTATCGGCAGACTTGACAGAAATTCAGAGGGACTTCTGTTATTTACAAATGACGGAGAATTTGCAAACAGCATTATGCACCCGAGCAAGCATATTTCAAAAACTTATCGTGTTACTGTCCGTCCTGATATTTCCGATGAACAGCTTGTAAGACTTGCAGAGGGTGTTGAAATTGACGGCAAAAAAACTTTGCCTGCAAATGTTGTCGTAAAGGATAAACAACCCGGCAGAGTTGTTCTCCTGATAACTATAAAAGAGGGAAGAAACCGTCAGATTCGCAAAATGTGTGAGGCTGTCGGACTTGAAGTCGCAAGACTCCGAAGAATCAGCATAGGCCCTGTCAAACTCGGAATGCTGAAATCAGGAACTTACAGAGAACTTACCCCTGATGAACTCAGAGCTATAAGAAATGCTATCGGCAAGGAAAATTAACCATTATTTTTGAATTTATATTGAATTATTTTGTGCATTGTCTTGAAAAATGTACTGAAATTTTTCAGATACTTGAAAAAGTCACATAAAAATAGTATCATTAATATATACAACACTATCCGAAAGGAATGAATTTTATGGAACTTCAAAAAAATCAGGACAGACTTTCTGCTCTGTTCGATGACGGAAAATATACCGAGATAAATTCCGGTATTAAAAAGGACAAACCGGCATCAGTTGTTACTGCTTATGGTTATGTAAACGGAAATCCTGTTTATGCTTTTTCTCAGGATAAATCTGTTTCAGGCGGTGCTGTTGATATGGCTCAGGCTGAAAAAATTTCAAAACTCTATCTTCTTGCATCAAAAACAGGCAACCCCATTGTCGGAATATATGATTCAGACGGTGCTGTTATGGACGGTACTGCCGAATCCCTTATGGCATACGGGAAAATGATTTCAGCATCATCTGCTGTATCAGGAGTTATTCCGCAGATTGCCATTATTGCCGGAACATGTGCCGGAAGTGCATCAATTCTTGCATGCTCATCTGATTTTGTTATAATGACAAAGGATTCTGAATTTTTCATGACTCCAAATACAGAAAATGCCTCCGCTGATTCTGCAATGAAATCAGGTATAGCTTCTGCTGTATGCGATGATGAAAAATCAGCAATCGAAAAGGCAAGGGATATTATAAATATTATGCCTGTCAACAATCTTTCACCTGTTCCCGAATTTGAACCTGCTGAACCTGCCGGTGCAGTTTCATCAGATATCAAGGGAATTATAAACAGTGTTGCTGATGCTGATACAGCAATTGAAATCTATTCAGGATACGGCAAGGCTTCATATACAGCTTTCGCAAGAATAGAGGGAAAAACTATCGGAATTATTTCAACAAATAAAACTGCGGACAGACTCAGTTCTGCTGACTGCACAAAAATTGCACGTTTTGTAAGACTTTGTGATGCTTTTTCAGTTCCTGTTGTAACATTTGTTGATTCTGAAGGATTTGAAACATCAGATACAGTTTCAGGCGTAAAGAATATGACTCTCCTTGCATCAAGTTATGCTGAGGCTACTACTGTAAAGCTTGCTGTTGTTACAGGAAAAGCTGTCGGAACTGTATTCAGTGCCGTTGCAGGAAAAGACGTAAGTGCAGATTTTACATATGCATGGCAGTCTGCCTATATCAGTCCTGTACTTCCTGAAACTGCTGTTGAATTTTTGTGGCATGACAGATTAAAGGGTGCTGAAAATCTTTCAGCAAAAAGAAAAGAACTTGCTGAAGAATATAAATCAACTCTTGCATCTGCTGAAAAGGCATCAGATATCGGCTGTATTGATGATGTAATTTCTGCATCTGATACAAGAACCGTTATTTCATCTGCACTTGATATGCTTTCAGGAAAGAGAGTAACAAAGCTCCCGAAGAAGCATAACAATCTTCCTTTCTGATTTAAAAAAATATAAATGAATGGTGGTATATAAAATGAAAAGATTTAATGTAACTGTCAATGGAAAAGCTTATGATGTAGCTGTTGAAGAAATTACTGACGGCTCTGCTCCGGTAGTTTCTGCACCTGTTGCCCCTGCTCCTGCAAAACCAGCTCCAGCACCTGCACCTGTTGCTGAAAAAGGTGAGGGCGAAGCAGTTTCTGCTCCTATGTCAGGAACTATCCTTGATGTAAAGGCAAATGTAGGCGATACAGTTTCAAGAGGACAGGTTATAATGGTTCTTGAGGCTATGAAAATGGAAAATGATATTGTTTCACCATGTGACGGAAAAATTACAAGCATACTCGTTAAAAAGGGCGATACTGTAAATCCGTCTGATACACTTGCAACAGTTCAGTAAAGGAAGGTTGAATTTTTATGGCAAAAATCGGTATTACTGAAACAGTTATACGAGATGCTCATCAGTCACTTATTGCAACCCGTATGACAACAGAGGAAATGCTCCCTGTACTTCCTCTTATGGATAAAGTAGGCTATCACTCAATAGAATGCTGGGGAGGAGCTACATTTGACGCCTGCCTCAGATTTCTTAATGAAGACCCGTGGGAAAGACTCCGCATACTCAGAAAAAATCTCCCTAATTCAAAGCTCCAGATGCTTTTCAGAGGTCAGAATATGCTCGGATACCGTCACTATGCTGATGATGTTCTTGAATATTTTGTTCAGAAATCAGTTGCAAACGGCATTGATATAATCAGAATTTTCGATGCTCTCAACGATGTAAGAAACCTTGAAACAGCAGTAAAGGCTGCGAAAAAGGAAGGAGCTCATACCCAGATAGCTATTTCCTATACAACAGGTGAAAAATTTACAAATGATTATTTTGTTGAATACGCAAAAAGAATAGAATCAGTAGGTGCAGATTCAATCTGCCTTAAAGATATGGCAGCACTTCTCACTCCTTACAGAGCAGGAAGTCTTATTGCTGATTTGAAAAAAGCTGTTAAAATTCCGATACAGCTCCATACTCATTACACATCAGGACTTGCATCAATGTGTCTTTTAAAGGCTATTGAATCAGGTGTTGACTATATCGATACTGCAATGTCACCTCTTGCAAACGGTACTTCACATACTCCGACAGAATCAATGGTTGCTGCACTTCAGGGAACAGAATATGACACTGGTCTTGACCTTAAACTTCTCACAGAAATAAGAACTTATTTTATGACTCTGCGTGACAAGTATATCAAGAGCGGTCTGCTTGACCCGAAAATGCTTGCAGTTGATGCAAATGCACTTATATATCAGGTTCCGGGCGGTATGCTCTCCAACCTTCTTTCACAGCTCAAACAGGCAGGAAAAGAAGATAAGCTCACTGAAGTTCTTCAGGAAGTTCCAAGAGTTCGTAAGGACGCCGGTGACCTTCCGCTTGTAACTCCTACATCACAGATTGTCGGAACACAGGCTGTATTCAATGTCCTTATGGGCGAAAGATATAAAATGGTTACAAAGGAATTCAAGGGTGTCGTAAGAGGCGAATACGGTCAGACTCCTACTCCGATAGACCCGACTTTCCGTAAAAAAATTATCGGTGACGCAGAACCTATTGACTGCCGGCCTGCTGACCTGCTTGAACCTGAACTTGACAAACTCCGCAAGGAATGTGCTGAATGGACTGAACAGGAAGAAGATGTTCTCAGCTATGCACAGTTCGGTCAGGTTGCAGTAAAATTCTTTGAACAAAGACGTAATAAAAAATACGGCATTGATTCAAAACATTCAGATGCCGGAAATAAGGTTCTTCCGGTTTAAAAAGAAAACTTTTTGATTTCAGGAGGTAGTAGAAATTGCCTATAAGAATTTCAGCCGAACTTCCGGCATACAAAACGCTTGAAAATGAAAATATTTTTGTCATTGCAAAGGACAGGGCAGAACATCAGGATATACGTCCTTTAAGAGTTATTATTCTGAATATAATGCCGAAAAAGATTGAAACAGAATGTCAGCTTATGCGACTTCTCAGCAATACGCCTTTGCAGGTGGATATAGACCTCCTCTATATGTCATCGCACGTTTCAAAAAACACTTCAATGAATCATCTTTCATATTTTTACAAAACCTTTGATGAAGTTAAAAACAACAGGTATGACGGTATGATTATTACAGGAGCACCTGTTGAACAGCTTGACTATGAAGAAGTTGATTACTGGAACGAAATATGCGAGATAATGAAGTGGTCTACCACAAATGTATTTTCAACACTTCATATATGCTGGGGAGCTCAGGCAGGATTGTATTATCATTTCGGAATACCAAAATATCTGCTTCCTGAAAAGATGTTCGGAATTTTTCCGCATAAGATTGAAGTCAGCAACAGTAAACTTCTGCGTGGCTTTGATGACAGATTCCTTGTTCCTCATTCAAGGCATACAGAGGTAAGACGTGAGGATATAGAAAAGGTAAGTCAGCTTGAAATTCTCACTTCATCGGATATTTCGGGAGTTCATATTGTCGCAAATAAAAACGGCAGACAATATTTTATAACAGGTCATTCCGAATATGACAGAGAAACAATTGCACACGAATATTTCAGGGATTTGGAAAAGGGACTTGATATAAAGATGCCGTATAACTATTTTCCTGATGATGACCCCACGAAAACTCCCGAATTTTCGTGGAGATGTACAGCAAATCTTATGTTTTCAAACTGGCTTAACTATTGTGTTTATCAGCTTACACCTTTTAATCTTGAAGAACTTGATATAAGAAACTGGAACTGGGAAGCCGGTTTCTGATTTGACGAAAAGGGGATTTTACAATTATGTACGATGACGAAAAAAATGAAAAATATGTTTATGATGACGGCGGAAACAAGAAAGCAATATATGAAGCACCCCCGCCGGAATTCAATGATTATGAAGTTCAGCAGGGAGGTCATAAAGGTTTTGCTATTGCCTCACTGGTACTTGGTATTCTTTCGCTTATTCTCTGCTGTTGTATGGGCTTTAATTTTATACTTGCAATTCCTGCCCTTATATTCGGTATACTGGCACTTGTAAAGCGTTACAGCGGAAAAGGTATGGCAATAGCAGGTATTATAATTTCTTCTATTGCTATAATTTTTACAGGTTCAATACTTGCAATTTACGGCCCTATTTTCAGTGATGTTTATAAAGTTTCATCACATTTTGAATCTGTCCGCAGTAACTTTGAAGAAACAGGCGAAATTCCTGACTATCTCGAAAAATATACTGATGAAAAATATGATCAGGTATGGAAAAATCAGGGATATGACGATTTCTATGATTTCTTCGGAGCTATGCTTGAAGAAATGGGAACAAACTATGACGGAAATTAAACAGGTGCAAGAGCAGGAAAAAAATTTCTGATAATATAAAAAAGCAGAAAAATCCCCAGAACCGTATACCAGAAAGTACGGTTTTCGGGGATTATTTTTTTATCTGTAAGAAGTTCGAGCCATTTCAGAAATAGTATAATAACTCCGAAAATGACAATAGGATTATATTTTATAGATTCTGTTAAATTGCCGTTAAGGAGTGCAAAAAAGCTCCTTGTACCTCCGCAGCCACAGCAATAATAACCTGTAAACATATGAATAACACATGGCAGTATAAATAATTTTCTGAATTTTATATATAAAAATCCGATAATATTAAGCGTTATAAAGAATATCAGCGGAAGAAATATATATAATATTTTTTTACGTCTTGTCATTTTGATTTACTCCTTAAAAAGTTTCAGCATAAATTCTTCAGTAGAATAAAGACCGCTTCTGTTATAACGGTTTATACCATAAAGGCAGTCAGGATTTCTTGTTATATAGTTTGGTTTTTCGTAGCAGTTAAGAGTTATTGCAAATCCGTTTTCACGCAGTACAGGAATACTTTCCTTACAGGTATACCCGAAAGGATATGCAAAAACAATCGGAACAGTATCAGTATTTTCCTTTATAAGTTCCTGAAGTTTTGCAATATCGCTGTTGAGGGTATTACAGTATTCTTCAGGATTTTCATTTTTGTTTATGTGACAGCCTGTTCTTTCACCGAGAGATTTATGCATATTGAATGTATGATTGCCTATTTCAAAACGTCCTGAATCAAGCATAGTGTTAATATCCTCCCATGTAAGATAAGAATATTCAGGTATATGAGGGTCTTTTACTGCATCATTTTCAACATATGTTCCCACAACTGATACAACTGCATTCATATCATATTTTTCAAGAAGCGGAAGAAGATAAAAGAGATTGTTATAAAATCCGTCATCAAGAGTAATCATAACAGGTTTTTCAGGAAGTTCACCTCTGCTGTATGTATAATCAACAAGCTGTTGAGCTGATACAGAATTATAGCCGTTATCTTTAAGATACTTCAAATCGGATTCAATCTGCTGAGGAGTTACAGAGTATTCTGCTGATGCTCCTTCGTGAATACTGTGATACATAATTACAGGAAGAAAAATTTTATCATCATTGTATTCAGCAGATGAGAATATAAATTTTATTTTTGTTGCCGAAAAAATGAATACCGCAATAAAAACTGTTATTAAAGAAAATTTCAGAAATTTTTTAATATTATAGCATTTGTACATTATATCATCAACTCCATATATCTGATATATATGAAGCAGAAATATTCAAAATGCAGAAGATAAAAAAATTAATAAATGAAAAATTTTCCGTTTTCGTGAATATAAATCATATAGATGTAAATATTATTGAGGTGATAGTATGACACGACGTAAAAAGCGTAAGCTGAAAGCATTTATCAAAGAATTTATCCTGATTTCACTGCCGTTTATTGCAGGGATTTTTATGAATATCGGAGATATAATGGCAAAGCTTGCAGATAAAATGGACAGCATAGATATACAGGTTATGAATGAAAAAAAGACGTACAGCGGAAAAATTTCTGAAGATTTTGAGGATATTATAATTTCTGAGGGATACGGCTATGCGGAAGAATCAGAAAGCAGTCAGACGGAAAATGAACCTGAGAGATATAAGATAGTTCCTGAAAACGCAGGTGCAAAACCATATCCGACTGAATGGACAGAGGGAGGAAGCATAGTGCGTACAACATACGGTCACTATGACGGAACAACCTTTTTCGATTTGGATAACGGCGGACAGGTAAATAATAAAACATCTGTCGATATGGAAACTCTTAAAGAGGAAAGCCGTCTTTTGCCTGAATTTAAAATAGAGGATACTGATGAACCTCAGGTTCTTATCTATCACACGCATACAACAGAAACATATGAACCTTATGTAAGAGATTTTTTTGACTCAAATTTTAATTACAGGACAACCGATGAAACAAAGAATGTCATAATGGTTGGAGATGCCATTCAGAAAGAACTTGAATCCGCAGGAATAGGCGTTATACATTCAAAGAAAATACACGATTATCCGTCATATAACGGAGCTTATGACAGAAGTGCAGAAACTGTCAATGAAATACTTGAACAGTATCCGACCATAAAAGTAGTTCTTGATATTCATCGTGATGCAATATGCACAGAAAGTGTTGCATATCAGCCGTATGTTGAAATAAACGGAAAAGAGGCATCGCAGATAATGATTATATCAGGCTGTGATGACGGAACTATGGATATGCCGAATTATATGAAAAATTTCCGTTTTGCATCACTTCTTCAAAGCCAGATAGAAAATGACAATCCGGGACTTACAAGACCGATATTATTCGATTACCGTCATTATAATCAGGATATAACGACAGGCAGTCTGCTTATTGAAGTAGGCTCTCATGGAAATACGCTTGACCAGTCATATTATTCAGGCAAACTTCTCGGAAAATCGATTGCAAAGGCACTGAAAGGACTGAAATAAAATGAAAAAAGTTTTAAAAGCCATATTTTTATATTTTCTTGCAACATCGTTTTTATATATGTTTGCTGTATCATATTCAAATTCATATAACAGAATAAACAGCAAAAAAATAAGTCCGGCAGTCATAGTCATAAACGGCGGAAAAGCAACAGTAAATATTCTTCATGATGAATTTACTGTTGATTTCAGATTTCTTGAACCGGAAAGCAGATTTTATTATTTTCTTTATTTTTTATCGCCGGACAGTTTTCATTCAGCAGAACGGATTTTAATTGAGAGTATAGGAAGAATTTCCTGAATACTGAAAATATTTTCTTTTATTATATCTCTGCCAGTCATTTAGTTCACCCTTATAAATAAGCTGTGCATCAGAGAGATGACGGAAGTCTTCAGGAGTATATAAACAAGGATTTTTTTCAAGATTTATTCCGATTTCGCTGAATACATGTGCCACGAACTGTGAACACAGAAAATGAGATTTTCTGTTCCATGATATATTGAGATATATTGCGAAAAGACCAAGTATATTATAAGAATAGCTGTTTCTGAATGTATAGAAATTTTTTATAAGATTTTCAAAATGTTTTTTCTGTTCGTGAGAAACATGTATCTGATATATTTCACATGGAATGTTGCTGAAAAGTCCGAGAGTGCCTTCACCGATTATTTCTTCATTGAATGTTGCGGGAAGCGGAACATATCTGTAAGTACGGCAGAAACTGTACATTTTAGAAAGTTCAATATCTCCGGATACAGATACATGATTATAAGGTTTTTTGGTAAAAAACTTTATTGCCTTTGCAACATTAGTACCTGTCTGTGCAACTATTATGTAAATATTATCTTCCAAAATTATTGCCTCCTAAAATTGCTTTTTGGTTATTAAAAAATATTATATCATATATACTTGCATTTTTCAAGGGGATATGATATAATAAAATGTAGAAAAATGTGCCTGTAGCTCAGTGGATAGAGCAGTAGCCTCCGACGCTATGTGCGATGGTTCGATTCCATTCAGGCATATCAGCAAAAACAGAGATAAATTTATCTCTGTTTTTGTTTTTTTTTAATTACTTTTTCTGCAAAGCATTTTTTTCATTTCACATAAATCGTATATATTAAGAATATTATCTTCACAAAGGTCTGCGGATTTCCAGTTAGCAAGCTTGATGCTTTCATCACCTGAAATAAGCCACTTCTGAAGAATAACTGCATCAGAAATATTAAATTTTCCGTCAGCATTTACATCTCCCGCAATTCCCTGATTTTTTATATTATACTGTTTCAGCATAACATTTCCGTTGAGAGTCAGATATGCAGTATAAACAGCATTATCTGTCACAACTGCTGAAGGATTGTTGACTATATCATTGCACAGGCTGTTTCCTGTTTTTATAAATGAATCGTTTTCAATTTTAAAAACGTACAAAGCATCTGTATTTTGAGTATTTACTATAAGATAATCAGAAATTCCGTTAGTAGCTGTTTCTGAAAAATAACATCTTCCGTCAAGAATTTCTGAAAAACTTTTTTCAGTTATTTCTCCGTTTTTTACAGTGAATATACTGCATGAATCATCAGTTGAGCTTATAATAAAAGAATTCTGTTTGCTGATAATATTTGCTGTTCCTGTTTTTTTGTCTGAAAGCTTAATGCTGGAGTATGTGCCGTTTTTCCATATATCAACGGCAGGTGCAGAAGAATTTACTACGCCACGGTATGAAACAGCTATTTCATCGTCATTTACAGCAATTGAAACATTGCATACATCTTCTGAACCGTCAGCATAATCAGTTTTCTGACCTGTTTTCAAATCATATGACAGCAGGTGCAGTGCATAGGGAAATTCACCTGTTGTATATGCAAGATAAATTTTATCCTTATAAATCTGAAAATCCTGATACTGAGAAAGCTGAGTGCCTTTCAGTAAAGTATTCCATTTTCCGTTTTCATAGTATGCAATAACATATGTAAAATCAGTGCTGTCATTGTAGAGAACATACGGAATATTTCCGTTCATACAAAGTTTTGCATTGTAAGCCTTTTCAGGAATTTCAGATGTATATTTATCCCAGTTTCCGTCAGAATATCTGCTTACCAATGCATTGCTTTCATTTTCAGAAAGAAGAAAAAGCTGATTGTTTTCATCTGCACAAATATCGATTGAAGATGCCTGATTAATCCAGTTCGGCATAGAAATATTTTTCCATACATCTGCGTTGTCAGTATCTGCGAATTCAGCCTTGAAAGAAAGTTCATCATCAGTTATTTTAATATCAGAAAGTTTTATACCGCTGTTTGTACCGTCAGAATACACCAATGCACCGTCAGCAATTGTAGCTTTCATATCCAGACTTCCAACGCTGTCAGGAGCGTCTTTACTTCCGTATGCAGAAAGATAAGGATTTCCTTTTCCGGCATCAAGTTCTGTTTCTTCAGGACGGAAAACATATATTTCATCACCGCTTTCATTGTGATTTCCATGTATTTCAGTGTTTACTCTGTATACGACAAGACCCGTGCCGTATACTTTTACGTCCATTTCATCAGAATATGCTTTACCCTGTTTACGATATTCAACGGCAAAAAATTCCGTATCAGAAAGAGGAGTTTTAAGAAGATAAAGTCTGTTGCCGTTTCTTGATGAGGCAGGGGAGAGAGTATAATATCCGTTCTGAGTAATATTTTCAGCATCAAGCCAGTGAGATATTTTATATCTTTCATATGCAAGCGGATATTGCATATAATATGAAGTTGCAGCCATAATATCCCACATACCGACAGGAACACCTTCTCTTGAATCTATTCTGTATAAATCAGGATATCCGACAGAATGAAGAAATTCGTGACACAGTACAACTGAATTATCAATCAGAGAACTGCTGAAAAGCGAATAATCATTATGAACGTTCACCATACCGCTTTCAAGACCGTTTATTTTTATTCCGGGGAGCGAAAAGGCTTTAGGCCAGAATATTGTACCTGCGGAATTTTTATCTGCGTCCATTACGACAATGATATTGTCAATAATTCCGTCACCGTTTCCGTCAAGGACGGCAGACTGCGGAACATCAGCATTTGAAATAACTTCCGTCATAATGCTTTCAATGTTATAGTATTTATCAAGAGTCTGAGTCATTTTGTAAGGTACAAAAACATCATTTTTAAGCTGAGGATATTCAAATTCAACCTGCATTTTTCCATATGAAATTTCGTTTATATATCCTGCAAGTGAACGGAATGTGCTTTTATCTTCGCAGTAATTTATCATTCTCTGAGTATTTTCACTCATAAAGTTATCGCTTTTAGCATCAGGAAACTGTGCGAAAAGAACAAGGTTATGAATTACTTCCTGCTGTTCCTGTGCAGAAACATAAAAATTGCTTGTTGAGCTTAATATTGTCAAAAGAGAAGAGCATACAAACGCAGTTATACGTTTCATGTTAATTATATTCATGTTTTATCACCATATTTCAAGTTATTATATATCATATTATATCATATTTATTTCTGAATTTCAAGATAAATTTTGTATAAGGTTCATAAAGATAAAAAAAGTCCGAATGTACAATAAGTACATCGGACAATATCAGAATGATTGATTTTATAATAAAACTGAAATTTTAATGAAGTTGAAACTGCTTTAAATTTATTTGCTTTTTCTTGCGACATTAAGCATATTAAGGAGTCCTTTTTCTTTTATTATCGCAATGCCCTGTCCTTCATCGCCAAGAATTATAAGATTATCACCAGGATTTATGTCAAAAATTTTTCTTGCTTTTGCCGGAATAACAATCTGTCCTTTATCGCCGACTTTTACCATTCCGAATATATGTTTACCTTTAGGCGGAACGCTCAGTCCGGGGATTTCTTTGTTATTATGATTTATAAGGTCATCTACTGTAACGCCGAATACATTTGCCATAAGCATACATTTTTCTATATCGGGCAGAGATTCACCTGTTTCATATTTAGAAAGAGTCTGCCTTGATACTCCTATTTTTTCAGCAAGTTCTTCCTGTGACATATTATTGAGTTTTCTTAATTCTATAAGATTTTCAGCAAACATTTTTCTTTTTACCTCCGATTCCAAGAATACACCATTTTAATATCGGAATACGACTGATTATTTCATTCATAAGAATTGAACCGGCAAGTGCAGAAATACCTGTTAACAAGTATATCAGAATTTCCGGAAGATTTTTTGCGTATGTATGCAGATAATATGCAGTTGCGACAAGTGGCAGATAATGAAAAATATAAATTCCCCATGATTTTTTTATCATCAGTTTGCTGAAAGAATTTTCAAATCTGCCCCATTTTTTCATAAATGCAAGAACGGCTAAAGTACCGGCCCAAGCATAAATATTGCACATCAATGTGTCAAAAACTTCGTGGTCTGCATAATTTTTACCCCAGTACATAACTGTAAATACAACACAGCAGATTACAGCAGATATCGAAAGTGGTAACCACCATTTTTCAAGCCTGTCCATAACATTATCATGTGAAAGAACAAGATAACCAATCAGAAATCCTGCTCCATATATTCCGAAACGATATACAACGATAACAGGAGTATTCAATATCTGTGCAGATGCCCAGATAATCACTGTAAATAAAATCAGTATGGGAACATTTATTTTTTCGCATATGTTATAAAGTCTGTTTTTTTCGATTTTCCTGAATAATACAATGAAAACTGAAAACAGCCACAACACCTGAATATACCATAATGTTCCTGTTCCGCTTACTGCCATAATCAGAAAAAGTATGGGTTTCGGAACAGCACTCATCTGTTCAAATGCACCGCTTATTTTCATATTATAGTATCCTGTTGTCCAGCACCATATAATCAAACCTATTGTTGACGGAACAAGAAGTTTTCTTGTTCGTGATTTTATAAATTCCTTATGAGTATGGTTTTTCAGATAAAATGCCGTATTCATACCTGATACTGTAAAAAGCAGGAGCATAAACCATGGATAAACAAAATACATAAAAGCGTCCTGATACTGAACTTTATCACTGAAAGCACCGATTACACCAAAACTGACAAATCCGTTATACATGAATATAACATGATATATTACAACTATCATAACAGTAATCCATTTGATGTTATCAATGTAGGATTTTCTCATATAATTACCACCTTTGCAACTTTTATTAACATCATTATATCATAACTGATTTATGTAATCAACCAACAGAATATAACATTTTATCAGATTTATGTTAATAATAGTTGCATATCAAAGGTATGAAATCACAAAAGTTCTGTTAATTTCTGTTTCATAACGCACAAATCAAAAATATTAAGTATTCCGTCCTCATACAAATCTCCTGCCAGCCAGTCGGAAACGGAGTCTGTATCATTCATAATCCATTTCTGCAAAGTAACTGCATCAGCAATATTAAAAACGCCGTCACTGTTTATATCGCCGTATACAGAAGAATATAAAGCGTAGTTGCTGATTTTCAGGTCATCTACAACACTCCAGTTATCTGAACTGTCCTGAACAAAGAAACGCAGATATTCAAGATTTTTACCCGGATACATATTCAGATTATCTGTAAGAGGAATTTTCCATTCAGAAACTCCGCCGTCATATTTGCAGACAATGCCGGAAGAATCCTCACCGCTGAAATAAATAAATCCATTGCTTTGATAATAAGTCCAGTATCTGTTTGCATCGTCTGTACCTTTCCACTGAAGATTATAAACGGGAGATTTTGCCGTATCAGGAACAACTGCACATATGTAGAGATTTTCCTTGTCGGAAGTAACATAAAGCTTGCTTTTTTCAGTTTCAAGAACAAGTTTGTCATCATTCCATTCTCTCTCGCTGATTATGCCGTCAATCTTGATTTTTCCGTTGTAATCATAAAGAGTTCCGTCTGAAACGGTTTCTGCACCTTCTTCGTAAAAGGTGTTGTCAGATAGTAAATCAGAATTATCTGTCTTGTTTACTGTTACAGTTCCGAGAAAATTTGCACCAAGAGAATTATTATAAATATCAGCATTGGCAAATTTTACTGTACGCTGAACATTGTTTTCATCAGCGTTTCCGGCAGAAAGTCTGAGATATACATTCCAGTTTCCGGTTTGAATATTTCCGGGAAGTTTTATATTCAGTGTTTCATTTGTTGTTTCTGTTGAATACCATATTCTGTCATCAATATCGGATTCACATACGATATAAATTCCGTCCTTTTCAAGTATTACCTGTGAATTTTGTTTTTTAACAGGATTTGCAAAACCTGTATTTTCAACGCTGAATTTTACTTTTATATTTCCGCCCTGAACGGTTTGAGATGTCAAATCACTGTCACGCAGTACAAATCTGTATCCGATATGGTCACGGATAAACCGGTAGACTGTCTGTCCATAGTATGCACTGTTATCACATTTTACACTGCTGTAATCTTCGCTGAAAGTATAGTCCTCATAGAGTGACCATATATTAGAATTGATATAGCTTAAATGTGTATCATACATTTCAGCAATTGCATTTTCAGGAAGATATGTAGTATATTTCTGTGCATAGCCGATATTTCCTGAAAATTCTCCGCCGTAATAAGTATATTTCATCTGATTTTTCATCCATTTGACAGAATTTTCACGATTTGGATTTATAAAAGTTCCCAAATCGGTATCAGAACCCATATATCCGTCATTATAAAGTCCTACTCTTTTTGCATCGCCTTCTGAAATATAATCTGCAAGCTCATCTGTGCCGATTCCTGCCCACATACAGAATGTATTCGGTGTTCTTACAGTAACCGAAACGCTTTCAGGAACAATTTTGAGCAGAGCATCAAGAACCTTTGCTTTATATTCGGTTGAAGTATATTTACCGCTGTGCTGTTCTCCCCAGGCACCTACAAATCCGCTTTCAACATACATCAGAATATCTTCATATTCCGAAAGTATACCGCTGTCGCCAATCTGATGAATATGTTCAAGAACTTTTTCAAATGTTGAAGGTTCAGGATTTGTTTTTCCGTTTGCATCATATCGGAATCGCAGTCCGACTGTACAACCGTTTTTACGGCAGTTTTCAAGTGTTCCTCTCAGTCCGTTGAAAAAGCTTTCATCAAGGTCATAATCAACACCTTCAGTATAATTTCCGTCACTGTCAGTTGTTCCGTTTATACCGCTTGAAAATGCACCGATGTCAACAAACAGTACAGTAAGATTTCCCTG
Organism: uncultured Oscillospiraceae bacterium; assembly: GCA_934481385.1. Classification (GTDB taxonomy): domain Bacteria; phylum Bacillota; class Clostridia; order Oscillospirales; family Ruminococcaceae; genus Ruminococcus. Next base: position 46,431 of record CAKSPD010000009.1, read on the forward strand.
CGGATTTTTAACAGGTGTATCATTGGGCTTGCATACATACCATATAGTTGAAGTATATCCTGCACCGATATTATTGATAGTTGAAACAGTTTCATTGTAATCTATGCCGGAATCAATCAAAGTTTCTTCCTGTGCTGTTGCCGGTAACGGTACTGTGCATACAGTCAGGACAACAGATAATAATGATGCAATAATTTTTTTCATATTCTTAACTCCTTTCAGAATTTAATAATTTTATTCAGTTTCACCGTTTTCAATTCGTTCTGCAAGGTCACTGAGATATAACCATCTTTCCATTTTTTCAGCAAGCTGATTTTCAAGGAGTTCCTTTTTATCAGAAAGTTCCTGAAGTCTTACATAATCAGATGAATTTTCTGCAATTTCTGATTCTGTCGATTCTATCTGATTTTCGAGGTCTGCAATATCATCTTCAATAGTTTCATATTCACGCTGTTCCTTAAAAGAAAATTTCAGCTTTCTTTTGCCGATAAAAGTTTTTTCCTTTTTCTTTGGTGATTTTTCAGTGCTTTCAGAATCAGTTATTTTATTTTCAGCAGACTTCTTTTCAATGTAACTGCTGTAATTTCCGTTATATCTGTTTACAGAACCACTGCCGTCAAGTTCCCATATTTCAGTAGCTGTTTTGTCAAGAAAGTATCTGTCATGGGATATTGCAATAACAGCACCGCTGAAACTGTTCAGATAATCTTCAAGTATCGTAAGAGTAGTTATATCAAGGTCATTTGTAGGTTCATCAAGCAGAAGAATATTAGGAGCTGTCATAAGTATTTTCAGGAGATACAGCCTTTTTCTTTCACCGCCTGAAAGTTTTTCAATTCTGTTCCACTGCATTTCAGGAGTAAACAGAAATCGCTCAAGCATCATAGAAGCGGTAACTGTTCCGTCCGGAGTCTGTATTCTTTCAGCACTTTCTCTTATATAATCAATAACTCTCTGGCTGGGAGTCATATTTTCACATTCCTGAGCGAAATATCCTGTTTTTACTGTATCACCGGTTAAAATATTTCCGCTGTCAGCCTGAATTTTTCCGCATATCATTTTGATAAGTGTGCTTTTTCCCGCACCGTTATGACCGACAATTCCTATTCTTGAATTTTTCAGAAGTATGTATGAAAAATCCTTTATCAATGTTTTTCCGCCTATTGATTTTGATATATTTTCAATTTCAATAGTTTTTCTGCCAAGTCTTGATGAAACGGACTGCAACTGAAGTTTTTCAGTTTCAACAGGTTTTGGTCTGTTTTCGAGTTCGTGGAAACGTTCTATTCTGTCTTTTGATTTAGTTCCTCTTGCACGGACTCCTCGTCTTATCCATTCAAGTTCATGACGGTAAAGCGTTCTGTTTTTTCTTTCGTGAGCTTCTGCATCAGCCTCACGCTGTGCTTTCTGTTCAAGGTATACACTGTAACAGCCGTTGTATTCATACAGTTTTCCTCTGTCGACCTCAACTATTTTATGAGTGATACTGTCAAGAAAATATCTGTCATGTGTTACCATTACGATAGCACCGTTATATTTTTTCAGATATTCTTCAAGAAACTGTATTGTTTCGCTGTCAATATGGTTTGTGGGTTCATCGAGCAGAAGAACATCGCTTGGCTGAATAAGTGCTGATGCAATTCCTGCTCTGCGTCTTTCACCGCCTGAAAGTGAACTTATATCACGTGTAAAATCTGATATGCCGAGTCTGCCGAGAATTGATTTTGCCTCAAATTCCTTTGCCTCTTTCAAATCGTCCGGAAGATGAAGCATAACCTGTTCAAGCACACTTCCATGTTCTTCAAATTCCGGAATCTGTGGCAGATATGATATTTTTACACCGTTTGTGCGTATAATATCACCGCTGTCGGATTCTTCAGCACCTGCAAGAATTTTAAGAAGTGTTGATTTTCCTGTACCGTTTATACCAACTATTCCGACCTTATCGCCCTCATTAAGAAAGAATGAAACATTGTCGAGTATTTTTCTTTCCATATATGTTTTTGAAATATTCTGTGCTGATAGTAATATCATTTTTTTGCTTCCTTTTTATAAAAAACTTTTCTGATATTATATCATATTTCCCGCAGTATTTCAAGTATTAATGAAAAACAGCAGTGAATAACTGATATTCACTGCTGTATGTTTTATTTGTAGTGTGCAAGGAACTGTTTTGTACGTTCCTGTTTCGGATTGTCAAATATCTGTTGCGGAGTTCCTTCCTCAACGATATAACCGCCTGCCATAAAAATTACTCTGTTTGAAATAGCCTTTGCAAAATTCATTTCATGAGTTACAATAACCATTGTCATATGGTCTTCAGCAAGAAGGCGTATTACTTCAAGAATTTCACCGGTAAGCTCAGGGTCAAGAGCTGATGTAGGTTCATCAAAGAAAAGAATTTTCGGTGACATAGCCAATGCTCTTACAATAGCGACTCTCTGTTGCTGACCGCCTGAAAGTTCACAGGGATAAGATTTTGCTTTTTCAGCAAGACCTACTTTTTTAAGGAGTTCCATAGCAGTTTTTTCTGCTTCTTCCTTGCTTTTCTTCAAAATGATTCTCTGAGGTTCTGTTATATTTTTAAGAACGGAATAATGCGGAAACAGATTGAAATTCTGAAAAACAAGTCCGAAATATTTTAAAATTTCCTTGAATACTGCTTTATGTGCATAAACCGGTTTGCCGTTTTCAGATGTTTCAACAGCCTTTTTACCCATATATGAAACAGTTCCGCCTGAAATTGTTTCAAGAAATGTACAGCATCTGAGAAGTGTTGATTTTCCTGAACCCGAAGGGCCTATAATTGAAAGGACTTCACCCTCTTTTACAGAAAATGAAACATCATGAATGACATCAAAATCATCAAAACTTTTTTTAAGATGCTCAACTTCAAGATAATTCAATGCGACACCTCCTATATTTTGTAATAGCTCATACGTTTTTCAAGCATTGACATAATACCTGCAACTATGAGATTGAGGACATAATAGAAAATAGCAGCAACAAGATAGGGGAGCATAGATGTTTCTGATGCAGCTATCATTGATGCCTCTGTAAAGAGTTCAATATATGATATTGCAAATGCAAGTGAAGTATCCTTTACAAGAGTTATTGATTCATTTGTGACAGCAGGAAGAACTCTTTTGAACATCTGCGGAATAATTATGCGTATGAATTTCTGAAATTTCCCATATCCGAGAATAAATGCAGCCTCGTGCTGTCCTATCGGAATTGACTGTATTCCGCTTCTGAATATTTCAGCAAAATATGCAGCATAATTAAGCGAAAATGCAATTATAACAGCCCAGAAACGATATTCAGTAGTAAGTTTTGCACCTGCCACAAAGTACGGCCCGAAGTAGACTACAAGGAGCTGTAACATAAGAGGTGTTCCACGGATTACGGATATATAAAATTTCATAAGCCACTTTAAAGGTTTCCAAGCATAAAGACGTATAACGCAGATACCAAGTCCGAGAGGAAGTGAAAACAGCAAAGTGAGCAGGAAAATATATATCGACCTGAGCATACTATCTCCGAGCTGTGTTAAAATATCAAAGAATGACATGTATATTTTCCTCCGGAGCTTTTATTTGATTATTGAATCAGTAAGATTCCATTCTTCTGCAATTTTTTCAAAAGTTCCGTCACTTCTCATATCATCAAGAGTCTTGTCAACCTTGTCACGAAGTTCAGTATTGTCAAGAGCAAATCCGACAGCATACTGTTCAGCAGAAAGTATCTCATCAAGCATTTTGTATCCGTCACCTCGTGATTCTATCTGATACTTTGCAACACCTATATCCATTGCAATAGCATCTACTGCACCTGAATCAAGGTTCATAAAGGCAGTATTATAATCACTTACAATGACAAGTTCCTTAAATGAATCTTTAAGAGCCACATTTGATTCATCTTTGAGTGCTGATTCAGCAGATGAATCTGTCTGTACAGCAATACTTTTTCCGCTGAGGTCATCAAATGTGGTTATACCGCTGTCTGATTTTACAACAAAAACCTGACTGTTATCAACATAAGGTTTTGTCCATGCATATTCATCTTCACGTCCTGTCATAGTAAAACCGTTCCATATACAGCTTATTGTTCCTGATTTGAGTTCCATATCCTTTGCGTTCCAGTCGATAGGCTGTTTAACGAGTTCCCATTCATTTCTCTTGCATACTTCAGCAGCAAGGTCAAGGTCAAAGCCTACATATTCGCCTTTTTCGTCCTGATAGCCATATGGTGGAAATGCCGCATCAAAGCCGACAATAAACTTGTTATCAGAAGATGAATTTCCGCTGTCTGATTTGTTTCCGCAGGCTGTCATAGAAAAAGCCATTGCACCAGCAAGTATTGCAGAAAGGAATTTTTTTGCAGTTAATGATTTCATAAATAAATTCTCCTTAACATCGTGTTATTTTATCAGTGTGTTAAAATCCGGACACAACTTTATAAATTATACCATAATTCTTTTTGATTGTCAATTATGTTTTAAAATAAATCGCAGAATATAAATAAAAATATTTATATTATTAATAAAATATTTACACAGCTATATATTTGACAAATCTGAAAAAATATGATAAAATTATAAAGATGTGTAGCTTGAACGGCGTAAGTCCAATCAGAACTGCACATTGAAATCCTTAGATGAAAATCAGCGTGCAGTTTTAAACTGCACGTATTTTTTTATAAGGAGAAACAGATATATGAAACAGAAGTATCAGAACAGAATGGCAGAAATGCCGGTCGGAAAGCTTATGCTTTCTATGGGAATACCAATGATTATATCAATGGTATTGCAGGCAGTCTATAACATTGTAGACAGTGCATTTGTATCAAATATGACGGATGGCGGAGAAAATGCACTTAATGCACTTACACTTGCTTTCCCGTTACAGATTTTAATGGTTGCAGTCGGAATAGGAACAGGAGTCGGAGCAAATGTACTTGTTGCAAAAAGTCTTGGAATGAAGGACAGTGAACGTGCAAACAAAGCATCAGAAAATGCAGTATTTCTTGCAACGGTTATATATATTGTATTTCTTTTATTCGGAATTTTTGGTTCAGAAATATATATACGTTCGCAGACATCAAATCCTGAAATAACACAGATGGGAACTGATTATCTCAGAATATGCTGTATTTTTTCATTCGGAATGACATTCTTTTCCGTATATGAAAAGCTTTTGCAGTCCACAGGTCATTCAGTATGTTCAACAATAGCACAAATATCAGGTGCTTTAACAAATATAATACTTGACCCGATTCTGATTTATGGACTGTTTGGTATGCCTGAAATGAAAGTAAAGGGTGCTGCATATGCAACAGTAATCGGTCAGATTGTATCATTTGCAGTTGCAGTTGTATTTCATATTAAAAAAAATACTATGATAAAAAACAGAATGTGTTATTTCAGACCTGATATTAATATAATCAAAGCGATTTATTCAATAGGTTTTCCTGCTATAATTTCACAGGCTTTAATATCAGTAATGACATACGGACTTAATATTATTCTGGGCGGAATAAGTGAAGCTATGGTAACAGCATATGGACTTTACTATAAGATACAGCAGTTTCTGCTGTTTGCAGCGTTTGGAATGAGAGATGCAATTATGCCTGTTACAGCGTACGCACATGGAATGAACGACAGGAAAAGAATCCGTTCAGGTGTAAAATATGGTCAGCTTTATACTTTTATAATAATGCTTTTCGGATTTATTCTTATAGAAATTCTTGCAGTTCCTTTTTCAGAAATATTCGGTCTGTCAGGTGAAACACAGGAACTTTGCATAAGTGCAATGAGAATTATATCGATAAGTTTTGTTTTTGCCGGAATAAATATAGCATTTCAGGGAGTATTTCAGGCATTGAACGGAGGAATTGAATCACTTATTATATCATTCTGCCGTCAGATAATTTTTATTTTTCCGTTTGCAGTTTTATTTGCACAGACAGCAAAGAGCAATCCTGATATGAGCTGGCTTTTATGGATAACATTTCCTGTTGCAGAAGTTCTTACAGCTCTGGTTTCGGTATTTCTGTTCCGAAGAATATGGAATAAAAAATAAATTGTGCATTTTTTATAAATATTGTATGCTGTAAATTTGTGTAAAATTGGCTTTGAAAAAATTTCCGGTTAGTGATATAATTAATTATGGAAACAGATTTTTCAAAGGAGTGTATTGTTTTGGAATATAAAAAAGGTGAATATGTCGTTTATAACGGATTTGAAATCTGTCAGATAGGCGACATTGTTATGAAAAGTTTTGACGGAATAAATGAAAAAGAATATTATACTTTAATTCCGAATGAAGAAAAAAGTACATATTATATTCCGGCAGACAAGATGACAGAAAATGTTCGTCCTGTTCTTACAAAAGAACAGTTTCTTGAACTTATTGACAGTCTGCCTGATACTGAAAGCAAATGGATTTCTGAAAAAAATGACCGTAAACATGATTTTTCAGAGGCTTTTAAATCAGGGGATTACAGGCGTATAATTCCTTTTATGAACGGTATTTATAACGAAAAGCATAACCGTGAGATGAAAGGAAAACAGTTATTCAGTTATGATAAAAAATATCTTGAAAATGCCGAAAAGCTTTTACATAGTGAAATTTCATTTGTATTTAATATAAAAATTGAAGATGCTGAAAGCTTTATAAAAGAGAGATTAAAAAAATCCTGATTGAAAATATCTGCTGTCCTGATTTCAGATTTAACTTTTATCTGAAATCAGGACAGTATTTTTTTATGCTATTCAGCAAATTGAACTGTTTTATGAATATTTTTTATGCATATATACAAAAATCATTAAAAGCTCTTGACTTGGAGTTAACTCTAAGTAGTATAATGAAACTGCAATCTGAAGAGGCGGAAGATATGACAATAAAGGAAGTTGCCAATAAGTTTAATATAAGTGCTGATACATTGAGATATTATGAACGTGTGGGAATTATTCCTGAAGTTCATCGTACTGCCGGAGGAATCCGCAATTACAGCGATGATGATATAAAATGGGTTGAAACGGCGGTCTGTTTCAGAAGTGCAGGAATGCCTATTGAACTTCTTATTGAATATGTCCGTCTTTTCAAAGAGGGTGACAATACTTTTGAAGCCCGTTGCAGTCTGCTTAAAGAGGCGAGGGAACGTATTCTTGCTGAACGCAGAAAATATGATGATGCCCTTGCAAAAATGAATTATAAAATAAAAAAATATGAAGAAGCAGTACGCACAGGTGTTCTGAAATGGGACGATGAGCCGAATTGCCACTCATCAGAATTTAAAGATTTAAATGAATAACGGAGGTAATTATCATGAGCAAAAAACTTGTAGCATATTTCAGTGCGAGCGGAGTAACAAAAGGAGTAGCAGAGAAAATTGCAAAATCAGCCGGAGCTGATATTTTTGAAATAGTTCCTGCAAAGCCATATACAGATGCAGACCTTGACTGGATGAACGCAGACAGCCGTTCTTCAAAGGAAATGAAAAACAAATCATACCGTCCTGAAATTTCAGACAGTAAACTTGATATTTCCGGTTATGATACAATATATCTCGGCTTTCCGATATGGTGGTATGTTGCACCTACAATTGTAAATACATTCCTTGAAAAGTATGATTTTTCAGGCAAGAAAATAATCGTATTTGCAACATCAGGTTCAAGCGGAATGGGAAATACCATTGCTGAACTTAAACCGTCTGCACCGAATGCAGAATGGGGAAAAGCTGAAAGACTTACTTCAGGAATATCACAGTCAGATATTGATAAATGGATAAATGAATAAGGAGGTATACAATAATATGTATATTGAAAACATTAATTCACCTTCAGATGTTAAAAAACTTGATACAGAACAGCTTAATGTTCTTGCCACTGAAATAAGAAACGGACTTATGAACCGTCTTTCAAAAAAAGGCGGTCATTTCGGCCCTAACTTTGGATTTGTTGAGGCAACAATTGCACTGCATTATGTTTTTAATTCACCTGTTGACAAAATAGTTTATGATGTTTCACATCAGAGCTATGTTCATAAAATGCTTACAGGCAGAAAAAATGCTTATATATCAGATGAACATTTTGCAGATGTTTCAGGATATACAAATCCGGAGGAAAGCGAACACGATTTTTTCAATGTCGGTCATACTTCAACATCTGTAAGTCTTGCCTGCGGACTTGCCAAGGGCAGAGATTTAAAAGGTGATAAGGAAAATATCATTGCTGTTATAGGTGACGGCTCATTAAGCGGAGGAGAGGCTCTCGAAGGTCTTGACTTTGCATCTGAGCTTGAAAGCAATTTTATTATTGTTGTAAACGACAATGATATGTCAATCGCTGAAAATCATGGCGGACTTTATAAAAATTTAAAGGCACTGCGTGATTCTGACGGAAAATGTGAATGCAATCTTTTCAAGGCGATGGGACTTGATTATATTTATGTCGGTGAAGGAAACAACATTGAAAAACTGATTGAAGCTTTTAAAAGTGTAAAGGATACTGACCGCCCTGTTGTTGTCCATATAAGAACAGTTAAAGGAAAAGGATATGCTCCTGCTGAAACTGAAAAGGAAAACTGGCACTGGTGTATGCCTTTTGATACTGAAACAGGCAAATCAAAATTCTCATTTGACGGTGAGGATTACGGCAATATGACCTGTGATTATCTTATGAAAAAGATGAAAGCCGATAAAAGAGTTGTTGCAGTTGTTGCAGCAGTTCCTACAAGTATCGGATTTACTGAAGATAAGCGTAAAGAAGCCGGAAAACAGTTTGTTGACGTCGGAATTGCTGAGGAACACGCTGTTGCTATGGTTTCAGGAATTGCAAAAAACGGCGGAAAACCTGTATTTTCAACACATTCAAGCTTTTTTCAGAGAACTTATGACCAGATTTCACAGGATTTGTGTATAAACAGCAATCCTGCAACACTGATTGTAAATACTGCCTCTGTTTATGGAATGAACGATGTAACACATCTTGGAATATACGATATACCTATGATGTCAAATATTCCGAATCTTGTTTATCTTGCTCCGACAAACTGTGAGGAATATTTTGCAATGCTTGACTGGAGCATTGAACAGAATAAGTATCCTGTTGCGGTAAGAATTCCATGTAACGGTGTAATTCATTCAGAAGAACCTGCTGATACTGATTATAGTAATCTCAATAAATATAAGATTACAAAACAGGGTGAAAAAATTGCTGTTATTGCTCTTGGTGATTTCTATCAGATTGGTGAAAAGCTCTGCGAATTCATTGAGCTTAAAACAGGTATTGCTCCTACACTTATAAACCCGAGATATATAACAGGCATTGATACTGAAATGCTTGAAGATATTAAAAAGAATCATTCAAAGGTTATTACCCTTGAGGACGGTGTTCTTGACGGCGGATTTGGTGAAAAGATTTCACGTTTCTATGGCCCTTCTGATATTAAGGTGTATAACTATGGTCTTAAAAAGGAATTTATCGACAGATATTCTGCTGAAGATATTCTGAAAGAAAATCATCTTACTCCGGAACAGATTTATAATGACATTATTTTTTAATAACAACAAATATAATTTCAGTGAATATTTGTGTTTGAATTTTGATTGCTGAACAAAAGCGGTTATGCATCAGCATAATAAATTCTGAAAATTGTTATCAGCAGGTTTATTTAATCTCCTTAAATATGTGCCGGAGTTATGAAAATGTGCTGATATATATATGCCGAAGCACAAATTTCGGAATTTATTTCAGTATTGTTTTGTATTAAATTTACATGCGTTATTATCGGGCAAATCTATAATCTGTTCAAAGTCACAAAAATCCGAAGTTGTATTGACATATAGAATTGATAGCTGTTATAATATAGACAGTTAAAGAAAACAAATCAATATAAAAACAAAAGTTAAGCAGGCAATGTCGCCAATGGTATTTACCAAAAGTTGACATTGCCTGCTTTTTTATTTGACTGAGAGGACTGATGAATTATGGCTGAAATGATTAAAAATGACGTTGAAATTATGTTGGATAATGTTGGTATGGTTTATACAGCATCAGACGGAAGAGATGTACAGGCTCTTACAAGTGTGAGTATGGATATACATAAGGGAGAATTTATTTCGCTTCTTGGGCCGTCAGGCTGTGGAAAAACAACACTCCTTCGTATTATTGCAGATTTGATTCAGCCAACCTCAGGCAATGTAAAGATAAGCGGAGTAACACCTCGTGAAGCCCGTCTGAAAAGAAAATACGGAATGGTTTTTCAGAGTGCTGTTCTTTATGACTGGCGTACAGTTATTAAAAATATTGAACTTCCTCTTGAAATTACTCATGAACCAAAATCTGAACGCCATGAGAGAGCATTAAAAATGCTGGAACTTGTAGGACTTACTGAATTTCAGAATCATTATCCGCGACAGCTTTCAGGAGGTATGCAACAGAGAGTAGGTATTGCAAGAGCATTGGCACTCCAGCCGGAAATACTTCTTATGGACGAACCGTTTTCAGCTCTTGATGAATTTACTCGTGAAAAACTTCACATAGATTTGCTGAAAATATGGAGAAAGACAAATAAGACAATCATATTTGTAACTCATAATATTTCCGAATCAGTGTTCCTGTCTGACAGAGTGTGCGTGCTTTCACCTCACCCGGGAAGGCTTTCAGCAGTAATAGACATTGATTTGCCAAGACCAAGAACTATGGATATTAAAGATACACCAGAATTTACGGCACTTGTTTCAAAAGTAAGAAACAGTTTTGAAGGTGTTTAGGGTGGTGATTGACTTGAAAAGGTTTAAAAAAATATTTACGTCAAAAGCATTCATAATGCTGATATGGGCAATGCTTCTTATAATTATATGGGAACTGTGTGCATTGAATGTTGAACATACAAAGCGTACTCCTGAAAATGTTCTGCCTCATATCAGCGGAATTGTGGATTCAATATTCAGTACAAAGAAAATAAACGGAAGTCAGACGGCTTTACAGATGGTTATGGAAAATGCCGGTGCTACGCTTTCGAGAGCCGGAATAGGATATCTGATTGGTATATTAGCCGGATTTGTACTTGCACTTTTTATGAGTCTTTCAGGAATTGTTGAAAAAATAGCTTTTCCGTATCTTATGCTGATTCAGCTTATTCCTATACTGGGAATGGCTCCTATAATCAATGCGATTACAGGAGATATTGCAGTAAGCCGTATAGTTATTGCCGCAATACTTACATTTTATCCTGTGGCAACAAATACGCTTGCAGGTTTTAAATCAGTTCAGAGAGAAAAACATGAGCTTATGTATTCATACGGGGCAAATAAATTTCAGCTTTACACCAAAACAATGATACCGGCGTGTATACCTTACTTTTTTACCGGTCTGAAAATTTCTGCTCCGATGGCAATAACAGCATCTATACTTGTTGATACACTTCAGGGAGGTATAGGACTTGGCTGTCTGCTTTCACAGTCATTAAAGGGAGCAATGACACGATATGTGTTCTGGGATATTGTATTATTCAGTGCAGTTATCGGTATTCTGAGCTTCTATATTATGGGAGTAATTGAGATATTGCTCTGTCCGTATAAGAGAACAGGCAAAATGAAAAAGAAAGGGTGAGAGCATTGACAGTCCTGAATAAGAAAAGAAAATCGGCTGTTGAATCTGTGCTTTATCCGGTTCTGTTCGGAACTGCAATTATTATTATGTGGCAGACGGGAATACTTCATAAACTGCTTAACACAGATGAATATATACTCCCGTACCCGACAAGGATAATTAACATAATTTCTGAAAACAGCGATAAAATAATGACAAACGTCTGGGCTTCTGTTGAAGTTGCAGTATGCGGTTTGATTTTTGGTTCAGTTCTGGGATATTTTGTAGCGATTATTGCAACATTGTTTCCCACATTCGGAAAAGGCGGACTTACAATAATATCTGCATTCAACGCTATTCCTATTGTAGCTCTTGCTCCGGTAATAATAAACTGGACAAAAGATGTAAGCAGTCAGGCTGAAGTGCGTAGTATGGTTGCAAAAATAATAGTTGTTACAATAGTAAGTATGGCATCTATGAGTGTCAACGCATACAGAGGACTTACAGAACTTGCTCCGTTTTCCGATGACCTTATGAAAACATATGCTGCCGGAAAAATGACTGAATTTGTAAAACTTCGTTTGCCTAACAGTATTCCGTATATTTTTACAGCATTAAGAGTAAGTGTTCCGGGCAGTGTAATAAGTGCACTTGTAAGTGAATATTTTGCTGAATACATAATAGGTGTCGGAAGGCAGATACGTGAAAATATTCTTATAGCCCAATATTCAACAGCGTGGGCATATATAGTTGTAGCATGTATAATAGGAATTGTTATGTATGCAGTCCTTATGATAATAGAATCGGTATTATTAAGAAAACGCAGATAGGCTGTGTTGCTTATAATATAAAAAGTTCAGAAACAGGAGGAAATAATTATGAAAAATTTCAGAAAAACTATCGCTTTCCTTGCAGCGTTAACAATGGTGACAGCATCTTTTGCAGGCTGTGGTTCATCAGAAAATAAATCATCAGATTCAGCAACATCATCATCTTCATCTGTTGCAGAGGATAAATCATCATCTTCTTCCGCAGAAATGTCCAGCGGTGACAGAATAATTTCCGCAGCTCAGGCAGGAAAAATCGGAAACTGGGGATTAGGCAATGAATATGAAATTCTTGCACTCCTTACAAAGTATGGTCAGAAACCTGAATATCTTTCACAGTCATTCGATATGGACGGTTTTGATGATAATTCAATTACTCTTGCTTCAGCTATGACATATAATGAACTTGGACTTGTTGTAAATGATTATCAGGGCGGTTACGGATACGGAGATACAGTCGGCATAATTGATATGAATGATGAAGGCGTTGCGATGCTTGAAGATAACCTTTTCTGTACAAAATCATTTGCAAAGGAAAATCCGAATACAGTTAAAGCTTTCGTTTATGCTTCAATGGAGGGCTGGAAATATGCCTGCGAACACCCTGATGAAGCAGCTCAGATAGTATATGAGGCAGGTTCATCTGTATCATCTGACCATCAGGCATATATGGCATCAGAAGTTAAAAAGCTTGTTGAAACAGATACAAAAGGCAATGCTGTTTCTGATTACGGAAAAATGGACGAGGAGGCTATGCAACAGACTCTTGACCTCGCAAAGCAGTACATATCACTGGACGACAGTTCAGCAGCACAGAAACTCCAGACATTGACTTTAGATGATATTCGTGATACTTCTTTCTGGGAATCTGCAATGACAAAGAATTTCGGCACACCTGAAAAATCAGATGTTTCCGTACAGCTCAAATGGTTACCACAGTGTCAGTTTATGGGATACTATGTTGCAAAGGCAAAAGGCTATTATGATGAAGTCGGACTCAATGTCAATATAGTTTCCGGTGGCGGAGATATTGGCGAAACAACGGCAGTAAATAACGGAACTGTTGATTTTGGTGTAACATGGGTATCAAACCTTATTTCAGCAAATGCAGGCGGTATGGACCTTCTGGAAGTTGCACAGGTTTATCAGCGTTCAGGACTTGTTCTTGTATATAAGAAATAAAAAAATAATCTGTATGGATTGCCGTTCTGATACAGCAGTCCATACAGAAAGCAATAAATAAAAAGGAGTGTACTGGTATGGATATGATTATTAAAAACGGAACAGTTGTTACTGATTCTGAAATGTTTAAGGCAGATGTTGCTGTTAAGGACGGAAAAATTGTTTCTGTTGCTGAAAATATCTGCACTGAAGGCTGTGAAAACATCATCAATGCAGAGGGAAAACTTGTTCTTCCGGGAGCAATTGATGCTCATACACATCTGGCTATGCCTTTTGGCGGAACAATTTCATCAGATGATTATTTTGCCGGTACAAGAGCAGCAGCCTGCGGAGGTACAACAACTGTATTTGATTTTGTTTTGCAGGATTTCGGTGAATCAATGGTTGATGCAGTAAAACGCCGTGATGCACTTTGTGCAGGAAATGCAGTTGTTGACTATTCATTTCACGTTGCCGTAAAAGATGTAAGCAACGGATTGATTGATACCATTGAGGACTGTGTAAAATTCGGTGTACCTTCTTTCAAGGTCTTTATGGTTTATGATTTTGGTGTAACTGACGGTGTATTTTATCAGGTTCTTGAAAAGGCAAAGGAATGCGGAGCTTTGATTGCTGTTCACGCAGAAAACAATGAAATGGTGAATATGTTTACCAAGAAGTTCCTGTCTGAAGGAAAAACAAGTGCATGGTATCACTATCTTTCACGTCCTGAATTTGTTGAAGGAGAGGCAGATGAAAGAGCAATTCAATGGGCAAAGGCTGTTGATGTTCCGCTGTATATTGTACATCTTGCAAATAAACAGGGTGTTGAAGCTGTTACAAAGGCAAAGGACGAGGGATATACAATTTATGCTGAAACATGTCCTCAGTATCTTGAATTTACAAGCGATGTTTACAAGAGAGAGGACGGAAGAAATTTTGTATGCTCACCGCCTATGAAGAATGAAGAAAGCCGTCAGTCACTCTGGAAAGCTATTAAGCGTGGTGATATAGATACTATTGCAACAGACCACTGTCCTTTCCAGTCATATGAAAAGGACTGGGGAAAAGATGATTTTTCAAAAATTCCTAACGGTTGTGCAGGAATTGAAAATATGTATCCGTATATGCTTTCTGCTGCTAATGAAGGCAAAATTCCGTTTACAAAAGCTGTTGAACTTTGTTCATCAAATCCGGCAAAGATTTTCGGCTGTAAGACAAAAGGTTCTTTAAGTGTCGGAAAAGATGCGGATATTGTAATATACGACCCGTCAGTTGATTTCACAATTACAAATGAAAAGATGCATTCCGACTGTGACCATACTATCTGGGAAGGAATAACAGTACATGGATACCCCGTTCAGACTTATTCAAGAGGAAAGCTTGTTTATGAAAACGGAGAATTCAAAGGTGAAAAAGGCTGGGGAGAATTTGTGAAGTGTTCACTTAAATAATTTATTTGAAAGGCGGTCAGTGATATGTTCAGATTAAATGAAGAATCAGCACGTTGTCTGCTTTGTGCAGAGGGAGCTTGTACAAAGGCATGCAGTAAGAAATTTAATCCTGCAAGAGCTGTCAGAGCCGTCAGATTTGAAAATGAAGCTGTGGCAGGGGAATTTGTTGATAAAAAAGTGTGTTCAGAATGTTCAGGAGAATGTGAAAAAGCCTGTATTCATTATGACAGACCAATAAGAATACGTGAAATGGTAGCTATGCTTCCGGAAAAGGCAGAAAAATCTGAAATCAATCCTGATTTGTCAATAGATTTCTGCGGAGTACATTGTGAAAATCCGTTTTTCCTGTCCTCATCAATAGTTGCAGGCGACTATGAAATGTGTGCAAGAGCTTTGGAAATGGGCTGGGCAGGCGTTGTTTATAAAACAGTCGGATTTCTTGTTCCCGAAGAAGTTTCACCCCGTTTTGATACAATAGGCAAAGAGGGAACATCATTCATAGGATTCAAGAATCTGGAACAGATTTCAGAACATGAACTTTCATACAATCTTGATGTATTCCGCAGACTGAAAAAGAATTATCCGAATAAGGTTCTTGTTGTTTCGATAATGGGACAGAATGAACAGGAATGGTTTAAACTTTCACAGCTTGTAACAGAAGCCGGAGCTGATATAATTGAATGTAATTTCAGTTGTCCGCATATGTCGGCTGACGGACTCGGTTCAGATGTCGGACAGAATCCTGAACTTGTAAAGCGTTATACAGAAATTGTGAAATCAGGAACACATCTTCCGGTGCTTGCTAAAATGACTCCTAACATAAGTCATATGGAAGTTCCTGCAATCGCTGCTATGGAGGGCGGTGCTGACGGAATTGCAGCAATCAATACAATCAAAAGTATTTTGGGAATAGACCCGTATACACTGGAAAGTTATCCGTCAGTAAATGGCAAATGTTCCGTTTCAGGATATTCAGGAAAAGCCGTAAAACCTATTGCACTGAGATTTATAAATGACCTTTACAGCTGTGACAAGCTCAAAGATATGGAACTAAGCGGAATGGGAGGAATAGAAACATGGAAAGATGCAATTGAATTTATTCTTCTCGGCTGTCGTAATATTCAGGTTACAACGGCAGTAATGCAGTACGGATACCGTATTATTGAAGATATTATTTCGGGTATGAAACATTATATGATGACTCAGGGAATCAGAAGTATTGCAGAACTTGTAGGAAAAGCTTCTGATAATATAGTTCCGGCAGACAGGCTTGACAGAAAGACACTTGTTTATCCTCATTTTGACAGAACAAAATGTCTTGGTTGCGGAAGATGTGTTATTTCTTGTGATGATGCAGGTCATCAGGCTCTGGAACTTAATTCAGGAAAAATAATCTTTCACGCAAAAAAGTGTGCCGGCTGTCATCTTTGCATACTGGTCTGTCCGACAGGTGCTGTTGACAACAGGAGCAGACGGATTCTGAAACCGCAGTAAATTTTTAAAGCGAGGTGAAGATATATGGCAATTACGCTTTCACAGCTTTGTGCAAATGCAGAAAAAAATTATTCTATGAAACTTATAGCAGGTCAGGCAGGTATGAAAAATACAGTCCGCTGGGTTCATATAGTTGAAGACAGTGAAGTTCCTGATTTTCTTCATGGAAATGAACTTATTTTTACTACGGGAATTGGTCATATCGGAAACGAATGGTTAAAGAGTTTTACAGAAAATCTGCGTGACAAAGGTGCAGTCGGACTTGTAGTAAATATAGGGCCATATATCGCCTCTGTACCGTCACAGGTAATAGTTTTCTGTGAGCAGAACGGTTTTCCGATTTTTACAATACCCTGGAAAACGAGAATCATTGATATTTCATATGATTTCTGCCGTAGAATTATTGCAAACGAAAAACGTGAAAGCACAATTGCTGATGCTTTCAGGGAACTGATAAAAAATCCTGCAACTGCTTCAGAATATATTCCGGTTCTTAACCGTGCCGGTTTTTATGAGGATAGTACATATACTGTGATTGCACTAAGTATTTTATGCAACGGAAAATCAATCACAGAATCCGTTGTCAGAACAACAGATATGTCGCTCTGGCGTATGCTTAAAAGGTCGAAAAATCATTCTTCACTTTTTATGAATAATGGTGAGCTTATTGTAATAAGGCAAAATTATTCGGAAGAAGATATTTTAATGTTCTGCAATATTCTTGAACCCATTGCCGATGAAAAATCTGATACACAGGTTTATATCGGGGTTTCTGATGTGGCAGAAGGATTCGGAAAGCTGACATCTGCATATGAACAGGCATATGCGGCAATGTATACAGGACGGATAAAAAATCACAGATGTGAATTTTACCGTGATATTGGCATTATGAAACTGATTTTCGGTACAAAGGATAAAAATATACTTAAATCGTTTGCTAAAGAAAATCTCGGAGTTCTTCATAAGATTGATAAGGAAAAGAATACTGATTATTGTGTAATTCTTCGTAAATATCTTGAACTTAATGGAAGTGTTCTTGAAGTTGCATCACAGACAGGAGTTCATCGCAACACTGTCAATTATAAAATAAAGGCAATCCGTGAAATTCTTGGAAGAGAATTTGATGATTATACAAAAAACATGCTTATGATTGCATATCTTATCGAAGATGTGCTTGTATATATGATTTAAAATGGAGGTAGTAAGAAATGAGTGCAGAATCAATCAAATATAACCACTGTACATACAATTTACAGTCATGGTCAAAACAGAAAGGTCTTAACCCTATTCCGATTGAAAAGGCAGACGGAATTTATATGTGGGATTTTGACGGCAACCGCTATACAGATATGTCATCACAGCTTGTCAATCTGAATGTTGGCCATGGAAATCGTGCTATAATCGATGCTATCAAGGAACAGGCAGAAAAATACTGCTATCTTTCACCGGCTTACGGCAGTGAACCCAGAGGAGAACTTGCCAAGATGATAATTGAGCTTATGCCCGACAATATGGGAAAGGTATTTTTCACAAACGGCGGAGCAGATGCCAATGAAAACGCTATAAAAATGGCAAGAATGTATACAGGCAGACAGAAGATATTTTCACGATACAGAAGTTATCATGGTTCAACTTACGGTGCAGGAAATCTTACAGGTGAACCAAGAAGATACCCGCTTGAACCGGCAGCCCCCGGATTTGTAAAATTTTTCGACCCGTATATTTACAGGGAAAAAATCAAGTTTTCAACAGAGGAAGAAGCTTCTGAATATTACGTTGCAAAACTTCGTGAACAGGTTATCTATGAAGGTGCAGAGAATGTTGCAGCTATCGTAATGGAAACAATAACAGGTTCTAACGGTGTTATTATTCCTCCTAAAAACTATCTTAAAGGTGTTCGTGCAATCTGTGATGAATTTGGCATTATGATGATATGTGATGAAGTAATGGCAGGATTCGGCAGAACAGGAAAGATGTTTGCTTTTGAAAATTTTGATGTAAAACCTGATATTGTAAGCTTTGCGAAAGGTGTTACATGCGGATATGTACAGCTTGGCGGTGTTGTTGTAAGCAAAAAGATTTCCGAATATTTTGATGACCATCTTTTATCCTGCGGACTCACATACAGCGGTCACCCTCTTGCATGTGCAGCAGGTGTAGCTTGCCTGAACTTCTATAAAGATGCTGATATTCTTTCCAATGTAAACAAATCCGGAGCAGTTCTCGGTGAGTGCCTTGAAAATTTAAAGAGCAAACATGAAAGTGTCGGAGATGTCAGATATATAGGACTCTTTTCTGCAATTGAACTTGTTTCTGACAGAGAAACAAGAGAACCGCTTGTACCGTACGGCAAAGACCCTGAAGGAAAAATGGGAAAACTTATCGGTATGCTTAAAGCAAAAGGATTTATGACATATTCTCATGAAAACATGATACTCATTTCTCCTCCGCTTATTATTACTCCTGAGCAGGTGCGTGAGGAAATGGAAAAGGTTGATGAAGTTCTTTGCGAAGCTGACAAAATGATAAAATAACTGATGAAAGGACGGTTCCTATGGTAAAAGAACATTATAGCAATGCCGTTGACTGTGCATTGTCTGATTTTATAACACCTTCAAAGTTCAGAACGGTTTTGTTTGAACAGCATAATCAGCCGGGAGGAATCACAGAAATTCCGGTTGAAATATCTCTTACTAAGGAAACCGCCGGAAAACTGAGCTTTAAGGTTTCGGGAGATGGTATTCTTTACGGATTTGCAAGAATAAAACCTCTCATAAAGGAAAAATTCGGAGCAGATTCCGCAAAACTCTATATAAATGACTGGGAAGTTAAGTTTGTTCTTGTATTTGAGCTTGGCGATGAAACTGAAAGAGCCTTTTATGTAAAGCAGGAAGAAGTAATTAATCTGATTGAAAATTGTTGCAGAGTACCTCAGCAGAGGTTGGCAAAATAGTGAAGGGAGTTTTATATTATGTATGCATGCAGTGAAAACCGAATGGAAGATAAAATCAAAACATTCAGCAAGTTCGGAGATGCCGGTCATGGCGGAATTACAAGATATTCACTTTCTCCTGAGGCTGTAATGGCAAGAAATGAATTCAGAAAGCGTATGGAGGCAATCGGTGCTGTAATCGAAATTGATGATGTTGCCAATATGTATGCAACAATTCCGGGCAGTGACCCCGATGCAAAAAGAATAGTTATGGCATCACATTGTGATTCCGTTAAGAACGGCGGTAATTATGACGGAATACTCGGAGTTATGAGTGCTATGGAAGTTCTTGAAACAGTCGTTTCCGAAAATATTCCTCACAGACACCCACTTACTGCAATGATATGGACAAATGAGGAAGGTTCACTTTATCCTCCGGCAATGATGTGTTCAGGAATTGTATGCTATGACTATCTTCCGGAAGATATACGCAGTAAATTCCGCTATGAAGATATGATGAAATCTCAGAGCATACTTGATTCCTCAAAGACTTTCGGAGAGGCACTTGAAAAATCCGGTTTCAAGGGAGATAAAAAATTCCGTCTGAATCCTGAAAAGTATCAGTATATGTTTGAAACACATATTGAACAAGGCCCAATACTTGAAGATGCCAGAAATGATATCGGAGTTGTTGACTGTGTACTCGGAATGTTCAACTATCGTATTAAATTCTATGGTCAGACTACTCATGCAGGAACATTCCCTATGCCAAAAAGACGTGATGCATTTTTCGCTGCCTCACAGGCACTGTGTTATCTTCATCAGGAAATAGATAAACTTGGTTACAGTGACCTTGTTTATACAACAGGTGAAGTTGTATGTCACCCTTGTGTACATACTTGTGTACCGGATTTCTTTGATTTTTCATTTGATGCACGTCATGAAAATCCGGAAGTGCTTGAAAAAGTTCTTGAAATAGTTAAAAGCTGTGCTGAAAAGAAATGGGCAGGCTGTACATGTGAAGTAGTAAAAGCATGGAACAGAGATACTGTTTACTGGGATAAAAAGCTCGTAGGATATGTAAAGAAATCAGCAGAGGAATGCGGTATCAGTCATCAGTATATTCATTCCGGTGCAGGCCACGATGCCCAGTTTGCATCATATATGCTTCCTACAACAATGATATTTGTTCAGTCAAAGGACGGACTTTCACATTGCGAACCTGAATTTTCTTCAGTAAAGCACTGTACAGAAGGTGCAACAGTTATGCTC
>CAKSPD010000010.1 GCA_934481385.1 uncultured Oscillospiraceae bacterium
TCTGAATCCGTAATATCAGGAATATCAGGTATTTCAGGAATTTCATCAAGAACAGGAACAGTAATATCATCAATGGTATTTTTGGTTTCAGGTTCTGAATCCGTAATATCAGGAATATCAGGTATTTCAGGAATTTCATCAATAATATTTTCTTCTGAACTTATTTCAGTTGATGAATTGTCTTTTTCATCATTGAACAGACTGTTTGCAACATTATTCCACTGGTCATCATTTATAATTTCATTTGGACTTGAAGCTGTTTCCGGTTCAGTTTCCTTTGAAATATTAAACTGTGAAAGGAAATCCATATCTGCTGGTTTTGAAATGCTGTCATCAGTATTTTTAACAGATTCTTTTTCAAGTCCTGAAATATCAAACTGTGAAAGAAAATCGTCCTCATCATCAGAATTTTCATTATTGTTGCTAAGATAGCTGAATTCTTCATCAGGAGAAATTGTTTCTCCGTAAACTTCTTCTGCCGAAACAGTCGGAGTATCATCGAGAAAGTCAAATTCACTGTCATTTGAATCAGAAAAACTACTTGTCTGATTGAATGATTCAGGCATTGTGAAATGTGAAAGAAAATCGTCCTCGTCTTCATCATCATAAGTTGAATGAACAGGTTCTTTAGCAATCGGTTCAGGAACAGTTTCAGTTTCTTCTACTGGTTTCTGAACTGCAAACTGGGCAAGAAAATCATTGTTATCCTGAACTTTTTCAGCAGTTTTTTCGTTTTCTGTAACAGGCGGTGGAGCCGGAATTGCAAATTGTGCAAGTTCAGAGTTCATGTACGGTGAAACCGGCTGAGAAACAGGATTCTGAATGTCCGGAGAATCGTTTTCAACAGCAGGCTGATTTTCTTCAATAAATTCAGGTTCTGAAAATTCGTCAGCAGGTTTTGCATGTCTTCCGGCAAGAGAAATAATATTTTCGTCAACTATACCTTTTTTTTCACGAAGTTTTTCTTCTTTTATAAGCCTTTTTCTTTCCTTCTTGTCCTCATTTATAATTTTTTTCGCAAGAACAATACGGCATTTTTCGCAGGTTAAAGGCAGTATGTCTTCAGATGTGCCGGCTTCCATAAAATTATGTGCATCTTTCTGGAAATTTATGCCACAGGCGGTTTTTTTACTGTTATCAGTACCATGAATGACATCATCTTTGGCGGATTTGATAAGTTTGATAATCATGTGTTAACCTCCAATAAAGATTTTAATTATAGTTGCAGATATACAAAAATAACGAGCTATATCAAACTATTTTATATAACATATATTATATAATATATCAGAATAAAAATCAACACTTTTTTAATAAGTCGATGAAAAAAACCATTTTTAAAAAGTTATTACTAATTTAATTTGGTACTTTTGGCAGTTTTTTTACATTTTTGTTGCATGGTTTCTGTTCCTGAAAATAAAAATCCAAAAAAATATGCGTTTCCTATTGCATTATTTTTGAATTTGTTGTATTATATATTTGTACATTATTGTGTTAGGAGGAGTTTTGTGAAGCTCGTTTCAGTAGTTGTTCCGTGCTACAATGAAGAAGAAGTTCTCCCCTTGTTTTATCCTGAAATTATTAAGGTTACTGATGAAATGAAAAAAAAATACAGTGACCTTGAATTTGAATTTCTTTTCATAGATGACGGTTCAAAAGATAAAACCTTACTCGAATTTCATAAGCTTGCCGAAAAAGACAGCAGAGTAAGATATATTTCATTTTCAAGAAATTTCGGAAAAGAATCCGGAATTTATGCAGGTCTTGAAAATTCAAAAGGCGATTTTGTCGTTGTTATGGACGCTGATTTACAGCACCCGCCGTCATTTCTTCCGAAAATGTATGAATATGTAAAAGACGGTGAATATGACTGTGCAACTACAAGGCGTGTAAGCCGTAAAGGTGAATCAAAAGTGCGTTCATGGTTTGCAAGAAAATTCTATAAAATTATGAATAAAATTTCAGATACAGAAATAGTTGACGGTGCTCAGGATTTCAGATTTATGTCACGCCAGATGGTAAATGCTGTTCTTTCTATGAGCGAATATAACCGTTTTTCAAAAGGCATATTCAGCTGGGTCGGATTTAAAGTAAAATACATAGAATATGAGAATGTTGAAAGAGCTGCGGGTACTACTGCATGGTCATTCCGGGGCTTGTTCAAGTATTCACTTGAAGGAATTATGGCTTTTTCGACAGCTCCGCTTGTCATATCATCACTTCTTGGCCTCATAAGCTGTATAATAGCCTTTATAATGATTGTTGTTATTATCATAAAGAAACTTGCTTTCGGTGAAAATGTTCAGGGATTCCCGACTATTATGTGTGCAATCTTCTTTATAGGCGGTTTACAGCTTTTCTGTACCGGTATTCTGGGACAGTATCTTTCAAAAACATATCTCGAAACTAAAAACCGTCCGAAATATATTATGAGAGAAAATGAAAAAATTTACAGGGAAAGACTTGAAAAACAGAAAAATAAGGATTAATTACTTATGAGCAAGCATCTGAAAATTTTTGTTTCTGTTTTGTTTATCGTAATTATAACCCTTTTGATTTGTATAACACGCTTTTATTTTGATGTGTCAAAGGATACAGCTAAAAATATAAGCAACCCTGTTGTATATTCCAGAACAGAACAGTCTGCAAATGGTCTTTGTATTTTCACAAATGAAAATGGTCTTTCAGGCGTTTCGGACAAGGACAGCAATATTATTCTTGAACCTGTTTGGAATACAATTGAAATAGAAAATGAAAATTCATTCATTGTATCCTCTGATTCTTTCGGAAATCAGACTCTTTATGGTTGCGTGGATTCTGAGGGAAATGTGAAAGTCCCTTTTGTTTACAGCGGTTTTGAAAAATTCGGAACTGAAAACATGACATTCTATGTCGGAAAAGTTGCGGGCAGTGATTCCTGCATAATTTATAGCAATTCCTTTAATCCATGTTTTAACAGGGTATGGCAGGGATATGAAATATCAGGAAATAAAATTAAACTCTGCTATAATGAGAACATTTATTCATATTTTGCAGGTGATGACGGAATATCCCTTAAAAGTGCTGTTATTAAAAACAAGGCAATGAAAAAAATATATTCTGTGAGTATAAACAGCCGTGTTCTGCTTTCAAAACTGGATTACAGAAATCTTGAAAAAATTTCGGACTGTATTTCTGCATATCTCAATTATGCCTTTACAGAAAATTTTTCATATATGGAAGATTATGTGATTTCGGGACAAAATCAGGAATATTCAGCTTTTTTTGAGGCTTGTCCTGAAGTCGTTTCAAAAAGACTGAGAGCTGTAAAGGATATTTCTGTTTATCAGGAAAAAACAAATGACGGAAAACAGTATATTACTGCTTCTGTAAAAATATCTGCCGGAATATCATATGATTCTGACAGCAGTAATTTTGATTTGACTGACAATTATCATGCTGTACTGAGATTTCAGAAGAAAGAATTCGGTACAGTGAATATGATTTCAGCATCGTTTTCGGACGATAATATAAATCCGGAGAAATTTTCAGATTCTTCGGAAAATTAACAAAAACAGGAGGACTCTTTATGTCTAAAAAAGTTGCAGTCATAATGGGAAGCGACAGCGATTTTCCCGTTGTAAAATCTGCTCTTGCAGAATTGAAAAAATATGGCGTTGAATTTGAGTGCCATGTTATGTCGGCTCACAGAACACCTGTTCAGGCTTGTGAATTTGCTGACAAGGCTGTTGAAAACGGTTTCGGAGTAATTATCTGTGCAGCAGGTATGGCGGCTCACCTTGCAGGTGTTATTGCCGGTCATACTACTCTGCCTGTTATAGGTATTCCTATGAAATCAGCAGTTCTTGACGGTATGGACGCACTTCTTGCGACAGTTATGATGCCACCCGGAGTTCCTGTTGCAACAGTAGGAATTGACGGTGCTAAAAATTCAGCTATACTTGCTGTTCAGATTCTTGCTCTTTCAGATGAAACTCTTGCTGTTAAGCTTGCAGAATCAAAAAAGGCTATGGCTGATGCTGTAATTGAAAAAGATAAAAAGCTTGCTGAAAAAATTGCTGAGCTTTAATATACTTTAACTTATAAAAACGGAGGAATTTAAAAATGGAAAATATTGTTAAAAAAGAACAGCTCTATGAAGGAAAAGCTAAGAAAGTTTTTGCTACTAATGACCCTGATATTGTAATCGTTGACTATAAAGATGATGCTACTGCTTTTAACGGCGAAAAGAAAGGTACTATCGTGGGCAAGGGCGTTATCAACAATAAGATGACTAACTATATGTTCAAGCTTATCGAAAAGGAAGCAGGCGTTCCTACTCACCTTGTTGAAGAAATAAATGACAGAGAAACTATTGTTAAAAAGGTTGAAATCGTTCCTCTTGAAGTTATTATAAGAAACGTTGCTGCCGGAAGTTTTTCAAAGAAACTCGGTATTGCTGAAGGTACACCTCTTAAACAGCCTACTCTTGAATTCAGCTACAAGAATGATGACCTCGGTGACCCGTTCATAAATTCATATTATGCTCTCGGTCTTGGTCTTGCTACTCAGGAAGAAATCGACACAATCACAAAATATGCTTTTGCTGTAAACAAATTTATGCTCGGTTTCTTTAAAAAGCTTAATATCGACCTTATCGATTTCAAGATAGAATTCGGACGTTTCAAGGGTCAGATTATCCTTGCTGATGAAATTTCTCCTGATACTTGCCGTTTCTGGGACAGCACAACTCATGAAAAGCTTGACAAAGACCGTTTCCGCCGTGATATGGGCAATGTTGAAGAAGCTTATCAGGAAATCATGAAAAGACTGATGGGTGAATAATATGGGAGGATTTTTCGGTGCTGTATCTGAAAATGACTGCATTGCAGACGTTTTCTTCGGAACAGATTATCATTCGCATCTCGGAACAAGAAGAGGCGGTATGACTGCATATTCCGAAACTCTCGGATTTCAGAGAAATATACATAGTATAGAAAATTCTCCTTTCCGTACGAAATTTGAAAAAGATGTTGAAGGTATGAAGGGTAATATCTGTATCGGCTGTATAAGCGATACAGACCCTCAGCCTATTATGGTGAGGTCAAAGCTCGGTCTGTATGCTGTATGTACTATCGGCGTTATCAGCAATGCTGATGAGCTTGTAAATGAACTCCTTGACAAAGGCTGTGCAAACTTTGAAACAATGAGCAGTGGAAATATCAATTCCGGTGACCTTATCGGTGCTTTGATTGCTCAGAAATCTTCATTCGTTGAGGGAATAAAATATGCACAGTCAAAAATAAAGGGAACTATGTCCCTGCTTATTCTTGAAAAAAACCGCATCATTGCTTCCCGTGATAAAATGGGCAGACTTCCTGTCATAATAGGAAAAAGAGATGACGGATACTGCGTTTCACTTGAATCATTTGCTTTTCAGAAACTCGGTTACAGTACCTGTTATGAACTGAAAGCAGGCGAAATTGTAAGCATTACTGAAAAAGGTTTTGAAACAATTTCAGAGGGCGGAGATGATATGCGTATATGCTCATTCCTCTGGACTTATTACGGCTATCCGAATGCTGTATATGAGGGTGTTACTGTTGAAACAATGCGTACCCGCAACGGTGAAATTATGGCTGAAACCGATATTAAAAACGGTAATCTGCCTGATGTTGACTATGTATGCGGTGTTCCTGATTCCGGTATTCCTCATGCAATCGGATATGCAAATAAAAGCGGTATTCCTTTTGCAAGACCTTTTATAAAATACACTCCTACATGGCCGAGAAGTTTTATGCCTACAAGTCAGGCTATGCGTAACAGAGTTGCAAAAATGAAACTTATACCTGTTCATGAGCTTATAGAGGGAAAGAAACTCCTTTTTGTTGATGACAGTATTGTAAGAGGAACTCAGATGCGTGAAACCGTTGAATTTCTTTATGAAAACGGTGCTAAGGAAGTTCATATGCGTTCTGCCTGTCCGCCTATTATGTATGGCTGTAAGTATCTTAACTTCTCAAGAAGTACTTCTGAACTTGAACTCATTGCAAGAAAAATCATTGATGAAGCCGAGGGTGCAGAGGGTGTTAAATATATTGCAGAATACAGCGACTCCAGAACTGAAAGAGGAAAGTTCCTGCGTGATGAAATATGTCGCAGATTGAAACTCACTTCACTGGAATTTCAGTCACTTGAAGGAACTGTAAAAGCTATCGGACTTCCGGAATGTAAACTCTGTACATATTGCTGGAGCGGAAAGGAATGACTTTGAATTGAATAATCAGATACATGAAGAATGCGGAGTTTTCGGCATTTATTCACGTCAGGAAACTGATGTAGCTTACAGGACTTACCACGCACTTTTTGCACTTCAGCACAGAGGTCAGGAAAGCTGTGGTATAGTTGTAAATGACAACGGAGTATTTTCACATCATAAGGACTTGGGACTTGTTCCCGAAGTATTCGGACATAATCATCTTGAAAAACTGGGTGACGGAAATATCGCAGTCGGACATGTACGATATTCAACTACCGGAAAGTCAAACAGAACAAATGCACAGCCTCTTGTAATTCGTCATGTCAAAGGGCCTATGGCTATCGCTCATAACGGAAATCTTATAAATGCCCACGAACTGCGTGAAAAATATGAGCTTAAAGGTGCAATTTTCCATTCAACAAACGATACGGAAGTTATATCCTATGCAATTACTGAACAAAGACTTACTCAGCCGTCAATTGAAAAGGCTGTTGAAATGGCAGTAGGAGAGCTTAAAGGTGCTTTCTCACTCGTTATAATGTCTCCTCAGAAACTTATTGCTGTAAGGGATTCAAACGGATTCCGTCCGCTTTGTATGGGAAAATGCAAGGACGGTTCAATAGTTTTTGCATCTGAAACCTGTGCATTGGACAGTGTCGGTGCAGAATTTGTCCGTGACCTTGATGCAGGCGAAATCGTTGTTGTTGACAATGACGGTATACGCTCAATAAGAACTCACTGCGGAAAAAAGGGAACTATCTGCGTTTTTGAATATGTATATTTTGCAAGGCCTGATTCAGTAATTCAGGGTTGCAGTGTTCATAAAGCAAGACTCAAAGCAGGTGAACTTCTCTGGAAAGAACACCCTGTTGATGCTGATGTTGTCATAGGTGTTCCCGACAGCGGTCTTGATGCTGCACTCGGATTTTCTCACGCATCAGGTATTCCTTATGGTGTAGGATTTGTAAAGAACCGCTATGTAGGAAGAACCTTTATTCAGCCTACTCAGGCACAGCGTACAAATGCTGTCAGAATAAAACTGAACGTTGTAAAAGATGTTGTCAGGGATAAAAGAGTTGTTCTTATCGATGACAGTATTGTAAGAGGTACAACCTGTGCAAGAATTGTAAATCTTCTGCGTGAAGCTGGTGCTAAGG
Source organism: uncultured Oscillospiraceae bacterium (assembly GCA_934481385.1). Taxonomy (GTDB): domain Bacteria; phylum Bacillota; class Clostridia; order Oscillospirales; family Ruminococcaceae; genus Ruminococcus. The sequence continues at coordinate 7,396 of CAKSPD010000010.1, forward strand.
AGATACATATGAGAATTTCATGTCCTCCTTTTATAAATCAATGCTATTTCGGAACAGATATTGACAGCAAGGAAAATCTGATTGCATGCAAGATGACTCTGCCGGAAATATGCCGTGAGGTTGGTGCGGATTCTCTCGGATACCTTAGTGTTGAGGGAGTAAAAAGCATTGCCGAAGGTGCAGACTGCGATTTCTGTGTGGGCTGTTTTACAGGAAAATATCCTGTTGAAGTTCCTGAAGTTATGCCAAAAGATAAATTTGAATGTAAAATAGGTGAATAATTAACTAACAGAAAGGAAAATTTTTTAAATGAAAAGCTATTCTGAAAGCTATAAAAAAGCCGGCGTTGACGTTACAGCCGGATATAAAGCCGTTGAACTTATGAAGGCACATATCGCTAAAACTATGACAAGCGGTGTGCTTTCAGGAATAGGCGGATTCGGCGGACTTTTTGAAATAGATATGACAGGCATCAAAAAACCTGTACTTGTTTCCGGTACTGACGGTGTCGGTACAAAACTTAAAATCGCATTTCTTATGAATAAGCATAATACAGTCGGAATTGACTGCGTTGCTATGTGCGTAAACGATATTATATGCTGTGGAGCAAAACCGCAGTTTTTCCTTGATTATATAGCAGTAGGAAAGAACTATCCTGAAAAAATTGCTGATATAGTATCAGGTGTTGCAGAGGGCTGTGTACAGTCAGGCTGTGCATTGATAGGCGGAGAAACTGCTGAAATGCCTGGATTTTATCCTGTTGATGAATATGACCTTGCTGGTTTTGCAGTAGGTGTTGTTGACAAGGACAAGATTCTTAAACCTGAAACTCAGAAGGCAGGGGACGTTCTGATTGCTATAAAGTCAAGCGGTGTTCATTCAAACGGTTTCTCACTCGTAAGAAACGTTTTCACTGTAAATGAACAGAACCTCAAAAGACATTTCTCAGACCTCGGAACTACTCTTGGCGACAGCCTTCTTACTCCTACAAAAATTTATGTAAAGGCAATTATGAATCTTCTTGAAAAGGTGAATGTAAAGTCAATTTCTCATATCACCGGCGGTGGATTCTATGAAAATATTCCTCGTTCGCTTCCGAAAAACCTTGCTGCTAAAATTGAAAGAAATGCTGTACAGGTTCTCCCGATTTTTGACCTTATTGCAAGAACAGGAAATATTCCTGAACGTGATATGTTCAATACATTCAATATGGGCGTAGGTATGGTAGTATGCGTTGATAAAAACGATGCTGACAAGGCTGTATCTGCTATAAATGAATCAGGAGAAGAAGCTTATATCCTCGGTGAGCTTGTTGAATCAGAGGAAGGCGTTATTATCTGTTAATCATTTTGCCGGATTTGTTTCTGCAAATCTGTAAAATTTTAATCTGAAAGGTGAAAGAAGATGAAAAAGTTAAATACAACCAAGGCAATAACCAGAATCATAGGAGGTATGCTTGCATGTACTACAATGGTTATGGCAAATCAGATTTCTGCATTTGCATATACTCTTGAAACAGGTACATATGTATACAGTGATACAGTTTCAAAGGAACATTACCTCGACCGTTACTATAATGACAGTGCAGTAAGAGAAAGAGCAGAATATATCTGGAACTTTCTTAAAAATCATGGTTTCAATGATGTTTCTGCATCAGCAGTAATCGGAAACTTTATGTGCGAAACAGGTAACCTTGACTGCTCAGTATATGAGGGCGGTGTTGATGATTATGCTGACGGTATAGGTCTTGCACAGTGGACTACTGTAAACGGCGGACTCGGCACAGGTGTTCATGCAGATTTGGCACGGTTTGCATATGAAAATTATGGCTGTTATAACTATACTCCTTATCCCTGGGAATCAACATATAATACATGGGTATCAAATCTTGACTGCCAGCTTTCATTCTTTGTTTCCGACTCCGCTCATGGCAACAAGGATATGACATGGTACGGATATTCAAGCCTTGCTGAACTTCCATGGAATGTTGAATATTTATCTGATTTTGCGTCACATGACTGGCTTGCTGATGCAGGCTGGGATACCGCAAGAGCTATAAAGAGAGCTACTGAAGTATTCTGCTTCCGCTGGGAAGTTGCAAGCGGTGACTATTCCAATATCGGAGATGTAAGACTTCCTTCTGCTCTTGCAACCTATGAATATTTTACAGGTTACAGTGCAGGTGAAATCTGGTATTAATCTGAAAAGAAGAAGCCGTTATTGAATATGAAATGACGGCTTCTGCATTATGAACTGAATGGAGATGATAAAGTGAAAAATATAATCGTTCTTGTATCAGGAGGCGGTACAAATCTTCAGGCTCTTATAGATGCCGAAAAATCGGGAATTATCAAAAACGGAAAAATTACTTGCGTTATATCTTCAAATCCGGAGGCTTATGCCCTTAAACGTGCAGAAAATAATAATATCCCGACAAGAGTTATTCCCAGAAAAAGCTATTCTGACAGTGTTTCTTACAGTCATGCTGTTCTTGATGCTCTTGATGATGAAAAGGCAGATTTGATAGTTCTTGCAGGTTTTATGACTATTCTTGATGAATGTGTAACAAAGGCTTATTCTTATAAGATAATAAATGTACACCCTGCTTTGATTCCGTCATTCTGCGGAGAGGGTTATTATGGTCTTAAAGTGCATGAAAAGGCTCTTGAATATGGTGTCAAGGTAAGCGGAGCGACAGTTCATTTTGTAAATGAAAAGGCTGATGCCGGTGCAATTATTCTTCAGAAGCCTGTTGAAGTAAAATACGGTGATACTCCTGAAATTCTTCAGAAACGTATTATGGAGCAGGCTGAATGGAAAATACTTCCGCTGGCTGTTTCTCTTTTCTGTCAGGATAAAATTGATATTATTGACGGCAGAGCGTATGTGAGGGAAGAAAATGATTGAAAATATAAAAAAAGATGATTTCGGAATGGAAGGCAGTCTTTATATTGAAACCTTTGATTCTGAATGTAATGTTGTAATTGATATTGAGGCAAATCTGAATTATGCTGAAAAATGTGCGGAAATGATTAATAATCTCTCTCCAAAGGCATTGAAGATTATCGAAAAGGCTCTCAGAATATATTGCCTTACCCGTGTCAGTGAACACAGACATCTTCTTGATACTCTTACATTTGATGTCAGAACTGTTAAAAATATGCTTGAATGTGTATATCCGCAGACAGTTTATATAGATGCTCCCGAAGGATACGGAAACGGTGTACGCCTTGAATGTGAATGTGACTGGGAAGAAGAAAATGAAGGTCTGATTACAATTACTGTAAAAGATAATGAAGTTCTCTATGTCGGCCCTTCAAATGATTTGAGTCCTTTTGATGAACTTGAATATTTTCACGATGATGAAAATAATTTCGTAAACAAAATATAACCGAAAGGAATTTTCTTATGATTAAACTTGATATTGCAAACGAACTCAGCAAAAATGCTTACCCTGGCAGAGGTATTGTTATAGGCAAGTCCCCTAACGGCAAGTATGCTGTAACTGCTTATTTTATAATGGGCAGAAGTGTTAACAGCCGTAACAGAGTTTTCCTTGCTACTGATGACGGAATCCGCACAGAAGCTTTTGACCCTTCAAAGCTCAGTGACCCGCATCTTATTATATATTCTCCTGTAAGAGTTCTCGGAAATTATACAATCGTTACAAACGGTGACCAGACTGATACAATTTATGAGCTTATGGAAAAGGGACAGACTTTTGAACAATCTCTCCGTACTCGTGAATATGAGGACGATGCCCCGAACTATACACCAAGAATTTCCGGTATTATGAATATCGAAAACGGAAAATACAGCTATGCTATGTCAATTCTCAAGAGTGCAAACGGAAATCCTGACTGCTGTCAGAGATTTACATTTACATATGATAATCCGATAAACAGCAACGGTCACTTCATTCATACATATATGGGTGACGGAAATCCTCTCCCAAGTTTTGAGGGTGAACCTGAACTTGTAAATACTTATGATGATATTGATGAATTTACAGATATTCTCTGGAATAATCTTAATGAGGATAATAAAGTATCTCTCTTTGTAAGATATATTGATATTGAAACAGGCAAGACCGAAACAAGAATTGTAAACAAAAACAAGTAATATAAAAGGAGTTTAAAAAAATGGCAAACGAAATGCAGTTAAAATACGGCTGTAATCCTAATCAGAAACCTTCAAGAGTTTATATGGCTGACGGTTCAGAACTTCCGATTACAGTTCTTTGCGGTAAACCGGGATATATAAATCTTCTTGATGCTCTCAACGGCTGGCAGCTTGTAAAAGAACTCAAAGAGGCAACAGGAGTTTGTGCAGCTACATCTTTCAAACACGTTTCTCCTGCCGGTGCTGCAATAGGCAGACCTCTTTCAGATGACCTTAAAAAAATATACTGGGTTGATGATTTGGGCGAACTTTCACCGCTTGCAAGTGCATATGCAAGGGCAAGAGGTGCAGACAGAATGTCATCATACGGTGACTTTATCGCTCTTTCTGATAAAGTTGATGTATGTACAGCAAAAATGATTCAGCGTGAAGTATCAGACGGAATTATTGCTCCTGATTATGATGATGAGGCACTTGAAATTCTCAAGTCAAAGAGAAAAGGTACTTACTGCATACTCAAGATAGATGAAAATTATAAGCCTGCTCCTATTGAAACAAAACAGGTTTATGGTGTATCCTTTGAACAGGGCAGAAATGAACTTAAAATCAATAAGGAACTCCTTTCAAATGTAGTTACTGAAAACAAGGATATTCCGGCTGATAAGCTTGATGACCTTATGATTTCTCTTATCACTCTTAAATACACACAGTCAAATTCTGTATGCTATGTAAAGGACGGTCAGGCAATCGGTATCGGTGCAGGTCAGCAGTCAAGAATCCATTGTACACGCCTTGCCGGTCAGAAAGCTGATAACTGGTGGCTCAGACAGTCCCCGAAGGTAATGGGACTCCAGTTTGTTGACGGTATACGCCGTGCAGACAGAGATAATGCGATTGATGTCTATATAGGCGATGAATATGAAGATGTTCTTCGTGAGGGCGAATGGCAGAGAATTTTCAAGGTTAAGCCTGAAGTTTTCACAAGAGAAGAAAAGAAGGAATGGCTTGCTAAGAATACAGAAGTATGTCTTGGTTCAGATGCATTCTTCCCGTTTGGTGATAATATTGAACGTGCAAAAAAATCAGGTGTTGAATACATAGCAGAGCCGGGCGGTTCAATCCGTGATGACAATGTTATTGAAACCTGCAACAAGTATAATATTGCTATGGCATTTACAGGAATAAGACTTTTCCATCACTAATTTTTTTGGAAACTCTGTTTTTTCGGGGACTCTGTCCCCGAACCCCTGCAAGCTTTTTGAAAAAAGCTTGACCAAAAACTTTTATATATCAGTAAAAAGGAGGTTTTTAGTAAATGAAAAATATACTTGTAGTAGGTGGCGGAGGCAGAGAGCATGCTATAATTATGAAACTCGCTGAAAGCAGTCATGTCGGAAAAATATATTGTACTCCCGGAAACGGTGGTATATCAAAATATGCAGAATGTTTCAATGTAAGTGCAACTGATATTGAAGAAGTTGTAAAGCTTGCAAAGAAACTTAATCCTGATATGGTTGTAGTAGCTCCTGATGACCCGCTTGTTCTCGGAATGGTTGATGCTTTGCAGTCAGAGGGATTTATGACGTTCGGCCCTAAGAAGAATGCGGCTATTATTGAGGGTTCAAAAGTATTCTCAAAAGAGCTTATGAAGAAATATAATATCCCCACTGCTTTTTATGAAGTATTTACAGACAGCGAAAGTGCAGTAGCTTATCTTAAAAAGCAGAACAGCTATCCCGCAGTAATAAAGGCTGACGGTCTTGCACTCGGAAAGGGTGTAATTATTGCCCAGAATGAAGAAGAAGCTGTTCAGGCTGTTCATGATATGATTGATAATCTTAAATTCGGTAAAAGCTCCGCAAGAATTGTTATTGAGGAATTTTTAACAGGCCCTGAAGTTTCTGTTCTTTCATTTACAGACGGCAGAACAGTAATTCCTATGATTTCATCTATGGACCATAAGAGAGCTTATGACAATGATGAAGGTCTTAATACAGGCGGTATGGGTACAGTTTCACCGAATCCTTATTATACAGATGAAATTGCAAACGAATGTATGGAAAAAATATTTATTCCTACTATAAAAGCAATGAATTCAGAGGGAAGAACTTTTGAAGGCTGTCTGTATTTCGGACTTATGATTACTCCGAAAGGCCCTAAGGTTATTGAGTATAACTGCCGTTTCGGTGACCCTGAAACACAGGTTGTTCTCCCTATGCTTGATGCTGATTTATATGAAATCTTTGAGGCTGTATATAATCATACTCTTGATAAGGTTGATATAAAGTGGCATTCCGGAGCATGTGCGTGTGTAGTAATGGCAAGCGGAGGTTATCCTTTAAGCTATCCTAAGGGACTTGAAATATCAGGTCTTGATGAAAAGGGACAGACTGAAAACTGCTTTGTTTATCATGCAGGAACTAAGCTTTCTGATGACGGAAAATTCCTTACAAACGGCGGACGTGTACTCGGAGTTACTGCAAGGGGCGAAAATCTTAAAACTGCACTTGATACAGCTTATAAGGGTGTATCACAGATAAGCTTTGAAAATGCCCATTACAGAAAAGACATCGGACAGAGAGCTTTAAAGGCTCTGAAGTAATTATGCGTAAAAACTTGCTGAAATGTTTTTATTTTGCACTTTTCGGGAATATATCATTTATACTGTTTGCAATAGTATGCTTTGTATATTATTATTCATTCGGTTCAATCGGTGTGGTTGTGAGGTCTATTGAAGCAATTGCATATGCTTTTGAGGGAATAGGATTTATTCTGAATCTTATAGCATCGATATATCTTTTCAGAACGGTGCGTGCAAGAATACTTATGAAAACAGGCTATTGTATATATATATTGGCTGAACTTGTTATGATGATTCTTGAGCTTAATTCATATCAGATTTCCTTTTACAAGCCGTATTCATTACCGCTTGCCATAGCACATTCTGTTTTTTCGGCAGGTGTATGCTTTCTGTTCCTTTTTCTTGAACCTAAAGTAACCTGTCTTGAAGTTATGGTTACTGTTGCTGTGGGAATAATGTTTTTCGGAATGATGGGAAATATTTTCGGAATAAGAATATATTTCAGTATACTTGCAAATGCTTTTGCATATGTTGTGCTTTTTGCATCAGTTATATTTTTCATTAAACAGGAGAGAATAGAAATAGACTGTTATGGTGATAAGGCAAGAGTTGCAAAATATAAAAGCACATTCTTTGAAGAATGATTTTTTAATGCGGACGGTCTGCGGACTGTCCGCTGTTTTTAAAGAGGTGATTTTTTTGAATATGAGAATTGAATATCTGCGTGAAAAGACATTAAAGCTGACATCTTCCGCAGGTGTATATCTTATGAAGGATAAAAGCGGAGCTATAATATATATCGGAAAAGCTAAAAATCTTAAAAACAGGGTTTCAAGCTATTTCAGGGAAAATCCTAATCACAATCCGAAAACGGCAAAAATGGTATCTCAGGTTTATGATTATGATTTTATAGTTACTGATTCGGAATATGAAGCACTTGTTCTTGAATGTAGCCTTATAAAGCAGAATAATCCGAAATACAACATACTTCTGAAAGATGATAAAGGCTATCACTATATAAAGATTTCAGATGAAGAATATCCACGAATTACCGATGAAAAAAATATTTCCGATGACGGTGAATATTTAGGCCCTTATATGAGCGGATTTGTTACAAGAGAAACAGTAAATGAAGTCAATAAGGTTTTTATGCTTCCGACATGTGCAAAAAAATTTCCTCAGGATTTCCGTAAAGGCAGACCATGTCTTAATTATCATATAAAACAGTGCATGGGAGTATGTATGGGAAATATCAGCAGTCAGGATTATAAAAATATTATAAATCAGGCTGTCGGATATATTAAAAACGGCAATTCACTTTCAGTTGAAAAGCTTGAAAAGGAAATGAAAATCTATTCTGAAAAATGTGAATTTGAAAAAGCTGCTGTAATCCGTGACAGAATAATTGCAGTTAAAAAGGCATCTGAAAAACAGAAAATTATCAGCAACGGTGTGGATAATGCTGATATTATAGGTATAGCTTCAAATTATGACAGTATATGTATATCTGTTCTTATGTACCGTTCAGGCAGACTTTCAGATAAATCAGTTTTTACAGTTCCATATGGTACAGACAGTATAACAGGTGATTTTATAAAGCAGTTCTATCATGGCAAAAATGATATTCCGAAAGCAGTAGTAACAGAGGATATTCCTGAAGATTATGAACTTATAGAAAAAATGCTTTCAGAACAGTCAGGACACAAAGTTAAAATCATAACTGCTGAAAGGGGACGGCTTAAAGAACTTTTAAGACTCGCTAAAAACAACAGTGCTGAATATATAGCTGTAAATGATTCAAGAACAAGCAGGGAAGTAATTGCACTTGAGGAGCTTTCAAAAATACTCGGTCTTTCAAAACCTCCGTCATATATAGAGGCATATGATATTTCCAATCTTTCATCATCTTCAATGGTTGCAGGAATGGTTGTTTTTAAAGACGGAAAACCTTTTAAAAAGGCTTATAAGCGTTTCAGTATAAAGGAAGTATCATATCAGAATGATTATGCAAGTATGCAGGAAGTTTTAAGGAGAAGGCTTTCAAAAATCGGAAGTGATTCCGATGAATTTTTTTCACGCTGTCCCGATTTGATACTGCTTGACGGCGGTAAAGGTCATGTAAATGCCGTTGCACCTATTATTAAGGAAATGAACCTTGATATAGCTTTATATGGTATGGTAAAGGATAATAAGCACAGAACACATGCAATTGCAACAGGAGGCAGGGAAATACAGATTTCAGGCTTTAAATCCGCATTTGCCCTCCTGACTCAGATTCAGGACGAAGTGCATAGATTTTCAGTAAGCTATATGCACAGCAGGCATAACAAGTCATCATATAAATCCGAACTTACGAATATAAAGGGAATAGGCAATAAGAAATCTGCTAAGATTATGCTGTTTTTCAAAACTAAAGAGAATCTTTTAAAGGCTGATGTCAATGAACTTGCAAAAGCCGGCGGAATAAGTCTTAAAACGGCTCAGGAACTCTATGATATGTTGCATTGATTTTATGGCATTTTTCGCCAAAAAAATATTTTTTTCAAAATATATGGACATTTTAAGAAAAATAATATATAATTGGAATAGGTGATTTTTATGAGAGTAATTACAGGTTCAGCAAGGGGCAGAAAATTAATTGCTCCTGAAGGTATGGACGTTCGTCCGACTACCGATAAGGTAAAAGAGGCTGTATTTTCTGCAATACAGTTTGATATTGAGGGTGCTTATGTACTTGACCTTTTCGCAGGAAGCGGTCAGATGGGTATCGAGGCACTCAGCAGAGGTGCAAAACGTGCCGTTTTTGTTGATAATTCTCAGAAAGCTCTCAGATGTGTCAACAATAACCTCAGAAGCACTGCACTCGAAAGATATGCTGATGTCGTAAACAGAGATAGTTATGACTATATAAAGCATATAAACAGGAAATTTGATATTATTATCCTTGACCCCCCCTATCGCTATAATCATATAAATAATATTCTTCCGTTTGTTTCTCCGAAACTCAATGACGGCGGATTTGTTATCTGTGAATATGAATCTGATTCCGAAATTGATATTATTCCCGATGAGCTTAAACTGAAAAAAACTTACCGTTACGGAAAAATCAATATCACAATACTTTATAAGGATTCAGCGGAGGAAGTTCAGTTATGAGAAGAATTGCTGTCTGTCCGGGGAGCTTTGACCCTATAACACTCGGTCATCTTGATATTATTACGAGAGCCTCAAAGCTTTTCGATAAAGTTGTAGTTCTTATTTCCAAAAATGCAGGGAAATTACAGCCAAGCTTTACGCCTACTGAAAGAATGTTCCTTGCTGAAACTGCAACACATGGACTCGATAATGTAGTGATAGATATACTTGACGGACTTCTTGCTGATTACGTCAGAAATGTAGGGGCTGTTGCAATTGTCAAGGGACTTCGTGCCGTAAGCGATTTTGAATATGAATTTCAGATGGCTCTTGCCAACAAAAAACTTTATGGCGGAGCAGAAACAGTATTCCTTACGACACAGGCTGAAAATATGTATCTCAGTTCAAGCCTTGTAAAGCAGATTGCATATTTCGGCGGTGATATAAGTCATTTTGTACCTGACTGCATACTTGAGGATATTAAAAAAAGATTGGTAAAGGAGAATAACAGTTATGAGTATTGAAGAAATTCTTGAGGAAATTGAAGAACTTGTTGAAAAGTCCCCGACTGTCCCGTTTGTATCACATAAAAAAATGGTGGACAGTGACCGTCTGCGTGAGCTTATAAGCGATGCGAGAATGAATCTTCCGCAGGAACTTAAAGAGGCTAAGAAAGTTGAGCTTGAATCAAAGAAAATTCTTGATGATGCAAAAAAAGATGCTGAACTGATTATCCAGAAAGCCGAAGAAAGAGCATCAAAAATTGTTTCTCAGGAGGCTATCGTTGAGGAGGCTAAAAAGAAAGCTGTTGAGATGATTAAAAAGGCTCAGCTTACTTCTCAGAACATTCAGAAAACTGCAATTGTTTCAATTACAAAAATGCTTGACGAAACAGAAGCAAGCTATAACAAGAACTTACAGTCAATAAGAGCTGTGAAAGCTAAGTTTCCTGCCCCAAAAAAATAAGAAAGTAAAGTTTTAACAGATTGTTCACAGATTATTCATAATATATACATATTTATGTGATAATATATTATTACAGTTAAATATACGCAAAGAGGCGTTGTTCGTATGATTACGGGCAACGTCTGTCTTTTTTTACGGAGGTTTTTATTATGGATAAGATTGATGCTATGCTTATAAATTTTTTGCAGGTTAATGCCCGTACACCTTTAAAATCACTCGCCTCAAAGGTTTTTCTTTCTGCCCCCGCAGTTTCTTCAAGAATTGATAAACTTGAAAAACAGGGAATTATAAAAGGTTACAACACTGTTCTTGACCACCAGAAATTAGGCTATCATATTACAGCATTTATAAGTCTTGAAATAAGAGCAAGTCAGAAAAGTGAATTTTATCCTTTTATAAATCAATGTCCCAATGTTCTTGAATGCAACTGCGTTACGGGAAGTTATTCAATGCTTATAAAAGTTGCATTTCCGAGTACACAGGAACTTGATTCCTTTATAGGTCAGTTACAGCATTACGGAAACACTTCAACTCAGATTGTTTTTTCAACTCCCATTTCACACAGAGAGATACATATTGAATAGAAAAGCGGTCTTTTTCAGACCGCCTTTTTTTATTTCAGGGCAAAAAATAACCCCTCTCAAAAGAGAGGGGGTTGATTTTTTAGTTAATTCTGAATCAAACTCAAGGAGTAGAAGTACCACCAGCAAGTGTAGCAATTGAAGGAGCGTCATTATAACCATTAGTAACAGCATGATTTTTAGCATCAGTTTTAGTTTTTGCTGTATAAGTAAAGCCCATAGCTTCAGCATAAGCATCGTTAGCAGCAGAGGAAACATTATAAGCTGCATAGTTGTCAACATTAACAACAACAGGGAAAGAACCTGTATATGTAGAATCAGTAGCAACTGCAACAGCCTTACAAGTACCACCATTTATAACAGCCATAACTGTACACTTATTGATGTCTTCAAAATAATTCTTAACTTTATCATAAAGAACTTCACCAGTATTAATAGTAGTAGTAGTACTAGTTTTACCAACAGGAGCAGTAGAAGGATTTTTATTACCAAAAGTGAAAGAACCAACACCAGCAGCAGTTTCAGTACCATGTTTGAAAGCAGCTGTATAGATACCGCCCATATCAAAACCTTCTCCGTCCATATCTGTCAGAGCTGTATTGAAAGCTTTATAGATTGAAGAAGCTGATGTATTAGCTGATGAAACTTTAGATTTCTTAACATAACCGAGCATTGAAGGTACGAGAATTGCAGCAAGTACACCGATAATAGCGATAACAACGATAAGTTCAACGAGAGTAAAACCTTTAACCTTTTTAGTTTTCATATTGAAAACCTCCTTGTGAAAATAATAAAAACTTAAACCGGAGAATCCGAACCGGTAAAAGTACAAAGAACTGCGGTCGAGCTCTAACCGCTTTATGTTCTCTCTATGTACATAGTATATCATATTACTATAATTTTGTCAATAGCTTTCTGAAATAAAAATGAATTGTGAACAAACTTTTACGAAAACGAAAGCTTAAACGTTTAAATACAAGCTTTTTTCGTCATTTTACACAAAATGCTGTAAAATGAATTACATAGCATGTAAATAGCGATAAAATTCCTGTTTGTCCTGACACTTTTCAAGAGCATCTTTTTCGTTGATAATATTATTTTTAACAAATCTTGCCAGTTCATAGTCAAGACACACCATTCCGAACTGTTTACCTGTCTGGATAGCGTTCTGAACAAGGTGAACCTTATCATCACGAATCTGAGCAGAAACCGCATCTGTAACGTTGAGAACTTCAAGTGCGGCAATACGTCCTGAACCGTCCTTTTTAGGAATAAGAGTCTGAGAGATAACGCCTACAAGGTTATTTGCAAGCTGAGTACGAATCTGTTTCTGCTGATGTTCAGGGTAAACGTCAATGATACGGTTGATAGTATCAGCGGCACTTGTTGTATGAAGTGTTGACATAACAAGGTGACCTGTTTCAGCGGCAGTAACAGCGGCAGTGATAGTTTCAAAGTCACGCATTTCTCCAACGAGGATAACATCAGGGTCTTCACGGAGTGCGGCACGGAGTGCAAGAGCAAAACTTCCTACGTCATCGCCGACTTCTCTCTGATTGACCATACATCTTTTATGTTCGTGAACATATTCGATAGGGTCTTCAATTGTTATGATATGTGCGGACTTGTTAAGATTTACATAATCAATCATACCTGCAAGAGTTGTTGATTTACCTGAACCTGTCGGGCCTGTTACAAGAACAAGACCTCTCGGACGCATTGCGAAATCTGCAAGTATCGGCGGAAGTCCGAGGTCATCAAGTGTAGGAATATCGTTTCTGAGAAGACGTATAGCAATAGCCGTGTGACCTCTCTGGAAATATATGTTTACACGATGACGGTAACCGCTTCTTGTCATATATGAAAAGTCGGTATCCTTATGGGAGGCAACGCTTTTAGCCTGAGCCTCGTTTGTCATCTGGTTTACTATGTTGAGAATTTCCTCCTCGTCCATTTCGGGATACTGAGTTCTCATAGTTCTGAGCTGACCGTTAAGACGTACTACGGGAGCAATTCCGGCAGTAAAATGCAAGTCGGAACAGCCAAGAAGTCTTACTTCGTCCAGTATTCTGTTAATTTGAATTGCCATTAGAAAAATTTCCTCCTTTAATAAAGTTATATAGCATAGGTAACTCTTACCAGCTCATCAATAGAAGTACTTCCGTTCTGAACGAGTTCAGAAACGTTGTCACGCAAAAGACGTGTGCCATGAGCCTTAGCGGCATCTTCAATCTGTTCTTTAGTACCGCCCTGAGCGATGATTGAAGAAACAGTTGAATTACAATGAATAATTTCGTGAATAGCAGTTCTGCCCTTATATCCGGTATTATTGCATGCAGGACAACCGCAAGCCTCATAAATCGGAACAGAATGGTCAATTTTCATAAGCTTGTTTTCTTCATCAGTTGACATTCTCGGCTTTTTGCATGCAGGACAGAGAACTTTTACAAGACGCTGTGCAATAACGCCGATAAGAGAAGTTGCAACCATATAAGGAGCAACACCCATATCAACAAGTCTTACGATTGTTGAAGCAGCATCGTTAGTATGAAGTGTTGAAAGAACCAAGTGACCTGTAATAGCAGCTCTGATACCGATATCAGCAGTTTCAGAGTCACGCATTTCACCTATCATAACAATATCAGGGTCCTGACGGAGTATAGAACGAAGTGCAGCGGCAAAAGTCATACCTGCCTTTGAGTTAACCTGAACCTGATTTATACCGTCAATATTTTTTTCGACAGGGTCTTCAACAGTGATAACATTTACATTAGGCTTTGCAAGTTCACCGAGTGCGGCATAAAGAGTAGTTGTTTTACCTGAACCTGTCGGGCCTGTAACGAGAATAACTCCATGAGGGCATTTAATCATAGATTCAAAAAGCTGATAGTTATATTCAGTCATACCGAGGTCAGTAATCTTACGGAGAGCAATCTGACCTGTTGAAAGAATACGGATAACTATTTTTTCGCCGTTTACGGTAGGAAGTGAAGATACACGGACATCAAGTGTAGTTCCGTCAACAACCTGTGTGAAACGTCCGTCCTGCGGAACTCTCTTTTCAGCGATATTCATACCGCTTATAAGTTTAAGACGTGTGGTAAGTGCATTATGTACAACATTGGCAACGTTCATAAGTTCAACAAGGTCGCCGTTTACACGGATACGGATTCTTGTATAAGTCTTGAAAGGTTCGATATGAATATCGGTAGCGTCAGCTCTGTAAGAGTTTTCAACGATAGTAGTAGCAAGCTTAACGATAGGAGCACTTTCTACTCTGTCTTTTGATTCTTCATCATCTTCAGTATTGTTCATATCACTGAATGCCTGAACACCTTCAAGAACGCTGTCAACGTTCTGCATAGAATAGAATTTACCAATTGCTTTGTTGATAGCTGTACGTGTAGCAAAAACAGGGTCTGTATCCATACCTGTCATAACCTTTACGTCTTCAAGGATATTGAAGTTGTAAGGGTCATCAGTAGCAACAGTAAGACGTTTACCCTTGATATTGATAGCGATGATAGTATATTTTTTAGCAAGGGTTTCAGGAACTTTTCTTACTGCTTCACCGTCAATATCAAAGTTGGAAAGGTCAACGTAAGGAACATGGAGCTTTCCGGCAAGAGCCTGAGCGAATTTTACTTCAGAAAGATAACCGAGTTCAACGATAACCTCTCCGAATTTCTTAGTACCTTTCGACTCTCGCTGAACAGCAAGTGCATTTTCGAGCTGTTCCTGAGTAATCAGCTGTTTTTCAACGAGATAGTCGCCTATTCTAATATTTCTCATAATAAAAACCCTCCGTTTTAATTATTTTACTTGTAAATTTTCCTTTATTATGTTATAATATCCTCATAATAAATAATTTTTCAAAGGAGGTAAAACAGAATGGAAGAATTTGAAAATGTACTGAAAAGTGATTTTATGGACACTCAATTCTACATAATGTTCTACTTGATAGTATTTCTTTTTGGCATATGTATAGGGAGCTTTCTTAATGTTGTAATCATAAGGATTCCCAAAGGGGAATCGCTTATAAAGCGTTCCTCACACTGTATGACATGCGGTGCGAAAATACGTATCATTGACCTTATACCTGTGTTCAGCTGGCTTTTTCTGAGAGGAAAATGTCATTCCTGCGGAGAAAAGATTTCACCGAGATACCCGATAGTAGAGAGCCTTAACGGATTTCTCTATATGCTTGTATTTTGGGTAATGGATTTCAATGCTGAATCTGTAATAACCTGCGTTATGTTTTCACTTCTGATAGTAGTCGGATTTATGGACTGGGATACACTCGAAATGGAACCGATAATTCTTGCAATGATATTTGCACTTTCGATTCCTTCAGCACTTCTTACTGATTCACTTTCACTGAAGCAGAGAATAATCGGAGCATTATGTATAAGTGTACCGTTTTTTATAATAGGAGAAGTCTGTAAATACTGTCTGCCGAAATGCCGTGAAGAAGGAATAAGAGGAATAGAGCTTGGAGATACCCTTCTTATGTTTGCATCAGGGGCAGTAATAGGAACACAAGCTATTATAGTTTCAGCTTTCTTCGGAATAATAATTGCATCTGTCTGCGGACTTATTCTGAAGATGATAAACGGAAATTCAAAATTTGCGTTTGGCCCGTATCTTACGATAGGAATAGCAATAGGAACACTGTGGGGAGAAAATATAGCGGATTGGTATATCAATCTCCTTACAGTTGAATAAAAATCAAAAATCAGGCAGCAGCTTTTAACTGCTGCCTTTTTTGATGATTTACTGTGGTTTGTTTACTTCATCAGTCAATGAATAGATTATATATATGTTATCATTGATGTTTCCGGAAACTCTTGGAGTTGTTCCGTCAGCGAGTGTTGAAGTAAGTGAAGGGAATGACGGGTTCATGCTTACAGATTGCTGAAATTCAATTTTTGAAGTATCAGTAATCATATTTCCCATACCGTCATCTTTTTTCCCATAAACATAATATTCTTTTGGCAGACCACCATTGTGTCTGTTTATTATGTTTATAAGCGGAATTGTTGCGACAGTATACTGACAGGTGAAAGGATATTCACCGTCAGCAGGAGAAGAAAGCTTACTGTATTCTGCCTTGTCATAAGTAACTATACCCATTGAGAAGTTTTCAAAGTTGATTCCTGAACCGTCAGAAATTGTTTCAACCTTAGCAGTATTGTCACTACCTGAATTTACAAGCTGACTTGCACCAAGCAGATACGCAAAATCGAAATCTTTAGTAAAGAATGTCGGATTAAGCTGAGTTTCAGAAATTCCTATATTTGTAATTGATGAATCTGATTCATATTCAAATTTGTTGAGAAGAATCTGACCTTTGCACATAGGAGTTCCATTAGAATCATTCTGAATACCGCCTGAACCGTCTGATACATCGCTATTGAGAATTGTAATTATTCTCATATTTCCTTTTGTATATACAACGTGTGAACCGTCTTTTGTGGTTATTGTTTCGTTGTAATATTTCTGACGGAAATCCTCAGCCTCAGCTTTAAGTTCAGCATCAGACATATTTCCCTGATAAACCCATACATTTTCAGCATATCTCAGGGAGTCCTGAAGATAATCCTGAATATTGTCAACATAGGCATTTGTCTTTTCAAAATCGCTTGCTGTCTTGTTGATTTTTTCAACAGGGTCAACGAGTGCCAAAGCACCTGCCATAAGCAATGAGAATATAGCCATAACAACTATAAGCTCTATGAGGGTAAAGCCCTTAAGATTTTTCTTTTTCATATGTTTTTACCCTCCGTTATGGTGTTGGCTGAATTTCAACGAACTGGAAGTCAAGGTTTGCATTAGGAGAATTTGCATCATATATAAGCTTATTGTTTTTAACAAGACCTTGTGTTGAATATTTGTTGGCATTCATATCGATTGAAGCATCTTCATCAACAGGGTCACCGTCTTTGATAGGTTTACCGTCAGCATCTTTTATAAGGTTTCCTGAACCGTCAACCTTATATTTCTGAACCTTGACTTTAGTAGGACTTGTTTTGCTTCCGAAATATACGCTGATATTCATATTATCCGGAGTAACCAGAACATCATTTCCTGCTTCGTCAGTATAATAATAATCAATAACACCGTCACCATCAAGGTCATTTTTGCTTACACTTTTTGCAGCGGCATAAGGAGCTTCAACAGTCATTTTTTTATTAAGTCTGCTTGAGGCTTTTGTTGTGCTGTCTACAACCTGACCTATACCGAGGAGGATAACACCAAGAACGGCAAAAACAGCTATTGAAATAATGATTTCTATGAGTGTCATTCCTTTAAGCTTTTTTCTGCTTTTCATATTATCATCTCCTTAATACATATCATAGTACATGATTTCCCAGGAATCGCCTGTGAGTTCATTAACTATATCATTATGTGCGTTAGCATTATCAACATGAAGAATTCTGAAGTTATTGTTTGTTTTTACTTCACCGAACAATCCTGAACCTATCCAGGCAGGACTTATTATTTTACCATTGTAGTTTACAGAATATTTACCACCTGATACAGGTATATCCAATTTTGAATAAGGCATTTTAGCAGTTCCGATAAAAGTTACATTATTTTCTGCATTGATTGAAGAATATTCTGAACCATACCAGTTGATATTGATTTTACTGCCTTCATATACATAACTGTTTTCTTTGATTGAAGCTGTTTCCATAGCTATTTTTTTGGCTTTGAAATAACCATTTACAAAGAAGTTTACAATACCGCCTTGACTATCATCAACATAAATTTTGTGACCGTCATAATCATCTAATATGAAGTTGTTATCAAATACTACCCATATAGCCTGTTTACCAGGTTTGATATTTATTATAACAGGGCCACTGCTTGTAGTACCGGATTTCAATATTGTGTTTTCAGTAATTGTATAAGTTTTGTTGCTTTCAACAGTTATAGTTTTAAAGCCGTCTGTTCCTCCGGGAACTTCTTTATAGTATACAGAGGAATCAAAATCAGAAGAATATCCGATAGCTTCTCTCATTTCTTCAAGAGAAGTAACGATTTTATAGTTCTGATTGCTGTCAGGATAAGGTTTTCCTGATGAGTCTTTTCCTGTTATAGCCTCTCTTGTCATAGATGAAGGATAAATTTCGTGAGAATAATAACTTAAAGGCTTTACAGTGTTTCCTGCTCTTGCCTCAGTTTCATCTACTTTGTTAGCTGTGAGCCATGTTTTATTTGATTCCTGACCTGTCGGGTCAGCCTTATAGTAGTATGCTTCATAATCAGTTTTTTCATAAGGAGCACACCATTCAACATAGAAGTTACTTTCATAGGCATCATCTCTTGATACTTTTTCTTTAGTGATGCCGTTATAGTATGTAAATTCTTCAGATGTTGTTTCATCGATTGTATTGCCGTTTCCGTCAACTTTATAACGTATGCAATAATCTGTTGTCTGTTCATCAGTAGGATTTCCGTCCTTATTGACTTTATAGTAAGTATAAGGAGCATCAGTAATTTCATTGATAGGATTTCCGTCCTTGTCAACTTTATAAATTACGCTGAATGAATCTGTTACAATATCTGATTTATTTCCATCCATATCTGCCTGATAAATAATTATATCATCAGGAACTATGTCAGTGAATGTGCCGTCTTCATAAATGAGATAATATGAATGTTCATTGTTGGTTATATTTCCTGTTTTTTCATCAGTATAAACAGGATATGAAATATAGTTTTCATCAAGCTGATAAATTCTCTTGATGTCGCAGTTATATTCACCACTATATGATGATGGTACAGCCTGAATTTTAACTGCACTATTATCAAGATTTCCAACAAGAATATCTGAATATTCATTTCCTTCATCATCAGCAAATCTTCCCTGCGGATAATCTGGTTCCCAGTAACTTTTTCTTTTTAAGATGATTTCCTTGAAATTGTCACCAACATAAGGCTGATTGTTTGTTGTTTCAATTCCAAGAGCTTTAGCATCATTTACATAGTTTGCATACTGAGCATTTTTAACCATATAGTTTGCATAAATCGGGTTTTCATATTCATAGTAACCCGGTTTAAGACCTGATTCATAATATGTGTTGTTTTTTGCAAAATATCCTGGTTTAAGACCGCCTGTATAGTCTATTTCAGTAGTGCCGTTATAAATTTCTCCATTTACTATTGCACTTTCAACACCGCTTAAAGCACCGCCGACAACAAGGTCACCGTATATTTTTACATTACTTCCGAGTGTAACATTTCCTTCACAGCGAATATCACCATAAATTGTTGTATCTGAAATTTCAAGGTTTCCCTTTGAATAAATGCTACCACCCTTTGAGCCGAACTGTGTATCACCTTTCTGAACAAGTGAATTGCTCCATGATGATAATTTTGTGGAACTTGTTCCGCCTATTCTGTTTGTTACACCTGAATCAAGAAGATACAGGTCAGAGTTATTAATTGTTACTTCTTTGCTCCAGGTATCCCAAGAACCGCAGAAAATATTGTAAGGAGATTTTTTACCGTTTTTGTCTTTTATTGCAAGCTTTGATCCACATGTAAAATTTCCGTTTACAAAAAGATAAGGAATATCTTTCTGATTAAAAGCATCAGTCATTTTATAGTTGATGTTTATAAATTTATCATTTTGTAAATTAAGATTCCCCATAATAACAGTTCCACTATTACTTTTAACAACTTCTATTTGTAATCCTTCACCTGATACAGATAAATTACCATTTACAAATGATTTGTCTGTTTCAAGTATCGTTCCATTATTGATACTATATGTACTAGAAGCATCAGGATTTGTAAGTCCTATTGCAAAGTCACCTGTGTAATAACCGCCTGTTGTACCGGGGTCAATACCTCCTGCTGTCTGAAGACCTCTTATTGAAGTCGGATTAGGTTCATCAGGAGATTTTTTTCTGATGTATGCACAAACAGTGCTTTCTTCACCGCCGAGTTCAGCAGTAGCAGTAACTTTGAGAACCTGCTGTTCTTCCCATGCAGATTTTTCAGTGTTGTAAACGTAAGTATCATCAATATATTCAATTGAAATCTGACCGCTGTTCCAGTTGCCGGAGTTATCATAATAACCGATTTCACCGAGAGCAGAATCATTGATTTCGACAGAAGGAGTGAGAACATCTGTCTTTTTCATATTGACAATCATCTGAGCCACAGCATCACTTCTTGACATAGCCTCCGAGAAGCTTTCGATAGCTGCACGGGCAGTATATTCAGTCTGAGTTGCGGCATAATTTTTATGAGATCTGTTGCTTGCTGATGTAGCAAGCACAAGTGTACTTGTAAGGAATATTATAAGCAGTGACATTACGGATATAACCGTAAAAAGCACTGTGCCTTTGAGTTTTGCTTTGGAATGTTTTTTCATTTTTTCTACCACCTTTCAAGTGTGACAAAGACAAAACCAAAACAGCTTATTCAAGAACAGGTTCGTCAAGCTCGTAAACAGAGTAGAGATTAAGAACCATTGTAACTTCTGAAACTCCTGCTTCCTTACCTGAAGCGTCCTTCATTTTTTCAGCATCAGCTGAAAGTTTTCCGGTTGAAGGGTCAACACCAAAATCTGTATCTGTAATTGTGATAGAGTCTATTCTTATAGCCTTATCCATTTTACTGATAGTTTCCATAAAGTTCCAGAGGTCATCTTTTGTAGCTTTGACACTTATACCGTACTGCTGAACGAAAAGATTTTCAGCAGTTCTTTCAGAAAGGGCATTGCTTTCTTCAAGTTTCTTTGAGATTTCAGCAGTATAGTTTCCGTTGAGGTCAGCGAGGTCAAGGATAGCAGTAGTAGGAACAGTAGGAGTATAGTAGTAATAATCAAGAGTAGTATCCTGAATAGAACCTGCCTCCATACTCATAACCTTGAGATTTGATTCGTCCATTATGCTCTGCATATACTTGTCGAGCTGATAAGGCTGCATAAAGCTGATAAGGTTTCCGTCTGCAACTTCTTCTCCGCTGAAGAACATAGAAGAAACTTTGTCTGCTTCGGATTTAGTGTTTTTAACATCATCTCTGAGTGTAGGAATCTGCTGAATTTTTGCATCAAGTCCGTCCCATTCCTGCTGAACGGCATCACGGGCTGTTTTATTTTCTTTAATGTCATTGAATTTTGGTTTAATTAATCCGAAGAATCCGCCTAAAAGCACTACTATGGCAATTACAGCCAGTAAAATGACACGGTCTCTGTAATTTAATTTCATGATTATTCAGCCTCCTCTGCTGTTTCACTGCCGGCTGTATCGTCAGTATTTGTTTCGGCAGGAGTATAAATTGATTTTTCGCCTTTCAAAGTAACAGTTATAGAGAAATTAACAGTAGATGTTTTCTTGTCAGAACCAGCTTTTGTTATTTCACCAGTAGTCGGGTCAACAGTCTGTGCCTGTTGAGTTACTTCTGAAATGCTGTAATTTGAATATGTTACATCAACAAAATAATCCTTGCCGTAATCAGTTTTCAGAAGATTTTCAGCGAATTGTGCAGGGAGTTTCTGTGTAGGTTCATCAATACTGCTACATTCTACATCAAAGCTTATTCTTCCGTCAGTATACTGAGGGTTAACAATTCTTGCCTTGTCAACCTTTGTCGGAAGTTCAGAAACAGTCTTGTCGATAGCTTCCTGAAATACATCATACTTATCACCGAGAACAACAGGTTTTGAATCAAAAGCATCTTTGAGGTTGGTTACAGATGTGAGATATGTTTCAACTTCTGTTTTCATATTTGTAAGACTGTCGAAAAGAGCAATCTGCTGTGCAGTTTCAGGAGAGTTGATTTTGCTCTGAAGGTCATCAATATCATGCTGTATACCGCTGTTCACTCCGGTGAGTATACCCCATACTATTCCGATAACGGCAGCACATGCAACAGTAGTTCCGAGAAGAAAATATTTATAAGTTCCGTCAGACTTAATTTTATTGTTGTTTACGGAGTCAGTTTCAAGGAGGTTAACCTTTTCAGTTTCCTTGTTACGCTTGAACATAGCACCGATAGCATTTGCAAAGAGTTCAAATTTAAGATTGTCATATCCATGAATCTGCGGAGGAGCTGTAAGAGTATCGCCATGAAGTTCCATTTTTGACATTTCATCGATAAGACGCTTGTAATAGGCATTGTCACCGATTTCGCCGTAGAATATGATATTCTCAACAGTTTCGCCTGTGTTACGGCTTCTCTGGAACTGGAGCATACGATAGATATTTTCAACGACTGCTTCAAAAACATAGTCTTCTGAATCGTCATAGTCCTCGGCTGATATTGAAGCGAATCTTGAGAATGCAAGCTGGCAGTCCTCATTTTTTCCTCTTTTTTCATAAAGGTTAAGGCTTATGAAGTTCTTGTCAATCTGAACGGCAAGTAGAGGCATTTTTGTTTTGATTTTTGTATCTGCAAGAAGAAGTTTTGTAATACAGTTACAGCCAATCATAACAGATTTAAGTGAAATTCCGAGCATCTGGAATACTTTTTTATAGCAGTCTATAATTGCATAAGGACATGCAGTAGCAAGAACAGTAACGAGATTTTCTCTGCCGGCAGCAACATCTTCATCAGTATCGCCTACAATTACATAGGAAACAGAATATGTATCATCAATTCCGAGAGCGTTCTGCATTTCCTGCTTAACATTTTTTGCAAATTCCTGTTCCTTAGCCTTTTCGAGCTGAAGTTCCTTGAATATGGTGAGGTTTGAGGAAATACTTACAATAGCCTCTTTGTCAGCCATTTTGTTTGTTGCGAGAACGCTGTTTATAAGAGTAGCAACACGGGGAATATCCTGAACGTGACCGTTTACAATAATATCTTCATCGAGTTCAAGTGTAGCAGCGGAACTGATTCGGATTTTATTACCGCTTTCAGTACCTTTAATAATTCGTATATTTCTATCAGTAATATCAAATGACAGCATTTTTTAATCCACCTCTCAATTTTATTGAATATTTTCGAATGAGCCATAAAGTGCCGGAAATACAGCCATAAGAACCATACAAACAACAACACCCATAAAGATTATGGCAACAGGTTCGATAAGATGTACAAGGTTCTGAACAGCAGTATCAGCTTCTTCTTCATAGTAGCCTGAAGCATTTTCAAGGATAGTGTCCAAAGCACCTGATTCTTCGCCGACATATATCAGTGAGCAGAACATTGATTCAAAGATTTCAGTTCTCTGTACTGAAGATGAAAGAGGTTCACCCTGTTTAACTTCATCAACAACAGTTTCAAAACACTGGCTTATGTAGCTGTTTCCGAGAATGTCAGCAGCTCTCTGAATACATTCAACCATAGGAATACCGCTTGAATAGAGTGAACAGAAAGTTCTTGCAAAACGGCTGGTATAGATTGTAACCATAAGAGGCCCAACTGAAGGCATTTTTACAAGCATACGGTCAAATTTCAGTCTTACGCTGTCAATTTTAAGGATATATTTTATTCCGAAAATAATACCGCCGATAACGATTACAAGTATATACCATTTTGAAGTGATGAAATCACTTATATTCATCATAACTCTTGTAAGTGCAGGAATATCGTTCGGGTCATCGAACATGTTTGCGAATGTCGGAATGATGAATGTAAACATAAGGATAACGATAACTACACAGAGAACCATAAGAATAGCAGGATACATCATAGAGCTTTTAATGGTATTGTGCATTTTGTTTTCCTTGTCATAATGTGCAGACATTCTCTGCATAATGACATCGAGCGAACCGCTGGCTTCACCGGCAGCAACCATTGAGATAAGAAAAGGAGGGAAAACACCTTTATATAGTTCGAGGGAAGATGAGAACGATTCACCTTTCTGAACGTTTTCGTAGATGTCACGCCATATGAGTTTAGCGGATTCCTTTTCCTGTTCCTTGCACAGAATATCAAGAGCTTTTACCAGAGTGAGCCCTGATGTAAGCATCGCACTGAGTTGTCGGCAGTTGAAAGACAACTCTTTTGTAGTGAATTTGTGCATGTTTTTTGAACTTTTTGAATCAGTTTCCTCATAGCTTTTGGACACAAGACCTTTTTCATGCATTTTTGCGAGGAAAGCCTTTTCATCTTCCGCAGGCATATTTCCCTTTACGGTCTTTCCGTTAGCGTCCACAGCTGTATAAGAAAAATTCTTCATTTAACCACCTCCATAAAAATAAATAAAAATTGACAGCATAAAGCAATAATGCCCTAATAATAAAGATTATAGCATTTTTGAAAAGATATTTCAATTGCCTTTTTAGCATAAATGCGTAGTATTTTTTTATTAATATTCACCAATAAATATACATTAAGTAATAATCATAATATTTTAATGTACAAATATGAAAAATTATAAATAGCAGAAGGGGATTATAAACTTTCTCTGTAAATCTTGTATAAATATTATATCATATAATTTTCAAAAAATCAATAGGAGATAAGAACTCTTTAGTAAAAGATAGATAAAATAATTTTTTTAAAAAAGTAAGCAATCCGGACATGCCGTTTACAATTATATATTAATAAAAAATTCTGTTTATGACTGAAAAAAAAAGAAATGCCTTTCTGAAAGGCATTTCTGATTTTAAAAATTATTCAAGACTTGTTATAATTCCTGCAAGATACTGCTGAATCATAAGGGCATCACTTGCATTAAGACCGTTTCCGGAATTCTGAACATCACCGTTCTGTCTGCCGACAGGCTGAAGGAAATTTTTTTCTGAATCTGAAACATATGAGGAAATTGCAATGACATCAGCAATATCAATTTTTCCGTCAGTATTTGCATCGCCTGCGAGGGCATTTGATTTGCCTATTTCAAAATCAGATTTTACAACATCTGTCTTATATCCTTTTTCGTCCTCAGCCTGTATAAGAAAGATATATTTTCCTGTTTCAAGATTTTCAAAAATCATACTGTAATCAATATCAGGAAAAACGTTGAAAGTTGTTGAATCAGGTGAGAATGAAACTTTCTGTAAAACAGTTCCGTCTGATTTAAGTATTTCTGAAGTTACAGTTTTGAGCTTGTATTTTGAAGTAATAGTTCCTCGGAGATTGAAATATGAACCCTGTTTTAAAACTCCGGAAGGAAATTCCGCATCGGAAATTTTTATATTGGAATCAGTTTCTTTTGACTTTTTTACTTCAAAGCTGATTTTTTCAAGAGTAACATTATATCCGCTGTAATCCTCAGCAACAAGCTTGTATGTATATGAGCCTTCATCAAGACCTGCAACATCAAAAATATCATTTCCGGAAAAAGTATAGCTCTTGCTGTTTACAGAAGATTTTACAGCTTTCCATACTTCTGAATTTTTTGAATCATATATGTATGCAGAAACTTTATTCAAAGGCTGAACAGATGTTATACAGCAGTTTATTTTGAATGACTGACCATACTGCATAGTTCCTGACGGGAAAGATGAATTTTCAGTTTTTATCTGACTTTCAGTTGAAGGATTGCCTATCTGAAATTCTGAATACAGAAGTCTTATATAATTGTCATTGCTGTCAGTAACACTTATCTGATAGCAATAAAGACCTTCCGGCAGAGAACCGAAACGGATACCGGCATCAATTGTTTTAATATTAAATTCAGTTGTGCTGACTTCTTTTTCAACTTCCTGATTGGCAATGCCGTTGCGGTAATATATTCCTGCAACAACCTTTTTCATAGGTTTTTCTGAAGTTATAATGCCTTTAAGGATAAAGGATTTGCCGACAGGCAGACTTCCTTCAGGTTTGGTGAAATCAGTTATTTTTATATCAGAAGAAACAACTTCCACAGCATATGACCTGAACGGTACAACCGAAAGCAAAATAACAAGCATAACAGCGAAGCTTGCAAGACGTGATAAAGTTTTATTCATTTTTACTGCCTCCATTAATTTTTTTCATAATAATATTTATACCACTTCAAAAAAATAAAATCAAGTAATTTGTAATTTTTTGTAAATAGTATCAAAAAACAGATGTTTTTTTTAAAAAATTCCACTTATTTTTATAAAGGTGTCGAAATTAAAAGACAGTTCATTTTCAGAGCTGTCTTTTATTATATATTTATGAAATTGTGACAGCCTGATTCCCAAGCCATCTGTAAGCACTTTCAAATTCAGGTATTGTGTATTCTGTAAGGGCATCGCCCTCAAGTACATCAGCCAGAATAACAGTACCCTTTGCTTTATTGTATCCTACAAGCACACAGCAGTGTTCACTTTTTTTCCATGTAAAGCTGTATGTGCCTGTTCCGGGTTCAGTATAATATGTACCTCTTTTCAAATTCCATGTAGCACCGTAATTTCTTGAAGGAGTACAGTACATAGTAATCCATACAAGAACAGGATTTCCGTTGTCAATCTGTTCATAGAGGGTTTCCATATCAGCTCCGGTAATATCGTTTATGCTGTAATTATTTATCTTATTGGCAGAAAGATAGCTGTTTGCTGTTCTAACCATTGTATTTGCATATGCACCGTATGAACTGCTTGATTCAGGAGAACCTATAAAAGCATAATTCGGGTCAGTTGAACCTATTTCACCTTTTGGCATAAATCCGTTTGCAAGAGTATTTTTTCCAGCATTTTCAAAACGAAGGTAATTCATAAGAACAGAAAGTGATGTTACTTCACAGCCTGTCGGAAGCGGAGAACCGCCTATATATGAATTTTGCGGAATATTTGAAACAGGCAGAACCTTTGTTGATGAATTTCCGTAAGGTGAAACATATTCTGCCATTATATAGCCTTTTCCGTCAAGGAATTTTACTTCAAGCCATTCACCTGTAAAGCCAGTAACACTTAAAATCTGTTCATTCTGAGCTGTTCCGATACTTGAATAGAAACTTGCATTATTATATATATCATGAGTAGCATTAAGCTGTACAGTCGGATAAATATTTCCGAGAGATGCACGATAATCGCTTACATTATATTTCTGACAGATTGCTTTAAATTCTGCTGATTTTGCAACTTCAAGGAAAAGAGCAAATCTGCTTTTTCCGCAGTCAAGCTGTGAGGTACGTTGTGAAAGTTCAGAATCTGACGGATTTCTTTTAAGCATACTGCTGTAAACACAGCTTGCATAATCTGAATTTTCGCCTCTGTCATCGCTGAAATTATAGTTTATCAGATTAAGCAAAAGTTCTTCAAGTGAATAATTTCCGGAAGTTATATCTCTGGTCATACTTTCAATATCTTTTTCAGATGCTGTTGTTCCGCAACATTTATAATAGGAATCTGCTATAAAATCGGAAAGTCCGAGAGATACAGGAGCATTTGTTGTTACTGCCGAGGATTCCGTAACGGTTTCTGTCTGTGTTACAGCAGTAGTTGTAGCAGTGGTTGTAGTTGTTATTACAGGCAAAGGATTCTGATTTTCAAGTTTCCCGATAATACCTGCAAGATACTGCTGAATTGCAAGAGCATCACCTGCGGTGAGTCCGTCACCTCCGCCCTGAACATCAGCATTTGAAATTCCCGTATAGTCGAGTGGATTTTTCTTTGAATCTGCTACATATGATGCAACTGCAACAACGTCAGCAACATCAACGTTTCCGTCAATATTTGCATCTCCTGCAATTTTTTCAATAGTTCCAATCTGAAAATCAGATGTTATCAGATTTTTTTTGTATCCGTT
Organism: uncultured Oscillospiraceae bacterium; assembly: GCA_934481385.1. Classification (GTDB taxonomy): domain Bacteria; phylum Bacillota; class Clostridia; order Oscillospirales; family Ruminococcaceae; genus Ruminococcus. The sequence goes on from CAKSPD010000010.1 coordinate 35,407, forward strand.
AATATCCTCCGCATTGAGAATATATGTATAGCTTCCCTTTTTGAGTTCATCAAATATAATGGCATAGTCTATTTCAGGGTGAATATTATATTCTGTTGTATCCGGACTTACAGTAACATACTGAACAGCATTTTCAGTATTTTTCAGAACTATTTCTGCCTCAACTGTTTTAAGATTATATACAGATGATATATTTCCTCTTAAACCGAAAGAAGACCCCTTACTTAATATTCCCTCCGGCATTACTGCATCTGATATTGTTATTTCAGAAGTGCCGTCAACAGCATATATATTCTGAAATCCTGACATTGTGGAAACTATGCTCAGTGCAAGTATTCCTGATATTATTCTTTTTCTTTTCATTTTGTTGTTTCTCCAAAGTATTGAATTATCCTATTCTCATAGAAATATCAAAGCATTTTACAGAGTGTGTCAAAGCACCGAGAGAGATTATATCAACACCTGTTTCAGCGATATTTCTTATATTTTCGGAAGTAACATTTCCTGATGCCTCAAGCAGAGCTTTTCCGTTGTTTATTTCAACAGCCTTTTTCATTTCATCGCAGTTCATATTGTCGAGCATAATTACCTCACAGCCGACAGCAAGAGCCTCACGGAGTTCATCAAGGTTTCTTACCTCAACTTCAATCTTTACCATATGACCGATTTTTTTACGCAGAGCCGTTACAGCCTGAGTTATACCGCCGTAAGCATCAATGTGATTGTCTTTAAGCATAGCACCGTCAGAAAGATTGAAACGGTGATTTTTACCTCCGCCGACAGTTACAGCATATTTCTGCATTGCACGAAGTCCGGGGAGAGTTTTTCTTGTATCGGTTACAGAAGCATTAGTACCTGCTATAAGTTCAGCACATTTATTTGTGGCGGTTGCTATTCCTGAAAGGTGCTGTAAGATGTTAAGAGCTGTACGCTCACCTTTTAAAAGAGTAACAGTACTTCCTTTCATTTTTGCAATAATATCGCCTTTCTGAACCTTTTCGCCGTCATGAATGAGTGTTTCAAAATCAACGTTTCCGCCGACAAGTTCAAAAACTCTTTTTGCAATATCTATTCCGCAAAGAACTCCTGAATCCTTTGCGATATAGTAAGCAGAACTTGTATGTTCCGGTGAGAGAAGATTGTCTGTTGTAACGTCCATATAGTTTATATCTTCTGCGAGAGCAGTATTTATTATATTGTCAACATATGTACTTGTAAGTTTCATTAAATGACCTCCTTGAGAATGAGATATGCAACAGTTGCAAGTGACTTTGCCTCAACATAATCGGAATTTATCTTATATTTTCCGTTGATGAGCATTGAACGGATTTCTTTTACACGTTCAAATCCCTCAACAGCGGATTTCTTGTCAGGAATAACGAAATAGCTTTTCTGCATAATGTGGCGGATTTCAGTTCTTATGCCTGTTGGAATTTCAGGGCAGTTTTCGTTTGAATCAAAATCGCAGTTTTCAAAATCAGGTGTAACTGATTTCATTTTTTCAGCAATTTCTGATGATGCACGGCGTGAGAATACAAGAGCTTCAAGAAGTGAATTACTTGCAAGTCTGTTTATTCCATGAACACCTGTATGTGAACATTCTCCGCAGGCATAAAGATTTTCAAGATTTGTTGATGCGTTTGAATTTACATTTATACCGCCCATAAGATAATGCTGACAAGGATAAACAGGTATTCTGTCTGTTGTCATATCAATACCCTTTTCGATGAGTTTGTTATAAATCATAGGGAAACGGTTTCTTACAAAATCAGCGTCCTTGTATGATATATCAAGATAGAAATCAGAAGAATTTGTTTTTCTGCTTTCAAGCATTATTGAACGTGAAACAACATCACGGGGAGCAAGTTCAAGACGTTCATCATAATTCTGCATAAAGCGTTCACCGTTGCAGTTAAGGAGATAAGCCCCTTCACCTCTTACGGATTCGGATATAAGGAAACATTCTCTTGTTTTTCTGTCATTGAATGCAGTGGGGTGGAACTGAACAAAGCTGAGATTTTTAATATCAGCACCCATTTCATACGCAAATGTTATACCGTCACCGGTAGCGATTGCAGAATTTGTTGTATATTCATATACACGTCCTATTCCGCCTGTTGCGAAAATCATAAAATGGCAGTTGTATGATGAATATTTTCCGTCTTTCAGAACCTGAGCTGAATAGCCGGTTGAAGTTTTTCTGGTCTGACATAAAAGAGCGTTTTCAAGAATGTCAACATTCGGGAGTTTTTTTACATTTTCGAGAAGTTTTGATGCAATTTCAGCACCGGTTGAATCGGCATGGTGAAAAATTCTTCTTCTTGAGTGACCGCCTTCAAGTGTACGGTCATATGAACCGTCAGCATTTTTATCGAAGTCAACACCGAGTTCAATGATTTTTTCAATATCTTTTCCAGCTTCATTTACAAGAATACCGACAGTTTCAGTATTGTTTTTAAATCCTCCGGCAATCATTGTATCATTCTGGTGCATTTGTGTATTGTCATCATCATCGGGATTATATACACCTGCGATACCTCCCTGAGCGAGAGAGGAGTTACAGAGAGAGAGTTCTCTTTTTGAGAGAAGAAGTATTTTTGAATCTGCGGGCAGATTTATTGCAGCATAAAGACCGGCTGCACCGCTTCCGGCAATAATGACATCATAGTTATGGGACATAAACAATCTTCCTTTTTCGGCAAAAAAGCCGTTATTTTTATATATGCACAAATATTATAGCATAATCTCCCATAAAAGTCACTGTTAAAAATGACGAAATTTCTCATATTTTTACGATTATTTTAACGCAATTATCATTTTTGGGTATATATTGCAAATATTATAGATTTTAAAAAAGTGTTTTTGTGCAAAACATAAAAGATTTTAAAAACCCTTGATTTTTTTTCAAAATGTATTATAATACAATTAGCACTCAAAGTGCGAGAGTGCTAAAAAATTAGTTCAGGAGATGTTTTTTTATGGCAACCAAAGAATTTAAAGCCGAGTCAAAAAGACTCCTTGATATGATGATTCATTCTATTTATACACATAAGGAAATTTTCCTTCGTGAGCTTATTTCAAATGCAAGCGATGCCATTGACAAGCTCTATTTCAAGTCACTTACTGATGATAAAGTAGGTCTGGGAAAAGATGACTTTGCTATTGAAATAAAAACTGATAAAGATGCAAGAACTCTTACAATATCCGATAACGGTATCGGTATGACTGAAGAAGAACTTGAAAATAACCTCGGTACTATCGCAAACAGCGGTTCTCTTAAATTCAAAACAGAAAACAAGCTTGATGAAGAAAACCAGATTATAGGACAGTTCGGTGTAGGTTTCTACTCTGCTTTTATGGTAGCAAAAAAGGTTACTGTTGTTTCAAAGGCTTACGGTTCTGACAAGGCTTTCATGTGGGAATCAGAGGGTGTTGACGGTTACAGCATTACAGAGGCTGAAAAAGATACTGCCGGAACTGTAATTACTCTTTATCTTCTTGATGATACTGATGATGAAAAATATTCTGATTTCCTTGAACAGTATAAAATCCAGTCACTTGTCAAGAAATATTCTGATTATATCCGTTTCCCAATCAAAATGGCTGTAACAAAGAGCAGACAGATTGAAAATGCTGATAAGGACGCAAAACCTGAATATGAAGATTATATTGAGGTTGAAACACTCAACAGCATGATACCTATATGGAAGAAGAATAAATCCGAACTTAAAGATGAGGATTACAACAACTTCTATAAGGACAAATTTATGGATTACACAAATCCGATTAAATACATGCATGTAAAGAATGAGGGAAATGCTACTTATAATGCACTTCTTTATATTCCTGCAAAAGCTCCTTATGACTACTATACAAAGGAATTTGAAAAAGGACTTCAGCTTTATTCAAACGGCGTTCTTATTATGGATAAGTGTGCTGACCTCCTCCCTGATTATTTCAGCTTTGTAAAGGGACTTGTTGATTCAGAGGATTTGTCACTTAATATTTCAAGAGAAATGCTTCAGCATGACAGACAGCTTAAAATAATTGCAAAGAGCCTTGAAAAGACCATAAAGAATGAGCTTTCAAAGATGCTCAAAAATGACAGAGAGAACTATGAAAAGTTCTTTAAGGAATTCGGCGTTCAGCTTAAATTCGGTGTATATGATAATTTCGGACTCCACAAGGATACTCTCAAGGATTTGATTATGTTTGTATCTTCAGCAGAAAACAAGCTCACAACTCTTGAAGAATATGTTTCAAGAATGAGAGAGGGACAGAAATATATCTACTATGCTACCGGTGAGAGCATTGCAAGAATTGAACAGCTTCCGCAGACCGAACTTGTAAAGGATAAGGGTTATGAAATTCTTTACTTTACTGATAATGTAGATGAATTCGCAATAAGAGTTCTCAATGAATATAACGAAAAACAGTTCAAATCTGTATCAGCCGATGACCTTGACCTTGATACTGATGAAAAGAAAGAGGAAATAAAGGCTAAGGAAGAAGAAAGTGCTGACCTCTTTAAGACTCTTGCTGAACACCTGAAAGGAAAAGTTTCAAGAGTAAAACTTTCATCAAGACTTAAATCACACCCTGTATGCATTACAAGTGAGGGTGAAATTTCGCTTGAAATGGAAAAGGTTCTCAACTCAATGCCGTCTGAACAGAAAGTAAAGGCACAGAGAGTTCTTGAAATAAATCCTGACCACCCTATTTTTGCAAAACTTAATGACCTCTATGCAAATGATAAGGATAAGCTTGGAAAATATGCAGAACTTCTTTACAATCAGGCACTTCTTATTGAAGGACTTCCGATTGAAAATCCTGCTGAATTTGCAAATCTTATCTGTGAACTTATGTAAAAAAATCAGGCGACCTTTTAATAAGGTCGCCTTTGGTTTTATAAAAGCTTTATACTGAACTTTCTGAGCCAGTAATCAAGCTGTATGAAGTATGCTATAATCTGTGGGAGATTCATGAGCTGACCGTACCATTGAATATTTTCTTCGTGACGCAGAAGTTTTTCAAGCTCCTCACGCTTTACAAGTTCAGTTATACGGCAATCAGGAGAATTGATAATATTTCTGAGCCTTTCGGTAACAGCATTAAGAAAATTCGGATTATGTGTTTTCGGATAAGGACTTTTCTTTCTGCTGAGAACTTTTTCAGGCAGATAATCTTTCATAGCTTCACGCAGTAATCCTTTTTCTCTGCCCTGATAGTCTTTGTATTCCCATTTTACATTGTACATATATTCAGCAATTCTGTAATCACAGAAAGGTACACGCACTTCCAGTCCGCTGTACATACTCATTCTGTCTTTGCGTTCAAGAAGATTCTGCATAAACCAGTCAAAATTGAGCTGAGTCATCTCTTTCATACGTTTTTCGAGCGGACTGTCCGAATCGGATTTCATAGCATAATCGGCAGTTTTACGATATGCAGAATAAACATAATCCATACAGTCGATTTTTTCACGATAATAATCGCATATAAATCTGCTTCTGTATTCTGTACTCTGAGCCCACGGAAAACCGTCAGTCATTCGTATATCCTTGTCACGATACCAGGGGTATCCGCCGAAAATTTCATCAGCACATTCCCCCGAAAGTGCAACAGTGCCGTATTTTTTGATTTCACGGCAGAATATAAGCATTGATGAATCAATGTCAGCCATTCCCGGAAGACCTCTTGCAATTACAGCATCATAAAGGCTGTCAACAAGTTCCGGAGTATCCACAACACACCAGTGATGATTGCAGTCAAGATATTCGGCCATGCATTTTATATATTCAGGGTCACTGTTCGGCTGAAAATGGCTTTTCTGAAAATATTTGTCATTGTCACGATAATCTATTGAAAATGTATCAAGAATTTTTCCTGATTTTTTAAATTCCGAATTTGCAACAGATGATATAATGCTTGAATCAAGTCCGCCCGAAAGGAATGTACATACAGGAACATCAGAAACAAGCTGTCTTTTTATTGAATCTGCAACAAGTTCTCTTGTATGTTCAACAGTTTCTTCAAAAGTTTCATTGAGTTCATATGCTTTCATTCTCCAGTATTGATGAGTTTCAAAGCCGTTTTCTGAATAGAAACCGAAATATCCTGCCTTGAGTTCATTGATATTTCTTATTACTCCGTAGCCTGCCGTTCGTGAAGGAAACATAAGAAGAAGTTCCGCAACTGATTTTTCATCTATTTCATGCGGAATTTCGGGGTGCTCAAGAAGTGCGGGAATTTCAGATGCGAAAATAAATTTCCTGTTGTTTACAAAGTAGAAAAACGGCTTTACACCTATTCGGTCACGGGCTACAAACAATTTTTTATCATATTCGTCCCATACGGCAAAAGCAAAAATTCCATTGAATTTTTCAACACATTCAGCTTTCCATTTTACATATGCTTTAAGAACTACTTCTGTATCAGATGAAGTTTCAAAATCGAAATCGCTTTCAAGTTCAGAGCGTATCTCAGCCGTATTGTAAAGTTCACCATTATATACAATGGTATATGAATGTTCTCCTGCTCTGAATTTCATAGGCTGACGTCCTCTGTCTATATCAATAACGGCAAGACGTGTATGTATCAGAGCAGAGTTTTCCGTCATAATAATTCCTCTCTGGTCAGGGCCACGCCTTAAAAGTGATTTCTGCATATTTTCATATACTTTCATATCTTCACGCATGTCTTCAATAAAGCTTACAGCACCGGCTATTCCACACATAAAAAAACCTCCCTGAAATTAGTTTCAGTTACATTATATGCAGAACTGCATTTTTGTATACAAAAAAGGGCGGATATATTATCCGCCCGATTATGTTATTCACTGAATCCGAAACGATAAACAGCTTTATTTCTGAAATATACAGCCTTTATCGGTATACCGTTATAGTATATGATTTTTGCCGGTCTGCTTCTGCTGTAAATATCAGAAAAAACGGACTGTTTCAGTCTGTACCAGCAGGCAAGCACAGGGTATCCGTTATTTACATCTGAAATCAGCAGGAACATATTATTTGAAAAAATTCTGAATTTTTCAGATTCAATATTTTTTCCGAGATATTTCGGATAAGAAATTCCGTCAGCAATGAACTGATTTTTGTTTTTATAGAAGTCAGTATCATCAAGGTCTATCGAGTCAGCAAATGACGGATAACCGTTGTTTTTGTCATCAGATATTATGAAATTTTCTCTCATACGCTGTCACCTGATATACAGGGGAAATTAATGCCTTGCAAGTATTCGACACTTTTGCACTGTGCAGTAGTGAGAGCATAGAAATTATCAGATGTTGGCATTTTTTCCACAAGATTTGCCATTACTTCCTTGTCATAGAAATTTACTCCGCTGAAATTACTGCTCATTGAAAAGTTGTTTACATTGTCAAAGCTTATCGCAAAATAGGAATTTGATATAATGCCGTCATTTAATTTATAGTTTGTGCCTGATACAAACGAACAGAATATTTTTCCCGTAATTCCGCAGAATGAGATATTTCCCTTAAAAACGTATAATAATGATGTTACATTTTTATTAAGAAATGTAAGATTTATTTTGAAAAGACAGCCTGTTGATTCTGCTGTTGTGATTAACTTTGTATAATCAGAAGTACCCTCAATAAGAACTTCACAGTCTGTAAGCGTAACTTTGTTGAAGATTGCATATCCTGCCTGCCCTGTATCATTAATTTTTGTTGCAATACGGCAGTTTTTCAGATAAACATAGTTTGCATTGCCGGACATATCAAACAGGCAGGTAATACCGCCCGAAAGATAAATTCCTGTGAAGTTTAGATTTTTGACTGTTCCATAAGCCGGTGAAGTATATTTGAAAATTGAATTGTATGAAGTTGCAGAAGAACGTCTTCCGAAATAATTTGAGATTGTGTGACCGTCACCGTCAAGCTCTTTAAACGATACAACAATTGAATCGGCATCGGATTTTCTGTCAGTCTGCGAGAAATCAATATCAGCACCAAGCTTGTAATATTTGTTGCTTCCGCCTGTTATATTGCATAAATCCGTATAATCCATAATGATATACGGGTCTGTCTGAGTTCCTGTACCTGTCATAAAAACCTCCTGTTATATGATAACATAAAGAATATTGTTTAAATGGACTTCTGAATTATATTCAGATAAAGTCAGAGCCTTGATTTTAATCTGTGATTTAAGTGTATTTATTGATGATTCGGCAGAATCAAGTCTTTCTGTGATTTCAGTAGTATCAAAGCTTTCGATTTTCTGGTTAATTTGTGCAAGTCCGTTGGCAACTGCTGAATTTATTTCATTTATTGTCTGTTCCTTGACATCAGGAACAGGAATATTTTCGCCTTTCGGTGATTCCCTTACATATATTGGTGAAAGTATATATTTAAGAGAATATGAAACATTTCCGTTGTTTGAACTGAGAGCCTGAATTTCAAGATTAAGTTTTCCGGGTGCATTTGTAAATATTGAGGCAACATTCCATTCAAGGTCGAGTTCAGAAATTCTGTTTGTAATAGCAAGAACCTGTTCAGAAAGTTCATTTTTTTCATTGACGCCCCTAATCATAAAAATACATGGCAGAAGGTCAGTATTGTTATAGTATCGTGGGATTCTGAAAGTTATTTTTTCTGAAAGCTTTTCACCCTGAACAAAAAGATTTTTAAAAGGCAGTGTATCAATATTTTTTCCGTCAGAAATAATAGTCATAAAAAACCTCCTTTGTAATTTTAAAGAGAATCTCCGCAGTTATATCTCTTTAAAAGAGGGCAGAAAATCATTATTATTTAAACGCCTGTGTTTAAAATTCATAAAAAATTAACAATTTTTTGTATGAAAAAGATATTACGGGAAAATTTGCAGAAAAATAAGGATTTTTTTATGAAAAAAGTCTTGACAAAGTTGAAAATGTATTTTATAATATAAATTAAGAACTTATGTTCTTAATAATTGATGATGAGAGGATATTGAAAATGTCAAGACGAGTAAGCCTTCCTGATTTTCTCGGAGAAGAAGATTCGGATATAAATGCACTTTTTTCAGATGAAAATGAAACGGATAAATATAGTAAGCGTGCAAATGTTAAAAGAGTACTGCTCAGAGTTATAGAAAATGAACTCACTGAAAGACAGAAACAGATTATTAATCTTTATTATTTCAAAAATATGAATATTGTTTCAATAGCTGAAAAACTCGGAGTATCTCCTGCATCTGTTTCGATAACTATGAAACGTGCAAGAAATACTATCATAAAATATATGCAATATTATTTTTAAGGAGAATTTTTTATGAATGCCCCGATATATGATTTTATCGAGAAACTTAATAATTCAGAAATACTGCGTTGCTTTATGCCCGGACATAAAGGAAGATTTTCCGAAAAATCACTTGAAAATTTATACAGATATGATATAACAGAAATAAAAGGTGCTGACAGCCTTTTTGAATCAGACGGAATAATTTCCGAAAGCGAAAAAAATGCCTCAGAACTTTTCGGTACAGAATATACAGCCTATTCTGCATCAGGTTCAACACTCTGTATTCAGGCAATGCTTACCCTTATGAAATGGGAAAATAGAAAGGCATTTGCCGTCCGCAATGTTCACCGTTCATTTCTGAATGCCTGTGCATTGCTTGATTTTGACGTAGAATGGATTTATCCTGAATATTCAGGAGGAATAGTATCAGGAAATGTCAGTCCTGAAAAGATTGAAACAGCTTTAAAAAACTGTAAAGAACCGTCATTTGTTTATCTTACATCACCTGATTATACAGGCAGAATGTGCGATATAAAAAGAATATCCGAAATATGTCATAAGTATAATTCACGTCTGCTTGTTGACAATGCACATGGAGCATTGCTTGCGTTTATGCCTGAAAATATGCACCCGATATATCTCGGGGCAGATTTATGCTGTGATTCTGCACATAAAATGCTCCCTGCACTGACAGGTTCAGCATATATTCATACGTCACGTCCGGAATATGCAACGCTTATAAAAAAGGCAATGCTTCTGTATGCCTCAACAAGCCCCTCATATCCTGTTATGATGTCGCTTGATTTATGCAACAAATATATAAGTGAAAAAATCAGAGATGATATAAAAATAAATCTTGAATATATAAAAGAGCTTAAAGACAGATTTTCAGGCAGGATTGATTTTGTATCAGGCGAACCGTTTCATCTTACTGTAAAAGGATATAACGGAAATATTTTTTCTGAATGTCTGAGAGAAAAAAATACAGAATGTGAATATTCGGATTTTGAATATACTGTTCTTCTCATGTCACCTGTCAATATAAAAAAGGATTATGAAATTCTTTCAGATGCTTTTGAATATGCTGTTATGAAAACACCGAAAAATGAAAATATATATCCGATAATTCCGAAAGCCGTCAAAAAAATGAGCATACGAGATGCTGTATTTTCAGAATCCGAAAACATTGCCATTGAAAAATCAGAGGGAAGAATATGTGCAGAAACGAATATTCCATGTCCTCCTGCAATTCCGATTGCAATAAGCGGTGAAGTTATTACTGATGAAATAATAAATATTTATAAAAGGTATGGAATTTTTACTGTGAATGTGGTAAAATAAAATTATACATTCATAGAAAGAAAGTGATACATATGAAACTGATATTCGCAATTGTAAACGGAGATGATTCCGTTTCAGTATCAAAAGCTTTGACGAAAGCAGGATTTTTTGCAACTAAACTTGCATCAACAGGCGGTTTTTTAAGTTCAGGAAATACAACATTTCTGATATGCACTGATGATGAAAAGGTTCAGAATGCAATAGATATAATATCCTCGAAAAGTCATAAACGGACAGAATTTGTTCAGAACAGTATGACTAACTTTTCCGGAGAGTCATTCGGTTCAATTCCTGTTGAAATACAGGTAGGCGGTGCAACCATATTTGTTACAGATGTGGAACGCTTTGAAAAGGTGTAATATGAAAATATACGGAAATCATAATCTTATAAGAACTCTTGAAACAATGACAGAACGTGACAGAACAGCTCACACTGTATTGTTTTACGGCGAAAACGGCACAGGCAAAAAAACCATAGCTGAATATTATATTCATCTGCTTATGTGCAATGACAAGAAAGACGGAAAACCCTGCTTTAACTGCAAGGCGTGCCATAACATTTCGGACAATATTCACCCCGATGTCATAACTGCTGAAAAAAGCGGAAAACTTGGCGGATATTCAGTTGAAACAGTTAAAAAGATATGTTCTGATGTTTTTATCAGACCTAATAATTCTGATAAGAAAGTCTATATATTTAAGGATTGCAACAATATGGACGAGCGTTCACAGAATACGCTTCTGAAAATTATTGAAGAACCTCCCGAATATGCATATTTTATATTTACTGCTGAATCAAAATCAGCATTTCTTCCGACAGTTCTTTCAAGGTGTATATCATTCGGAACTTCTCCCTGTACTGATGAAGAATGTATACTTGCACTTTCAGAACATGGAATAAGCAGAAATCAGGCAGAAAATGCCGTTGAGTGTTTTCATGGAAATATAGGAAAATGCATTGATTTTACTGAAAATGAAAATCTTAAAGAAATTATTGATATTGTAAGACTTGCAACAGACAGTCTTATAAAAAAAGATGAATATTCTTTTGCATGCAATCTGAACAAATCCGTAAAGGACAGGGAAGAAATAAAAACTGTTCTTACTATGCTTGACCGTATAGCAGGAGATTCCGTAAAACTGAACTATGATAAAAATGCATTTCTTTCCGGCTGTTATAAAGACGGGGCAGAAAGACTTTCTGAAATGCTTACGCTTAATTCCGGAAACAGAATACATGAGATTATAGAAAAATGCTGGAGAGCTGTAAGTGCAAATGTAAACGCATCTCTTGCACTTTCAGCAATGTGCGGTGAAATATTTGAAATTATCTGATTAGAGGAGGATTTTTAAATGACCGAAATACTGGGAATAAGATTTAAAAAGGGCGGAAAGGTCTACTATTTTTCAACGGTTGAAAATATAAAGGCATCAATAGGCGACAAGGCTGTTGTTGAAACTTCGAGAGGAATAGAATGCGGAACTGTCGTAATAGAAAACAAGATGATTGATGAAAGTACAATGACATCTCCTCTTAAACCTATAATGCGTCTTGCAAATGAAGATGACCTTCAAATCATTGAGCAGAACAAACAGAAGGAAAAAGAAGCTTTTGAAATATGTCAGCAGAAAATAAAATTCCGCAATCTCAAAATGAATCTTGTAGATGTTGAGTGTACTTTTGACCGCAATAAGCTCCTTTTTTATTTTACATCTGAAACTCGTGTTGACTTTCGTGAGCTTGTAAAAGACCTTGCAGCAATTTTCAGAACACGTATTGAACTGCGTCAGATAGGAGTGCGTGACCAGGCTAAGATACTCGGCGGTCTTGGAATATGCGGACGTGAATTCTGCTGTAAAAATCATCAGGGAGATTTTCAGCCTGTTTCAATAAAAATGGCTAAGGAACAGGGACTTTCACTTAATCCCGTAAAAATATCAGGAACATGCGGACGTCTTATGTGCTGTTTAAAACATGAACAGAACTCCTATGAGGAACTGCTTAAAATTACTCCGAAAGTTGGAGCAATTGTAATTACTCCTGACGGACAAAAGGGAAATGTAATTGAAACCAATCTTATAACAGGAAAGTTAAAGATAAAGCCTGAAAAATCTGATGTCCCTGTTATATTTGACCGTTCTGAAATAAAGCTTGTGCGTGATGCTGAAATAAGAGTAAACCGTGATGAGCTTAAAAGCCTCAAAAAACTGGAGGAATAATTTTTTATGACTCCTAAAAAGAATTATCAGAAAATTCTTGAAAATGAACTTGAAATAATAAAGCATTCCGGAAATATTCCAACGCTTCTTCTTCATTCCTGCTGTGCCCCATGTTCAAGCTATGTTCTTGAATATCTTACAGAATATTTCAATATTATACTGTATTACTATAATCCCAATATTTCACCTGAAAGCGAATATAAATACCGTCTTTCCGAACTTGAAAGACTTATATCGGAAATACCGCTTAAAAACAGAGTTGAAATTACTCCTGCTGAATATAATCCCGATATATTTTACAGTCTTTCAGAGGGACTTGAAGATTTGCCGGAAAGAAGTCTTAGATGTCAGAAATGTATTTTTCACAGACTCGAACAGACTGCTATAAAAGCAGATGAGCTTAGTGCAGATTACTTTACAACAACTCTTTCAATAAGTCCTTATAAGGACAGCGAATATATAAACAGTGCAGGTGAAGAAATTCAGAACAGATATAATATAAAATATCTTTTTTCTGATTTCAAAAAGCGGAACGGCTATAAGCGTTCAATAGAGCTTTCCTCGGAATATAATCTTTACCGTCAGAATTTCTGCGGTTGTGTTTACAGCAAGAAATTTTCTGAAATGAAAGGAATTTTGAAATAATGAATGATATAACAATTCGTCCTATTGAAGTTAAGGACAAAAAAGCTGTTATGCAGATGATGCGTGTATTTTATGATTCTCCTGCCGTTCAGCACAAAGCTACTGATGAAATTCTTGAAAAGGATATTGATGACTGCATAAGCGATATGCCTTTTATTGATGGTTTTATCATAGAAAAATCAGGAAATACAGCAGGCTATTTTATGACTGCAAAAAGCTATACAACGGAATACGGCGGTATATGCGTATGGATTGAGGATATATATATTAATCCTGATTACAGACATTCGGGAATTTCAGCCAGTGTATTTGATTTTGTTGAAAAACAGTATCCCTATGCTGTAAGATTCAGACTTGAAGTTGAACCTGAAAATGAATTTGCAGTAAGATGCTATCAGAAACGTAAATATGAAAAACTTCCGTATATCTCAATGAGCAGGGAAAAATCAGAAGAATGAAATTATTTCCTTATTCTCACATAATTATCACATAAGGAGTTTATAATAGCTTATATTATTTTTCAGGAGGATTTTTTAATGAAATATAAAGGGGAGAAATGCTTTTACTGCAATGAGGTTTTCAATGACAATGATGATGTGGTTGTCTGCCCGAAATGTGGTACTCCTTATCACAGAGAATGTTATAAACAGGCAGGTTCTTGTATAAATCATCATCTTCATGAGCTGGGGGAAAGCTGGAAAGGTACTGTTGAACAACCGGCTGAACCTGAAAAACCTGTAATTAATAATAATGATAATATTTCCGATGAGCAGGCGGAGGCTTTTAAGGAAACTTTAGGTTTTGACCTTACAAAACCATTTATGGGACTTGACCCTGATGAAGATTTTGAAGGTGCAAAGATGAATGAAATTTTTGCCTTTGTAAAAACAAACACTATTTATTATATTCCTCTTTTCAAAAAAATGAAAAGCATGGGAAGCAAGGTTTCATTTAATCTTTCATCTTTCCTTTTCCCGTATTTCTATTTCGCAAACCGCAAAATGTGGCTTATGGCTCTTGTATCGGTTTTTGTGACGCTTTTTTTACAGATACCTTCATTTCTTATAAGCCTGAGTGACAATATTGCATACGGTCTTTTAGATGAATCAATGGTTCAGTATGCACAGAGCGTTTTCCATAATCTGCTCACCTTTATAGAAAACAATTATCATACGATAGAAATTTTTGCATGGGCTTGCAATATAGGAATTTATGCTTTCAGGCTTGCAATGTGTCTTTTTGCAAACTGGCTTTATTACAGGTTTACTATAAAATCAATCAACAAACTGAAATTCCGTTTTCCTGATACTGCCAGAAGAATGAGCGTTATAAGCAATGCCGGCGGAACAAATACACTTAACATATTTCTTATTGCACTTATAATCTTTGCAGGATACATTCTTATTGCTTTCGGTATTGATGTAATTTCACTTATTATGTAAAAAAATTCGGGCGGAAAACAGAATATTTTCCGCCTGTTCTGATTTTTGCGGAAAAACTGTTGAAAAACTGTTGCAGATATGATATAATAAAAAAATAATGTTTTGAAAGGATTTTTATTTATGGTTATACTTGATGAACTCAGAGTTGAGATGATAGGTTACAGAGATGAAATGAAAGAACTTGCAGATGTTCTTGATATTGAAAATGCAAAAAAAGAACATGAAGAACTTCAGCAGGAAATCGCTAAAGAAGGTTTCTGGGACGACCTCGAAAATTCACAGAAAGTTTTACAGCGTTCAAAAAATCTTGAAAACAAGATTGCAAAATTCAATAAACTTAATGAACGTCTTGAAGATGCTATAACACTTATTGAACTTTCAATTGAAGAAGATGACGAAAGTTCTGTTGATGAAATTAAATCAGAAATGACAGAATTTAAGAAAATTCTTGAAGAAGAAAAGCTTTCAACTCTCCTTAACGGTGAGTATGATGCTATGAATGCAATTCTTACTTTCCACGCAGGTGCAGGCGGTACAGAGGCTCAGGACTGGGCAGAAATGCTTTACAGAATGTACAACCGCTGGGCTGAACGTCATAATTTTAAAGTTACACTTCTCGATTATCTTGACGGTGATGATGCCGGTATGAAATCAGCATCTATGCTTGTAGAGGGCGAAAATGCTTATGGCTATCTTAAATCAGAGGCAGGCGTTCACAGACTTGTAAGAATTTCTCCTTTTGATGCCTCCGGCAGACGTCATACATCTTTCTCTGCTCTTGAAGTTATGCCTGAAATTGATGATTCAATTGAAATCGATATAAGACCGGAAGATATTGAAATGGAAGTTTATCGTTCAAGCGGTGCAGGCGGTCAGAAAGTAAACAAAACAAGTTCCGCTGTAAGACTTATTCATAAGCCGACAGGTATCGTTGTTTCCTGCCAGACTCAGCGAAGCCAGCACCAGAACAGAGAATATGCTATGAAAATGCTCCGTTCAAAGCTCGTTGAAATCAAGGAAAGAGAACATCTCGAAAAAATTTCTGATATAAAAGGCGTACAGCGTGAAATTGCATGGGGTTCACAGATTCGTTCATATGTATTTATGCCGTATACTCTTGCCAAAGACCACAGAACAGGTTTTGAAAACGGAAATATCAATGCTGTTATGGACGGCGATATTGACGGATTTATCAATGCTTATCTCAAATCCCTTTCTCATGGAACTCTTAATAACAAGTAATAAAAAAACAACGGTCAGTTCTGAATGAACTGACCGCATTTTTATTCAATATGGAATTAATCCCAGTCTGTGCCTCCGCCTGATGACATTTTTGCATAGTAAGCGAGAATTGCAGATGCATCAGATGCATCTATCTTATCATCACTGTTTACATCAGAAGATACAAAAACGTCTTTTGAAATTTCAGGGGTTTCACCTGCTGAAATTTTTGCGTAATAGGCGAGAACTGAAGATGCATCAGATGCATCTACTGCTTTGTCATCATTGTAATCGCCTTTGAGAACAGCAGAAGCAAGTGCATATTTTGTTATATTATCAGCTCTGAGTGCCGGATAAGCAGATTTTTCATCGGCTGAAAGACTGTTGTATACAGAACGCATTTTTCTGTTTGCGGTTTCTTTTTTTCCGAGTTCTTCAAGAACAGCGGCAGCTATTTCAAGATGACCTTTTTTATTCGGGTGGAAATCTCTGCTGTATGTTTCAAAAACATCTGTGAAATATGATACATTTCCGTATGGCTTTGTAAGGTCAGTATCATTTACTTCATCAGCAGTAAATGCACTGCATATATCAGCAACATGAGCATTTCCGACAGCGTCCTTTATTCTCACATTGAATGATACCGGATAATTTCCTTCATATGTCTTGAGAGCATTTATATTGTAATAAACAGCTCTTTTCAGACCGTTGTAACCGTTTTTATATGTTGCATCAGCAAGTATGTATTTTTCATATCTTTCAGTATCAATCTGGAAAGGGTCATAGATGTTCTGGAAAACAACTTCTGCATCAGGATTGAGTGAATAAATTGTACTGCTTATCTGTTCGATATTTGCAATTGCAGTATCACATGCCTGAGGAAATTTTGTTGTATAAAGACTGCTGAGTGTTGAAAGAGCTTTCATAACATCGCTTTTGAACATTGTAAATATTGCATTGAGGTCAGAAATATCTACGATTTCGCCGTATTTTTCAGTGAAAGCTTCACGGGCTGTGCCTATAAAGTCATTTCCTCCTATGGAAATAACAATCAAATCAGCATCAGAAACAGCTTTTTTTACATTTTCATCTGTAAGTTTTTCAATAAGACCTGCTGTTGTAAGTCCTGAAACAGCAAAGTTCTGTGTATCATAATCAAGATATTCTCCGAGAATTTCACCGTAGTTATATTCATCTTCTTCCAGTCCATAGCCTGAGGATATGCTGTCACCGAGAATTACAAGGCTTCCCTTGCTTTCAACAGCATTGGCAGTCGGAATACAGAGAGCAGAAGCTCCGATTGAAATTGCAGAAAATAATGATATGAGTTTTTTCAAATTAATCCCTCCAAAAATATAATATCAAGAGCAAAATTTTTTACTCTTTCAGATTTATTATAATTTAAATCCCCCGATAAGTCAAGAAAAATTTTATTATTTCACAAAAAATTATAATTCTAAATAAAATTCAGCTTAAATTTCGATAAAATGTTGACAATATAATATCCTCTGTGATATAATTTATATTGCGAGCCTTAAAGCTCAGTCCGTTAAAATAAAAGCTTCGGCTGTTGTTTTTTATACAGCTCAATTTTGACAGACTATTTTTACGAAAGGAGAAGCTATATGAATCAGAAAACTGTTGATACCGAAAAAAAAATAAGAGAGGTTGCTCTGCGAATTATAGCAGTACGTGAATCGCTGGGCTTTACTCCTGAGGAAATGGCTGTCAAAACTGACATCACTCCTGAAGAATACAAATCCTATGAAAGCGGTGAACATGATTTCAGCTTTACATTCATCTATAAGTTCGCTAATGCATGCGGTGTCGAAATTACTGACCTTATGGAAGGAAAAAGCCCGAGCCTTAACGGCTATAATGTTACAAGAAAGGGCGAAGGCGTTCCGATTGTAAGAAGAAAGGGTTTCAATTACAGCAGACTTGCTCCGCTTTTTAAAAACAAAATTGCTGAACCGTTCCTTGTAACTATTCCGTATTCTGAAGAAAATCTTAAAACTCCTCATTTCAGCACACACAAAGACCAGGAACTTGATATTGTTCTTAAAGGTTCTCTTAAAGTTACTATCGGAAACAATGTTGAAATTCTCAACGAGGGCGACTGTATCTATTATGACAGCACTATGCCACATGATGTTGTTGCATACGGCGGTCAGGAATGTCAGGTGTATGCAATTGTTATGGATTCAAGTCGCAAGGCTATCGATGAAGGACAGGAAAAACCTTTTGAACTTCCGCATGTTACAAACTTCAAGCTTGCAAACGTTGAAAATCCTGTTGCTGATACATTTGCAAAAATTATTGAGAATGAGGACGGCTCACTGAAAAATATTGATTTCTTTACGAAGGAAAAATTTAACTTCGCATTTGATGTTGTTGATTTTCTTGCAAAGAAATCACCTGATAAAACTGCTCTTATCTATGTTTCAAACAACATGGAGGAAAAGAGATTTACTTTTGAGGAAATCAGAAAATATTCCTGTATGACTGCCAATTATTTCCGTTCACTCGGAATTAAAAAAGGTGACAGGGTAATGCTTGTTTTAAAAAGACATTATCAGTTCTGGTTCTCTATTCTTGCACTTCACAGACTCGGTGCAATTGTAATTCCTGCAACAAATCTTCTTGTTGAACATGATTTCACATACCGTTTTGAAGCTGCGGGAGTTTCTGCAATTGTATGTACTGCTGACGGCGATGTTGCACATCAGGTTGACCTTGCCGTTGATTCACTTAAAAAGCCTATGCTCAAAGTTATTGTAAACGGTGAACGTGAAGGCTGGCACAACTTCAATGAAGAATTTGATAAATTCAGCGATGTTTTCCCACGCCCTGAAAATGAATCTGAAAGTGCATTCGGTTCAGAACCTATGCTTATGTATTTTACATCAGGCACAACAGGTTATCCGAAAATTGCTACTCATAATCATAAATATCCTCTTGGTCATTTCGTTACTGCACGTTACTGGCACAACGTTGACCCTAATGGTATTCATTTCACTATTTCCGATACAGGCTGGGGCAAAGCTCTCTGGGGCAAGCTCTACGGTCAGTGGATGAGTGAAACATGCGTTTTTGTTTATGACTTCGATAAATTTGATGCAAACAAAATTCTCCCGATGTTCAAGAAATACAACATCACTACATTCTGTGCACCTCCTACAATGTATAGATTTTTCATCAAGGAGGATTTGTCAAAATATGACCTCAGCTCAATAAAATATGCTACTGTTGCAGGAGAGGCTCTCAATCCTGAAGTATACAATCAGTTCCTTAAAGCAACAGGCGTTAAGCTTATGGAAGGTTTCGGACAGACTGAAACTACTCTTACTGTCGGCAACTTTGTCGGAATGTCTGCAAAACCCGGTTCAATGGGCAAGCCGAGTCCGCTTTATGATGTTGATATTATTCATTCGGACGGAACTCCATGCAAAAACGGTGAAACAGGTGAAATCGTTATCAGAACCGACAAGGGTATACCATGCGGACTGTTTATGCAGTATTATAACAATCAGAAACTTACTGATGAAGCATGGCATGATGATGTATACCATACAGGTGATACTGCATGGCGTGATGAGGACGGATATTTCTGGTATGTAGGCCGTGTTGATGACCTTATCAAATCATCAGGTTACCGCATAGGACCTTTTGAAATCGAAAGCGTTATTATGGAACTTCCTTATGTTCTTGAATGTGCCGTTACTGCTGCTGATGACCCTCAGGGAATAAGAGGAAAAGTTGTAAAGGCTACTGTTGTTCTTGTAAAAGGCAAGGAAAAGTCTGATGAACTTAAAAAGGAAATCCAGAATTATGTCAAAAAGCATACTGCTCCTTATAAATATCCGAGAATCGTTGAATTCAGAGATGAACTTCCAAAGACTATAAGCGGAAAAATCCGCCGAGTTGAACTCAAATCATAATTTAAAATATTCTTTAGGGACATCTTAAAAAGATGTCCCGTTTTTTGTATTTTATTACTATACAAAATGTATATAAAATCATATAATATACAAGAGGGTGAAAGCAGGTTAAACGTTTTCCTGAAAATACTAAAAGTATATTTTATCAGAAAACGTTTGAAATTACGATATATTGTAAAAATTTGCGGTAAAATTTGCAGAATTCAAAATATTTTGATTGTGCATATATACAAATTTTTAGAAAATAATTGTAAGTTTTTAATGAAAATATAAATAACCTATTGCATTTTTCAATTACATATGGTATAATATTATCAATAAAACAAAATTAAAAGGAGCTGTTTGGTATGATGAGTAATATTATAAATATTTCAAAAAAATTTATAGCTTTTGCAATGAGTATACTTATCGCTTCTGCGTTTGTCTGTGCATATAATACCAATGCATCATCATCTGAATATGCAGACCTTTATCAGCAGATGATTGATTCTGTAAATTATTTCCGTACATCATATGGTCTTGAACCTCTTGTTCTTAATGAAACTCTTTGCGATATGGCAGAAATTCGTGCAAAGGAAATATCAGTTTCATTCAGCCATACAAGACCTGACGGAACTTCTTCTTCTACAATATTCAATGACTTCAATGTACAAAAAGGCTATTCAGGTGAAAATATAGCTTTTTATTATAAATTGTCTGTAACCGATGTTGTTGAAGCGTGGATTGAATCAAAGGCTCACTGTGCTAATATGCTTAATGTTGATTATAATTATATGGGTGTCGGACTTTATGAGCATAACGGTTATTATTACTGGGCTCAGGTTTACAGTTCTGATGTTCAGAGTGTTGAATTATCTTCTGAAAACGATTTATACATTCTTGGCGATGTAAATTGTGACGGAGTAGTTAATGCTTCTGATTCAAGTTTTACTATGTCAATATATTCTCAGCTTTCATCAGGAAATAAGGTTGATGTTACAGATTCTCAGATAAAGGCTGCTGATGTGAATTGTGACGGAAGTGTTGATGCTTCTGATGCTTCAAGCATACTTCAGTATTATTCAATGCTTAGTATGGGTATGACTCCTGAATTTTAATTTTTTAGTTTTGTGCAGGCAGATTATTTTTTGCCTGCATAAAATTTTATTTGACTTTTCAGAATTTTTGTGATATAATAAGTTTATACGGGTGTGGTGAAACTGGCAGACACGTTAGATTTAGGTTCTAATGCCGAAAGGTATGCAGGTTCAAGTCCTGTCACCCGTACCATATATAAAAATAAAAGTCCGTATTTCAGTATACGGGCTTTTTGAATTTATCCAAGTACTGCATCTAACATCATAATACTGAAACTGCCAAGAAACGGAATTAATATACCATAAAATATTTCCAGTGAATTTTTCTTTTAATTATTCTATTTTTTTCGTCATTCTGCACATATAGAAGAAAGGAAATTTTACAGATTAAATATTTTTATTCTATTGACAATTTATTCATCATATGTTATAATAAGTATATATTTAATTTATTCAGGAGTGAACAGTATGAAAAAACTTAGAGGTTTTACTTTGATAGAGCTTATAGTTGTTATCGCTATTATTGGCATACTTTCTGCAATACTCGGTCTTAATATGATGAATTATATCGCAAATTCAAGAATAAAATCACAGAATAACAATGCAAGAGTTATTTTCAACGGGGCACAGAGCATAGTTCAGGAATATAAATTTGCTGAAAGAAAATCTGATGATGCTGATAAAAATATCGGTTCAGGCACTTTTATTTTCTACTGGGACGGTCATAACGGTTCTGCCGAAAAAGAAGGTGCTACTGTAAGTAATGCATTATTTATTCAGAGATTTTCAAATTCTGTAAACAAGCTGTTTACAGATTCGGAAGAAACTGTCTATAAGGTTTATGTTGAAAATTATATTGTTAAATCAGTCGTTTCCGGCAGAACTGATTTCGACAGATATAAAGGTTCTTATCCTAAAAAGAGCGATGCTGTCACATCAGGAAATATTTCAAGTTTTGGTGAAACGGAAATGCAGGCATATCAGTAAGATTCAGGCGGATTTTTTAAAAAATCCGCCTTTTGTTTTTATTGATTAAAAATCTTCTGAAATTTTTAGTCACCTTTGTGAAATTTCACATATTGACAAAATGCATCAGGATATGCTATAATAAACAAGTCGCCTGACGAAAGCGACAATCACAAAAAGATTTTGAAAAAAGTCGAAAAAAGTACTTGACAAAATGAAAGATA
>CAKSPD010000011.1 GCA_934481385.1 uncultured Oscillospiraceae bacterium
AGCTGTTACTGTTGCGGATTTGTTAGTATATATTTCAGAAATAATTTCATTTCCAACTGATGAATATGCTGTAACTTTGTATACTTTATTTTCGCTATTCAGAACAGGAAGTTTATCAATACCGATTTTCTGTCCCCATATTCCTCCTAAGAGATATGCAACCTCTCCGCTTGCAAACTGTTCAGATGTTTTTCCACTAACTTCGGTAAGAGTTCCGATATTATAACCAACAGCTCCACCACTATAAACTGATTTATTATAATAGCTGTTTTCTATTGTGCCATTCCAATTATATCCGCAAACACCGCCAATAGAATAAGAATAACTTGCCCCACTTACTGAGCCAGTGTTATAGCTGTTTTTTATTTTACCATCATTATTTCCGCAAATACCACCAACATTTTGTACACCATTTACAGAGCCAGTGTTGTAGCTGTTTTCTATTGTACTATTCCTACCATAATTATATCCGCAAATACCGCCAACACTATTACTTGACCCACTTACTGAGCCCGTGTTGTAGCTGTTTGTAATTGTGCCACCCCAATTATATCCGCAAACACCGCCAACATAAAGCTTTCCTTTAAAATATGAATCAATAATGCCAACATTTTTTATTGTACCGGAATAATTATAACCAAACAAACCAACATAATTAGTACTTTCATTATTGAAATACAATCCGCTGATTGTATGATTACTTCCGTCAAATATTCCTGTATATTGATTTGAACTATCTCCGATAGGAGTCCATTTAATTGGTTTTGTTAAATCAGTGTTAAGAGTTCCGTCTGCATTAAGAACATTTTTATTTACAACAATATCAGCAGTAAGAATGCCATTTATCTTTTTGTTGCCATTGTTTACCTGCTGTGCAAACCATAAAAGATTACCTGCATTGCCTATCTGATAATAACCATCTACTAATTTTGCAGGTTCATAATCTACTCCGCAAATTGTACAGATACCATTTTCATACTGATGTTCTGAATAAACTGGATTTGCTTCTGTATTGGAATAAACATAAGTAATATCGCCCTGATATTTTTCACAGCAACCCAAATAAACTATATTTTGATAAACTGTTTTGCCGTTCAGAACAGGAAGTTTATCTTTTTCTATTTCCTGTCCCCATATTCCTCCTAAGCGATATGCAACCTCTCCGCTTGCAAACTGTTTAGCAGTTTTTTTTGTACCGTAATAGTTTCTAAATGTTGTTCCGTCAGCGTTGCAGTTTTCAAGATAATAGCTGTTTTTTATTGTGCCAGAATTACTTCCGCAAACACCGCCAACACTATTACCTGACCCACTTACAGAGCCAGTGTTGTAGCTGTTTTCTATTGTGTTACCATTATATCCGCAAACACCGCCAACAATAATTGACCCACTTACAGAGCCAGTGTTGTAGCTGTTTGCTATTGTGCCATTATAATAATTATATCCGCAAACACCGCCAACATTTCTTTCTCCACTTACTAAGCCAGTGTTGTAGCTGTTTTCTATTGTGCCATTATTATTACTTCCGCAAACACCGCCAACACTATTACCTGACCCACTTACAGAACCAGTGTTGTAGCTGTTTTCTATTTTGCTTTTATTATATCCGCAAACACCGCCAACACCAATATTTGACCCACTTACTGAGCCAGTGTTATAGCTGTTTGCTATTGTGCCATTATCATTATGTCCGCAAACACCGCCAACATAATCTTTTCCTTTGAAATATGAATCAATAACGCCAACATTTTTTATTGTACCGGAATTATTATAACCAAACAAACCAACATAAGTATTATCATTGAAATACAGTCCGCTGATTGTATAGTTATTTCCATCAAATGTACCTGTATATTGATTTGATTTATTTCCGATAGGAGTCCATTTAATTGGATTTGTTAAATTGGAGTTAAGAGTTCCGTCTGCATTAAGAACATTTGTGTTTACAACAATATTTGCTGTAAGAACGGCATTTATATTCACACTGCCACTGTTTACCTGCTGTGCAAACCATAAAAGATTACCTGCATTGCTTATCTGATAATAACCATCTACTAATTTTGCAGGTTCATAATCCACTCCACAAAATGTACAGATACCGTTTTCATACTGACGTCCTGAATAAACAGGATTTGCCTCTATATTGGAATAAACATAAGTAATATCACCCTGATGTTCTTCATCGCAACCCAAATAAACTGTATTTTTATAAACTTTTTTGCCATTCAGAACAGGGGATTTATCTTTATTGATTTCCTGACCATATATTCCGCCTAAGGAATATGCAACCTCTCCGCTTTTAAACTGCTCAGGAGTTTTACCAGTAATATCAAAAGTTCCTTCTTTGTTAGAACCAACAGCGTTATTACTGATTGAATTGTTATAATAGCTGTTTTTAATTGTGCCATAATAACTATATCCGCAAACACCGCCAACATCTGATGACCCACTTACTGAGCCTGTATTGTAGTTGTTTTCAATTGCACCACCATCATTATGTCCGCAAACACCGCCAACTATACTGTTACCATTTACTGTGCCTGTGTTATAGACGTTTGTAATTATGTTAATATTCTGTCCGCAAACACCGCCAACAACTTGATTTCCACTTACTGAGCCTGTATTGTAGCTGTTTTCTATTGTGCTGGTATCGGATTTATATCCACAAACACCGCCAGCATACATATTTGAACCACTTACTGAGCCTGCATTGTAGCTGTTTGTAATTTTGCACTTGAGATAATTATATCCGCAAACACCGCCAACCTTTGATGACCCACTTACTGTTCCTGTATTGTAGCTGTTTTCTATTCTGCCATAATTCATACTTCCGCAAATACCGCCAACATAATTTTTTCCCTTGAAATATGAATCAATAACGCCAACATTTTTTATTGTACCAGAAACGTTATAACCAAACAAACCAACATAATCAATACTGTCATCATTGAAATACAATCCGCTGATAGTGTGATTCTGTCCGTCAAATGTACCTTGATACTGTGAACTGTTTCCGATAGGAGTCCATTTTTTAAAATCTGCCTCGTTGGTAACCTTGCCGTATTCATCAAATTTCAAAGAATCAAGCAAATTGTTATTTACAATAATATCTGCTGTAAGAACAGCATTTATTGATGCCTGACCATATTTATTATTTACTTGGTTTGCAAACCAGAAAAGCTGACTGGAGTTGCTTATTTGGTATGGATTATTTTGAGTACCGTCACCCTCAGGCTGTTCATACTCATCACTGTTACTTACTGCATAAACAGCGTAATTGCTGTTATACATCTTAACATGATTACTTTCGGTTTGTTCATCATTGGACTGAACAAAGACCTCGGTTGTTGTGGAAACAGTTGTTGTTTCTGTTTCCAATGGATTTTCTTCGTTTTCACAGGTAGTCACTGTGATTTCAGATTCGTAATCTGAATGGATTGAGTTGTTTTCCGCTTCAAAAATCAAATTGTCTTCTGCCATTGCCGGAAATGCACTTGCAGATGTGGAAAAAATCATCATCGCAGACAAGAGCAGTGCTATTGGTTTTTTCAAGCCTTTTTTCATCTTATAACCCTCCTTATATTATTTGGTAATGTTAATGATTACCATTTAATAAATTATATCATATTGCGTTGAATTTGTCAATAGATTAAAGTTAATTTAGGTCGAATTTGGTCATATATACTGAAAAATCGTGATTCATATTAGCAATAAGAGATATTAATTTGTTATATTTATAAATTTATATGTAATACCTTGTACGGTGTAGCTTAATTTTTTAATATCTCTATTTTATATCTTGAATATAATTACTTTTTACTATTTTAATTTCAAGAAAAATATGTTAAATTTTATTAGATTTATGCTGAATTAATCTGAATGTGTTGACATTGTGAATATTATATAGTATAATTTATTAAATGGTAATTATTGACCTTGCCAATACTCTCTTAAAGTTCATTTTACAAGAGAAAGCTGGAACGGAAGGCTAAAAGCCTGTCGAGGTATCGGAGCATCACTCACAGATGATGAAATACATTCATGGGAAAATGAACATTTAAAACTTCTTTCTGAAATTGCACCGAAAGAATTTGATATTCTGCATTATGTTGCCGTTGCTGAATTAAAAGTAAAAAAGTAATTTATCGGAGAAAAAGGAAGTGTTTGTGTGAATACTGATGAAATACAGGTTTTTTCTATGACTGAAGTTAATCGAAATTTTTCTAAAGTAGCACGAAAGGAAAAAACTAAATGATAATAAGACTTGCTGAGAAAAATATAAAGATAAACAATATTTACCCGTATATTGAGAAATATTGTCATGATTATCTGATAGATGAAAATTCTGATGTGGATTTTTCAATTCAGATTTCTCTTTCTGATATAGAATTTGAAAGGAAAAAATCTGCTGTTACAGATAAAAAGGAGGGAAATCCCGTCAGAAATTTTTCTGATGAATATCTTGAAACACTTGCAGTATATCGTAAAATAGCTGATAAACTTCTTGAATATGATACACTTTTATTTCATGGTTCAGTTATAGCAGTAGACGGAAAAGGCTATATTTTTACGGCTAAAAGCGGTACAGGAAAATCAACTCATACAAGATTATGGAGAGAATATTTCAGTGAACGTGCAGTTATGATAAATGATGACAAACCGCTTTTGAAAATAAATGAAAAAAGTGTTACAGCTTACGGAACAGCATGGGACGGCAAACATCGGCTAAGTACAAATACCTCGGCTGTTATTTACGGACTTTGTATTCTGGAAAGAGATACAGTAAATCATATAGAAAAGGCTGATAAAAATCAGATATATCCCATAATAGTTCAGCAGACAAACCGTTCACTGATACCGCAGAATGTAATACCTACACTGAAACTTATAGACAGACTTATAAAAAATGTTCCGATATACAGACTGGGTTGCAATATGGAACAGGAGGCTGTAAGGGTAGCTTTTAATGGTATGCAGATATAAATTTATAATATGGAGGAAAATTATATGAAACTGAAAGATTCTTTTATTTCTTATGACAGTGACGGAACGCAGATTCTTGTTGACACCGGTTCACAGTTTGCCGGATTAATCAGGAGCAACAAAACATCTGCTTTTATTGTAGACCTTTTAAGGAACGATACAACAGAAGATGAAATAGTAAATGCCTTGTATGAAAAATATGATGCACCGGAAGATGTAATACGCAAAGATGTGCAGAATATAATCAGCAAGCTTAAATCAGTCGGAGCTATTGATGAATAAAATTTCATTTGACGATTATCTTGAAAAATACGGTTCTCTTACATATAAAAATACGGGAATAAGTATGCTTCCGCTTTTAAGGCAGGGGAGAGATTCATTTACTGTCCGTTCACTGAATAAAAACGAATCCTGCAAAAAATGGGACGTAGTTATGTATAAACGTGAACCAAATCAGTATGTACTTCACAGAATTATAAATGTTCATCAGGACAGCTATGATATTTTGGGTGACAACTGCACAGGAATTGAATATAATATCCCGAAAAACAGCGTTATCGGCGTTATGACTGATTTTACACATGGAAAAAAGCATTTTACTGTAAACAATCTGATATACAAAATTTATGTATGTATATGGTGCAAGCCTTATCATATCAGGATTTTTTTAAAAAAAGCTGTTAATCATTTTATCAGAAAGGGCAGGGGACATTGAAAAAAACAACTATTTTTATCAGTGAAACTGCCGGAAAGAGTAAATTATATATACTTGTTCTGATAATAATGCAGATACTTCTCGGAGCAAGCGGTGTTTTCTATGCCACACTTCTCAGAAATATAATTGATTCCGCTGTTTCTCACAACAAAGACAGAATGATAACAAATTCAGTTATATTTGTGTTTCTTGTTGCAGGTCAGATTTCAGTAAAAGCAGTTATAAGATTTACGGAGGAACTTACAAGGTCAAGCTGTGAAAATTCATTCAAGAAAAAACTTTTCAGCGACCTTCTCTTTGGCGATTACAGCAGAGTAACTTCAAAACATTCAGGTGAATGGCTGAACCGTCTTACTTCCGATACTGTTGTTGTTGCAGACGGACTTGCAAATATTATTCCCGGAGTTGCAGGAATGTTTACAAAAATGGCAGGAGCTTTGATAATGATTCTTATTATAGAACCAAAATTCTGTTTTATACTTATTCCTGGCGGAGCTTTATTTATTGTTCTTACATATACTTTTCGCAGAAGATTAAAGAAACTGCATAAGCAGATGCAGGAAAAAGACGGAAATGTCCGTATTTTCTTGCAGGAACATCTTTCAAGTCTTGTTGTTCTGAAAGTTTTCGGAAAAGAACAGAACAGTCTTGAATATGCAGATTTGAAAATGAATGAGCATAAAAATGCAAGAATGTCAAAAAATCGCTTTTCAAATATATGCAATATCGGTTTTGGTACAGTAATGAACGGTGCTTATGTTCTGGGGGCAGTTTACAGTGCTTTCGGAATATATAACGGTACAATGTCATATGGAACATTTACTGCTCTTTTACAGCTTATAAGTCAGATACAGAATCCTTTTGCAAATATTACAGGATATTTCCCGAAATATTTTGCAATGACTGCAAGTGCAGAACGTCTTATGGAAGCACAGTCATACAGTAATATATCAGATAATGTTCTGACTGCTGAACAATCAAAGGAAATTTATGAAAAACAGCTTAAATCAATATCATTCAGCAATGTATCATTTTCATATGAAAGCAAAGAAGATTTTTCACCGATTCTTGACAATATCAGTTTTGATATAAAAAAAGGTGAATATATTGCTGTTACAGGAACATCAGGCTGTGGCAAGTCAACAATGCTTAAAATCCTTATGGGACTTTATCATTCACAGTCCGGAAAAACTGAGGTTTTTCTTGAAAACGGTGATAAGATTCCTCTTGATAAGCTCCGCAGGCTTTTTGCGTATGTTCCGCAGGGAAATTATCTTATGAGCGGAACTATCCGTGATGTTGTTACATTCGGTCAGAAAAACAATGAAGAAGATGTGATAAATGCAATAAATCTTGCATGCGGAGAATTTGTTTTTAAACTTCCTGATGGTATAAATACAATGCTCGGAGAAAAGGGAGCAGGTCTTTCAGAAGGTCAGATGCAGAGAATTGCAGTTGCAAGAGCTTTATATGCAGACCGTCCGGTTTTGATTCTTGATGAGGCAACAAGTGCATTGGACGAAAAAACTGAAAAACAGCTTCTCAATAATCTGAAAAATCTTACAGACAAGAGCGTATTTATTGTAACACACAGACCACAGGTATTTTCTATCTGCGAAAAACAACTTCTTTTTACAGATAATGGTATTCAGATAAAGGAGCTTGAAAACAATGCTTAAAATTTATTATGATATGCTGTATCTTTCAGCATGCGGTGTCAATAATATAAAACCGTCTGAAAAGTGTCTTGATGCATACAGAACTGAAAATAAGGAAAAATCAGAACTTTTTAATTTAAGCTGTAAACATTTTCTTGATACGCTGATTGGTATGACATTGCAGAAATCAGGTGTTTCCGTTTCAGCAAAATGGAATGAAAATATATCAAAATCAATCCGTAAGACTATACTTTTTAATGCTGAACGTTCAAAGCTCCTTGCATTTATGGAAAAACAGGGAATATGGCATATGTCTTTGAAAGGGATTATTCTCAAGGATTTTTACCCCGATGCAAGTATGCGTCAGATGTCAGACAATGATATTCTTTTCGATTCAGAGTATGCTGATACTGTTAAAAAATATATGCTTTCAAACGGATACAAGGAAATTTCATCAGGCAAAGGAAATCATGATGTCTATAAAAAACCTCCTGTCTATAATTTTGAACTTCATCGTTCATTATATGATTCTTCACATAAAAAGGGCTGGAAAGAATATTACAGCAATATATATGAACGTCTTATTCAGGACGGGGATTCAATATACAGCTTTCATATGACTGATGAGGATTTTTATATCTATATAACTTCTCATGCATACAAGCATTACAGCAAATGCGGAACAGGTATACGTACACTTCTTGACTTTTATGTATATCTGAAAGAAAAGAAATCATCACTGAATTTCAGCTATATTCAGAGTGAATGTGAAAAACTGGGTATATCTGAGTTTGAAAAAGAAAGCCGTAAGCTTTGTGAAAAGGTATTTTCACCTGATTTTATAAAAAAATATCAGCCTGAAAAATCTGAAAACATATTTTCAGATGATGAAAAGAAAATGCTTATGTATTACTTTGAATCAGGAGTTTACGGAAATCTGAAAAATCAAATTGAACATAATCTCAATAAATGTAATACTTCAAAACTGAAATATGCTTTGAGAAGATTATTCCCTGATAAGAATTATTATAATAAAATTCCATTATTGAATAACTATAAAATTCTGATTCCTTTCTTCTGGTTGTACAGAATAGGACGAACTGTTTTTTCTAAAAGACGCAGAAAATTTATTTCAAGTGAAATAAAAATTCTTAAAAAAACAAAATCTTCCGGAAAGAATAAAAAAGGCTGACAATAATAATTGCCAGCCCTTTTTTATTAATATTTCCACTGTCATTATCCCAGAATCTTACCATAAGTCTTGATACTGTCGTTTTTCCACTTCCTGAAGAACCGATAAGAGCTGTTACTTCTCCTTGTTTTGCAGTAAAGCTTATATCTTCATATGAAAGCTGATGAGATACAACTTCATAGATATACTGCCAGCCTGTTCTGCATTATTAAATCCGTATTTCAGAAATTCATTTTTAGCACTTTCAATAAGGGATTCTGTAACGCCTTCTGTTTCCTTTCTCATAATTATATCTCCTTTATAAAATAACAAGGTTATTATAACATTGTTATTTTATTTTGCCAACAACTTTATTATATTTCAGTATAAAATGCTCAGAATATTTTTTAATATACCTGTATGTTTATACATTAAATACAAAAAAGTATTAATTAAAGATTGCCTCTTGTTCTTTATTAAAGAGTGTAGTATAATACTTAAAGAAAATTTTTAATTGCTTTTTATTGGAGGCTTAACTACTATGGAAGAAACAAAAAATGACGGTGAGGATTTCGGAACGGGAAAGATAAGTCATATTCTGTTCAGAATTGCTCCTCCTGTGATGATTGCACAGCTTATACAGGCACTGTATAACATTATTGACAGTCTGTTTGTGGGAAAATATTCTGAATCAGGTCTTACTGCACTTTCAGTAATTTATCCGCTTCAGCTTCTTATGATAGCTCTTGCTGTCGGAACGGGAGTGGGAATAAATACAATAATGGCATCAAAGCTCGGAATCGGAAAAAATCGTGAGGCAGATGAATATGCAGGTGCAGGAACTCCGCTTGCTGTTATATTATGGATAATATTTGCATTTGTATGTTTTATATTTATGCCTGTCTATGCGAAAATGCAGACATCATCTCCGGAAGTTATTGCTGATTCCGTTGCATACGGCAGAATAGCCTGTGTTTTCAGTTTCGGGTTATTCCTTGAAAGTGTATGGACAAAAATACTTCAGGCAAGAGGTGATATGAAAACACCTATGATTGCACAGATTATCGGTGCAGTTACTAACATCATTCTTGACCCTGTTCTGATATTCGGTATGTTCGGATTAAAAAGAATGGGAGTTTCAGGTGCGGCAATAGCTACTGTGACAGGACAGATTGTTACAGCTCTTATTGTAATGAAAAACGGATTTCATAAATCACCGTCTTTTAAGAAATTTCCGAAGTATATATCCAGAATATTCCGCATAGGCATACCGAATATACTTATGCAGTCAGCGTATACACTCTATATTTTCGGACTTAATACAATACTTGCAACTTTTTCTGATTCGGCAGTAACGGTTCTGGGGCTTTATTATAAATGGCAGACGTTTTTCTTTATTCCTCTCGGAGCAATGCAGACCTGCATTGTACCTGTAATCAGTTTTAATTACTCGGCAAAAAATCCCGAACGCTGTAAAAAAACTCTTAACACTTCAATCGGATTCGGTATGGCACTTATGGTTATCGGAACGCTTTGCTTTCTGATATTTCCGGAACAGATGCTTAGATTTTTTTCAAAGGACGATGAAACTATAAGAATAGGAATAAATGCTTTCAGAATTATCGGACTGAGCTTTATACCGCTTGTAACATCTCTTACATATCCTGTACTTTTTCAGGCAGTCGGAGCAAGCTTCAAAAGTTCATTGCTGACAGTTATCAGAACAGTATTTCTTTTTGTTCCGCTTGCATATCTGTTTTCAAGATTCGGACTTCAGTATTTCTGGCTGACATATCCTGTAACAGACGGAATAGTATCAATAATCGGTTTCTTTATGAGCAGAAAATTTTTTAAAAATCCATATAGAATATCTGTATAAATCCGGATATAAAAAACCTCCTGTTCACAGGAGGTTTTAATTTTTATTTTGAAATAAAACCACTCAGACTTCTTTTTTTTAGTGCAAGTTCAAGAAGTTCAGGCAGACGTTCAGGAGGACACGCAAAACAGGGAATATCAAAACTGCTTATCTTGTCGGCAAGATGACTGTCAAAACAGGGCTTTCCTCTGTCTGATATTGCAAGAAGTACAATTATATTTACTCCTGATTCTTTAAGTTCTTCAATTTTCTTTACAAGTGCGGATTCATTTCCGCCTTCATAAAGGTCTGTAATTATAAACATTGTAGTTTTTTCGGGTTCTGTTATAAGTGTCTGACAGTATGCGACTGATTTGTTTATATCAGTACCGCCTCCGAGCTGTATTCCGTAAAGAAGTTCAACAGGGTCACTGCAAAGTTCCGTAAGGTCTGTTACAGTTGTATCAAATGCAACTATATGTGTTTTAAGTGAATTCATACTTGCAAGAATACAGCCCATTACTGATGAATATATAGCAGATTCACCCATTGAACCGCTCTGGTCAATATCAAGTATAACTGTTCTTGAACCTGATTTTGATGCACGTTCAAAGAAATAGAATTTTTCGGGTAGAATCATTTTAAGCTCAGGATTATAGTTTTTAAGATTTCTTCTTACAGTGAGCTTATAATCAAGTGCAGGGGCAGAGGGAATAGGGGAGTGTTCACGCTTGTTGAGAGCAGATGTTACAGAGCGTTTTAAATCATCTGAAATTCTCTTGTTTATCTCCTCAACGATTTTTGAAATATATATTCTTGCATTGTCCTTAGCTTTTTTAGGAATCTGGTCTTTAAGCATAAGCAGAAGTGATGCTGTTGAAATATCAGGTTCAAGACCGTTAAGAATTTCCGGTTCAAAGAGAAGCTGTTTAAGTCCCTTACGCTGAATAGCATCATTCTGAATAACTTTTATTTCCATAGGTTCAAAGAGTGAACGCAAATCACCAAGCCATTTTGTAAGCTGTGGCGATGACATATTACTGCCTGCCCCTTTTCCTCCTGATGATGAAGATTCATTGCCATAAATCTGTGAAAGTGCGGAATCCATAAGGAGTTCCTCAGCAGAAAGAGCAGGCATACCGCACATATTGTTCATAGTTTTTTCAGCATCACGCCCCAGAATAAGACGCCAGCGTTTTAAAATATCATTGTTATCCATATTATATATCACCAAAATCAAAGTCGTCCAAATCGTCAACAGCCTGCTTTTCATCTTCCGAAAGCTCGGAATTTATAAATATAGATGCATCTTCTCTTGAAATTCCGAGAACTTCACCGATATTTTCAGCAATTTCAGCCTTTTCTGACGATGAAAATTCAGAAAATGTACGTTTCATACAAACAAGAACAGGTTTAAATTCTTCATCTTCAAGAGATGAAATAAATTCGCATAGCTTTTCCCATACACTTAAACGGTTTATAAGTGTATGTCTGTTTCGTTTTGAAAGTCCCTCAAACCATAAAGCACCTTCAGGAGCAGGAGTTCCTCCGGAAAGTCGTCTGCTTATGAGTTCAGAGAGCTTTTCAGGAGTAATTTTTCCATGTTCCATAAGCAAGGCACATGCAAATCCGGAAAGAAAAGGATTTGAAAAATCACTGTCCGCAACATCAGATAGAACAGATATAAGTCTTTCTGTTTCAAGAAAATCGTGAGAAAGGCAGGCATCATTTACTTTTGAAAGTGCGGAAACAAGTACTTCCGAGGCTGAATTGTCACATACTGATGCCGAAAGAAGATTAAGACAGAATCTTAAATATAACTGCTGTACAATGGGGATAAGCGGTTCAGTATCAATTCTTCTTATGTTTCCGAATCTTATTATTCCTGAAAGAGTACCGATAGTTTCGCCTGTATCCTTTACGGAAGAACAGTCAACAGCAAGTTTCTGAACTGCTGAAACAGCACTCTTTACTGATTCGGAAAGACCGCATTTAAAAATTTCAGAGAGTATAACAGCAGTTTCAGCAAGATTTTCAGTCTGTTCAAGCTGTGAGCTTAATTTAAACTGTGATGCCTGTTCGATTGTATCACCGTTCAGAGATGCTTCAACGATTTCAATTTCCGTTTCAGGAGTCCACTGGAGTTTCCATAATTCTGCCCATGTAGCATTTTCCTGCTGTCTGTAAAGCTGTTCGCCGAAATGTATATCAAGTATTCTGAGCCTGTGCAGGAAGAATGAACGGTTAAGACCTAAAAATGCGGATTTTTCAGACTTTACCCTTATATTTTCACGCAAATCGAGTTCAAGTTCCTCAACTTTGGCAGAACGGAATCTTTCAAGTTTAAGGTCTTTGAGCTGTCGCATAAAATCCTCCTGAACGGAAGTGCAGACTGTTCCGTCAGGGAGCAATCCGATTTTTGTGCCGATTTCAGTATTCGCACAAGCCTCTGAAATTTCACCGAAAGAACCTCCTCCAAGACATGTTACGGCAGAATCTCTTAAATCACTGAAATTTGCAAATTTTCCGCCACGCATAACGGCAAGTGTTTCCGAAAGCCTTAAAGCTTCAATTACCTGTGCAGATGATGCAGAAAATCCATGTTCACGCTGATATTCGGCAATCCTTGCAAGATATTCAGCAGAACTGTCTTTAAGTGTATTTTTCAGACGGTTTCGCCAGAGAATTTCATAATATGCAGGAGCTTTACTTCCTGCACCATATCCGGAACGTGAAGAAAGCCTGTAATATGAGTACGGCATAAGCGTTGATTTACATTCTGTCGTGGGGAGTTTCTTTGTAAGCTTTTCATCATCTTTGCTGAAAGGAATATTTTTAATTCCAATAGTATGAAAACAGCCTGTAATTACAGCTACTTTTTCAGAAGTATAAATCTTTTCAGATTCGCTTATAACACGACGCATAAAAGCCTCACGCAGTATATTGTTGTGTTCAGAACTGTCTGAAAATTCACGGATTGACTTTCCGTATTCTTCAGTGGCAATTATAAAATCCTCATAGTTTTCACACTGTTCAAAGGTATATTCCCAGAGTGAATCATTATCCATTCCCGATGATTTTTCCATATAATCATAAATGGAAAATTTTTCTTCAGGAGAATCTTTTGTTTCATCTGTATTCAGACTTTCTTCAATCATTTGTGCAAGAACGCAGGAGGACGGCAGATCACAGAATTTTACAGGAACATTATGTTCAATCGCCCAGAGCATTGCTCTGTATTCAGGTGAAAATTCCGCAAAAGGCCATAAAACTGTTTTGACAGGCGGATTTACTGTATATGCAAGAATTGCACATGGCATAACAGCAAACGGACTGCAAAGCGGTTCGATAAGATTATTCAAATCATACGGCCCTTCTATAAGGACACATTCAGGCTTTACACGATTGAGAAATTCGGTTACATAAAATGCACAGGACGGTGAAAAGTGGCGTATTCCGAAATATTCAGCCATTATGCGTTACGCTCCTTACATTCTGAATAGAGCTTTGAATATTCCCTGCCTTTTTTACGCATAACATTTTCAAGATATTCAGTCCATACGGCTTTATCCTTTGATTCGTCCTTTACAATAGCACCCTGCAATGCTGATGCAAGTTCATAATCGGTTACAGTACCGTTTCCGAAACTTCCGGCAAGAGCCATACTGTTTACAAGGAGCGAAATTGCCTCGGCAGATGAGAGAACTCCTGATGTACTTTTAAGTTTTACTTTTCCGTCCAGAGTCTGACCGTCACGAAGTTCACGGAATATTGTTACAACACGTTCAATAGCTGAAACATCAGGCAGTTTTGCATTGAGCTTGAAACTGTCAGCCATCTGTGCAACTCTTGTTTTGACAATATCAATTTCAGTATCCATATCGGACGGAGCAGGTAGTACAACAATGTTGAAACGTCTTTTAAGAGCTGATGACATTTCATTTACACCTTTGTCACGGGTATTTGCAGTAGCAATTACAGAAAATCCCTTTCTTGCGGAAACTTCTTCTGAAAGTTCAGGTATAGAAATACGTTTTTCAGAAAGTATGGAGATAAGTGCGTCCTGAACTTCACTTGCACATCTTGAAATTTCTTCAATTCTCGCAATAGTACCTGTTTCCATAGCATTATATACAGGACTTTTTACAAGTGATTCAAATGAAGGGCCTTTTGCAAGGAGCATTGCATAGTTCCATGAATAGCGAATCTGTTCTTCAGTAGTACCTGCTGTACCCTGAATTACTCTTGAAGAATTTCCGTTTATCGCAGCAGTGAGATGTTCGGAGAGCCACGATTTCGCTGTACCCGGTTCACCTATGAGAAGTAAAGCTCTGTCGGTTACAAGAGTAGCAATGCAGATTTCAACAATTTTTCTGTCGCCCATATATTTAGGAGTTATTTTTGTATTCCCTGATTTACCGCCCATAATATATGTAAGAACGGATTTTGGTGACATCTGCCAGCCGTCAGGAACGGGATTTGTTTCGTTTTCAATAAGGGCATCTATCTCATTTTTATAGAGAAGTTCAGCAGGGAGTCTTAACATTTCATTTGACATAATCAGTTGTTTCCTTTCTCACTGTATTTTTTAATATATTCTTTCAGATAATCAAGTTCTCTTTTCATATTATTGGCATATTTTGAATCTCTGAAAGTATATAAAGCCAGTTTTTCAATTCTCAGAAGTTCATCATATTTTTCGCTGTCTGAAAGCGGAATTTCATCAATGTATTTCAGATACCATGATACTGCAAAATATACGGTACGGCTGTTCTGGGAAGATACCTTGAACATCATTGCCAGCAAGTCATATACTATATCCTTGTATTTTTCCTGCGGTTCATTTCGGAAATTTTTTACTATGATGTCTACTGCATGAGTTGAGGGGCATTTGTGAGCCATTTCAAAAACAAAATCGCAGGTATGTTTCTTTATAAGCTCAATGTCATCGGGATTGCAGTTTTCATCTTGGAGTAAGTTGTTTAAAATTCTTGAAACACCGTGACATATATCAGATAAGATTTCATTTTTTGTTTTGGATTTTACACCGAGATTTTCAAGAATTTTTAATGCAGTTGTATTTTCGTTATTTCTCGTGAAAATTTTTCTGTCCGCAAGAAATTCAAGCATACTTTCGGGGATATGTTCAAATAGCGGAACACAGTCACCTCTGTAATTTGAATATGATATATCCTTGTTGATATAGTATTTCTTTTCGGGATATGAATACCATATATTTCCGATTATATCTAAAATCCGGAGATGCTGTTCAGGAGATATTCCTGAAAGCATACTGAAAGCAGTATCAGGATTTTCCGTGAGTTTTATAAAAAATTCAGAAGGAAGAAAATTGTTTTTATCATACTCATAAAGATGAGTTGCAATTTCTCTGAATTTCGGTTCATCAGGGTGATTTAAAACGTTGTTTATCATCATCATTGCCAAGATGTTGTTAAAAGCTGTTGTTTCAGAAAATTTCTTAGCCTTGATTAAATCTTTTTCAAGATTTATAGCTTTTAGGATATACTCCTCTGCATCAGGCTTGTTTGAAAACATTCTGACCCCAGAATTAAATTCTGTTGAAAGCATATAAATCTGAGTTTTGCCGGCATTTTTGAGCTTTTTAGCATACATTTCAACATATTTGTCTGCAAAATCAAGAAATGTTTTACTGCCTGAAAGAGAGATAAACTGTTTGTTTGCAACTGAAATCTTTTCAGGATTTTTAATGATTTTCTGCCATATGGGTTCAGCTTCGGGAGGACTTATTACAGCGAGGGAATAAAGTGCTGAATTTTTAACTTTTCCTTTCTGTGTCCGATAAAGTTCCATAATCTTATCAGCATTTTCAGGCAGATATGCAAGAGCTTTTACTGCATTTTCTCTTATTCCTGAGGGAATTTCTTCATTGAAAGCAAGTTCAAGATACCATTCATTTTCTTCAGCCTCTGCAATGTCCGATACAAATTTAACAGCAAGTCCGCTAGCCTTTGGGTCAGAAATATTCAGTGACTGTTTGAGTATAGGAATAATTTCTTTTCCGTAACTTCTGCAAACGCTGTATGCGAAATCAGAAAAATATTCGCTGGTAGTTCCTGAATTTAATTTTTCAATAAAAACTGAAAGAAATCTCGGGTCATAGATAAATTTGAGCTGATTGTCCCTGATATTGCGTAAATTTACGAATTTTGTCGGATTTTTAAGTGTTTCAAGTATACCGTTGTATTCTGAATAATACATATTTACAGGCCTTGTTGCTGTAACATTTGTATATGGTTCTATTTCATCTGAAACATTAAAAGTTCCCTGAGTAACTGCAAGAGCGTCCGCAAGAGCTATGCAGTCAGCAAGCATTGCAGAACTGTTATTTTCAAAGAGCTTTTCACACATAGCATAAAGCTTTCCGAAAACCTTGTTTGCAGATGAAAGTGGCTGAAATCCCTCAACGGCACGTTTAAGTCTGAAATCTTCATTTATAGCCGAACAGCCTGCGGAGGCAGTAGCATAAAGACGATTTCTGAGTTCATAAAAAGGCTTTATATCCATTAAAAAATCAATCCTTTCTTTTATAATATCAGCAAAGTCTGATTATGGTATTTTCATTTATTATTGAAATCGGGCAGAGATATATTTTTCTGTCATTCGGATTATAGAAAAGTTCTCCGAGCATAGCTGAATTTTCAAGAAATTCATTTTTCAGAACAGCAACAACATTGCATGTATCCGGATAGTTTTCATCAGGAGCAAGCTTTATGGACTCTGATTTATATATAAGAACACTTCTGTTGTCTGCTGATGACTTTTCAATTGTATCAAACGGAATAAGAACAGCAACAGTATTTGCAGAAAGAGTGTTTTTCAGTTCATTTTTAGCCTTTTTAACAGCATCACTAATTGAATTTTCAGCCTTTGACATAACAGCTTTATATATATCGGAGGAAGGTTCTGAAATTTCAGCACTTTCCCAGCGTATACGATTATTTATATTTCCGGGGTAACGGTAAAGTTCTTTTATCTTATGCAGACCGAATGCAGAATTTTCTTCCTTTATGTATCCCATAGCACGCAAAGGGCGTATATTTTTGGTTTTGAAAATTTCACCTGTTTCAACATCAGCCCAGTATGCGAAATCTATTTCAGCTTTATGTATCTCATCAAAAAGAACAGTGAATGAAAGCTGGATAATCTGAGCATTTTCCTTGTAAAGACCAAGTTCTTTGAGCTGAGTAAGTTTCCATACACCGCCCATAGCCTCATAGAGAATATTGTTTTCAGGCAGAACTTCACCGCTTTCAAGTTTTGAATTTATATATTCACGGCTTTTTTTGACAGTAGATGAAAGCTTTACGCAGAAACTTATAATCTGATTTATTTCATTGTCATCAGGATTTGATGAAAGTTTCTGAGCTGAATTTATAATTTTATACATAATAGCCTGCGGTTCAGGGAGATAGTAGTCACCAAGCTGTTTTGCAAGGCTGTTATATTGTGAGGCAGATGTAGGATTTATGGAAGATACACCTCTTTCGAGAATATCCTTTACAAAATTTTCAGCAAGGTCAAGACCTTCAAGCTGTTTTTTCAGTTTTCTTTTTGCTGTTGAAATAGCAGTTTTTCTTTTCTTTTCGGCTTTTTCAGGGGTATCTTCCTTTGGAGAATTTTTAGCTTCAAGCTTTGAACGTTTTCTTTTAATATCCTCCGGAATTTCTTTAACAGCAAATGACTTTCCGGAAGTCCAGTCAAACATAATTGCAAGACAGTGTTTGCAGGGAATCTGTCTGCTCGGACAACTGCATCTGAAAACAGGGGAATCTCCTGAAAAGTCCACTGATGCGGAATAAGGATTTTTTCCGCTTCCTTCACATTCACCGAAAATAAGTGTTTTATCTTCAGAACAGCAAATTTCTGTAAAACCATTAGTTCTTGAAATTTTCTTTGCGTTCGTAATTGCTGAATTGTTTGGTGCAACAGAATTTATAAAATCCTCAGTAATATTATCAATTGTAGCCAAGGCATATCATTCCTTTCATTTTAATTTAAAAAACTATTGTTCTTAAATTATATCATAAATTTTCCATATCGTCAATAGGACTTGTAAAAAAATCACATTGATTTTTAATTCGTTCACGTGCAAGATTTCTGAAATATTCAGGAGATTTTATTTCAAGGACTGTACCGAATGACAAAAGGCGAATGAGAAGTTCTGTTTCATCAGCCTTGCTGTACCATATTTCAGCAGTACATTTTCCGTTTTCTTCGTTAAATTCAGTAATTTTTTCATATCCCGCAAATTCAAGCA
Organism: uncultured Oscillospiraceae bacterium; assembly: GCA_934481385.1. Taxonomy (GTDB): domain Bacteria; phylum Bacillota; class Clostridia; order Oscillospirales; family Ruminococcaceae; genus Ruminococcus. The sequence goes on from CAKSPD010000011.1 coordinate 18,682, forward strand.
TAAATCTTTCAATGCCGTTTCTTTCAGATGAAACTTCAACGCATACTGATTCAGTATTACCGCAGATTTCAGGAATATTTCCGTTAAAAGTTTTTTCACTGTCTTTTATATCCGTTATGCGTGACAGATTTATAATATATTGTTTAAAAAAACTGCCCTCTGAAATCATAAAGGAAATTAACCGGAATTTATCGTTTTTCGGAGAATATTCAAGCTTTAAAGGCAGAAATCTATGACATATTCTTCTGTTCTTTGAAGATGTGAATGATATTTCGAGTATTCTTTTTTCGGGTATGCTTTTTTTTATAATTCTGAAAAATTTTGTGTAATCCGGATTTGAAAAATCATCACCGTCAGAAAATCTGTCAAAAAAAAGAAAATCTTCCTGACTGAAAAGCGGTTCTGTATCTTTAAGCATTTCAGAAATATGTAATTTTGTATCATCATCTATAAAAAGCGATGACCTTGAATCCGAAATAACTGCTTTAAGCCATTGTTTTTCTGCTTCTGTCAAAGGCATTGACGGAATGTTTTTCAGCTTTGAATTATATATACCGTTGTTTTCAGATAGAAGTTCCCATTCACCGCATATTGCAGGAACGATATATAATGATGATTCCGAAAATGCATTTTTGTTTATGATTGATATTATATCTTTTTTTGAAAGATTCTGTTCTGAAAGTATTTCTGTTACGGCATTATAGTATGAACTGTATATTTCAGAAAAAAGTTCCATATTATCCCTCCTCATACATTTTAAGCATTTTCCTCATATCAGAATAAAAGCGATTTTTAACCTGATTATTATTGCTTTCAAGTTTTATAATTCTGCCTGTAAATGTTTTAATCCATGGTGAAAGCTCCGAAACATCAAAAAATTCCCCGTAATAGCAGAATGTGTTTTCACATATTTTAGTTACAGAACCGTTTCTGCCCTCACGTTTTAAACGGTCAAGAATAAATTTTTCGCTGTTTTCATCTATGTGGAGAATCATCTTTATATATTCAATATGCTTTTTTGTGTAGCTTGAACCGAATGACGTTCCCCAGCAATACACGAAATTTTTTCTGTACTTTTCTGCATACTTTTCATAGTCAGGACAAATATCAAGTATCTCAACGCTTTTTATATAATCAAGACGCAGAGCTGAAAAGCGTTTCCGTTTCGGAGAATATACTATAACATAACGTCTGCCTGTCTGGGTGGAAATATGTATTCTCATCGGAATACATATTATTTCAGCCATTTTATGACTTTTCCCGTAATTTGTCAGCCTTATATAATTCCTGCCTTTAAAAGCTCTGCAAACAGAAAGGAGAATATTGTCTTCAAGAGTATGGACTATAAAATTATGCTTTATAAGAAACAGATTATTTGATTCCCTGAGAGTTTTCAGAATATAATTTCCCACAATTCCGAACGGTGCAGATTCCGAGAAGAATTTAATCATATCAGTTATTTTTTCATAATCTGCACCGAAAAGTTTCAGAAAACTGTCAGGAGATTTTGCATATACAACAGAACGTCCCTGTTTTTCGGAAATAATAATACCTTCGTTTAAATATTCCCTGAGCTTGTTTCTTATGGTCTGCGGTTCAAAACTTACGGCAAAATCGTCAAGTATTCTGTCAGTTATTTCATTAAGGGACATAAAACTGTCCTCTTGAAGAACATCAAGCAGAAAGAAATGAAGCTGAATATCATTTCTGGTAAAGCTTTTACAGCGATAGGCATTATAAAGCGGATTTTCTTCAATTTTACTGCTGTCACAGGATATAAAAATCTGCTTTCCTTTTTTTGAATTGCTGTATTTTATAAAATCTCCGAGCCAGCTTTCAATTCTTCTGCGTTCATCATCATATGTTCTGAGTGATTTATACTGAAAATCATTTCTTGTTTTAAAGCCGTATACATAAAAATCACGCATATAGTCACGGGTTTTATCAAAATTTTTTATGAGTTCAGAAAAAGAACTGCCCATAAAATACATTCACTCCCTGAATTTTTTTGTATATTATATCATATTCTGCTGTTTATTTCAAGAGGTCTGCCTGCAAAGAAATCATTGAGGTTTTCAACAGTAATTTCTGCAATATTTTTTCTGCTTGAATTAATAAATATTTCTTGTAAGAATATTTGTTAATAAAAAAATAATTTGAACTTTGATTATTATAGCTATTGACTTTTTTTTGCAAAAGTGATATAATATTGTAAAATATTCCATTAATGTTCAGATAATATAAAGTATAAGCTTTATTATATCTCCATATATGCTTAGGAGGAGATTTTTTATGCTCTGCAAACAGTGTAGAACAGAACTTAAATCCGGAACTACTGTCTGTCCGGTATGTAAAACCCCTGTACCAAGAAGTATTCCGGGATTTGAATACACAAACGGTGTCAAGCAATCCCTCAAATCTCTGGTCGATAACTATGGTACTGATATTCTCAATGATACTACAAAATTTATTTCATTCCTTAATGATTATCTTCCTGAATATGAAAAGGAACGCCGTCTTATAAAAAATGTTCTCAGCAACGGTGTTATTAAAAATATGATGGCTGAAAGTAATCATGAAATCGCTTTTATGAAAGCAAGGGAATATATGACAAACGAACTTTTCCTTTCTGAAAATGCAAGCGAATTTATAATTGAATGTTTTTCATATATTCTCGGCTGGGTATATGTTCCTGCACCTTTAAGTGAAAACGTTTCAGGAAATTATTCTGCTGAGCAGTCCGCTCCGGTTTCTGCTCCTGAACCTGCTGACTTGGTTATGCCTGCAAATCCAAAGGAATTTAAACCATTTGATGCTTTCAGATATAAAATCAAAAGGAATGTTGAAATTCCCTTCGGCTATACCTCAATAGCAAGTTTCTGTTTCGACAGTTTTGGTTTTATAAGAGCTGTTAAGATTCCTGAATCTGTTATAACAATCGGTGAGTATGCATTTTCAGATTGTAAAAAGCTCAAAACTGTTGAACTTCCTTCAAGTCTTAGAATTATGAAAAGAGCTGTTTTCAGTTCCTGCGGAAATCTTAATTCAATTAAAATTCCTGACGGAATAACATCTGTTGAAGAAGAAATGTTTTCATTCTGCCACAGCCTTGAAGTTGCTGAAATCCCTGCAAGCGTCAGCAGTATCGGAAATGAAGCTTTTTCCGGTTGTGAAAATCTGAGAGAACTTTTCCTCTCGGATAATGTAAAATTTATAGGTGAAGATGCTTTTTCTTTCTGCTCCAGACTTACTATAAAATGCTATGAAAATTCATTTGTACATAAATACTGTGCAAACGAGGGTATTAATTTTGTAACAGTTAAAAAAAGCTATTAATAATATGAAAGGAGATTTTAAAAAATGATAGAACTAAATGCAGGTCAGAGCATCGAAATGGAATTCGGAGGAAGTGCAAAGGTACTTAAAGTCCTCGGAAGCGGTGGACAGGGTATTGTTTATCTTGTTGATTTCGGTGGTGTGAATTATGCTCTTAAATGGTATGATGTCAATAAAATAAAAAACCCGCAGGCATTTAGAAAAAATATTGAAAGAAATATCAATGACGGTGCTCCGAGCAATAAATTCCTCTGGCCTAAATATCTGACAAAGCCTATGCCCGATAATGACGGTTTCGGTTATCTTATGGATTTAAGACCGGAGGGTTATGATTCCTTTGTTGATATTCTTAATATGTATAAGCTTGATGTTGATGCTTTAACAGGCAGAGCAAGAAAAATAAGAGTACAGTTCAAGAGCCTTTTTTCACTGATAACTGCTGTAATCAATATTGTAAACGCTTTCAGACAGCTCCACAGAGCAGGTAAAAGCTATCAGGATTTGAATGACGGCGGTTTCTTTATCAATGTTGATAACGGCGACGTTCTTGTATGCGACTGTGACAATATCGCTCCGGACGGCTATAACTTCGGAATAGGCGGTAAACCGGGATATATGGCTCCTGAAATAGTAAGAGGTATTGCAAAACCTGATGTTCAGACCGATAAATATTCACTTGCAGTAGTTCTTTTCAAACTCCTTTTCAGAGGTGACCCTATGGAAGGCGAAAAAGTTATAAAGGATATCTGCCTTACTGAAAAATCTGAACTTAAACATTACGGAAAAGAAACAGTTTTCGTTTTTGACCCCAATAATAATACAAACAGACCTGTCAGAGGTATTCATGACAATGTAATAAAATTCTGGGGAATATATCCCGAATACATAAGAAAAGCTTTTACTTATACTTTTACTGTCGGAATACATGAACCAAGCAAGCGTATTATTGAAAATCAATGGCAGAAACTTTTTGTAAGACTCAGAGATGAAATTATATCCTGCCAGTGCGGAAGAACTACTTTTGCCTCATCTTTTGCTTCAAATCAGGATAACAGTGCGTATAAATGCCAGAAATGCGGTGCGGAATTCCCGACACTTGCTTTCAGCAACTGCAATTACAGAGTTCCTCTTTATATCGGAAAAAAATTTTTTGCATGTGAAACTGTTGCCGGCTCTGATGATTTCCAGAAAGTTACCGGTGAGGTTGTTGAAAACAAACTTAAAAAGGGTATGATGGGAATTAAAAACCTTTCCGGAAATACGTGGAATGTAAAAATGCCTGACGGAAAAATCTATAAAATAGAAAACGGCAGAGGTTTTCCGATATGGCATGGTCTTTCAATCGACTTTGGCGGTGTAACAGCACATATATAATATAAAAAAGCATTTTATGCAGATAAGGAGTTTTTAGAATATGAATGATGAATTTGAAAAATCACTTGATTTCGATGACGACCCGCTGAATGCTATGGGAGTTTCAAGAAAAAGTCTTGTAATATTTTTTCTTATAGATACTTCCGGAAGCATGAAAGGTACAAAAATGGGTGAGCTTAACACTGCTATGGAGGAACTTATGCCTGAAATACGTCGTGTAGGCGAAGCTGATACTGATGTTAAGGTTGCTGTTCTTACATTTGCAACACACCTTGCGTGGATGTACCCCGAACCAATTTCAATTGAGGAATTTGAATGGAGCAGACTTTCACCTGCCGGAATTACAAATATGGGTGCTGCTTTTGAAGAACTTGCTATAAGACTTTCAAGAAACAGCTTTTTAAACTCTCCTTCACTTTCCTTTGCCCCTGTAATATTCCTTATGACTGACGGCTATCCTTCTGATGACTATAAAAAAGGTCTTAGAAAATTAAATGAAAACAGCTGGTATAAGCATGGTCTTAAAGTTGCCCTCGGAATCGGAAAAGAAGCTAATGATGATATGCTTGCCGAATTTACCGGAACTTCAGATACCGTTGTACACGCATATTCAGGCGGTCAGCTTGCTAACCTTATAAAGAAAATTGCTGTTACATCATCTCAGATAGGAAGTAAGAGTATGACTCTTTCTGATGATACAACAGGCGAAATAAACTTTGAAGATGTTTCACAAAGCAAACAGAAACAGCTTGGCGAACAGATTCAGGAAATTGTAAATTCAGAAGATTATCCGAAGGATATTCCTTTCGATTCAGGCTGGTAATTCATATATGATTTGCCTGTGTCAGAAAAGGAGGTGCAGAAATGTTTGACGGGTTTAATTATACCGTACAGGGAGAAAGCCATATCAAAAGCGGAAAAGTATGTCAGGACTGGTCAGACTTTAAAGCACATGAAAATTATGCTGTTGCCGTTGTAGCTGACGGACATGGAAGCAAGAAACATTTCAGAAGTGATGTAGGTTCAAAGCTTGCGGTAAAAGTAACACTCAAAACAATAGATAATTTCTATCACAATGCTTTTGATTTTGAAAAAAGCTTTGAAAAAAATCCACAGAAAGTTATTAAAAAAATTCAGAAATATATTATCTCATACTGGAACAAGGAAGTAAGCTGGTATCACAGAAATAACCCTGTAACTGATGAAGAAAAGAAAAATTTTACCGATGATGAATTCAAAGCTATAAGAATGGAATCTATGTATGGAACTACTCTTATCGCTGTCGTAATGGGTAAAAATTTCAGTTTCGGACTTCAGATTGGGGACGGAAGTCTTGTTGTTCTTGATAGTGACTGCGAAACAGAAATGCCCATTGAAAGCGATGAAAATCCTGCAAACCTCACTGCATCAATGTGCAACTCCAATGCAATAGATATGTTCAGCCTTTTTTATACATTCGATAAACCGCTTGCAATGTTCGTTTCAACAGACGGGCTTTATACATCATTCGGAAGTTCGGAGGACTTTCTCGATTACCATACAATTATTGCAGGTCAGCTCGATAATCCTGATGATTTTAAAAGTATCGTTTTAAGAAATCTTACAAAAAGAACAAAATACGGAACTCAGGACGATATTTCTTTTTCATGCGTCTTTGATAAAACACTCATAGATGAAAATATAAAAGCCATAAGAAATCAGATTCAGATAAATAACAGCCGTTCTGCTATGCGTAAGGCTGAACATGCTGCAAAAATCAAAAAAATGAAAGCAAAACAGGCTATGCTCAGACAGCAGAATGAAGAAAATCAACAGTAATAAGGAGCTTAAAATGAATTCAAAATCAAACAAAAAATCAGAGATAGTTTATCTCATTATAGGAATTGTTTTATTTGTAGGAATATCTCTGATTCAAACTAATCTTACAAGACAGGGAACAACTCAGCTTAATGGTGTTTTTGCTCAGATTCAGGTTATTATATCTACCTTGCTTGTAATTCTCTCACATAAAAAAGGCTATATTGCCGGTGTTATAATCAATATTCTTTCTATCTTTCCGGTAATAATGCAGATTGTTAAAACTAAAAATATGGCATCACTTCCGGGAATGGTTATTCCGGTCTGTACAGTTATAACAATCACTATAATTTATGTGTTTTCAAGCAAGACAAGAAGAATGAATAATGAACTTACTGAAAGCTATAATCAGATTGTTGAAGCCAACAGAATAATGAAAGATAAGGACGAAAAACTTACTTATCTTGCTTATTATGACGTTCTTACAAATATGCCGAACAGACAGCTTTTTATCAGCAAGCTTGAGGAAAATATCAAAAATGATACAGTTTTTACTGTAATTTATGCCGATATAGATGACTTCAAAAAAATCAATGATGTACATGGTCATAATTCAGGTGATGTTATGCTTTGCAACTTTGCTGAAAGATTCAGAAGCATTTGCGGTGACAGGGATTTTGTCGGAAGAATCGGCGGTGATGAGTTTGCGGTTATGCTGAAAGGAAGTTATTCCGATGTTCAGATAAATGATTATATAAACAGACTCAGAAGCGTTATATCCGAACCGGTTGCCATAAACGGTGCTTTGTTTCACCTTACAATGAGCTATGGCGTTGCATCTTTCCCTATGGACGCACGCACCTCAGAGGATATATTCAAATGTATAGATATAGCAATGTTTAATGCAAAGGCAGAAGGAAAAGACAGACCTTGTTTCTATAACAGACTTCAGCAGACTGCCAGATAAGTTGTTTAAAAAATCAGGCGGACTTTCTGTCCGCCTTTTAACCTATTTTTGAAAGGAAGTAATGCTAAATGGATTTGCAGGAAATGTATAATACTGCTGTCGGTATAATCGAAAATCTTAGAACAGCAGACGGAAACTATTCTGTATCTCAAAATTCGTCAGTGTGTGTTCTTGTTACTGCAAGCGGACGTGTTTATTCAGGAATTACAGGAACAACTGCTGAAAACAGCAAAAAAAACAGTTGTGCTGAATATAATGCCATTGTATCTATGATGATTGACGGTGAAAGACGTATATCAAAAATGATGACTGTTATGTTCAAAAACGGAGAAGTAGTTCTTCCATGTGAAAAATGCAGGGATATTATTTTTAAAATGGACAGCGAAAACCGTAACTGTGAAATAGCTGTATCAAAAAGCGGTACAATAAATCTGAGTGTTCTTATGCCCACAAGTAAATTTTCACAGCCTGAAAGTATTCCTGCTCCGCCTCCCGTGCCTCCCGTGAATGATTTCAGCAGTTCTATGGATTTTGGCGATTTTGATTTTGAATCAGAAGAATTTCAGGATAATAAAAACGTTTTTTCAGAACCTAAAAAATTTGAAGTTGAAACAGCAGGTACAAAAAAAAGTGAAGATGACTTTGAAATTGAATCTCCGTCATCTGTTGACTATGTAACAGAGGTCAAAGCTGATGAGGATAATCCGTTCTATGAACCAGAAATCAAAAATCAGAAAAGCAATATAGTAAGGGACGGAAATATAGAATTTGAAATGTACGACCCTAATAAAAAAGATGAAATTCCGAAACCAAAGGCTTTAAATCAGATTCCTGTTTCAAATTCATCAGAAAGCATACATACCAAACATAATAATTATTATAATAGCAAATATGATACCGGTGTTTCACAGTATAACAGCTTTTCAGAAGGATTTTCAGATTCTTCATATCAGAAGAATGAACAGTATCAGTCACCGTATAATCATGGAAAAAACACTATAAATTCCGGAACATCATCTTCTTCATATTACTATTCACAGATGTCTTCTTCAAATTCTTCACAGGGTTCAGCCGGAAGTTCAATATATAAACAGAAACTTGATACTCTTCTCGGAAGCAGTTCAAACTCTGTGCCATCTCAGGAAGTTGTTCCTGAACAGCCTAAATCCGAAAAAAGTTCAAAAGTTCTTTCAAAGCTTGAAATGCTTAAAATGGCAAAGGAAAAAAAGAGACTTGCTAAAATAGATGCAAAATTTCAGAAAAAAATTAAAAAGAAAGGCTATTGACAGCTGAAAAGGCGGTTTTTAATACCGCCTATATTTTTTTTGTAATCCTGAAAATACTTTCATCAGACAGATAAAGCTTGCGGATTTCGTTGTCATTCAGCTTTTTTTTCAGTTCTCTGACAGTCTGCTGGAGGTGTTTTCTGTTGCAGGATTTAGCACACTTTTCAGCATAGGCAATAAGAAGAATTGCCAGGTCATATTCATTCATAGCTGTAATTCCTTTCATTAAATTCTTTTGATATAAACAAAGTGTCAGATGAAAAATGTCTGATATACCATTTAAGGTATTTGCAGTATTCCGGATTTTCAAAACACATGTCGAAAAATTCGGAAATTTTTCCTGTAAAAATACAGTTGCTTTCAGAATCATAAAGCTTAAAAATGTTGCAGTCATCGATGTTAAGCTGAATAAACTTTTTTAAAACAAGCGGGGGAGAGTTAAAATTCATAAAAAGCAATCCTTTCTGTTTACTTTTATTTTTTTTTATGATATAATTGTAAAAATGGAATACGACAAAATGTTGTCTGTATTTACATTATATACCTAAACGCCGAATATGTCAATAGCAAAATACCGATTTAACGAATAAGGAGTGAAATTTTGTGAATTTTAACCAAAGAATAGCTTATCTTCTTAAAGAAAAAAAATGTTCACAAGCAGACCTTGCTAAATTTGTAGGAGTAAAGCCAAATACAGTAAGTGACTGGATAAATAAAGAAACAAGCCCTAAAATAGAACATATCTACGCAATCGCAAAATATTTCAACGTATCACTGGATTATCTTTTTTACGGAGCAGAAACATCAAACAGTATATTGAATTCAAATATAGGTGCGATAGGAACAAATTCAAGCGGGACTGTCAATATTCACAGCGATAAATCGGAATATGACGAAATTTCCGCAGAAGTTGCAAGAATTTTAAATTCACTTCCTTTAAAAGAGCGTTCCAGACTTCTTACTCTGATATATGAGTTTGAAGAAAGTTGCCATAACAGCATATAAAAATGACGGTTCAGAATGAACCGTCATTTTATAAGACAATGAAGATATTCAACAGTTGAATCAGATTTTATATTTCTGTTTTCGTTTTTGTCTGCTTTAAAACGTCTGTATTGCTTTGTGTAGCATTGATATTCTCCGAATTCTGACATAATTTTTTTAATTGCTTCAAGGGACATAATGCCTTCATTGTTATAGCTCAGAAAAATATATTTAAAATCTGCATCTGCAATAAGGTTTCTGAAAACATTTTCAGCAGTTTTAGATGAACAGAATTCACTTTTCTGATTTGTATAATCCCTCAGACCTGTTTTGCCATGAAGAACCGGATTGTCATATTTTGCAATAGTTTCAAGAACATGATAATTTGCACTATATTGTCTTGCATTATACGGAGGGTCTAAATAGAGGACATCACCGGATATTTTTTTTATAAGAATGCTGATATTTTCATTATATGCCTTGCCTTTTTTTCCGTTTATTACGGGAAGAAGTTCAAGACGGAAATTTCTCTCAGCAGATTTTTTCGTGTGTTTCAGAAAAGCACCATAAACGGAAGCAGTATTTGCATATTTATCAATTGAATTTATGATACTTGCAAGAAAATGAAAATATACAGAACTGTCTATTTTTTTTTCTCTGTAAAGCCTTTCAAGTTCCGAACGCATAGCATCACAACGCATACCGTTTGAATCTGTGAAATAATTTCGTCCGCTACCCGAACCACTGCAATAATTATTGTAAATAAATCCTTTTATTCCTTTAAGGGTGTTCATATATTCAAGCAGTTCATTATCAGGGGACAGACTGTTTTCAATATAATGCCTGTTAAGAACATAGCTGTAATACTGTATATCATTTGATATGACATTACAGCCTTTTTTTCTGTATGAAGTACCTACTGCACCTGTTCCGGCAAAGAGGTCTGCGAAAGTAAATTCATCACCTTCCTTAAAGCCTGTAACTTCTGATATTGTATCGTGAAGAAAGTCAAGAAGTGAATGTTTAGAGCCGATATAATTCATTTTATCCTCCAGAGAGAAGTTAATTTATTTTGGAAATTATCTTTTTGAAATTTTATCAAGATACATAAGTTCATCAGCTTTTTTTATAAGTGTTTCAAAATTCATTTCATCAGAAACAGAAGTTGAGTATATTCCCACACTTGCTGAAACTGTATAATCCTTTTTGAATTTTTCATTATAATCTTTCAGATAATTATAAATATCGGATTTTATTTTAAGCGGTTCACACTTACCAATAAAGAATGAAGTCATTTCATCACCGCCGAATCTTATACAAAGGGCATTTTTCGGAGAACATTTTTTCAGAGCTTCAGCCATTATATATATTGCATTGTCACCTGCATTATGACCGAATGTATCATTGATATATTTAAGTTTGTCAAGGTCAACAAGAACTGTATTTACAGGCAGATTTTCATCAACAGCCTTTCTGAAAAGATTGTTCAGAAGATTAAATCCACCGCTTCTGGTATAAAGACCGGTGAGGGAGTCAAGCATATAAATACGTTCCATTTTTTCAACGAGCATGGTCTGATAGTGTATATTTTTGAAACCGCCTATTGCGTGGTTAAGTGAAAATATAATATCAGGAATCTGACAGTAATCACATAAATCAAAGCTCAGGCATACATATCCGAAAGGCTCATTGAGATATTCAAGAGCAGTAAATATAAGAGGCTTTTTATTGCCAATAAATTTTTTTATATCAGGAATTATATCCTTACGCTGAAAGTCATAAACATCAGTCTGATTTTTGTCTGTATCAGTAAATACAGTCATAACTGATTCAAAAGGTTTCTGCTTGTCCTTATAGCTGTCATCAAGAAAACCTTTGTTTATAAGGCATACAAGATTATAGTCAGTATTGTTTTTCCAGAGTGTAACAGCTTCATGAGTAGTTTCAGCGGTATGAATTTTTGATGAAACCTCACTAAGAATTTTTTCCTGGTCAGTATAGCGATAAAAACGGTTCAGAAAATAGCCTATCGAATCGAATGAATTATCTTTAGGGCAACCGCAGGATTCTGAAATTATCAGTTTTGAGGGCGGAACTACATAATTTTCAAGCAGTTTTTCTCCTCTGAATGATTTAAGAATAATCTGCATAATCTGTTCTGCCATATCTTCGGCAAGAAAAGCACACGAAGTTATAGCAGGGAAGCACATATTTATTTCATCTATGCCGTCAAAACCTGTTACAATAACGTCATCAGGAACAGCTATATTGTGATTCATAAGCGAACGGCATACACCCATAGCCATCATATCATTGGCACATATTATAGCTTCAGGGATATTTCCGTTTTCGATAAGTCTGTTGCAGGCATTAAAAGAATGTTCAAACCAGTAATCACCATAGCTTACCATATCCCAGCTGAAAGGGATATTATTTTCCTCAATAACCTTTCTGAATATATCAAGACGTTTTTCAGAAAAGGAATCGTTTTTAAATCCTGCCATAAAGTGAGGACGTCTGACCTTATGAAATTCAATTACATGGCGGACGATTTGTTCAAATCCCTTTTCATAGTCAAATGTAACATTAATGCAGTTCGGATATTTTCCGTCAACAATTATAACAGGGATTCCTGATAATCCTTTTTTATCTATAATATTCATAATGGTTGACTTATCTTTGATTACATCGTCCATAATGATGATGACATCTGTTATATCGGTATCGATAAGGTCAAAAACGGCAACCTGAGCTGATTTTATGTTATTATGCCACAGCAGATTTTTACTGTACCAATTCAAATCATAGCATACATTATAAACAAATAATGTGCAGTTATTTAAAATTAGTCTGCGGTTCAGAAATTCAATCAATTTATTGTTAATGGGTTCATGTACTCTTGAAACACATAGAGCAATAACTTTTTTGTTATCAATCATATAATCACCTGCTTTATAAAAGGATATAGTTAATTTTATCATATTTTTATGAAATGTTCAAGTATATTCATCAAAAATTATTTTTTAACAGCAAAAAAGCTTTCGGGAGGAAAACGAAAGCTTTTCTGTATAAATTATATAGGTTAGAAAATATCAATCATATCTCAAAGCATCAATAGGATTCATTTTTGAAGCTTTGTTTGCCGGATAATATCCGAAGAATATACCTGTAAGCATTGAGAATATAACAGATATTATAATAGCTGTAACAGACGGCTGAATGGATATTATAATAATGTCCATATAATCAGTATAGATATTGTTTACAAGATATGAAACAATCTTTCCGATAATAACACCGTTCAGTATACCTGTAATTATACCTATGATACCGCCTATAAGACAGATTATAACAGCCTCAACGACAAACTGGAGTCTTATAGATGAATTCTGAGCACCGAGAGCTTTTCGTATTCCGATTTCTTTCGTTCGTTCAATAATGCTGACAAGCATAATATTCATAACACCAACACCGCCTACTACAAGGGATATTGCAGCTATAACGGATATTGCAATTGTTATGACATTAAGAACGTTGTTAATCATTGAGAGCATAGATTGTTCATTTTCAACATAAACTGTCCAGTATTTATTATGCTGATACTGTTCTTCAAAGAATGTGCGGACATTTTCTTCAGCAACAGATGTATCATAATCTGTATTCCAGAGAATTACAGTATATTCATAAGTAGGATTTAAAATTCCTTTGAATTCATAGACTGTATCAAGAGGAATGAATACCGGTGTAACTTTATCGATTTCCTTTGAACCGGCAGGGAACTTTCCGAGTTTTGCCTCTGAATATTCATATACGCCGACAATTGTAAATTCCTGAATTTCAGCATTGTTTACAGAAAATGAAATACGTTTTCCTATTGGATTTTCATTTTCACCGAAATACTGTTTTACAAATACATCAGATACAACAGCGGTATGTTTTCTTTCAGTATTGTCACGCTGGGTAATATTTCTTCCGCTTATAATTTCAATTTTTCCCTGTTCAAGATAACCATCAGTAACACCTGTCAGGGCAGTTTTGATATATTCATTTTTTGAATTTATTGTTTCACCGCTTGCATAGCTTTCTGACATTGCAATTTTAAACTGGTCAGGATATTTTTCAAGAAGTTCATTAAGCATATCATCAGTAATCATATCTTCATCAGTCATATAAACAGAATCATCATATTCATCTGCTGTCATATCGCTGTTTTCTTCGTCATATGGTTTTGTAGTCAGTATAACATAGAAATAATTCATATTTATCTGTGCAAAAGTATTTTTAAGTGTCTGCTGAATAGAATTTCCGATAGTTGTAATAGTTATAACGGCACTTATACCGATAATAATTCCGAGCATTGTAAGCAGTGAACGCATTTTATTTGCAGAGAGTGAAGAAAATGCAAGTCTGATACTTTCAATAAGTCCCATTTCTTTTCACCCCCGTATCTGAAATTACAGAACCATCGCTTATAGTAACAATTCTTTCTGTTTCCTGAGCAAGTTCGGGACTGTGAGTTATAAGAACGATAGTTTTTCCGTCCTGTTTGTGAAGCTTATGGAATATATCCATAACAAGTCTGCCTGTTTTGGTATCCAATGCACCGGTAGGTTCATCAGCAAGCAGAATTGAAGGATTGTTTGCCATAGCTCTTGCAATTGCAACACGCTGTTTCTGACCGCCTGAAAGTTCATTCGGCTGATGTGTATATCTTTCTTTCATACCGACAAGCTCAAGCAGTTTCATAGCACGTTCAGAACGTTCATGTCTTGGAACTCCTGCATAAAGCATAGGAAGTTCAACATTTTTAAGTGCGTTGGTTCTTGGAATCAGATTGAAAGTCTGGAAAACAAATCCTATTTCAGAATTTCTTATACGGCTGAGCTGTTTGTCGCTGAAAGTGCTTATATCAGTACCGTTGAGAAAATAAGTTCCTTCAGTAGCTCTGTCCAAAGCACCAATAATATTCATAAGTGTACTTTTTCCTGAACCTGAAGCACCGACTATTGAAACAAATTCGCCTTCGTGGACATCGAGTGATATTCCGTTTAAAATCTGGAGTTCATTCGGCTGACCTATATAATAGCGTTTTATTATATTTTTCATAGATATGACAGTTTTACTCATTTGCAGTTTCCTCAATCCTGATAGTTCTTCCGTCATGCATAGACTGCGGGGAAAGTACAATCAAGTCACCCTCTTTTATTTCGGAGGAAATAATCTCTGTGTAATAATCGGATTCCATACCTTTTTCGATTGTTACAGCCTCTGATTTATAAGAACCGTCTGACTGCTGTCTTGCAATATATATTATATTATCCTCTGAAACAGCATCATAAGGAACAGCAAGAACATTATCCTTTTCGTCTGTGATGATTTTAACCTTTGCATTCATACCAATAAGGAGTGAAGTATCAGAATCATCAACAGTTATTTCGGCTGTATATCCTCCCTCTGTCTGTGTTGCAGGGTCAGCACCGCTGAATATATTTACAACCTTTGAAACAGTTCCCTTAAATTCCTTATCGCCTGTTGCATCTGTTTTGATAGTTGCTTTCATACCTTCTTTGACATTGAGAATATCAGCTTCTTTAATCTGAACATTTATTTTAAGGTTTGAATTGCTTTCGATAGTCATAATAGCATCAGTAGCGGGGATACTTCCTTCAGCAACACTGAGAGAAGTTATTATTCCATCTCTCGGAGCTTTTACAGTGCAGTCTTCAATTTTCTGAGCAAGTTTTTCAAGCTGTGTCTGAGAAGAATTGTCTGTATTGAATTTTTCTGAATCTATGGTATCCTGTATAGTCTGAATAGAAGAATCAGCTGTTCTTTCAGAAGTTTCATACGAATCCTGTGCAGTCTGAACAGCATCATCATATGTGCTTAACTGGCTTTCAAGAGTATCACGTTCTGTTTCTGTTGATGTAAAGAGCTGTAAGGTTTCCTGATATTCCTGATATACAAGTTCATCACCTGATTCCTGAAACTGATTGTACAGGCTGTCTTTTTTTTCGGAATATTCATTGCATTTTCCGATAAGGTCATTATATTTCTGATAAGCTTTGTCACGGGCATCAACAGCACTGTCAATAGCTCTCTGAGCCTGAGCAAGAACAGCATCTTTTTCTTTCTGAGCATTAAGCAGATTTCTTTGGTTTATCTCGTGTGTATTCCGGTTCATTTCCTGAGTTTTTTCAACAGTTTCTTTCAGTGAATTATATTCGTCCTGAAAATCGGAACTGTCAAAAGTACAAAGAACATCACCTTTTTTCACAGAATCGCCAATACTTACATTAAGGGTTTTGATTTTTGAATTTACAGTGCTTGTAATTTTAACGAGGTTATCTCCCTCAACATTTCCTGATACACTTATACTGTTTACAAGATTCTGCTTTTCAATTAAAGCAGTATCAGTTACAGGAGCTGAAACATTGCTTTCTGATGGTGATTTTGAAAAACAAGATGTCAGTATTACCACAATAATGACAATAACAACTACAATTGAAATAATAATCAGAGGTTTTCTTTTTTTCATATTTTAAAATACTCCTTTATTTATTGTATTAATCGATTAGTACAGTGTTATAATAACACAATATTTTTATTTTGTCAAGAGATTTCTGAAAATTTTTTCCGCAAAAAAAGCAGTGAGCTTTTCTTTAAGCCTCACCGCTTTTATAATCAGCCTATTAATATTTTTCCGACAGGTCTTTCAAGAGGGGAGCGGTCTTTCTTTTCAGCAAGAACCATAACCATTGACATACCGCCTATTCTTCCGGTATACATCAGAAGTGCAATTATTATTTTTGAAACAATACTCATTGAAGGAGTCATATTCATTGAAAGTCCTACGGTAGCTATTGCAGATATTGTTTCATAGAATATTTCACGCATACCAAATGGTTCAATAGCACATATTATAAATGATGAAACAATTACAGCAGATATATAAACACATACAATAGAACCAGCCTGCTTTACTGCGGAAGTATCAAGTCTTTTCTTGAAAGCTACAATATTATCATTGTTTCTTGCAAAACAGAAATTGCTTATAATAAATACTGCAAAAGTCGTTGTTTTTATTCCTCCGGCAGTAGAACCTGAAGAACCTCCGATAAGCATCAGAACTGATGAAATTATACTTCCTGAGTTGCTTAAATCAGCCTGTTGTACTGTAAAAAATCCCGCAGTTCTTGTTGTTGCAGACTGAAAAAATGAACATAAAATCTGATTTGGTATGCTCATTCCTGCAAAGGCGTGATTTTTTTCAGTAAAGAAAAATACAACAGTTCCACCGAAAAGAAGTATAAAAGATGTTGTGATTACTATTTTTGTATGCAGACTGTAATTTTTGAAATGAAACTTGTTTTTAAGCAGGTCATTCCAGACAAGAAATCCAAGACCTCCCATAGTTATCAGAAAAATGAGTGTAAGATTTACAAGCCAGTCATCAGAATAATCTGTAAATGAAGTTTCTCCGAATTGTCCCATAAGGTCAAATCCGGCATTGCAGAATGCTGATATTGAATGAAAAACAGCATACCATATTCCTTTTTTTATGCCCATCTGTCCGCAAAAACGGAACGAAAGCAGAACTGCTCCCACAAATTCAAACAGAAAAGTTCCTGCAAAGATACTTTTTAAAAGTTTGTTGATACCGTCCATTTCAATACTTCCGGCAGATTGCATAAGCAATCGGCGTTCGTGAAGTGATGTTCCTTTTTTTCGGAGTAGCGAAAGCATAACTATTATTGTCATAAATCCGAGTCCGCCGATTTGTATCATACATAAAATTACAAGCTGTCCGAAAAGTGACCAGTGTGAATAAGTATCATATACAGAAAGTCCGGTTACACATGTTGAGCTTACCGCAGTAAACAGACTGTTTATAAACGGCGTTACAGTTCTGTTTCTTGATGCTATCGGCAGTGTCAGCAATACAGAGCCTATTAAAATTATAACAGCAAAGCTCAATGCTATTATTCGGGTGTGAGTGAATTTTTTTTTGATAATATTAAACATCATCAATCTCCTTATTTAATTATACTCTTATATGATTATATATTATATGTTCCGCAAGTGCAATATCTTTTTATCTTTAACGCCATAATTTTACAAAACTTCGGCACTTTGCACAACGAACTGATTTGCTATAATTAAATAAAAAAAATATGTCTGAACCTCTTGACAAATTTCAATCTTTAGTATATAATAATATTGTTGCTGATGTGGCACAGTAGGTAGCGCAACGCCTTGGTAAGGCGTAGGTCGACGGTTCAAATCCGTTCATCAGCTCCATTAAAAAGTCCGGAAAATTTTAGGTTTCCGGACTTTTTTGTTATGTTTTCAATTGAAAATTCAAGATATAAATTTTTAAGGATTAAAATCACTTTTTTCTGAAATATCTGATTAATAATTATTGACAATCTTTTTTTGTTGTGATATAATATAGTAATCCTATAAAAATAATATGAAATGAGGAATATATTATGAGCAAGCAAATTTATGGAAATGAATATGGATTTCAGACCAGAGCAGTACATACTGGCAATGCCATTGACGGTGAAACAGGAGCAATAAAGCGACCTATTACAATGGCAAACAGTTATGAGCTTCCTTATGACCCAAGTGAACTGAACTGGAGCAGTGCAGGAAAAAATCTTTATACCAGAAACGGTGGCTCTAATCAGCAGTATTTACAGGAACGCCTTGCCTCACTTGAAGGAGGCGAAGACTGCATTGTACTTGCAAGCGGTGTTGCAGCACTTTCCGGTTTGTTTTTCGCATTACTTGAAAGCGGTGACCATGTGATATTTTCAAGTGTAACATATATTGCAGTATATCGTCTGTTAAACGAATTGTTTAAAAATAAATTTAACGTTGAAACAACAATTGTAGACACTTCTGACTTGGAAGCAGTTAAAAAGGCTGTCAGACCAAATACAAAATTAATCCATATTGAAACTCCTGGAAATCCTACATTGACAATTTCAGATATTCGTGCAATTGCTGAAATTGCTCACGAAAACGGAGTATTATTGTCTGTTGACAATACTTTTGCCTCTCCATATAATCAGCGTCCGATAGAACTGGGAGCAGATTTTACAGTAGAAAGTCTGACAAAATATATAAACGGACATGGAGATGCAATGGGAGGAGCAATTATTGGAAAAAAGAAATATCTTGATATTATCAGAGCTCAATCACAGATAAATCTTGGCGGAACAATTAGCCCTTTTAATGCATGGCTTATTATGCGTGGTTCAGTTACACTTCCGCTTCGTATGAAACAGCATAATGAAAATGCCATGAAAGTTGCGGAATATCTCAAAACAGTGAAAGGAGTAAGTTTTGTTGCTTATCCAGGACTGAACAATCATAAAGGACATGATATTGCAAAATCACAAATGAATCCAGGGTTTGGTGGTGTACTTTCATTTGGATTAAATGCTGGTCATGATACATATAACAGATTTGTCAGCCATTTAAAAGTAATCACTTCTGCCGTATCTCTGGGACATGATGAAAGTCTTATTGTATTCCTTGGTGAAAATGATGAAAGGCAATATCTTTATCCAGAAGAATTTCATAACGGATTTTTGCGTTTCAGTGTTGGCATTGAGGATATTGAAGATATTATTGCTGATTTGAATCAGGCTTTTGAAAAGGAAGGATTACTTTAACCATGTTGAATCAATTTTAAAGGATAGAAATGGTTTGTTGTTGAAATTTTGTCCGCAGGCTCATCGTCTGTATTTTAATCGGTAGTTGGAATACATTTGTTGAAAAAAATTATTTAAAGAATTTTGTCAAGAAAAACAATGATGGAACATATGGCAAACCAGAGGAACTATGGGAAGGTCATTTCGGTGGTGCAGTATTGCCTGAAACTACTGACCAGTGTAATGAATACTTCAAAAATGTCCATGATTGGATATTAAAACGTGGATGTATTATGGTTGAAGCAATGCACAAAAGAATTATAGAAATGGAGTAAAATATATGAAAATTTTTGCAATGAGTGACATTCACGGCTCTCCCGTAGAATTTGAAGAAGCTCTGGAACTTGTAGACCTTTCTGGTGATAATATGCTTATTCTGTGTGGCGACTATGTCCATGGCTATGACAGCTATTCTGTGCTGGACAGAATTATTGCATTACAGGAGGAGTACGGCAGTGACAAAGTAATCGCTCTGATGGGCAATCACGAAGAAATGGTGATGAATGGTATGTGGTCTATTACAGAGCAGGAAGATATAGAATGTGATGAAGCCCGTGAGGACAAATACATAAACTGGATGTATAATCTTCCGCGTTATTATGCAACGGATACGCAGATTTTTTGTCATGCAGGCGTATGTGAGGAGGCAGGAGAAACATGGGAATGGAGTACAACTGATTATGAATATACTGAGCAATTTCCTGCAAGAACAGGAAAGTTCTGTATGGATATTATCGCAGGTCATGTCGGAACGTATTCCATTGCAGATAATCCGTATTTTCATGATATTTATTATGACGGTGAAAGTCATTACTATCTTGATGGAACTGTACATAAAAGCGGTGTAATTCCAGTGCTGATGTATGATACCAATACGAAAAGATATTATCAGATGAGCAAAAATACCGCAATACCGATTCTGCCTTATGATGAGGAGTACTGAGAAAGAGATGATATAATATAAATAGAAATTTATTTCGCCTATGCAAGATATTGAATTGGATAATTCCTGTTTTTGGGATTTCATTTCTTGTGTGTAATAGGGATATGTCTGATTATACTTCATACACCGCATTTGCTTTTGCAAGCAAGATATTACTCTAATTAGTGAAACGCTCCAATAGATATAAAAGAAAACACAACTATAAGCTTGATAGTGAAGTAGATAATGCTATTTCTAAAATTGCAACCACAAGAAATTTTCGTGAAAAACAAGAAGCTGAACTTGAACATACTAAATACATGAGAGAACAATATGGTTATAAAGATGAATAAATACCATTGATTTATAAACAGTAAACCATGTGCAATGCTACTTTCAGCGTATATGAGAAAATTATTTTTTGAAAGATGAGTCGTTTCTTGGCAAGCAATGGACAGTATATATATGTGGTTTGAGAAGATACATGGGGTATCCAATTTTCAGTTTACTGACTGGTAGTGTGACACTTTCAGATTCTATTGACTATGTGAAAGCAGTCATATTGAAGAAGGCTAGAGCCTGTTGACACTATTTTAGCCACGTGAAGATGCACGCGATTTGAACGAATGACAGAAAGATAACATCGAGT
>CAKSPD010000012.1 GCA_934481385.1 uncultured Oscillospiraceae bacterium
GAGTATATATTTACTAAAGAAGAACTTCAGCTCCACAAGGTTATAGCAGAAGTTCTCGGAGTGGAACGTATTTCTCCGACAGAAAACCTTTATTCTCTTGGTATGAACTCTCTTAATGCTATTCTGATTGTCAACAAACTTAAGCTTGAAGACGGCATCAGTGTTCCGATTAAGGAACTGATTAACAAAACCTGTATCCGTGACATTGCAAAAACGATTTCAGATGAAAGACACAAGGTTGTCAGATTTAATATTGATTCTTCAAAACGCAAAGAACCGTTCAATCTTACTGAATTGCAGGAAGCTTATGTTGTCGGAAGAAATTCAGCACTTGAACTCGGTGGCAGACCTTCATGCGGTTATGGTGAACTGGAATGTGAATCATTTAACCGTGAACGTTTTGTTACAGCACTTCATATACTTATGGAACGTCATGATGTACTTCGTCTTGTAATTTACGAAAATCATGTACAGCAGGTAAAAGATGAAATACCGTTTATTGATGTACCTGTTACTGATATTTCTGACAAGACAGAAGAAGAACAGAAAAAATATATTGACAGCATAAGAAAAAGAAGTGAGAAACTTTGTATTCCTCTTGAAGAATATCCGAAATTCCGTTTTATTGCAACAAAGCTTTCAGATAAAAAATATATAGTTCATATGTATTTTGACCTGCTTATTGCTGATGGCTGGAGTATTAATCTGTTCTTAGATGAACTTGATGCACTCTATACGGATATAGAAACAAATCTTCACCCTGTTGATGTTACATTCAGAGATTACTGTGAATACAAAAATTTTATCAAGAGTACAGAAAAATATCAGGAGGATAAAAATTTCTGGCTTAAGAGAATTACCGCACTTCCTGAAGCTGTTACACTTCCTCTCCTTTGCGAACCGCTTGAACTTAAAGAAATTACAAATGCACAGGAAGAATGCAGTTTAAGTGAAGATGAATGGAAAATTATAAG
Organism: uncultured Oscillospiraceae bacterium; assembly: GCA_934481385.1. Classification (GTDB taxonomy): domain Bacteria; phylum Bacillota; class Clostridia; order Oscillospirales; family Ruminococcaceae; genus Ruminococcus. The sequence goes on from CAKSPD010000012.1 coordinate 975, forward strand.
CGAACTTGCACAGAAGTATTCAGTTACACCGTTTGCCATTCTGTTTACTGTATTTAATTCAGTAATTATCCGCTGGAACAAAAAACAGAAACTTCTCATGTGTATGCCTGAAACTGACAGACCGCTTTTCCACAGTGATATTCCGTATATGATGGGAGAATGCTCATCATTCTATGTATTCACTGCTGAACATCTTGCAAATCAGACATTTGCAGAGGCTGTAACAGCAACACAGGAACAGCTCTGGGAACTTTATGAACACAACAGCTTTACCGGTGTTGAAATTCTCCGTGAGATTTATAAGCAGAAAAATGTTTATGGTCAGGCATTAATACCGATTGTATTTTCAACAATACTTAACTATCAGTCTGAAAAGAAACGTACTTTTGATATGATATATGACAACACCTTTACATCACAGATTATGATTGATATTGATGTACAGCGTGTAGGAAGCAGAATAAAATTCAACTGGAACTATGTCAAAGGACTGCTTGACGGTACAATGATTGAAGAAATGGCGGGACTTCAGATGCAGATACTCCAGAACGCAATAAAATCACCTGATTTCTGGGAAAAGCCGTTTTATATTCCGTTGCCTGAGCGTGACAGAGAAATAATAGACAGTGCAAATTCTGCATCGGAAGAACTTGTTATCACTGAAAATGTAAACAGCTTTATTAACCGTTCGTTTGAACTTCACAGCCAGAATCCTTGTATCATATACAAAGACATAATATATACATACGAAGATGTATTTAAGGCAATAAATTATATCGGCGGTGTATATCGGCTTTCCGGACTCAAAGCCGGTGATTCAGTAGCAATTTACTGTGAAAAATCAGATATACAGATTCTTTCAGTTATTTCTGCCGTTTACTATGGAATAGTTTACATTCCGCTGGAATATGAACTTCCTGTTAAAACAGTTCAGTATTGTCTGAAAAACTGTGGTTGCAAGGCAGTTGTTACATCTGAAAGCAAGGCATCTGCATTTACTGATGATGAAATCAAAGTCTTTACAGCGGAAAAGATTATGCAGGCTGATTCCTGTGAAGTTGAAAAAGAACCCTGTATTGTATCACTTTCAGACAGATTTGCTATTATACATACTTCAGGAAGTACGGGAATGCCTAAGCCTGTTGCTGTAAAACAGCAGGGAATTGTAAACAGCTTGTTATTTACAATTTCAAGATACAAAATGAACAGCAATGACAAAGCACTTTGCCTTACAAATATTGCACATGATATGTCAATGTTTGATATGTTCGGATTGCTTATGTGTGGCGGAACAATGATTATTCCTGAACATATCCGCACAAAAGACCCTGATTACTGGCTTACACTTATAGAAAGAAATGGCGTAACCTTATGGAATTCTGTTCCTGCTATGCTCGAAATGCTTATAGCAGTTTATAATAAGCAGAATATCAAAACTATAAGACTTGTTATTTCAGGCGGTGATTATCTTTTACCTGAAACTGCAAAAACAATTTTTGAATTGATTCCTGATGTTCAGCTTGTAAACGTAGGTGGCCCTACTGAAACAACATTATGGAATATTTATCATGATGTAACACCTGAAGAAGCTGAAAGCGGTCTTATTCCATATGGAAAGCCAATATCCAATACAAAATATATTATCCTTAATGATGCTATGGAAGAAGTTCCGATTGATGTTACAGGTATGATGTACTGTGCAGGTATAGGCATTACAGAAGGATATGTAAACGCCCCTGAACTTACAGCTCAGAAATATGTCAAGCTTCCTTATTCCGATACCCCAATGTACTGTACCGGAGATTTAGGAAAATATGATGAAAACGGCAATATCATCTTTATGGGCAGAAGTGACAGACAGATTAAGATTAACGGAAAACGTATAGAACTTTCAGGTATAAATGAAATTATCAGAAAGTATGAAGGCGTTCAGGTCAGTGCTGTAAAACTCGGCAGTGACGGAAAATCAATATTTGCTTATTATACAGCGGAAAAACAGCTTGATGAAGCAGATATGAAAAACTTTGTGCTTGAATATCTGCCACAGTATATGGTTCCGAAACATATAATGCGTCTTGATGAAATACCGCTTACTCATAACGGAAAACTTGATACAAATGCACTTCCGGAAAATTATGAGGAAAATGCTGTTGAAACTGAAGAAAATCTGACTGAAACTGAAAAGCAGGTTTTGGAATTCTGCCGTACACTGCTTAATGACAATCAGATAAAAACAGATACAAATTTCTTTATGGCAGGAGGAACTTCACTCACTGCCTTGCAGGTATTGAAATTTATACAGGATACATTCAGTGTTGCAATGACTATGACTGATATTTTTACAAGTCAGACAATAAAAGAATGGTGTGACAAAATAAAAGAACAGGAGTGTAAATAATATGGCAGAAGTAACATTTGCAAAACTGTATAAAAATGTCGTTGAAGCCTTCAAGGGAGATATATTCATTGAATATTTTGAAAACGGCAGGAAAGTACAGTGGAGCAAAGAAAAATTTATGCAGATAACAGACAGCCTTTCAGCATATTTTGCTGAAAGACTGAAAAATGTGAAAAAAGGAACATGGGTTGGAATCTGCTGTGATAATTCACCGTACTGGGTAAGCATATTCTTTGCCCTTGAAAAATGCGGATACTGCGTAGCAATGCTTAACTGCTCATTTACAGCAGAACAGGTCAACAGCTTTTCAAAAAATCTCGGAATAGAAGCCGTTATTGAAGATAATTATGAAAGAGCTGAAAAGCTTGATGTAAAAGAACTGATTATGACAGATGACCTGAAAAAAGTTCCTGTAAACAGTGAATACAATACTTCTGATGAATGCTGGGAAACTAAAACAGCATTCGTCACAAGCGGAACTACAAGCAATTCAAAACTGTATGTTTTTTCAGCAGAAAGTATTGCAGAACAGATATACTACATAACAGCTCAGAAATCTGCTTATGACAAGATGTACGGCGATAAGATTCATAGATTTCTCCAGATACTGCCATTAAGACATTGTCTGGGATTCGGAACAGCTATGGCTTTATGGATATTCGGATATACGGCATTTTTCCCTGATAATATCGGAATTCTTACAATTATAGATACAATCAGAAAGGCTGATATAAACTATATGGTAGGTGTACCTGCCATATGGAAAGCCATATTCAGCGTAGTAAGAATAAAAACAAAATCAAAAGTGATAACAGAACAGTCTTTCAGAGCAGTTATGGGAGATTCACTTCTTTCAGGAATCTGTTCCGGAGCAAAGGCGGAAGAAACTCTCATCAGAGATTTCAGAAATCTCAGCCTTGAGATAATCAACGGCTGGGGAATGACAGAAATCGGCATTGCAATGGTAGGATTTTTCAGTGATAACACATCATACAATTACACCGGAAAAATCCTGAAAGGCAGTGATTATAAAGTTGCTTTTGAAGATGAAAACGGAAACATTTCAGAATCCGGAACAGGTGAACTTTTAATAAACGGAAACTGCCTTTATTCTGCTGTACTTACAGAAGAAGGACTTATTCCGAGAAAAGATGAATGGTTTCATACAGGTGATATTTTTGAAAATATTGATACAGATTATTACTTCAAAGGCAGATGCAAGAGTGTAATAATTACAGACAGCGGAGAAAATTTGTATCCTGAAGAACTGGAAGAATCTTTTTGTGAAATTCTTTCAGATGTTCCGCAGTTCTGTATAGCATGCTATCAGAATTGTCCGGTACTGTTCATATATGCTCCCGAAGCTGAAAAAACAGTTCTGGAAGAAAAGATAAGATGTCAGAATCAGGAGCTTATGCCTGACAAGAGAATTGCAGGAGTATTCATTTCTGAAAATCCCTTGCCGGTTACAACAAAAGGAGAAAGTTCACGTTTCAAACTGGCAGAATTTTTTGAGTCAAACAAAAAATATTTCAATACAATTATTTTACAGAAAGGAAAATTAAATTTATGAGAACAGTTATAAGAGGTATGGGTAAGTATCTTCCTGAAAAGGTATACACAAGTGAGGAAATCGAAGAAAGAGCAGGTTTTAAAAGACTTGGTATAAAGCAGGGACTTGTAAGAATGCTCACAGGCTGTGAAACAAGACATTATGCTGATGACAATGAATGGTGCTCTGATATTGCTGCAAAAGCAGGTGCAGAGGCTATAAAGGACGCAGGCCTTGTTCCTTCAGATATTGATGCCGTAATTTTCGGTGCAATTACAAGAGATTTTGCAGAACCGGCAACAGTAAACAGAGTTGTTCAGCTTCTCGGAATCCCGAACTGCTATGCTTTTGATATTTTCAATGCCTGCAACGCTTTTATCGGCGGAATTGACCTTGCTGACAGCCTTATCCGTACAGGAAAAGCAGAAAATGTTCTTGTAGTATGCGGAGAAATCCTTTCAAGATGGACAAAATTTGACTACACTGATAAAGAAGAACTTCTTATGAGAGCTCCTGTTTCACTTTCAGTCGGTGACGGAGGCGGTGCTTTCGTAATTTCAAAGGCAACAGAAGAAGACGGCGACAGAGGAATTTATCTCACAAAGTTCAAGACTATTCCTGAACTCTGGGAACACGGTGTAATCTGGGGAGGCGGAGTTGTATATCCTAAATCTAGTGATAAGCTTTTCGTTCCCGGAACAGTTAAGGCTCTTACTGACCTTCACCCTGAAGTTGCAAAAAAATATGTTCCTGCATTAATGGAAGCAACAGGCTGGAAAACTGAAGATGTAGACTGCTTCCTCCCTACACAGATTGCTAACTGGGTAGTAAAAAATTCACGTCAGATTCTCGGTGCAAAAGAAGAACAGTTCTTTGAAGTAATCCGCCATACAGGAAACGTAGGAGCATGCAACATTCCTCTGACAAGTTGCTTTGCCCGTGAAGCAGGAAGAATCAAAAAGGGAAGCAAGATTGTCATGGTTGGCGGTGCAGCCGGTATGAATATCGGTCTGATTAGTGCTATACTCTGATAGAAAGGACTGATAAAACTATGACCAAAGATGAAATCAAAATCAAACTCCGTGAGATGCTTTCAGAAATCGTGGAAATGGACATAAACGAAATCAAAGATGATGATAACTTCTTTGATAATCTTTCCTTTACAAGCATTACCGTTGTACAGCTTTTTGTTTCCTGTCAGGACGAATTCGGAATATCCATGCAGGAAAATGTAAATCTGAAAGACAACATTACACTGAATTATATTGCAGATTTGATAGCTGAAAAACTTGATGAAAAAGAAAAAGGAGAAGTGTAACAGAACTTATGAATTATTGCGGACACAATCCTTCTGAAATTGCGGTATCACCGTATCAGAAGGTTTTATACGGACTTTTCAGCAGTTTTCAGAACGGAGCAATAAATCCTTATACTGCACTGAAAATCAGCGGGAAATTTGATAAGGAACGGTTTCAGAAGGCATTCAGCAATGTGGTATCCGGAAACGATGCTCTGCGTTCATACCTCAAAGTTGAGGATAATGACCTTCATATGTATGTATATGAAACAGCAGAATGCGAAGCAGACTGGATAAAAGTCAACAGCGAAGAAGAAATAAGAAAGGATATTTCTGAAGTTCTTGCAAAGGATTTCGGAGCTTCAGGCAATGAACTTTTCTGCGTAAAGGTATATGAACTTTCAGAAAATGAGTATATCCTTTTTGCAGTAACATATCACGTTGTATCTGACGGAGATAGCATTGCAGTTCTGATGCAGAAACTGCTTTCAGCATATCAGAATCCTGATTTTGATGACAGCGAAATTACTCATACAATGGCAGAATACAATCAGAAAGAGCTTGAATTTTACAGTTCACCAAAATTTATGGAAAACTGCCAGTTCTGGAAAAATAAGCTTGAACTGAATGATTATATTGAATACCCGAAGAAAGAAAATGCAGAACAGGCTTCCGAATGGTTTGTAGTTCCTGTTGAAAAGGTAAAAAAATGTGCAGGTATTTACGGCTGTACATATAACAATGTAATTATGACTGCTTATCATATGACACTTTGCAGAATGCTTAATAAGAACTCTTCCGGATTCTTTTTCATGTATGCAAACAGAACTGACCCGTCATTTAAAAATCTGATTGCACCTCAGTTTCAGGCAACTTTCAGCAGAGTTGAAATTGATGATAAAATGCCGTTGAAACAGACAGTAAGGTCAATATTTATGCAGAGTATGGAATGTATAAGCCATTCACATGGTTGCCTTTTATCGTTTGACCTTGCAAAAGCAGTTATGTCCGGTGTACTCGGCTGTATTATGACATATAACAAGATGCCCGATGCTTTTGAACTCTGCGGTCTTACTGTATCAAACTTTGATGTAATGTTCAACAGTATGAAGGATACAAAATTACCCTGCAATCTTTTCATGATTGCATGCAGTGAAACAAAAAACGGTGTACTGATTTGTCCGCTTCTTGCTTCTAACGGAACTGTTGATAAAAACAGCTTTATCTGTGATTTTACAGAACAATTCCAGAATGTAATTGATTGTCTTTGTTCTGAGTAAAGGAGTGATGATATGTCTTTTCTGAAGGTTGAAAATATTAAAAAAAGCTATGGAGGAAAAGAAAATCCGACACAGGTTTTAAAAGGAATTTCTGCTGAAATATCAAAGGGTGAAACCTGCGTTATACTTGGTTCATCAGGTTCAGGTAAATCTACATTTCTTAACTGTATCGGCGGTCTTGATACCGTCGACAGTGGAAAGATTACAATTGAGGGTCTGGACATCACAAAACTTAATTCAAAAAAGCTCAGCAATTACAGAAGGGATTATCTCGGATTCGTTTTTCAGTTTTATAATCTCGTTCCTAACCTTACAGTCAAAGAGAATATAAGAGTGTGCGAATATCTGACAAAAAGCCCTATGAATATGAATGAACTTTTAGAAGTTCTCGGACTTGTTGAACATCAGAATAAATTTCCTGCTCAGCTTTCAGGCGGTCAGCAACAGAGATGTGCAATTGCAAGAGCTTTGATTAAAAATCCGAAACTTCTTCTCTGTGATGAACCGACAGGTGCATTGGATTCAAAAACTTCAAAGGATATTTTAATTCTTCTTGAAAAAATCAATCATATGTATGGTACAACAATGCTGATTGTAACACATAATGCTTCTATCAAGGATATGGTGAACAGAGTAATCAGAATTAAAGACGGTATGATTTGTGAAAACAGCTTAAATGAAAATATCATTCCTGCTGAAAAGATAGAGTTATAGGAGAATGCAGATGAATCTGAACAAAAGACTTCTGAGGGATTTAAAACAGAATTTTCCTCGCTGGTTTGCACTTATGCTTCTGATAGTTATTTCAATGTATGTTGTAGTAAGTATGGTAGCTTCAGCAGATACAGTTACAACCGGCGTAAAGAATTATGATAAGGAAAGCAATGTCGAAGACGGTGAATTTTCGGTTTTTGTCCCGCTTTCTCAGAGTGATTTACAATATTATGAAGATAACAATATTCATATTGTTGAAAATTTCTATATGGATTTTATTCTCAGTGATAATTCTACATTAAGGGTATTCAAGCTTCGTGATGATATAAACATTCAGAAGGCTGTTAACGGAACTTTACCTGAAAAAGCCAATGAAATGATGCTTGAAAAGCATTATGCGGGTTACCACGAAATAAAAACAGGAGATACTTTCAATGTTGGTGATATTGATTTCAGTATAACGGGAATAGGCGTATCGCCTGATTATGATAATGTAACCAATAACCTTACGGATATTGCGGCAGACCCTAAGAATTTTGGTGTATGCTTTGTTACTCCCGAAAGCTATGACAAGCTGAAAGCAAGCGGAAAGCTTTCACAGTCAGAAACATATCTTTATTCATATGAAAAAAAAGATGAATGTACTATGACTGATGATGATTTCAAGGATTCACTGAAAGAGCTTGACTTTAATACTGATTTGATTGAAGATGACTATATACATCATGAACTTGATAAGGTAGAAAAGAAAAAGAAGGATTTAAAAAATGATATTTCTGATTTGAAATCAGGAAGCGAGGATTTTAAAGATGCACTTCAGGAGTATAAAGACAGCACAGTAACTCTTGATGACGGTGTCGGTGAACTTCTGGACGGAAGCGGAAAACTGACTGACGGAATAAAAACCCTTTATGACGGTGCAAAGAAATTATCAGAAAACAGTTCAGCTATAAACAGCGGAGCAGAAACAGTTTTTCAGGCACTCCTTTCAACAGTTCAGAGTCAGCTTTCAGGCTTGGGAATGGATTCAGACCTCACAATTGATAATTATCAGTATGTGCTTTCAGCAGTATCAGAATCAGCTGATTATGCAGTAGGTCAGAAAATATCAGAACTTAAAAATTCACTTGACAGCTATAACCGGTTCTATAACGGACTTCTGGAATATACGGGCGGAGTGAACAGCCTTGCCGAAGGTGCATCACAGCTTAGCAATACGCCTGTTGCAGAATATACAGGTTCTTTGTCCAACGGTCTTGCACAGCTAAGTTCAAACAGCGAAACACTTAATTCAGGTGCAGGACAGATATTTGATTCATTGCTTGCCCTTTCTGAATCACAGCTTGCCCAGAACGGTGTTAATGTTTCATTAAGCAGGGATAATTATTCAGATGTTCTCAGCAATGTATCAGCAGGTGAAAGCATATCAAAGCAGATTTCTGATATTCAGTCACAGCTAAAAGATGTTGAAACTTTCTATCAGGGTGTTTTAAGCTATACAGAGGGAGTTGATTCTCTTTTTGAGGGAATTGAAACACTTCAGAATTCAACAGGAGATTTGACAAAAGGTATCAGGGACTTAAAGGACGGTACTGAAAAGCTTAGCTCCGGAACAAATGAACTTTATGACGGATTTGTTGAACTGAATGACGGTGTAAATAAACTGTCTGACAGTGCAACTGAAATGATTGACAAGATATTTGATGAAAATATACAGATTGATAACCTGTTTATGTTCCTGACAGCAGATGAAAGCCCGAGAATTGCTGCCTCCGTAGATAACGTTAATATAAATAAATCAGGCGGTATAATCGGCGGTATTATTCTTATGGTTCTCATATCTTATGTAATCTCTGTATTTGTTGTTCATAACATAAATGAGGACAGCGTTTCAATCGGTACACTGTATTCTATGGGCGTATCAAGAGCTACACTCACAATGCACTATATATTACTTCCTATGATAGTTACCTTTATCGGCGGTGTTATAGGAACTATAATCGGATTCAGTCCATTCGGTGTTTCAACAATGATGAAAGACCACGAATATGTATATTCATTTCCTGATTTGGATATTGTATATCCGTTATATCTGATTATTTATGGTGTAGTTATTCCGCCGGTGGTAACACTTATTGTTGTTTATCTTGTAATCAGAAAGAAACTGAATATGACTCCTCTCAGCCTTCTCAGAAAAACTGCAAAGGCAGAGAAAGTAATTAAGGTTAAACTGAATTCAAATCTTGGATTTATCAATGAATTCAGAATACGTCAGATTCTTCGTGAAGTAAGAACAAGTGTTGCAATGTTTTTCGGAATGTTTGTATCTATGCTTATTCTTATTCTTGGTGTTATATGTCTGGTATGTACATCTAATCTTAAAAAAGAGAATGAAAATGATATCAAATACGAATATATGTATTCACTTAAATATGAGCTTGACAAAGTTCCTGAAGGGGCTGAAATATGCTATGCGGAAGGTCTGAAAAAAGAAGAACTCGGATATTCCCTTGATGTAACACTGCTTGGACTTGAAGATAACAGTTCATATTTTGATTTTGAACTTCCAAAGGAAAAGAATACTATTGTTGTCGGAAACGCTACTGCCATTAAATATCACATAAATAAGGGTGATATGGTATATTTTACAGACGAATCAAATAATCGTGTGTATACTTTCAAAGTTGCGGATATTGTTCAGTATTCACTCGGACTTCATATATTTATGAATATTGACAATATGAGAGAACTTTATGGAAAAGATGATTCATATTATAATACATTGCTGTCAGATGATTCTCTTGATGTAGATTCTTCAAGAGTATATAACATTATAACAAAGCAGAATTTAATCAGATTTGCAAAGATTTTTGAGGACAGTATGAGTTCAATGGTAAATCTTCTCATAGTAAGTTCAATTATTGTATTTGTTGTTGTAATGTATCTTATGATAAAGGTTATGATAGATAAATCATCATTCCATATATCGCTTATCAAGACGTTCGGATATACTGACAGAGAAGTCCGGAAAATGTATCTTGACGGAAATCTGCTGACGATTATTATTTCAGGACTGATTTCAGTTCCGCTGTCAAGACTTATAATGCAACCTTGCTGGCTGTTCCTTTGTTCAAATATTGCAGGCGGATTTAATATTCATATTCCGTGGTATCTTTATGCAGGAATATACGGATTAATTCTGGGCTGTTACTTCATCATAAACGGATTTCTTATGATTAAGCTGAAGAAAATTTCTCCGGCTGATATACTTAAAAACAGAGAATGACGGCTTATTATATAGAATTTGTTTCTGATACAAAGTGGACAAAGCTTGAAAGCAGTCTTGTTAATCTTCTTTCTGCTGAACGCAGGGAAAAATGTATGCGTTACAGATTTGATGCAGATAAAATTCTCTGCCTTTACAGCGGATTGCTTATAAGAGCTATGATAAAGAAAAAATCAGGATTGCAACTGAACAATATGACGTTTGGTTATGAAAAGTACGGAAAACCTTTTCTGAAAGAAAACAGGGATATTCATTTCAGTATTTCTCATACCCGTAATGCAGTTTTTTGTGCAGAAGACGACAGTCCGATAGGAGTAGATACAGAAAATGTTTCTGTATCAGCTCCGTTTTCGATAGTTGAAATGTATTTTCATGAAAAGGAAAGAAATTATATTGCTGATGCATCATCTTATTATGAAAAAACCCGGCGTTTTTATGAGGTGTGGACAAAAAAGGAAGCCCTCTTAAAATGCAGGGGAACAGGAATCTGTGATGACATAAGCAAAATAAATGTTCTTTCACACTCCTTGAACAGTTTTGTTCATGATGATTATATGTATACCATATGCGGTTCAGCTTTTACAGTTCCAAAAAAGATTACAAAAAAAGAAATTCTTGAAATTTTGTTTTCCTGATAGTAAAAAAAGACTTTTTCTGAAAAAGAAAAAGTCTTTTTATTTTGTTAAAGTTTTATTTCTGAAAGCTTTTTTCGGAGAAGTTCATAACGCAGTTTTTTTTCTTCCTTTGCAAAATGAATTTCTCTGAACTGTTCAGGATTGTTTTCATAGACAAGTAACTTTGCCTCATCACCGAACTGTTCACTTGTAAGGTCAAAACAGCAGTTGTTCACAACATTGTAACAGTGAAAATTTCCGCCCGGACGCTTTATTCCGAAAACTTTTCCGCCGAATATGTCCTGTACAAGAAATGCTGTTATAGAACATTGTCCGAGAGTTTTGTTTTCAGGAGTCCATTTATCCCTCAGTCTTGGAGCACATGTATCAGCAGACCATATTTCTGAAAGTGCATCATATAAATCATATGGATTTTTTATAAAAGGATAAATATTGTTTTCAGGACTTATAACAGCATTTTCCCAGCCGTAAAAATTATATTTCATAAAATCAGCCTCCTTAAAGTTATTATAACAGATAAAAAATGTTTTTTCAACAGCAGACTGAAAAGAAATTTTTTTGAAATTAATTTTAAATCCTCTTGACAACAGGAAATAAATGTGATATAATATTTATATCAGCACTTCAAAGCTTAAAAGTGCGAAAGTATTTTTCTTTTAAAGGTGGATTTTTTATTATGAAGGAAATTTCAAAACTTATGGATTATCGTGAAGATGTAAAAGTCGTTGACGCTACTCTGCGTGACGGCGGTCTTGTAAATGATTTCTTCTTCTCTGATGAATTTGTCAGAGATTTATATGATGCCAATATCAGAGCCGGTGTTGACTATATGGAATTTGGTTATAAGGCTTCAAAGGAAATCTTTGATGTCAACAAGTTCGGAAAATGGAAATTCTGTAATGATGAACATATCAGAGAGATTGTAGGCGAAAACAATACTGACCTTAAAATCGCTGTTATGGCTGATGTAGGAAGATGTGACTATAAAAAGGATATTGCAAACCGTTCTGAAAGTCCTGTTGACCTTATCCGTGTTGCCACATATCTCAATACAATTCCGGCTGCTGTTGATATGATTGAGGACGCTGCTAAAAAAGGTTATGAAGTAAGCTGTAATATTATGGCTATTTCCAATGCTCAGGAAAGTGACCTGAATGTTGCACTTGACATTCTCGGAAAAACTCCTGTTGACGTTTTCTATATCGTTGACAGTTTCGGTGCTTTGTATCCTGAACAGATTGCAAGAATTTCCGATGTATATATGAATTTTGCTGCAAAATACAATAAAAAAGTCGGTATCCACGCTCATAACAATCAACAGCTTGCATTTGCAAATACTATTGAGGCTGTCGGTGACGGCGTTGATTTCCTTGATGCTACATATTCATCTATGGGCAGAGGTGCAGGAAACTGTGCTATGGAACTTCTTCTCGGTCTTTTACGCAATCCGAAATACAATATATATCCTGTTATAGAGTTTATCGAAAAACATATGAATAAACTTCGTGAGGACGGTATTGTCTGGGGTTATGATTTACAATATCTTATGACAGGTCTGCTTAATCAGCACCCGAGAACTGCTATTCAGTTCACAAAGGACAACAGAAAGGATTATGCTGAATTTTATAAGGAAATTGTTAATCTCGACTGATATAATATTTTTTACGGGGCTTTTTATATGCCCCGTTTATTTTTTTGCCTTTCTTAAAAATTAGTATTGCATTATATATCCGAATTTGATATAATATTATCGTATGCTTTAATTTAAATATTCCGGAGGTAAATTTTATGAATAAGGTTCAGAAATTTTTCAGCAGTATTCAGGACAAAAAAGTTGCCTTTATCGGCACAGGTGTTACAAACACCAACATAATAAAACTTTTTCTTTCAAAGAATATTGATGTAACAATATGTGACAGAAAATCCGCTGAACAGATGGGCGAACTCTATAAGGAACTTGCTGATTTGGGTGCAAAATATATTCTCGGTGAAACATACCTTGATACGCTTACCGATTTTGATGTAGTATTCCGTTCACCCGGAGTTTATTTCAATAATCCGAAACTTCAGGAGGCTATCAGAAACGGCGTTGCAGTAACTTCTGAAATGGAAGTTTTCTTTGACCTCTGCCCCTGCAAAATTTATGCTGTTACGGGTTCTGACGGAAAAACAACTACAACTACCATTATTTCAGAACTTTTCAAGGCTGAGGGAAAAAATGTTCACATAGGCGGAAATATCGGAAAGGCTCTCCTGCCGATAATCGAAGAAATAAAAGATGATGACATTGCCGTTGTTGAACTTTCAAGCTTTCAGCTCCTTTCAATGCGACAGTCGCCTGATGTCTGTGCTATAACAAATATTACTCCTAATCATCTTAATGTTCATGGAACTATGGAAGAATATATTTCAGCAAAATGCAATATTCTTGCTCATCAGAACGCTTTTTCAAGAGCTGTTTTAAGCTATGACAACGAAACTGCAAGAAACCTTAATTATCTTGTAAGGGGAAAACTTGCATATTTCAGCAGATACAGCAAAGTTTATAACGGAAGTTTCCTGAATGAAAACGGTATTCTTTGCTATAATGACTATGGAAAAGTTACTGAAATTATGGATATGCATGATATAAAAATCCCGGGTATGCACAATGTTGAAAACTATCTTACTGCAATTGCTGTAACATGGGGAGAAGTTTCACTTGATACCGTAAGAAAAGTTGCAAAGGAATTCGGCGGTGTTGAACACAGAATTGAATTTGTCCGTGAGATAAACGGTGCTAAATATTACAACAACTCTATTGCATCAAGCCCTACAAGAGTTCTTGCGTGCCTCAATTCTTTTGATGAAAAACAGATTATGATTCAGGGCGGTTCTGATAAGGGAATCTCATTTGAACCTATGGCTGATGCTATATGCGAAAAAGTAAAGGTTCTCATTCTTATGGGTGAAACAAGAGAAAAAATCCGTGATGCTGTTATGGCTTCTGAAAAATATAATCCTGAAAACACTAAAATAATCATAGTAAAGGATATGCAGGAGGCTGTTAAAACTGCTTATAAATACGCTGAAAAAGGTGATATTGTTTCACTCTCTCCGGCATGTGCAAGTTTTGATATGTACCGCATGTTTGAGGACAGAGGCAGACACTTCAAACAGCTTGTAAATGAACTTTGATTCGGAGGATTTGTTTTTTATGAATATCAAAAAAATTCTTGAAAAGCTTTGTAATGTAAAAGGTGTATCAGGAAACGAAACAGGAGCATGTGAAACTGCCCTTGAAATTCTTAAAGATTACTGTCCTGATGCTCATATTAAAAATTCATGTGTTATCGGAACTTTCGGGGAATTTATCCCCGAAAGACCGCATGTTCTTATCGATGCACATATTGACCAGATAGGAATGATTGTAACATATATAACAGATGAGGGATTTATAAAATTCAGCAATATCGGCGGTCTTGACCTCCGTTTACTTCCGGCACAGCAGGTTGAAATACATGGCAAAAAGAATATTAAAGGCGTTGTATGCTCTGTACCTCCGCACCTTTCACCTGATAACAGCGTTCCTGATTCAGACGGATTTGCAATAGATACAGGTTACTCAAAGGCTGAACTTGAAGAAATCGTATCACTTGGTGATTTTATTTCTTTCTGCGGTGATTTTGAAGAACTCCTTGAAAACAGAGTTACAGGTCTTGCACTTGATGACAGATGCGGTGTTGCCTCTGTTATTTATGCTCTTGATGAACTTAAAGACAGTTCTCTTGACTGCAATTTAACTATCCTTTTTTCATCTCAGGAGGAACTTGGCGAACGTGGAGCAAAAATTTCTGCTTTTGAAATAAATCCTGATATTTCGCTTGCTGTTGATGTAAGTTTCGGATACTGTTCAGGTGATAATGAATATAAATGCGGTAAACTCGGAAAAGGTGCTATGATTGGAATATCTCCGTCACTTTCAAGAGAAGTTTCAGACGCTCTTATCAATACTGCAAAGAAAAAAAATATTCCTTATCAGCTTGAAGTTATGAGCGGTCTTACTTCAACAAATGCTGACCAGTTTTCTGTAAACAGATGCGGTTCAAAGGCTTGTACTGTATCAATTCCGCTTAAATATATGCACACTCCCGTTGAAGTTATTAATGTTGAAGATGTCAGACTCACAGGAAAACTTATTGCAGAATATCTGAAAGGAGTAAACTAATATGAAATATCTTAAAGAACTCTGCCTTCTTAACGGAATTTCAGGTGATGAATCTGATGTAAGAAATTATATTACTGAAAAAATATCAGACAAATGCACTCTGACTGTTGATGCCCTCGGAAATTTAATCGCATTCCGCAAGGGCAGAAAAACTCCTGATAAAAAACTTATAATTGCTGCACATATGGACGAAGTGGGTTTTATTGTAACTGCAATAACACCTGACGGAACTGTTTTATTTGATACAGTCGGCGGAATAGATTCATCTGTAATATCAGGAAAACGTGTCTGCATTGGTAAAAATAAAATAAATGGTGTTATCGGTTCTCTGCCGGTTCACAGACTTTCAGCAGAAAAACGTAAAAAATTCCCTGAACTTTCATCAATGTATATTGATATAGGTGCTGACAGCAGAGAACAGGCTGAAAAATATATAAATATCGGCGACTGCATTTATTTCGATTCAGAATATATCGAATTCGGAAACAGTTTCATAAAGTCAAAAGCTATCGATGACAGAGCAGGCTGTTCAATTATGATTGAGCTTATCGAAAAGGAACATGAATTTGATACTTGGTATTGTTTCAACGTTCAGGAGGAAATAGGACTGAGAGGTTCAAGAACTTCAGCTTTCAGAATCAATCCTGATTATGCAATAGTTCTTGAATCAACAACTGCTTCCGATATTGACGGCGTATCAGGTGCAAAAAGAGTCTGCGAACTCGGAAAAGGTGCTGTTGTATCATATATGGACAGGGCAACTATGTATGACAGAAATCTTTACAGACTTGCTTTTGATACTGCAAAGGAAAACAATATAAAAATTCAGACAAAAACTGTTGTTGCCGGCGGTAATGACAGCGGTGCTATTCATTTAAGCGGAAACGGTGTAAAAACTATGGCAATTTCACTCCCCTGCCGTTATCTTCATTCTCCGTCATGCGTGATAAAGTCTGATGATTACAGCGAAGCCTTTAAGCTTGCCGATATTTTAAGGAACAGGATTCTTGCCGATGATAAAACTTATTAATAACACTCAGGATTTTGACCGTAATATGCTTTTAAAATCCCTGAACGGTAAAAAAATGCTTGCATATCTTAAAGCTTACGGAACTGATTATGATTTCTGCCGTTTTTATAAAATTGAAAATAATAACGGCAGAGGTTTTATGTTCCTGATAAATTCAACTCTTATAATATGCAGTGATGATGATATTTATGATGATGAAATTCTTCACTTTGCAAAAATGAATATGCCGTTCAGAATTGAAGGCTCTCAGCAGATAATAAATAAGCTCAGCAAAGATTTGGATTATCAGGTTCTCGGAAGAACTGTCTTTGAGATGATACCTGATGAAAATTCAAAAAATTTCAATGAACTTCAGGTTGAATTTAATCCTGATTTCAAGGACGTTTATCAGATTTTAAGTGAAGGATTTCCAAATATTGCCGATTTTGGTCTTTGGTATACAGATACTTCACACAGATGCCGTCATGGAATAAGCAAAGTTTTCACATATAAAGGCTGTACTACTGCTTCAATAGTATTTGATATTGAAAATGATGTTCTTGTGGGACAGGTTGCAACAAAAATAAATTCAAGGGGAAGCGGTTTTGCAAGGGATTTTCTGAAATGGCTTGCACTGTTCCTGAATAATCTCAATAAAAGAGCTTATCTGCTTGCCCTTGATATAAGGGTAAGCTTTTATCGTGAAATAGGATTTCGTGAAGTTATGCGTGAAAATGTTCTTGAAAGACAGGATATTCAGAAAGAAAGTATTGCGAAAGGAAAACTTGCAGATGAATCATAATATTGCAGATATGTTTAAATTTGATGAAAAACTTGTAAAACTTGCTGAAAAGGCAGAGAAAAACTGTTCTGAAAGTTTCAGAACATTTGAAAAAACTGCCGAATTTAATGGTGCAAAGGTTCTTAATGCCTTTGCTGAAAACAGAATAAGCGAATCCTGCTTCTATGGAAGTACAGGATACGGATATGGTGATATTGGCAGAGAGGCTCTCGACAAGGTTTATGCTGATGTTTTCGGAACAGAAGATGCCCTCGTAAGATATAATTTTGTTTCGGGAACTCATGCTCTTTCAACAGCTCTTTTCGGGGTTCTTCGCAAAGATGATTTACTCGTTTCAGTTACCGGAAAACCTTATGATACTCTTGAAGAAGTAATCGGAATCAGCGGTGAAGCCGGAAACGGTTCTCTTATGGACTATGGTATAAAATATGCTCAGGTTGACCTGAATCCTGACGGTTCTCCTGACTATGATAAAATTACCGAAACAGTAAAAAATGCAAAGGTTGCATATATACAGCGTTCAAGAGGATATTCGCTCCGCCCTGCATATACTCTTGCTGACATTGAAAAAATGGTTCAGGCTGTCAAAAAGGGAAATACTGATGCAATAATAATGGTTGACAACTGCTACGGTGAATTTGTTGAAGATTATGAACCAACTCATGTTGGAGCTGATATTATAATCGGCTCACTTATAAAAAATGCAGGCGGTGGAATTGCAAGAACAGGCGGATATATTGCAGGCAGAGCCGATTTGATTGAAAAATGTTCATATCGCCTTACATGTGTCGGCATGGGAAAGGAAGTCGGCTGTACTCTTGATATGAACAGGGAAATGTTTCTCGGATTTTTCCTTGCTCCTGATGTTGTATGCAATGCTAAAAAGACTTCTGCATTTGCAAGTGAACTGTTTACAATGCTTGGCTTTGAATGTTCTCCACGCAAGGACGATACAAGAGGAGATATTATAACTGCTATAAAGCTTGGAAACGAAAAACTTCTGACAGCATTCTGCCGTGGAATACAGAAAGGTGCTCCTATTGACTCATTTGTAACTCCTGAACCATGGGATATGCCCGGATATTCTGACAAAGTTATAATGGCTGCCGGTGCTTTCACAATGGGTGCATCAATAGAACTTTCCGCTGATGCTCCTCTGCGTGAACCTTTTGCCGTATGGATGCAGGGCGGAATTACATATACAAGCGGTAAACTTGGTGTTATGCTTGCTGTTCAGGAAATGATTAATGAAGGACTGATTTCAATAAATGAATAGTCTTGTTCAGAACCTTGTTTTCAGTCTGAATGCAACTGTTCCTGTTTTTCTTATGATGGTATTCGGGTGGTTTATGAATAAATTAAACATGCTCGATGAACATACCACAAAAAAAATAAATCAGTTTGTTTTCAAGGCTCTGCTCCCCGCACTTCTTTTTATGGATTTGTCAACTGCTGATTTCAAATCAGTATGGGATACAAAATTTGTAGTATTTTGTTTTCTTGCAACAACTGCAAGTATTGCAATTGCATTTCTTATTTCTCTTGTTCATAAGGATAAAACTGAACGAGGTGAAATAATTCAGGCATCTTACAGAAGCAGTGCTGCTATACTCGGCATTGCATTTGTAAAAAATATATACGGTGAGGCTACTATGGCAGGACTTATGATTGTCGGAACAGTTCCGCTTTATAATATAATTGCCGTTATAGTTCTTTCACTTACTTCTCCTGATAAAGACAAATGCGACAAAAAACTGCTCTTTAAAAAGACTGCTAAAGATGTTGTTACAAATCCGATAATTCTTGGGATAGCTGTCGGAATGTTATGGTCTGTTCTTCAGATTCCACAGCCTGTAATTCTTTCAAAATCAGTATCTTATCTCGGAAATATGGCTACTCCCCTTTCATTGATTGCCCTCGGTGCATCTTTCAAAGTCGGTGAGGCAAAAAGCAAAATGAAAACTGCTTTCGGAATTGCTTTTATAAAACTTATTCTTTTCTGTGTGATATTCTTACCGATTGCCGTAAAGCTCGGATTCAGAAGTGAAAAGCTTATTGCAATTCTTGTAATGCTCGGAAGTGCTACAACGGGAAGTTGTTTTGTTATGGCGAAAAATATGAACCATAACGGAACTATTACTGCATGTACTGTTATGATTACAACTCTTTGCAGTGCATTTACTCTTACAATGTGGCTGTTTATACTCAGGACGCTTGAATATATCTGAAAAAGCAAAACCGCCTTTAAAGGCGGTTTTTGGTTTATTTGTCCATATCAACATACATTGTTGTATTTTTCTTTATGATGTCTTTAAGAACTATGAGAACTGCCGGAGTTATCGAACTGCTCTTTTTAACGGCTGATACCATATAATCAACTCTGATAATATTATTTCTGATTTTGCGGTCATTTTTAAGCTCAGATGAAACTATTCTTATCTTTTTTATAAAGCCGTCTGTATTTTCAGCAGGACACTGAACAGCAACAACAAATTCATCAGAACCGGTTCTGTAAATATCATCAGCATTGAAATAGTTTTTAAGTATATCCGCTGTTGTAACAAGAACCTCATCACCTGCGTCCTGACCATATTCCATATTTATACTGCTGAAATCCTTTATACTGAACATTACAAAGAAATACGGTCTTTCAGGGCAATTTTCAATCTTATATCTTCCTGATTCATCTTTTCCGAAATCATCAATAAACTTTATTCTGTTATTTACATCAGTGAGAATATCATGAAATGCAACATTATGAAGACTGCTTTTGATAGTTTCCTGTTTTCTTCTTGAATTTTCGAGTTTCTGTTCTGTTTTTTCCTGCCTTATGAGCATAAAATTGAATATAACTGTCCACACAATAACAAGTATGCTGAACAGTATCATATACAGATTTATAATGCGTGAATTTCTGTAAACCTCACCTTTCGGAGAATCAATTACCATAAGCCAGTCATAATCACTTATATAGGCATAAAGTGAAACTTTCCCGTTTTCCTCATACTCAAAAAATGAATCCTTTTTATCGGAATTTCTTAATTTTCCGCAAAGTTCTGAAATCCGTGAATTATCTGTCTGAGTTCCGGTTTTTTCATTGTCACTGCAAAGTATATATTTATCATCAGATACATTAATCATTGAAAAAACTGAATTTTCAGTATTGAGTTTAAGACTCTGGAATTTGTTTTCAATACTTTCCATATAAACGCCAAGACCTGCTATTCCGAGAGGATTTCCTGAATCATCACAGATTGCCTTATACATTGAAAGAATTTGTTTTCCTGATGACGGAGAAATAATAATTCCTGCATTATAGACATCATTTCCCGAATCTGTAACTGCCTGTCTGAGCTGTTTAAGAGCCTCACCTGTTCTTATTGTCATTCCGATATACTGTGTATTTGTATGGGCAAGAACACCTGTATCCCATTGACTTATGTATATTCCCTCGATACCGTTTACTGTTCTTGAAAATTCATCTGTATATTTCTGGGCAGATGCAATTTTTTCAGGATTTGAAGGGTCAGCAATCAATTCTCTTATTTCCTTTGCCATACTGTAAGAAGAAAGTGCAAATTCTGCACTGTCTGTATAATCAGTAATAATTACGGAACGTTCTCCTGCAAGTGCTTTCATTCGTGCTGAATTATCTTTTTCTGCGTGTGCTGTAACATAGATATTCATAAATATGGTAAGAGCTATAATTACGGCAAGATATAAAGCTGTAATTATAATTCTTTTTGATGATTTGTTATTATTCATTGGCTGTCACTCTTTCTTCTGAAAAAACTGAATTTCTTTTTCTGACGGGATTTTTCAAGTAATTGTTTCTTCCTGAGTGAATCAATATCATTTTCGTCATCACTGCTGTTAAAAATACTGTCAAGTCTTTTTTTCAGGTAACGGCTTTCATCATTTTCATATTTTTTCAGATAATCCGATTTCATATAATTATTGCTGTTCTGATTATATTCATGTGTTTTACTCAAAAGAATATTTTCTGAAGGAAGAACAAAAACCGTATTTGTATTGAATGAATTCAGACTGATTATTCTTAGTATACAATCACTGCATGGGAAAACTGTTTCAAAATTTTTAATTTTAAACAATGCAAGTTCCGCAACAGCAGTATCATTATTTTTCAAAAGGCTGTTGCAGAGGTCTGTTTCAGCATGTGCAGATACAGAGATACTGCCTATATATTTAACAGAGCTTAAACCTGTATATACTTTTCCGCTGACTGTATATGCAACGCATATTGTATCATTTTCATTGAATTTTATATTGCTGGCTTCAATAATATTTTTTGCAGTCTGATACATTTCATTGAAAAGCATTATCAACTTTCCTCTCATAATATTATAGATTATAACTGAATTATAACATACAATTTGTTGAAAGTCAATAATTATTTGCTGGATTTACTAAAAAAAGACTCCGTTTTAACGGAGTCTTTTCTTTTTTATTTTAAGCGATTGTTTCAAAACCATGTTTGAGGTCACTGATAATATCATCAATATGTTCTGTACCGATTGAAAGTCTGATAGTATTTGGCTTGATTCCTGCTGAAAGGAGTTCTTCTTCACTCATCTGTGAATGTGTTGTAGATGCAGGGTGTATAACAAGTGACTTTACATCTGCAACATTTGCGAGAAGTGAGAAAAGTTCAAGACTTTCAGTGAATTTCTTTGCTGTATCAGCATTGCCTTTTATTTCAAATGTAAAGATAGATGCTGCACCATTAGGGAAATATCTGTCATAGAGTTCCTTTTCCCTGCCTGTTGCAAGTGACGGGTGATTAACCTTTTCAACCTGCGGGTGATTTTTAAGAAATTCAACAACTTTGAGAGCGTTTTCTATATGACGGTCAAGACGGAGTGAAAGCGTTTCAAGTCCCTGAAGAAGAAGGAATGAGTTGAAAGGTGAAATTGTTGCACCCTGATCTCTCATAAGTGTTGTACGGAGCTTCATTACATATGCAATATTTCCGCAAGCTTCCGTGAAAACTACACCATGATATGAAGGATTAGGCTTTGAAAGTCCCGGAAATTTATCATTCTGAGCCCAGTCAAATTTACCTGAGTCAATAACAACACCGCCCATTACTGTACCATGACCGCCTATGAATTTAGTTGCAGAATGAACTACAACGTCTGCACCATGTTCAATAGGTCTGAGGCAATAAGGAGTAGCAAATGTGTTATCAACGATAAGCGGAATACCATGCTTATGAGCTATTGCTGAAATTGCTTCAAGGTCGATTACATCGGAATTAGGATTTCCGAGAGTTTCAGCATAAAGAAGTTTTGTATTAGGCTGAATAGCTTTTTCAAAATTTTCAGGAACAGAAGGGTCAACGAAAGTAGTTGAAAGTCCCTGTTCTTTAAGAGTATTTGCAAAGAGGTTATATGTACCGCCATAAAGATTTGTTGATGATACAATATGGTCACCTGCTGTTGCAATATTCTGAACTGCATATGAAATTGCAGCTGAACCTGATGCTGTTGCAAGTGCAGCAGCACCGCCTTCAAGAGCAGCTATTCTTTTTTCAAAAACGTCAGAAGTAGGATTCATCAATCTTGTATAGATGTTTCCGCCCTCTGTAAGACCGAATCTTCCGGCAGCCTGTGCAGAATCCTTAAAAACATATGAAGTTGTCGCATAAATCGGAACTGCTCTTGCATCTGTTGCGGGGTCTGGGGATTCCTGACCAGCATGTACCTGTAAAGTTTCAAATTTGTAATTACTCATAGTTATTTTTCGCTGTTCTGAAAGTATAAAAAGTTCTAAAAACAGCTTTTCCTTTCTAAAAAATCAGTAACAGTAACTAAATATATATTTCCTATTGGTTTACTGTGATTTATATTATATCACACATTTTTCAGTTTGTCAAGAGCTAAAATAAAATTTTATGGAAATTTTTTAAAATTCCTATTGACAAATTGTTTTCATTGTGATATACTATGTACAGTTAGCAACTGCTAACTGATATGCGTTTCATCATGCCGGATAAATATGTTTTGATTCAGGAGGTGTTTTTGTTGTCAAAATATGAGTGTATCAGATTTGAAAAAAAACTTGCTTTTCATTCTGCTCCTGCCTTGCTCGGAGCTAAAACAGCAAACCTTATTTCCCTCAGCAACAGGGATTTCAATATAAAAGCCCATACAAACCGTTTTAACAGCAAAGCTTCTTCTGACGGAGTCAAAATAAGAATCCTTTGTCATTGCCACAGCAATACCCTTATTCTTCTCTATAACGAAAAAATGCTCTGCAAAAAATTAAACCGTCCTGAAATTAAATCACTTCTCTCCCGATACGGATACAGGAAAGATGCGAGGATTGAGGAATATCTTGATACATTATCCCGCAGAATTTCAGATTGCAGAGATTTTCCGCACGAAATAGGCGTTTTCCTCGATTATCCTGTTGAGGATATTATCGGATTTATTGAAAATAAGGGAAAAAATTTTAAAATGTGCGGATACTGGAAGGTATACAGCGATACGGAATATGCAAAGCGTACTTTTGAACATTACGATAAATGCAGAAAATTTCTTTGCTGTAAGCTTAATTCCGGTGTTGATATTTACAACGCTATTAAAAATTCACAGGAGGTATTTTTATCATGAAAACAGCAGTAATTTACTGGAGCGGTACAGGAAATACAGAATCTATGGCTATTGCCGTGGCTGAAGGTGCTGGTGCTGAACTCTTTAATGTATCAGAATTTAAAGGAAATATTGCAGACTATGACAGAATTGCATTCGGTTGTCCTGCTATGGGTTGCGAAGTTCTTGAAGAAAGTGAATTTGAACCATTTTTTGAATCCATCGAGGGTGAACTCAGCGGAAAAACAA
This sequence comes from uncultured Oscillospiraceae bacterium, assembly GCA_934481385.1. Lineage (GTDB taxonomy): Bacteria > Bacillota > Clostridia > Oscillospirales > Ruminococcaceae > Ruminococcus. The sequence continues at coordinate 25,018 of CAKSPD010000012.1, forward strand.
TTCTTCTCTTTGGTTCATATGACTGGGGCGACGGAGAATGGATGAGAAACTGGGCTGAACGTGCTGAAGCTGACGGTGCAGTTCTTGTAAACGGCGAAGGATTTATTGTTAACAATACTCCTGATGATGATGCTCTTGAAGAATGTAAATCTCTTGGTAAAAAGCTTATCCAATAAACTTTCCTTATCATAAAAAAGCCTCCTGATTTTGTTCAGGAGGCTTTTTGTTATTTAAATTCTTCCGGAATATCATATCTGTCACGCCAGCTATTGTCAACATAGCTGAGCGAAATGCTGTCTATAATTTCATCAAATTCCTTTTCACGCTTTCCTGAACAATCACAGAAAAATATAACATGAGTTCTGCCGAAATTTCCTTTGAAAATCAAAGCTGTTCCCTTTATTTTTCCGCTTTCGCTACGGGCTTTGAAACTTACTTTTTCGGCATCTCTTTCATCGGGAGATTTGGGAGAATTCGTATTATCCATTTTTATTTTAATCTTTTCAGAACCCGATAAGGATACATCATCATATGTTTCTGAAATAAGTTCTTTCAAATCTATTTCTTCCGGATTTTTTGTCTGTTGACGAAAAACTATTTCATCACCGCTTGAATCATCAGGTCTGAATACTAAAATTTCCTTTACATGAAAACCCATAAAGTTTCTGTTTTCCGATTCATTGTTCATAAAATTTATTTTTACAAGTGAATATCCGTATTCATCATTTCCACTGCGGAAATATTTTTCCGTAATATAATTTTCCGGTATTGATACATGCATAGTATTTACATCGAAAGTATATTCAACAGGTTCTCCTGATGATATTTTTACAGATGAAACTGCTTTATAAATTCCGACTGCACCGCCTGTTGCAACTGTTACGGCAACCAGTCCAGCTACTATCTTTTTGGATATAAATGATGTTGCCACTGCTGATGAAGATACTGCTGATGCTGTGAGTGCATGTGATTTCAGTGCAACAGAAATAACAACAGCAGTTCCGCCGAGTTTGATTCCGTTTCTGACAAGCTCATCACGCAGAATTTTACGGCTGTGATACAGACGTGTCTTGACAGTTCCCTGCGGACATTCAAGCTTTTCTGCAATATCTGAAATATCCATATCATCATAATAATACATCATAACAGTTAAACGCTGAGATTCCGACAGCTTTTCAGAAATTGCCTGAAACAATATTCTGTTAAGCTCTTTTTGTTCTGAAATATTTTCAGGGCCTAAAAGTTCATCTTCTGCAATGGTATCGGTATCCTCATCAATAAAAAGCTGTGGTTTTTCATCTCTTATTTTATTGTAGAATTTATGAAGTGCTATTGTATGAAGCCAGCCTTTGAAATTTTCATCACGCTTATACTGTTCAATCTTCTGAAAAGCTGTCAGATATGTATCCTGTACCAAATCTTCGGCATCTTGTTTATTTCCGCAAAGCTGGGTGCAGTAATATGAAAGTTCATCTACTGTTGATTTATAGAGCTTGTCCATAGCGTGACGGTTTCCCTTTTTAACCTGTGAAATTGTATGATTCATTTTAAAAAAATCCTTTCAGAATCCGTTAATAATGCCGTTACAACACAAAAATATCATTTTGGTTCAACGTTTTTATGACGATTTTTTTTGTTCTATTCAAGTGCAGTTTGTTCAGGTATCTGAAATTATATTGGAAGTATTTACAAATTTTATATACAGTGTTATAATCTTATCAGAATTAAACAAAAGGAGAGATATACTTGAAAACATTATTTAAAAAAGCCTGCACTCTTACAATTGCCACAGCACTTTCATTGTGTGCTGTACCTTTTCAGACACAGAATATTATAAATTCCGTTATGGCTGAGGATAGTGATTATCTCACAACAGAAAGCGGTCTTTATTATAAAATCAACAACGATGAAATTATTATAACCGGCTGTGATGATAAACTGAAAGATATTACAATACCTTCTGAAATTGACGGACTTCCTGTTACTGCAATCGGCGAAAGTGCTTTTACATGGAAAAGCCAGCTCAACAGCGTTGTTATTTCGGAAGGAATAAGAAGAATAGAATACTGCGGATTCTCAAGCTGTCGCTTTCTGACATCTGTCAAGCTTCCGCAGTCACTTGAATACATCGGAGAAAATGGATTTGACGGCTGTGACAGACTTAAAGATATTGAAATTCCTCCAAAGGTAACTGTTATAAACAGATACGCTTTCAGAAACTGTGCTTTTGAAACACTTGAAATTCCCGATACTGTAACTTCTATAAGAGAATACGCTTTTTCAGGCTGTTCTGAAATGACTGAAGTTTCAATCTCACAGAATATAAATGTTATAGAAAAACAGGCTTTTGAATCCTGCTATATGCTCCAGTATGTAATCGTTCCATACGGTGTCGAAAGAATAGAGCAGGAAGCTTTCAGCAGATGTACTTCACTTAAAGCTGTATTTCTCCCTGAAAGTCTTTCATATATCGGAAAAGAGGCTTTTGATTACTGCAACAGCTTAAAGGAAATTGAACTTCCTGATTCGATTTCCGAAATTGATGATTCAGTTTTCTATGATACAGGAATCACAGAAATAAATCTTCCTGAAAATCTCCAGTATCTTGGAAATACTGCACTCCCTAAAAAACTGAATTATGAAACCGAAAACGGTATGCAGTATTATGGAAACTGGGCTGTCGGCTGTGATACAGATAAGGATACCAAAAGTTTAACTGTCCGTGAGGGAACTGTCGGAATTGCAAGCGGTGCTTTTTCACTGTCATACGGAGGAGATATTAATATTCCGTCAACTGTTGAATATATTGGAAACAATTCATTTAAGAGTGCGTATTCTAACATACAGAATGTAAACGTATCAGAAGATAACAAATACTTCTGCTCATCAGACGGAATCTTATACAGCAAGGATATGTCACAGCTTATATGCTATCCTGCCGGAAAAGATGAAACATCTTTTGATATTCCTGAAACAGTTTCTGAAATATCAGCTTATGCTTTTTATGAAAACAAATATCTCACATCTGTAAACTTCCCTGATTCCGTCAGATATATTGATGATTATGCCTTTTCATACTGCAAAGGTTTTACAGAACTTTCACTTCCGTCAGGTCTGCTTGAAATAGGAAAAAATGCATTTGCAAATTGCAGTGGATTTGAATATCAGTATAAACTTGATATTCCGGACAGTGTAACAAAAATTGGTGAAAATGCGTTTGCAAGCTCAAATATGTACATAACACGCTATACTGAAAACAACAGTAATATCGAAATGGTTGATGACTGGATTGTTGCAGGTGATGATTTCTTCAAATCACAGGAAATTAATTTCACAGTAAGAGGAATTGCAGACGGTGCATATAAAGAAAAAGAAATCACTGATTTAGTTCTTCCTGATGAAGTTGAATATATAGGAGAATCAGCTTTTCAGGATTGCCGTATACTTGAAAATATAAATCTCCCACAAAATATTGTATCTATTGATGATAAGGCATTTATGGGCTGTGAAAACGTTGATATAATCTCAATTCCTGACAGCGTTTCACATATCGGAAAATCTGCATTTGAATACTGTTATAAAACAGTCAGGACTTCTGACGGCATAGATTATGCTGACAGCTGGGCAGTCGGTGCAGATAATACAATGAAGTCACTTTCAGTTCGTGAGGGAACAAGAGGTATTGCGGAATCTTCATTCTATGGCTGTACTGAACTTGAAACAGTTCAGCTTCCTGAGGGACTTTGTTTTATAAATGATGAGGCATTTGAATTATGCATAGGAATCAAGCATATTGTACTTCCTGAAAGTCTGCTTGTAATCGATAAAGGAGCGTTTGCATACTGCATTACTCTCGATGAAATAACTATTCCGGAAAATGTTCTGTATACAGATTTCGCATCATTCTTTGGCTGTGAAAAACTGAACAAAATTACATTTATGAACCCTGAAACAATTATGTATCCTTCAGCCCTGACAATAGATGAAAATGCTGTTATATATGGTTACAGAAATTCATTTGCTCAGAAATATGCAACCCTCTTTAAGCGTGAATTTGTAGCTCTTGACGGTGATTCCGAAGAAGTTACAGGAGATGCAAACGGTGACGGAAATATTGATATTGCTGATGTTGTGGCAATTTCCTCATATGTTGCAAACCCTGAAAAAAATACCCTTTCTGAACAGAGTATAATCAATTCTGATGTTCAGAATGTCGGTGACGGTCTGACAGCAAATGATGCACTTGCAATTCAGCAGTACCTTGCAAACATTATAACATCTTTACCAGTATAAAGTGTAATTCTTCCAATTTTTAAAAACGGTTTGCGGAATTTCCGCAAACCGTATTTTTTTATATATCTTATGGACGGAGTCTATCTCTATCTCTTGGGAATGCTGTGGCTTTCTTGATGTTGTCAAGTCCGAGAAGGTTCTGAACGATACGTTCAAGACCGAGTCCCATACCGCCATGAGGTGGCATACCATATTTGTGCATTGTGAGATAATCTTCAAAGTCATCAACATTCATTCCACGGGATTTCATCTTTGCAACCTGCATTTCGTAGTCGTGAATACGCTGTCCGCCTGTTGTAACTTCAAGACCATTGAGGAGCATATCATAGCTGAGAGTAAAGTTCTTGTCTTCAGGGTCGTCCATAGCATAGAAAGGTCTTTTTACTGACGGATAATGTGTAACGAATACGATTGGGCAGTTGTGTTCCTTGAGGAAATATTCGCCGAGCCATTTTTCTTCTTCAGGAGCAAAGTCAGGTTCATTGAGAGCCTTTATGCCTACTTCACCGGGGTGAGCATCTGCAAAGAGTTTTTTAGCGTCCATAAACTTGATTTTCGGGAATTTTGTAAGTTCAGGGAGTCTGTTTCCACGTCCGAGGAACATTTCAAGTTCTGCGGAATACTGTTCATTAAGAGTCTTGAACATAAATACAAACATTCTTGCTTCCAAATCCATTAAGTCCTCAAAGGAATCAATGAATCCCATTTCCAGGTCAAGTCCCTGAAATTCGTTGATGTGTCTGTTTGTACTGAATTTTTCTGCTCTGAAAACAGGGCCTACTGTATAAGCTTTCTGGAAAACGCCTACCATAATCTGCTTGTACATCTGCGGACTCTGGTTGAGGTATGCCTTTCTGCCGAAATAATCAACTTCAAACATATCTGCTCCGCCCTCTGCACCTGATTCAACCATTTTCGGAGGAACAAATTCTGTAAAACCTTCCTGACGGAGAAATTCTCTGAATGAGTACATAACACCGTCACATACACGCATTATAGCACGGATTTTAGGGTTTCTGAGGGCAATTACTCTGTTGTCGAGGAGTGTGTTGAGGTTAAGTTTATCAATTTTTCTGTCGTTGCTTATTTCAATAGGAAGTACATCTGCATGTCCTGAAATACGTTTCATATCGTCAATACGAACATCAAAACCGAGTCTGCTTCTTTCTTCTGCAATGATTGTGCCGTCAATGATTACACATTCTTCACAGCTGAAATCCTTGAATCCTTCAGCAGTAATATTGCTTTTTCCGTCCTCCCATACACACTGGAAAACCATTCTTGCAGTACGGATATTTACGAAAGCAAAACCGCTCATTTCTTTTATACGGTGAATAGTTCCTTTAAGAGTAACCTTATCGCCGTCCTTAATAGTACCCTTGTTGAAACCGTCAATTACATAGGCAATATCAGTGGTATCAACCTTTTTTTCAAAATCGAGAAATTCCATTAAATTAATCCTCCTTTAAATTTGCAAGAGCTTCATTTACAGCCTTTCCTACTGTTGCCGGATTAGCCTTACCTTTAAGCTGTTTCATAACCTGTCCGATAAAGAAACCTGTAATCTTTGTCTGACCGCTCTTATACTGTTCAACAGCCTTAGGATTTGTTTCAATTATATTCTTTACAGTTTCAGAAATAAGCTCACTGTCATCAACCTGTTCAAGCTCATTATCCTTTATGAACTTTTCAATGTCAAAATCATCACTGCTGAAGAACATATTCTCAAAGACAGTTTTTCCTACCTGTCTATTGATTCTTCCTGCCTTTACGATATTTACGAACTGTGCGAACTTTTCAGGAGAAAGCTTTATATCTTCAGGCTGAACATTTCTTTCGTTCATAAAGTAAAGAATCTGTGTCATAATCCAGTAGCGGACTTCTGACGGGTCATTGCAGAGTTCAACAGTTTTTTCAAAGAGCTGTGCAAAATACTTTGAACCTGCGATAATTCCGGCATCTTCTTCTGAAAGCTTGAAATCAGAAATATAACGCTTTGCCTTTGCATCAGCAAATTCAGGGCATATTTCAATATAGTGCTGAATTTCTTCTTCTGAAATACTTACAGGCGGAATATCAGGTTCAGGGAAGTATCTGTAATCCTGAGCATTTTCCTTTGAACGCATTGCAAAAGTTTTACCCTTGTTTTCGTCCCATCTTCTTGTTTCCTGAATTACTCTTTCACCGTTTTCAATAAGTGCAATCTGTCTTTTTGATTCAAAAGCAATTGCACGTTCAATTGATTTGAAAGAGTTGATATTCTTCATTTCTGTACGAGTTCCGAATTCTGTACTTCCCTTCGGACGAACAGAAAGGTTTACATCGGCACGCATAGAACCCTGTTCCATTTTGCAGTCAGAAATTCCGAGATATTCAAAAGTGCTTTTAAGTTTTGCAAGATATGCAATAACTTCTTCTGTTTCTCTGAAATCAGGTTCTGAAACAATTTCGATAAGCGGAACGCCACAACGGTTATAGTCAGGATATGTTGCATCACCGAACATTGAGTGAACAAGTTTTCCGGCATCTTCTTCCATATGAATTTCGTGGATTCTTATGGTTGCGTCCTTACCTGATTTTGTTTTTACATCAACGTGACCGTTCTGAGCAAAAGGAAGATAAAGCTGTGAAATCTGATAAGCTTTCGGAAGGTCAGGATAGAAATAGTTTTTACGGTCGAATTTATTGTATCTTGTAATATCGCAGTTGAGGGCAAGACCTGCTCTTACAGCATATTCAAGAACCTGTTTGTTGAGAATAGGAAGTGTTCCCGGCATACCTGTACATACAGGACAGCAATGTGTGTTAGGAGCTCCTCCGAATTCAGTAGTACATGAACAGAATATCTTTGTTTTTGTAGCAAGCTCAACATGGACTTCAAGTCCCATAACAATTTCCCAATCCATTTTTACTTCACCTCCTGTTTGTGATAATCAGTCATCTGCTGATAAGCATATGCAGTATTGAGAACCTTTGTATCTGCAAGAGCCTGTCCCATAAGCTGTACACCTATCGGCATACCGTTTTTATCAAATCCGCATGGCATTGAAATTCCGGGAAGACCTGCTATATTTGCAGAAACAGTGAAAACATCTGAAAGATACATAGCAAGAGGATTGCTGAGGCTCTTTCCGATTTCAGGAGCAGTTGAAGGTGCTGTCGGGCAGAGAATCAAATCATATTTTGCAAAGATTTCATCAAAATTCTTCTTGATAACTGATTTTACCTTAAGGGCTTTTCTGTAATAAGCATCATAATAACCGCTTGAAAGAACGAAAGTTCCGAGAAGTATACGTTTTTTAACTTCTTTTCCGAATCCCTCGCTTCTTGTTGCGTTGTACATATCAACAAGACTGCTGTAATTTTCAGAACGGAATCCATACTTTACACCGTCAAATCTTGAAAGGTTTGAGCTTGCTTCAGCAGTTGCAATAATATAATATGCAGGAATAGCATATTCAGCAAAAGGAAGTGAAATTTCTTCAATGATTGCTCCTGCCTTTTCAAGAACTTCAGCAACTTTTCTTGTCTTTTCAGCTACTTCTGAATCAAGTCCCTTATTGTTGTACCATTCCTTAGGGATACCGATTTTAAGTCCCTTAACATCGCCTGTAAGTGATGAAAGATAATCAGGATAATCTATATCAAGAGAAGTTCCGTCCATAGAATCCTTACCGCTGATAATATCCATAATTGCTGCACAGTCCTGAGCATCTTTTCCGACAGGGCCAATCTGGTCAAGAGATGAGGCATAGGCAATAAGTCCAAAACGTGAAACTGTTCCATATGTTGGCTTGAATCCTGTTACACCGCAGTATGATGCAGGCTGACGGATTGAACCGCCTGTATCTGAACCGAGTGTTATGAGTGACATTTTTCCGGCTACTGATGATGCAGAACCGCCTGATGAACCGCCCGGAACTTTATTCAAATCCCACGGGTTATGGACAGCACCGTAATATGAAGTTTCAGAAGTACTTCCCATAGCAAATTCGTCCATATTGAGTTTTCCGACAGTAATCATACCTGCATCGTTGATTTTCTTCATTACAGTGGCATCATAAACAGGTGTGAAATCTCCAAGAATATGAGATGCACATGTAGTTTTTATATCCTTTGTACAGATGTTGTCTTTAATTGCAATCGGTACACCTGCGAGGGCAGAAGTAAGCTCACCGGAATTGATTTTCTTCTGAACTTCTTCAGCCTGTGCGAGAGCTTTTTCACGGCATATTGTAATATATGCGTTAATCTTATCATTTTTTGCTTCAGCGGAATCAAGAACCTGTTTTGTTGCCTCAACAGCAGTAAGCTTTCCTTCCCTGATAGCTTTTCCTGTTTCCAGAGCAGTCATGCTGAAAATATCCAAAGCTTTTCCTCCTTTTTAATCGACTGTTTTAGGAACAATAAATGCTTCTTCTGTATGAGCAGGAGCATTTTTCAGAATCTCCTCACGTTCATATGAAGCCTTTACTTCATCATCTCTCATAACGTTAGTGATGCTGAAAATATGTGAAAGCGGTTCAACATTTTCAGTATCAAGCTGATTGAGAATATCCATATAATTTACAATTTCGCTCATCTGGGACTGCATTTCACTGATTTCATTTTCATCAAGCTTAATTCTGCTGAGATTAGCGACATATGAAACCAGTTCATTTGTAATCTGCATAAAAAAATCCTCCTTTAAAAAGAATTGTTGAAAGCAAAAAGGAAGTCAGTTTCTCCCCGTCTGCTTAAAAGACAGGGACGAAATGACTTCCGCGGTACCACCCTTATTGATTTCCTGAAAGAAATCCTCTTTTTCAGTAAGGAATAACGTTTCCTTGTAATACGGACAGTTCTAATAGGCATTTTAGAAAAAATGCTTTTCTTCTGTCGGCTCATGGACGTTCAGAAACAATCAGACTGATTACCGCATTTTCAGCGACAGCGGTTCTCTGTAAATCAGCAAAAAAGAAAGCTATGTTCCAGTCAGCACCTTTAAAGATAATAATATCACTTTTTTTCACTTTTGTCAAGAGTTTTTCAGAAAAAATTATGCAGGGAGTTCTGACACGATGCCGGAAAGGAATTGCTGAACTATAAGAGCATCATTTGCATTTATTCCGTTTCCAGTATTGTGGACATCAGCATTTTTAATACCTTGTTCAGAAATCGGATTACTTTCTGAAGACCCAACATAAGATGCGATTGCTACAACATCAGCAATATCAACATTTCCGTCACAGTTAGCATCACCATAAAGAATATTTGCAGTTGTTACAGCGGGAGGAGCTTCTGTTTCAGTACCTTCAACAGCAACGATAAATTCATCAATATAGAAATTATTTGTTCCGGATTCTGTTTCAATATAAACTTTCATATCAGATGCACCCTCCGGAATCTGATATGCCTTATTTATAAGCTGTGTGTAATATCCCTTTGTAACTGTCGCAGATGCTATTCTTGAAAATTTTGTTTCACCGTTTTTATCAGTATATTGGAGAGTCATTACAATGTTTTGAGTTTCTTCATCGCCATCAAGATATGTTATATCTGCACTGAAACTGTATTTATCTGATGGTTTGAAAACTGAAGAATCAAGAGTTCTTTCTGCACCATTCCATGCTGATTCACGTTCCTGAACAAGAAGTGAATTAGTACCCTTATAAGAAGTTCTTCCACTGAGAAGTATTGAAGAACTTCCATGTGATGACCAGTTATCAGAATTTTCTTCAAAAGTATCATGAATATAATATCCATTTTCATCAGGTTTAACTTCTGGTTTTGTTGTTGGCTGAGAAGGAATATCATCATCAAGTGTTACAACAAATGTTGAAACACTCTGTGCAGGGAGCTGTGCAAAAAAGCTGTTTCCATTGTATTCAAGATTTTCTGTAACAGCAAGATTTTCATTTGCTGATGTTCTGTATCTGTCAACATTTGAAATATCCAAACCATCAACTGAAAAATTCTGTGCATATCCTTCATCGCCTTCATTTATTGCAACTATTGTAACCTGATTTTTATTATTTTCATATGCAGAAACATAAACATTATCAGCAGGTTGTTCAGTAGCATCTATTCTTACATCACCTGGGCGTACAAATTTTGAATACTGTGCCATACAATAACCACGCTTGCTGATTTTTCCGTCTTCTGTCATAAGACCATAACTTCTGCGAATATACCACCATGTATAAGCACTCATATTTCCAACAACCATAGCATTGTGGATATTTTCAGAAACCTGTAAAGCTTCGGGATAACGATTAGCAGAATCTGCATCACTGTTTGGAACGTATACTTCTGTCATCCATATTTCTTTTCCACAATTTTCAAGTTCCGGAAAATCCATCCATTCTCTTTGTGTGCCATAAAAATGTGTACCAAATAAATCGCAATTTTCCATAGCTTTCTGATTGTTCAGTATTTTAGTATAGAATTTTTTTCCACCGTCAGCAACCCATGAAGCATTAATCGGAGCATACTGAAATGATTCAGGGGACATAAGCTTTGTACTTGTTATTTTATCACCATAATTTGCAATAAAATCTGTTGTTTCATCTGTTGACCAATACGTCCATTCAGATGCAAAATCCGGTTCATTCTGAACAGATATTGCATAAAGGTCAACATTATTGTTTTTCATATAAGTTCCGAAGTCATTCAGATGTTGTGCATAAGCCGAATAATTTGATTTAGGAAGATGAAGTTTTCCATTATTTCCGCCGGATTCTGCAAGATTTGACGGTGGTTCCCAAGGAGATGCAAAAACTGTAACGCCCATTTTTGTGGCATATTGAGCAGTTGGAAGTGCCTTGTTCCACTGATTTTTATCAGGATTAACAAATACTCTCAAAACGGTAAGACCGAGTTCGTCATCGCCATTTCCGAATGCTGTTTTTCTTTGTGATTCTGTCAAATCCTGACCTGTCCATTCAGGGTGGTTTATACCGCCGAATCCCCTGATAGTCTGATATTGCACATCGGGATTAATAACACATACATCTGCGGAAAATACATCAAGATTCTGTGGAACAAATGAAATAAAACCAGTCATCATAATTCCGGCTGTTGTAACAGAAATAATTTTTTTTAGATTTTTTGCTGAAAATAAAAACATTGTTTTCCCACTTCCTTTTTAATTTATTAATTGTAATTATATCATGAATTCTTAATAGTTTCAATCGATAAATTAACTGAATTTTGTTATATTTATATATTGAAAATGCACAAAAAAATAGTTGTGTATTCAAAATTATTAAGAATTTATTAAAAAATATAAAATTTTAATTTTAATGCCTGCAAAAAAAATTCATCAGCAACCTAAGATTAAATCAATTCTTATTATCAGATTGATTTTTTTCACTCTTGCTAATGACGCATTTCAATATAATATTCAATTATAAAACTGCTGATAAGTGCATTAAAGCATACAGCAGTCCCTGAAAGTTTCAGCCATGATTTCTATAAATTTAGCGTTTGTAAGTCTGTAATCATCAGAAATTTCTGAATATGGAAAATCCCTGTACTTCGATGTAAAATGCTGAAAATAGTTTTTATTTTCTGAATTATCCATAAAAAGTTTTATGCAGTTTCTTATACATCTTTCAACGTTATTATATGTACTTCCATGTCGTATGGCTATTTCCGGATAAACTTCTGTTGTTATGCTTTCAAACCCTTTGTTTTCAAACAAGGTGATATAGATTGCAGAACATGTATATTCAAATCCGTCAAGATTGTCATTGATACCCATATTGCGAACAAAAAGCTGTATCTTGTTCATAATGTTATTTTTATGTATGCAATTGTTTTTTATCACTATTTCTTCGTATATTTTATAAAGGTCATACGGCATGTAAACACACGTTATGAAGTCATCTTTTTCGAGAGCTTCAATTCTGTGGTCTTTTCTGGGCATAAGGAGAATCAGGTGAATATGGTTCTGTATACTATTTATTTTTTCAACAAACCATAATATGTCACAGCAAAAAAGCTGAGCATTGCATATAAGAACATCAGGTTTATATTTTTCTATTTTATCAATAAGATTTTTTATATTGTAACAGTTATGCAGATTTCTTGCATTGCAGTTTTTTATTTTCAGAAACTTTGCAAGTTTTATTCCATAATTAAAATCGGCCTCCGCAATAAGTACATTTATTCGTTTATCCATTTTAAAACTCCCCTTTTAATTATTACCATAATTTAATAAAAAAACTATTCTATTAAATTTTAACACATTTTTTCGGTTAATTCAATTCATTTACAGACTTTTTTTGCAAAATTTGTCGAATTTTAAAAAACATAGTCCCATATCTTAAAATTTGCAATAAAAAATCGGGGAAAATAAATTCCCCGATTTTTTTAATGTTTCTGAAGTGATGATACATGGATTCTGTTCAAGGCACGTTTGAGTTTAAGTTCTGCCCGTGACATTTCAGAATCAGTTTTTGCCTGTTTTATCTTATTAAGGGCATCTTCTTTTGAACGGTTAGCCCATATGACATCTATATCCTCGCCCCATTCAGCAGCAGTTGTTATAATTCTTGTGATTTTTTCGTGTGAAACATTGATGACTCCGCCGGCGATTGCAGCATATCTGATTTCACCTCCGGCAAGAGTTATCTTTAAAACTCCTGCCGGAAGATTTGCAACATAGTTTTCATGACCTGCAAGAACTCCGACATCTCCCTCCGTTGTTCTGACAATAATCTGTTCAACTTCTCCGTCAAAAAGAATCCTGTCGGGAGTGATAACCATAAATTTATAGGCTCTCATTACTGTTCACCCTTTTTTGCTTTTTCAACAGCCTCATCAATAGTGCCGACGAAAAGGAATGCGGATTCAGGA
>CAKSPD010000013.1 GCA_934481385.1 uncultured Oscillospiraceae bacterium
TCAAAATACTCCACTCCTTGTATAATATATTTATGGGTAATTTAAAGAACACCCATATGAATCAAATTTGTAAAGCATATGTCCCACATTAGTTTCACATATTATACCACACTCATATACAAAAAGTCAAGAAATGAGCGTGATTTCACACGGCAACAGCATTTACTTTTATGCTCAAATTTTTTCAATAAAGCGATGTTTTAATCGATTCAGTAAAGCATCATTCTTTTGAATAATGCTGAAATTAAGCTATGAAATCAAATGTAATTTCTCCAAACTTATTGTTTTATTGTGCAAAAACACTATATTAACTCACATGAAACAGCTAAAATATACAGAGTATATACAAAAGTAAATGCTGTTGCCCTGCCACTCGTTCTCAATACTATGCGTAAAATTGCCCTCAATCTTGTTTCTCAGGCTCAGTACAAGCGTATTAGTAAAAGGCGTCTGATGTTTCGGGCAGCACTTGAACCTACTCTTTTCCTTGATATACTTTTTGATCCTTCTGCCGTTTCTCCTCAAAAGTAAATGCTGTTGCCGTGGTATACGGGGATTTGCCTCTTGACAGACCTGACCTTTTCTTTACAGAGGAAACTCCTATTCATACATCAAGTCCGTATAGTTCATCAAAAGCAGGTGCAGACCTTCTTGTTATGGCATATTACAGAACTTATGGTCTGCCTGTAACAATTTCCAGATGCTCAAATAATTACGGCCCTTATCATTTTCCTGAAAAACTGATTCCGCTTATGATAGCAAACGCTCTGGCAGACAAACCATTGCCTGTTTATGGTGAAGGACTGAATGTTCGTGACTGGCTTTATGTTGAAGACCATTGCCGTGCAATTGACCTTATAATTCATAAAGGCAGAGTCGGCGAAGTTTACAACGTAGGCGGACATAATGAAATGAAAAATATTGATATAGTTAAGCTCATTTGTAAGGAACTCGGAAAACCTGAAAGCCTTATAACTCATGTAGAGGACAGAAAGGGACATGATATGCGTTATGCAATTGACCCTTCAAAAATTTATAATGAACTTGGCTGGCTTCCTGAAACAAAATTTGCAGACGGAATAAAGAAAACAATTCAGTGGTATCTTGATAATAAAGAATGGTGGCAGACCATTATTTCAGGAGAATATCAGAATTATTATGAAAAGATGTACGGAAATCGTTCAGAGATATAGAATGGGTGACATTTTTAAATTTTAATTTATTATTATCTTGACTCTGTGAATAAAAAGGTATATAATAAGATATATTGATAACAGTCTGAAATAAACTATAACTAAAAGCTCAGTAAAATCTGAGCTTTTTAAAAAGGAGAAAATTATGTGCGGAATCGTAGGATTTACAGGAAATAATGAAGCAGCTCCGATACTTCTTGACGGACTTTCAAAACTTGAATACAGAGGCTATGACTCGGCAGGAATTGCTGTCAGGGACGGAATTTCAGAACCTAAAATAGTAAAGGCAAAGGGAAAACTGAAAGTTCTGAAAGAAATGACAAATGACGGCAAGGCAATTAAAGGTACTTGCGGTATAGGTCATACAAGATGGGCAACACATGGTGAACCTTCAACTCTCAATGCTCACCCGCATTGCAGTGATGATGAAAATGTTATTGCTGTACATAACGGAATTATTGAAAATTATCAGGAACTTCGTGAAAAACTTATCAAAAACGGATATACTTTCAAATCCCAGACAGATACTGAAGTTGCTGTAAAGCTTATTGATTATTACTATAAAAAATATCTCGGAACACCTGTTGATGCACTCAATCATGCTCTTGTCAGAATACGCGGTTCATATGCACTTGCTGTAATGTTTAAGGATTATCCTGATGAAATATATGCTGCAAGAAAAGACAGTCCTATGATAATCGGCATAACCGGAGGAGAAAGCTATCTTTCATCAGATGTTCCCTCAATTTTAAAATATACAAGAAGTGTATATTATATAGGAAATATGGAACTTGCAAGACTTACAAAGGGCAATGTGACTTTCTATAATCTTGACGGTGATGAAATTCAGAAGGAACTTAAAACAATTGAATGGGATTCAGAAATTGCCGAAAAAAACGGATACGAACATTTTATGCTGAAAGAAATTCATGAACAGCCAAGAGTTGTAAAGGATACAATAAATTCTGTTCTGAAAGACGGAGAAATAAACTTTGAGAACATTGGTCTTACTGATGAAGAAATGAAAAATATTCAGCAGATATATATAATTGCCTGCGGTTCAGCTTATCATGTCGGAATGGCTGCACAGTATGTTATTGAAAAGCTGACTTCTATTTCTGTTCGTGTTGAACTTGCATCTGAATTCAGATACAGAGAAATGAAACTTGTTAAGAACAGCCTTGCAATAATAATAAGTCAGTCCGGCGAAACAGCAGACAGCCTTGCCGCACTCCGTTTGTGCAAGGAAAAAGGTGTGAAAACTCTCGGCATTGTAAATGTAGTGGGTTCACCTATTGCAAGAGAGGCTGATAATGTATTTTATACGCTTGCCGGCCCTGAAATTTCTGTCGCAACAACAAAGGCATACAGCTGTCAGCTTGTTGCAACATATCTTCTTGCAATGCAGTTTGCAAAGGCAAGAAAAGAAATAACAGATGAAAGATTCAGTCAGCTTGTTGCTGAAATAAATTCAATTCCGGAAAAAATAGAAAAAGTTCTTGAGGATAAGGAACGTTTGCAGTGGTTTGCATCAAAGGTAGTGAATATCAAGGACGCATTCTTTATCGGACGTGGTATAGATTATGCAATAGGTATGGAGGGAAGCCTTAAACTAAAAGAAGTCAGCTATATCCATTCTGAAGCATATGCGGCAGGTGAACTTAAACATGGCCCGATAAGCCTTATAGAAGACGGAACAGTGGTATTCTGTGTTGTTACACAGTCTGCTCTTTATGAAAAAACTACAAGCAATATGGTTGAAGTCAAGAGCCGTGGTGCAAAACTTTTCGGACTTACCACATATGGAAATTATGCTATGGAGGATATTGCTCATTTTACTGTTTATATCCCTAAGATAGATAATCTTTTTGCCGGAAGTCTTTCTGTTATTCCGTTACAGCTTTTATCCTACTATGTATCAGTGGGAAAGGGTTTTGATGTTGATAAACCGAGAAATCTGGCAAAGAGCGTTACTGTTGAATAAAAACTTCTTTATATATGCAAAAAATCCCCTTTTTTTCAGAAAGGGGATTTTGTAATTTGTTTAACATATCAACGCTGAAAATCTGATTTTTATTATAAATACAATGCAAAAAGTTGACCATATAATATAAAAAAATTATAGAAAGCAATAAATAATTAAAATCAGTTTTCAAAAACTTGACATATATGTCAATATGTAGTATAATAAATTGTTGAATATGGAAATTTCATAAAATCTATATTTGTCTGATTATAATAGTTTGTATAATGTATCACAGTTATAAAATATTTGAAAACCATGTTTTACAGCTTCTGATATTTATATATTTTGTCTGGTTTAAATAAAATTTATTGTAATAAAAAGGGTGGGGAATTTTGAGAGAATTATTAAAGAAATTCAGATTTAGAAAGGCTGTTCTTGCACTTGCAGATATATTCATTCTTGTAATTTCTGCATTGATAGCCAATTTTTTACTGGAACTTTTTAACTGTGGTGCTGTATCTTTGAAATTTTTGGTTGCAACTATTTTAAGCAGAGTAATATGCTGTCATTTATGTCTGTCAGTTTTTAATGCTTATAATCACCTCTGGAGATATTTTAATGCAAAGGATTATATTTCATGCATTATCGGAGTATCTGACGGAATGTTAATCGCAGGAATAATGAATCTTATTACTCAGTTCGGATTTGAACCTTTATATACGACACTTCACTGGAGTATTGCAACTATTGGTATATGCCTTTTCAGATACGCTTTTAAACAAACTTTTATTGAGCTTACAAAAGTCGGACAGCATGAAGGTATACGCAAAAGAACTATGATAATCGGCGGAGGTCAGGCATGCAAGATGCTCCTTAAAGAACTTGAATCAGCAAATGACAGTCCGGTTGTTAAAGATGTTCCGTTTGAACCTGTCTGTATAATTGATGACAACCGTTTTAAAATCGGTTCTAAGGTTCAGGGTATCGAAATTGTCGGAAGCAGTAACGAAATTCCGAAATTCGTTGAAAGTCTGAATATCGAACAGATTATATTTGCTATTCCTTCCGCTATTGAAGAAGAAAGAAAACGTGTTCTTGATATTTGTGCTGAAACAAAACTCCCTATAAAAATAATACCGTTTTTAAGTGAGCTTATGTTTGATGACCGGAAAAAAACACTCCTCAGTCAGATAAGAAATATCAAAACAGAGGAACTTCTCGGACGTGACCCCATAAAATTTGATAATCAGAATATCCGTTCATTTATAAATAATAAAATATGTATGGTAACAGGCGGAGGAGGTTCTATCGGTTCTGAACTTGTCCGCCAGATAGCAAA
The DNA here is from genome assembly GCA_934481385.1 of uncultured Oscillospiraceae bacterium. Classification (GTDB taxonomy): domain Bacteria; phylum Bacillota; class Clostridia; order Oscillospirales; family Ruminococcaceae; genus Ruminococcus. The sequence continues at coordinate 4,499 of CAKSPD010000013.1, forward strand.
GTATGACCCTGCACAGATAATAATTGTAGATATATATGAAAACAATGCCTATGATATTCAGCAGGAACTTACTATGCAGTATAAGGATTCGCTTAATCTTGTCACTCTTATTGCATCAGTCCGTGATTATGACCGAATGAATCAGATTTTTGAAAAATATAAGCCTGATATAGTGTTTCACGCTGCTGCTCACAAGCATGTTCCTCTTATGGAGGTATCTCCTATGGAGGCTATAAAAAATAATGTTATGGGAACTTTTAATGTTGCAACTCTTGCACAGTTCCACAATGTAAAGAAATTTGTTATGATTTCTACTGATAAGGCAGTAAATCCTACAAATGTTATGGGAGCTTCAAAAAGATGCTGTGAGATGATAGTACAATATCTTTCACAGCAACATGAGGGAATTACTGAATTTGTTACAACCAGATTCGGAAACGTTCTCGGCTCGAATGGTTCAGTTATTCCGCTGTTTAAGCGTCAGATAGAAAACGGTCTGCCTGTAACAGTTACTCACCCCGATATAATACGATATTTTATGACGATTCCTGAGGCTGTCAGTCTTGTTATGGAGGCTGCTGCAATTGCTCATGGAAGTGAAATATTCGTTCTTGATATGGGACAGCCGGTAAAAATTGTTACACTCGCCGAAAATCTTATACGCATGTATGGAAAAGAACCATATAAAGATGTTCCGATAAAATTTGTAGGGCTTCGTCCCGGTGAAAAAATCAAGGAGGAACTGCTTATGAATGAAGAAGGACTTCAGAAAACTGAAAACAAGCTCATTTTCATCGGAAAACAGATAGCTATTGACGACAGTATATTTCCTTCTGAACTTTATAAGCTTTGTGATGCTGCAAAACAGAATAATGAAGAACTTGCTGTTAAGGCTCTTAAAAAAATTGTCCCTACATTTATTACTCCTGAGGAGTTCAATAAAAATGCTATTACTGCAACAGCATAAATTTATATAACGGAGGTAATTGTTTTGAATAATATTTCTGACAATATAAAAAATATTGTGAACAAGATTAAAAATGACAAAAACTTTGAAAAGGAATTTAAAAACAATCCTGTAAAGGCTGTTGAGGGAATAATCGGTGTTGACCTTCCTGATGACAAGATTATGCAGATTGTTGATGCAATCAAGGCTAAAATTTCTGCTGATGATGTCAAGGACAAAATCGGTGATATATTCGGAAAATTTAAAAAATAATAAAAAAGAATGAACGGATAAATCAATATCCGCTCATTCTTTTTTTAGAGGAATTTTTATGAAAAAGAGAGAGTTTGTAGAAATCTTTTTTAAGTTGATTCACCCTGTTTCTGAGGTGGCTGACCGTCCGGCATTTCCGGAGGAGTCATGTTATCAGGGTTGAAGTCATCTGGAGGAGTCATATTATCAGGGTTGAAATCATCAGGAGGTGTCATGTTTTCATCAGGTTTAAAATCTCCTCTGTTTCCGCCTTTTCCTCCGCCTCCGAATCCAAATCCATTTGATTCGGGAACATCATTTGTTTTGAATGTTCCGGATTCTGTTTCATTTATATAAAGTGTGTATTCGCTGTTTTCTGAAAGTTCAGGAGTGCTTACTATTATTGATACAGTTCCTGAATAATCCTTTTGTGGCTTATACTGTACTATTTCAGAATTATCAAGGCATACCTTGAAACTGCAACCTGATTCTGAACTTGCTGTCATAGCAAGAAATTTTTGCTTTGAATCTGTATCAGGATATTCAGCCATACTGTTATTGTCAACAGTAATTAAAGTACCGCCGTCAACAGATATTCCGCTGTTTGAATCAAGTGAGCTGTTTCCTCCTCTTGAAGGGCCGTCAACAGTTACAGTTCCTCCTGATATATTTATAGTTCCGTTTGAATCAATACCGTCACCTTCGGCATTTACATATACAGTTCCGCCCGAAATATTTACTTCAAGACCGTCTACACTCTGTCCCATAGCTCCCTGCGATGAACCGTTACTTGCATTGAATCCGTCATCATCAGATACTATTGAAATATCACCGTCTGATATATTTATAACAGATGCTTCGAGTCCTTCATATGATTTAAGTATATTTATATTTCCGCCTTTTACTGAAAGTGTGTTATCAGCGTGAACAGCCTGAGAACCGCTTGAAAGTTCAAAATTTCCGCCTGATATTGTTATATCTGAATTTGAATGAACTGAATCTGATGAACAGTCAGCAGTTATACTGCCACCGTTTATATACATATCTGAACCGGCTTTTATTCCCTTCCGGCTTACAGAATCTTCTGTTTCAGAAGTTGTATCTGTATCTGATTTTTTGGACTGGGGAGAAAATCCGCCGAATCCGAAATCATCTGTATGCTGTTTTACATATTCAGAGGAACTTCCGTTTCCTGATACAATATTTATATTACCGCCGTCAATAATAAATTCCTGTTCAGCCTGAAAAGCGTCCTCAAGGGCATTTATATTGAATGTTCCGTCGTATATATATATAAAGCCTTTTCCTGTTTCTTCATAATTGCTTGATTTTATTCCATCTGCCTGTGAAGTTATATTTATTTCTGCTGATGAAACTGCAACGCAGTCTTTTCCTTTAATGGCATTTCCAACAGAATTTATATTTATAGTACCGCCTGTTATAGTAAGGTCATCTTTTGAAGTTATACCTTCATTGAAATTCGCATTTATATTTAAAGTTCCTGTACCGTTTAATGTAAGATTATCCTTGCTGAAAATTACAGCGTCTGAACTGCTTTCTGATGAATATTCTTTTCCGTCAGAAAGTGTATTTTCTGAATCGGGAGCAAGTGTTATAAATGTCTTATCGGATTTTTCTATATAAACAGGGGAGGAATCTGAACAGCTTATATCTGCATTGTCAAGGATAAGCCATACTTTTTCATCGGAATTTACAATAATTTGTCCGTCATCAAGAGTTCCTGTTATTTTGTATGTTCCGCCCTCTGTAATCATTACATCTGAATTGTTTACGTTTCCTTTGCCTTTGAGTTCTACTGAATCATTTTTTAAGATAATTTCATTTTCAGCCGAATAAGTCGGATTAAGGTCATTTTCTGAAAATATATCCTTAATGTCGCTCTTATATCCTGAAGATTTTACTGAAAGCTGTACGATTTCTGCTGATTGTGAAGAAGATGACGGTTGTTCATCTTCTGATGTGTCATCTGATGATGTGCTTTCATCTGAAACAGATATTGAAGTATCTGATGCTGATGATGCTGAAAATTCGGAACTGTTTCCGCTGTCCGAACAGCCTGAGGCAAGTATCGAAAAAATCATAGCCGATGCAAAAAAGCCTTTATAATTTTTATCCATAAATATCACCAATTCTTTATTATTTCCCCTTTCGGTTTCCCTTAATCTGATTATATAATAAAGCACTATTATGAAAATCCTGTGACAGATAAATATAAATACGCAAAAATCTGGAAGAATATTTTTTGGTTTTTACATGAATTTTACTTGTAAAAACAAAGATTTTCTGCTATAATTAATGTATATTGATTTTTTAGGAGGTGTGGTTTCTATGAATCCCGACCCATGTGGGCATACGGTAATTTTTTTTGAAGGTTCAGGCGGAAATGGGTTCGCTTTTTCTTTTCGCTGAAAACTTTCAGTGAAAGGAGTATTTATGATAAAATTTTATAAAAGCTTTGAAAATAAGATAAGTGAAATACATTCGGCTGTTTCAGGTTGCTGGGTTTCGGTTACTGACCCCACTCCGCAGGAAATCAAGGAACTTATTGATGATTATGGCCTTGACAGCGGATTTGTAAAATCCTCTCTTGATGATGAGGAAACTTCCCGTATAGAACGTGAGGATAATCAGACTCTTATAATTGTCGATTCTCCTGTTTCAGAGGTTGATGATGAAAAAACCTTGCTTTTTTATACCATTCCGATAGGCATTATTATTACTGAAAACTATGTTTTTACAATTTCAGTAAAAGAAAGCCGTATTATTGATGAGGCTACCGGCGGTGTCATTAAAAATTTAAGCACTAATTTAAGAACAAGATTCGTTCTTCAGCTTCTTCTCAGAATAATAACACTCTTTCTTATATACCTTAAACAGATTGACAAGATTTCTTCAAGAGCTGAACAGGAACTTCATGATGCTATGAAAAACAAGCTCATTATGCAGTTGCTTGAACTTGAAAAATCACTCGTATATTTTTCAACTTCTCTTAAAGCCAATGAAGTTACTATCGAAAAAATTTACAGAGGCAGAGTTATAAAGCTCTATGATGATGACCAGGATTTGCTTGAGGACGTTCTGATAGAAATAAAACAGGCTATCGATATGTCAAATATATATTCAAGTATCCTCTCAACAATGATGGAGGCTTTTTCTTCTGTAATATCAAATAACCTTAACTTCGTTATGTGGCGACTTACTGTTATAACAGTAATAATGGCTATTCCTACTATGGTTTACAGCTTTTATGGAATGAATACTTCAGGGTTGCCTATGCCTGTTACATGGTTTCCCACTCTGCTGTCAGTAGTCCTTACGCTGATTGTGGCTTTTCTGCTTTTAAAAATGAAAAAAAAGTAATCCGTTAATATCACTTAATTTTTACAACATTTATTGTGCATAATGTGGATTTTTTACAATCTCACGATTATTTTTTCTGAAATATATTGATTTTTAGGAAAAATATGTTATAATAATATAAGGCGATATTTTCAGTTTTTATTTGTTTTGGGGGATATTTTGAATGAAAAAAAGAATCATTACTATTGAAAGACAATACGGAAGCGGAGGCAGTGTTATTGGTAAGCTCGTTTCCGAAAAACTTAATATACAATGCTATAACCGTCAGATACTTGAAATGACTGCTCAGAAATGCGGATTATCTATGGAATCCCTTGAAAATGCTGAGGAAAACGTTCCTACAAGCTTTCTGTATTCACTTCTCCTTGCTTCAAATGCTTCTAAATCATTTGAAGATAATCTTCCTCTTTCAGACAAGGTTTTTATTATGGAAAGTGATATAATCAGAAATCTTGCAAAACAGGAAGAAAGTTTTGTGCTTGTCGGAAGATGCGGAAACTATATTCTCGAAGATGAAGGCTGTTTCAGAGTCTTTATATATGGAAATAAAGAGGAAAGAATTAAACGTGCTGTTGAAAAATACGGCGTCGATGAGAAAAAAGCTGAATCATTCCTCAGAAAAACCGATAAAAGACGTGAAACTTTTTATAATTCAAATTCCGGAAGAAGCTGGCAGGATAAAGAACAGTATGAACTCTGTCTTAACAGCTCTGAACTCGGTGATGAACTTTGTGCTGATATTATCGTTGATGTATTTAAAAAAGTCAACGGCATTGAATAATTTCTGAAACTTTCTAATTTTATATTTTATCTCTCTTTGACAATACCTGTCTGCTGTGAAGCATTACAGGTATTGTTTTTTTGTATAAATTTCCGATATTGTGGAAAGATAATTTTAAAATGAGAGTGGGGGAATTTTAAAGTGAACATAGTTCTTATACGTTCGGCAATACTTTACATTACTGTCATATTTGCTGTAAGGCTTATGGGAAAACGTCAGCTTGGAGAACTTCAGCCTTCTGAGCTTGTTATAACAATTCTTGTATCAAATGTTGCAACGCTTGTTCTTGAAGATTTGAGCATACCTCTCGCAATCGGTATTGCTCCTGTTCTTTCGCTTGTATGCTTTGAAGTTATTATGTCATGGATTATGCTTAAATTTCCGAAAGTCCGCTGTATTGTATCAGGCAGACCGAAAATTATCATAAGTGACGGAAAAATTGACCGCAGAGTTATGAATTCCCTGCGTTATTCTGTTGATGACCTTATGACTTCACTGAGAGGAAATGATATTTTTTCACTCAATGAAGTTCAGTATGCAATTGTTGAAACAACAGGAAGTCTTTCAGTAATGAAAAAACCGGTGTATGATACACCGGTAAGAAAAGATTTGAATCTTAATCCGAAAGCTGTTGACCCTCCCAGAGTAATTATTTCTGACGGCAGACTTCTTGAAAATTCTCTTGAAAATATGAATCTCACTAAATACTGGCTTGACCGTATTTTAAAGAAAAAACAGATTAAAGTCAAGGATATATTTATAATGACTGCTGATAAAACAGGAAATTATTATATAGTTGAAAACAATCTCACAGGAAAGGAAAGCCCTGAATAATATGAAAAGAGTAATAATAAGTGTTTGTATTCTTTCAGCAATGATTGGTCTTGGGGTACTTTTTAATATAAGAATATCGGCTGAATGTAAAAAGCTTATCGGATTTGTTGAGCTTACTGAAAAAAGTATGGATTCTGAAAACACTGAACAGGCTTTTTTATATATGCAGGATTTCAAAGATGAATGGGATTCATTCTATAATGAGGCTCTTTTTATACTGAGAGGTGACAGAATTTCAGATATTGACAGTTGTTATGTAAGAATAATTCCGCTTATAAAAACTGATAATGATGAACTTTCTGCGGAACTTGCTGAACTTAAAAATTTGCTTGTGCGTACGAAAGAGAGTGAATTTCCTTCAATATTCAATATATTATAGTGAATGTTCTCTCTGAACTTTTAAAAATTCTTCTGCAAGATTTTCAGCCTGTGAATATGATTCAAGAGAATAGCACTTTACTCTGAATTTTGCACAGCCGTAATATCTGTTCATATACCACGCTGAAATTTTTCTTGCCTCACGAATTGCAATTTCTTCAGGTTTTTCGCTGAATTTTAATATAAGCCTTATATGTTCAAGCATTATCTGCATTTTCTTTTCAGGAGAGGGCGGAATATATTCTCTGCCCTCAAAATGAGCTTTTATTTCATCAAATATAAATGGATTTCCATAGCTTGCACGTCCAATCATAACAAGGTCACAGCCTGTTTTTTCATACATATCAAGACAGGATTTCAGGTCAGTAACATCTCCGTTTGCTATTACGGGAATTGTTACATTTTTTTTGACATCTGCAATTATATTCCAGTCTGCTTTTCCGCTGTAAAACTGTTCTCTTGTTCTTCCATGAACTGCTATTGCAGAAACTCCTGCTGATTCCATAGCTTTTGCAAATTCAACGGCATTTATTGATTTATCGTTCCAGCCACTTCTGAATTTTACTGTGACAGGAATTTCTGATGCCTTTACAGCAGATTCCGCAACGGCATATGCTGTTTTAATATCTTTCATAAGTGCAGAACCACAGCCTATATTTACTACTTTCGGAACAGGACAGCCCATATTTATATCAATTATATCAGGTTTAAATTCGCTTACGATTTCTACTGCCCTTGATATAAATTCAGGCTCAGAACCGAAAATCTGTATTGCCATAGGTCTTTCAAAGCCGGTAACAGTGCATAATTCTTTCGTTTTGCGGTCACTGTAACACAATCCCTTTGCAGATACCATTTCACTTATAACATAAGATGCTCCGAATTTTCTGCAAATTGTTCTGTATGCCCTGTCTGCAACGCTTGCCATCGGAGCTAATGCAGAAGTTTTTTCAATTTTTACGTTTCCGATTTTGATATACTGCATGTTATTTCTTTTCCTTGAAAACGAATATCTTGCTTATTATGTAGTTAAGAATAAGAACAACTACATTTGCAGTTATTTTTGTAATCCAGTAGTTTATGCCTATAAAAGTATATCCGAGCCACATCATTACAGCTTCAACTATAAGAGTGAAAACTCTTCCGCCGTAAAATGATACAGCTTCTTTAAAAAGTTCACTTTTTGTTTCAGCGTGTGATTCAAAAACCCATATACGATTTGTTATGTATGCAAATGTTACGGCACAAATCCACGATACAACCGTACTTCCCATACTTATGAATGAACTGCTGAAACCGATATTTTCAAAAATCGTCTTTGAAATTCCGGCTGTAATAAAGCTTACGGCTGTTGTGAGGACTCCGAATATAAGATACAGCCATTTTTCCTCATATTTATAGTAAATATTCTGTAACGGTTTCGGGAGAATATTTACACACATTTTTATAAATTTATCCATTTTTTTAAATCCTTTCAGAATGTTATATCATCAATCGGCATTGTTGCATAGGCATTGAGTGATGTATCAGCCGTAATTCCTGCAATATAATTGTAATAGCCATGACTTGCAATCATTGCACCGTTATCACCGCAGAGATTGAGTTTCGGCATATAAAAATCATATCCTCTATCTGTACATTCCTTTTCAAATGCAGAACGTACTCCTGAATTTGCTGAAACTCCTCCTGCAAGGGCAATTTTCCTGTATCCGAAATCTTCAGAGGCTTTTATTGTTTTCCGGACAAGAATTTCTGCAATTGTATGCTGTATGCTTGCTGAAAGATTGTTTTTATTTATTTCAGTTCCTTTCTGTTCAGCATTGTGAACAAGATTTACAACTGCTGTTTTAAGTCCCGAAAAGCTGAAATCATATTCACTTCCTGCAACTTTCGGGTGAGGCAGTTTGTATGCTGTGAAATCACCGTTCTGTGATGCGTGGTCAATATGTATTCCTCCTGGGTATGAAAATCCCATAGCCCTTGCACATTTATCAAAACATTCTCCTGCCGCATCATCTCTTGTTCTGCCGATTACTTTAAATTCCGTATAGGATTTTACTTCAATGATATGGCTGTGACCTCCGCTTGCAACAAGACAGAGATAAGGCGGTTCAAGTTCGGGATATGTGAGATAGTTTGTTGCTATATGTCCTGATATGTGATGTACGGGAACTAACGGTTTTTTTGCGGACATTGCAAGACCTTTTGCAAAACTTACTCCGACAAGCAAAGCACCGATAAGACCGGGGGAATATGTAACGGCTATTGCGTCCATATCTGCAAGAGTTTTTCCTGAATCCTCAAGAGCCTTTTTAAGAACGGGAAGTATATTTTCACAATGTCTTCTTGATGCGATTTCCGGAACAACCCCTCCGTATTTTTTATGTTCTTCAATCTGCGTTGAAACTACGGACGAAAGAATTTCACGTCCGTTTCTTACTACGCTTATTGCTGTTTCATCGCATGAGCTTTCAATTCCAAGTATAAGCATTATTTTCTGATACCAGCTTTCTTTTTCATTATTATGGCATTTTCCTGCGGATTTGAATAAAATCTTTTTCTTACGGAAATTTTTTCAAATCCTGATTTTATATAAAGATTGATTGCATTTATATTTGATTCCCTGACTTCAAGAAAAATATCCTCTGTATCATCAGGAATAATTTTTTCAAGTTCCGATATAAGAGCAGTTGCGTAACCTTTACGGCGGTATTCCGGAATAACTGCAACGTTTGTAATATCAGCTTCACCTGTTGCGGTGTATGCTGTCAGGAGGGCGGAAATTTTTCCGTTTTCCTCCTGTATATAAAGAACTATTCCGTTATCTTTAAGAGCCTCTGATTTGAAACTTTCAGCAGACCAGCCGTCTGAAATACATATTTTTTCAGTTTCCGAGAGCTTTGTATATATATTGGGAGAAGTGTTTTTATCAGCCCTTAGCATCATACCAGCTTGCCCCCCTGTTTACATCAGCAATAAGCGGAACTCTCATTTTGTATACATTTGTCATTTCATCGTGAAGAATTTCAGATGCTCTCCTGCTGTCTTTTTCATCTGCTTCAACTATAAGCTCATCGTGAACCTGAAGTATAAGATGTGCATTGAGATTTTCTTCCCTGAATTTGTTGTATACATTTATCATTGCAATTTTAATGAGGTCTGCGGACGTTCCCTGTATGGGAGTATTCATTGCAATTCTCTTTCCGTCAGCCTTGATTTTTTTGTTTGATGATTTAAGTTCAGGAATATGTCTTTTTCTTCCGAACATCGTTGAAACTGTTCCTGATTTTTCAGCGTTTTCAACTGTTTTTTCCATAAAGGATTTTACTTTAGGATATTTTTTCATATACTGGTCAATGTAATTCTGAGCTTTTTCGAGAGTTGTATTTATATCCTTTGAAAGCGAAAATGCTCCTATTCCGTAAATAATTCCGAAATTTACGGCTTTTGCGGAACTTCTCATTTCGGGTGTTACCATTATGGGCGGAACGTCAAAAACCTGTGAGGCGGTTGCTGTATGAATATCCTCACCGCTGTTAAAGGCTTTTATAAGATTTTCATCATTGCAGAGATGTGCCGTTACACGCAGTTCAATCTGACTGTAATCGGCATCAAGGAGTGTTTTCCCGTTTTCAGCAACAAAGAATTTTCGCATATTTCTGCCGAGTTCTGTTCTTACGGGGATATTCTGCATATTCGGTTCTGTTGAAGAAATTCTGCCTGTGCGTGTTTCAGTCTGTCTGAAACAGGTGTGAACACGTCCGTCATCTGATACTGTTTTAAGGAGTCCGTCAACGTATGTTGATTTGAGCTTGGTGTACTGACGGTATTTTATTATATTTTCAACAACGGGAAAATCTTTTTTCAGTTCTTCCAGAACATCAGCATTTGTTGAATATCCTGTTTTTGTCTTTTTTATTGGAGAAATTTTAAGTTCTTCAAAAAGAACTGTTCCGAGCTGTTTCGGTGAAAGTATGTTGAATTTATGACCTGTTTCATCATAAATTATCTGAGCTGTTTTTTCTGTAAGTTCATCAAGCTTTTTACCGAAATCCTTTATTCCGTCCTGATTTACCTTTACACCGTAATATTCCATTGATGCAAGAACTTCTGTAAGAGGAAGTTCAATATCTTTCATCAGTGAAGTCATTCCCTCTTTTTCAACGAGCGATGTTAATTTTTCAGAAAGATTTTTAAGTGAAAGGAGATTTCCGTTTTCACCGTCATAAAAATGAACGCTGTATTTTCTGCAAAGTGTTTCAATGCTGTAATCTGAAAGGGAGGTATCAAGCAGATAACCGCATATTTCAGTATCGCAGGCAATATTTTTACAGTTTTTATTGTGTTCTAAAGCAAATCTGTAATGCGGTTTTGCACCTGATGTTGTTTTTTTGCAGTTTCCTGAAAGAAAATCAAGAATTATATCTTTGTTTTCTGTGGTGTATATTTTGTTTCCGTCACGTATTTTCAGCGTTTTTCCGTCAAATACATATGAACATTCGGATATTTTTTCAAATACTGATGAATCTGTGAGTTCTGATATTTCAGGAGTTATTTCCTCATATTTTTCAGGTTTGGAGTTATATTCATCAAGTCCGAGTTTATCTATAAGTTTCTGCATTTCAAGCTCATTCAGAAATTTATAAAGTTCAGGAGAATTTATTTTGCCTGTTTTATAGCTTTCGGGATTTCTGTCAATGGGAACATCGCATTTTATTGTTGCAAGCCATTTGCTTTCCTTTGCAGAATCCTTTCCGTTTTCAAGTTTTGTTCTGACATTTTTTGAAATATCTGAATCATCAAGATTTTCATACAGATTTTCAATTGTTGAAAACTTTCTGATAAGCGTTGAAGCTGTTTTTTCGCCTATTCCTGCAACACCTTTTATATTGTCGGAACTGTCGCCCATAAGTGCTTTTAAATCAATTATGTTTATCGGTTCAAAGCCATAATCATCTGAAAATCTGCTGTGATTGTATATTATTACATCTTTGTTTGATGCAAGTCTTATTGTTGTTTTATTGTTTATGAGCTGGAGGCTGTCTTTGTCGCCTGTGAGAATATAACATTCATTATCACTTTCTGAAAAAATCTTTGAAAGCGTTCCGAGAATATCATCAGCTTCATATCCTTCACATTCAAGAATTTTTATTCCCATAAGTGAAAGCAGTTTCTTGATAAGTGGCATCTGCTGAAAAAGTTCATCAGGCATACCTTTTCTGTTAGCCTTATATGTTGCTACTGCCTTATGCCTGAATGTAGGTGCATGCATGTCAAATGCAACAGCTACGCAGTCAGGTTTTACGGCATCGAAATTTTTGAAATATATATTCATAAATCCGAAAACTGCATTTGTAGGAACACCGTCCTTGTTTGATAATGCTCTTATGGCATAAAAAGCCCTGTTAAGTATGCTGTTTCCGTCTATTGCAAGCAGTTTCAATAAATTCACTTCCTTTTCATCGTTTAAGGATAGTATATCACATTTCCATAAAAAAATCAACTGAATAATACTGTTTAAAAAAATGCTTTACTTAAAGAAAAATATATGCTATAATATGATTCAAGGAGGCGATTGCGTTTTGAATGAAAATATTTCTCCGGAACAGTATATTTCCGAAATAAAAGCTCTTAATAAAAAACTTAATATCGCTGAACAGCAGATTATGGATTCTGCATTTATCGACAAAAGAAATCCTTTTGAAAATCCTACTGAATACCGTCACTATAATTCGGATTACGGAAAAGTTGAACCGGAAATTGAAAAGCCGTTTTTTAAACTTCCGCTTGAACCTGAATATTCTGAAAGACGGAATATCCGAAGATTTTATAATGTTACGGGTTTGCAGATGATTTTTCATGTTGTTGCTTCAGAAATTCTTATGTATCTGCTGACTTTCATTATTATGACTTTTTTGCAGTATCTCAATCCTGACAGAGAATATTCTGAGATTGCTGATTATTTCTATGCAACGGTTTCTGCTCCTGCAAATATGCTTATATTTCTTATATGCAATGTGACTTTTGCATGTATTGGTCTTAAAATGACGAAAACTTCTCCTGCATCACTTGTCAGAACATGTGATTTTACGTTGTTCAAGGCTGTCGGGTATCTGTTTATAGTTCTTTTCCTGAATGAATTTTCATCTGTCATTGTATCGTTTATTTCCTATGTCATGAGTCAGTGCGGTTTTAAAATGTACAATATAAACGATTATACAAACTTTGAAAGCACAAATGCAAAAGTTTCGGAATTTATGTATTCTGTGCTTGTTGCACCTGTTACAGAGGAATTTTTTTACAGAGGAATGGTTCTTAAAAATTTTTCAAAGGCAAGTCAGAGATGCGGTATATTTTTGAGTGCATTGCTTTTCGGACTTATGCACACAACTGTTCCCCAGATTGTTCTCGGTTTTACTATGGGAATATTTCTCGCCCACATAACTTTAAAGCATAATTCAATTATTCCTGCAATAATTGCACATTCATTTAATAATTCTCTTGGATATATTTTAAATCCTGTCGGAAATATCACTTCTGAAACGGGGATAATTATTGCCAATTCTGTTTATTATGCGTGTGTGATGTTCGGATTGTTTGCACTTGTCGGATTTAAACTTACAAATAAACTTCCTCATGATACTCCTCATCAGTCAAGGAGAGGAATAAGCCTTGCCCTGACTTCAATACCTGTGCTTATTGTTATTGTTTATTATATTATTAAGACGATAAGCTACATATTAAGAATATCATAAATTAAAAAGCTGGACGGATTATTTCCGTTCAGCTTTATCTTTTCTGTATATACATAAAAACAATACTGCGAATGAAACTGCAAGTATAACTGTTGTGGCAATTCCTCCTTCCGCTCCGAAAGTTCCGCCGTTTATTAAATCCTTGTTTTCTGCTGATGATGTTAAAAACAGTGTTTCGCCTGAACTTGTTCCGCTTACACTTATTCCGAAAAGATTTCCCTGTGAAAAATTCCATATGGAATGTATTGCAGATACTCCCCATATGTTTCCGGAATATATCATATACAGTGACATAAATGCTCCGAAAAAGAATATATTTACGAGCGAAAGAACTGTTGCTCCTGAATTGAATATATGTGCAAGTGAAAAAGCTCCGGCACTTATCAGTATTGCAGGCAGTGTTCCATGTTTTCCGCCTATGCTGTTCATCAGAAATCCTCTGAATATAAATTCCTCACTCATTCCCTGAACAAGCCATGCAAGGAGATATATTATAAATATTCCGATATTCAAATCAGTATTTATTCCGCTGAAGTTTACAGCTCCGAAAATTATATTTACAATAAATACTCCCGAGAACATTAAAAGACCGATAAACATTCCCTTTATATAATTCGGAAAAGCTTTGTTTTTAATTATTCCCATTGATGAAAGCGGTCTTTTTTCAATGAACCGGCAGTATATTACTGAAAAAATTGTTCCGAATACCGTTGAAAAAAGCGTTGCAGTCATATTTTTATAATCAGCCTGAATTTTCATAACGAAATCCATATATTCCTGATTTACGCCTGTGAATTTATCGCTCATTATATATTCCATAAGTTTCGGAATCATCATAGCTGACGGCACTATTGCCTCTGCAATCATTATTACGATAAATACGAGAATAAAAAACAATATCTGCAAAAAAATATTGTTTACTCTTGATGATTCAGCCTGTGTGAACATTTCAGGTCTTTTTATTTTCATAGCTTTGAATTACCTCCGTTTGATTTGAATATAATTATATCATATTTAACAAATTCTGTCAAGCATTTTTTGCTGTTCTCTAACATATAGATTGAAAAAGAGGTGATTTTACTTGGATAAAAATGCTATGGAAAAATATCGTCAGGAAATGATGAAGCTTTACGGAAAAAGTACATCAAAAAATGATACTGTTCCTGTTCAGGAAAAAATTCAGGAAACTGCTCCGTCAGATAATAAAAATATTACTGAAACTGAAATTCCTCAGATTCAGGAAATTTCGCCTTCTGAAATTTCTGATATTAATGAACGTTATCCTGAACCTGTTCTTGATGAAATCAATGAAAATTCATCTGATACTAAACTGAATGACGGTGAATATAACAAACGCAGTAATTATGACAGTATCGGCTGGATTTCAGTTAATGTGAGAACTGCTGAAAATGCCTCTCCTGTTGAAAATGCTTCAGTTGTTATTACATCTATGAATAATGGAAATCTTATTTTTGAGGCGACAGGTGTTACTGATGAAAGCGGTCAGATAAAGAAAATTGCACTCCCTGCACCTTCTGCAAGTCTTTCACTTGATTCAGAAAATCTTATAAAGCCTTATTCTGTATATGATATAAGCGTTTATGCTGACGGATTTTTCAGAGAGAGAAGTGTTGATGTTCCTGTGTTTGCCGGAATAACTTCTATTCAGCAGTTCAATATGGTTCCTCTGCCACTTTATATGACGGAAAATGATGAAACTATTACTTATTACAATCAAGAACCGGAACTGCAATAACTTTTTTTACAAGGAGGATTTTCAATGCTTTCAGGAACGCCTTTCATTCCGGAAACAATAACTGTTCATCTCGGCCCGCCCAATTCAGATGCACAGAATGTTACTGTTGATTTTATGACATATATAAAAAATGTTGCATCAAGTGAAATATATCCCACATGGCCTGATTCTTCAATAAGGGCAAATATATATGCAATAACAAGTTTTGCCCTTAACAGAATATATACCGAATGGTACAGGTCAAGGGGATATGATTTTGATATAACTTCATCAACGCAATATGACCAGAAGTTTATTAACGGACGTGAAATATTTGACTCAATAAGCAATGTTGCCGATGAAATTTTTGCCGATTATGTGAGGAAACAGGGAACTGTTGAACCGCTTTTTACTGCTTTCTGCAACGGTACTACTGTTACATGTGACGGCCTTTCACAGTGGGGAACTGTATCGCTGGCAGAACGTGGATATACTCCTTATGAGATACTTAAATACTATTACGGCAATGATATTGAAATTGTCCGCAATGTTCCTGTTATGACAAGAACTCCTTCATACCCCGGTATTGTTCTTACTGAGGGAATGAGAAGAAATGAAGTCAAGACCATTCAGGTTCAGCTTAACAGAATTTCAAGAAATTATCCTGCTATTCCGAAAATTGCCCAGACAGACGGAATTTTTGAAGATGATACAAGAGAAGCTGTTCTGAAATTTCAGGAAATATTTGACCTTGAACAGACAGGAACAGTAAATGAAGCTACATGGTATAAGATAGCTTATATATATACAAGTGTCAAGCGTCTTGCTGAACTCGGTTCGGAGGGAGTTTCCTTTGATGAAACTGAAAAGCAGTTTGAAAATGAGCTTAAAATCGGTTCTCAGGGTTTTACTGTGCGTGAAATTCAGTATTATCTTGCTGTAATCGGTGCATATTATGATGCTGTCCTTCCTGTTGATATTACCGGATATTTCGGCGAGGAAACTGAAAAATCAGTCAAATCCTTTCAGCAGGTTTTCGGACTTCCGCAGACCGGAGTTGTTGACCGTCAGACCTGGAATGATATTTACAGGGCTTATGCAGGTATTGCTGAGTCTGTTCCTTTTGATACAGAATCTGCTGTTGTACTTTATCCGGGTACTGTTTTAAAAGAGGGTTCATCAGGCGAATATGTCAGAATACTTCAGGAATATCTCAGCTATATAAATCAGTCATATCCTGAAATTCCGGCTGTAAACAATACGGGATATTTCGGACCTCTTACAAAACAGTCTGTACTTGCATTTCAGAAACGTTTCGGACTTTCGCAGACCGGTGTTGTCGGAGGTGCTGTTTGGAATGATATTGCAGGACTTTATTCTGATTTGCGTTTCGGAACTGATAAAAGACCTTATCAGTCACCCGGATATATTATTTCTGCTGAAACTTAACAAGGAGGTTGTTTTCAATGCCTTATACACCCGAACAGAAAAAAAAGCATGTCAGGGAGTTTCAGCGTTATCTTCAGGGTATTGCTTATTATAATCATAAAATTCCCCTTATAATTCCTGACGGATATTTCGGAAAGGAAACTGAAACGGCTGTGAGAGCCTTTCAGAGAGAATATAAACTTGATGAAACAGGCACTGTCAATCATGAAACATGGAACAAAATTGCTTCAGTATACAGGAATTTTATCGTTTCTGAACCTTTTGTCCTCGATGTTTTTCCTTCTAAGAACTACTTATCAGGCAAAGGAGATTCCGGATTTCTTGTATATATAATTCAGGTTATTTTACTTGAAATAAGTCTTAGATATGATAATTTTCCTGCTGTTTCTGTCAATGGAATATTTGATAATCAGACACATGAGGCTGTAAAGATTTTTCAGGAAACCGCAGGTCTTGTTCCGAATGGTGTTGTTAATAATAATACATGGAACGTTCTTTCTTCATCTGTACAGCATCTGATATGATTAGATTTTTCAATCTCAGATAAAATTTGCAAAGTATTTCTTTTTTGGTATTGACATAGACAAAAAAAAAAGATATAATATACCTTGAGAGAAAGCAAGACCTTTCTCAAGCCTGATTTATTCAGGTATAAAATACAGGAGGTACTTTGAAATGTCACTGACAAAAAATCCTAATGTTTTAAAATGGGTTTCAGAGATGGAAGCTCTTACTAAGCCTGATAAGGTTGTATGGATTGACGGTTCTGAAGAACAGCTCAACGCTCTCAGAAAAGAAGCAATCTCTACCGGAGAAATGATTGAACTTAATCAGGAAAAACTCCCCGGCTGTCTTTATCACAGAACTAAGCCTAACGATGTTGCTCGTGTTGAGGACAGAACATTTATCTGCACAAGAAGAAAAGAAGATGCAGGCCCGACTAATAACTGGAAAGACCCTCAGGAAATGTACGCTATGCTTACTCCTATGTATGACGGCGTTATGAAGGGCAGAACTATGTATGTTATCCCTTATTCTATGGGCCCTATCGGTTCTCCTCTCGCTAAGGTTGGCGTTGAGGTTACTGATTCTATCTATGTAGTTCTCAATATGGCTATTATGACAAGAATGGGCATTCAGGCTTTTGAAAATCTCGGCGATGAATCAAACGATTTCGTTCGCGGTCTTCACTCAAAGGCTGATGTTGACCCTGAAAAGAGATATATTGTTCAGTTCCCTGAAGACAATACTATCTGGTCAATCAATTCTGCTTACGGCGGAAACGTTCTTCTCGGCAAAAAGTGCTTTGCTCTCCGTATCGCTTCATTCCAGGGTAAGAATGAAGGCTGGATGGCTGAACATATGCTTATCCTCGGCGTTAAGAAGCCAGACGGCGAAGTTAAGTATATCACTGCTGCTTTCCCGTCTGCATGCGGTAAAACAAACCTTGCTATGCTTATTCCTCCGGAAGGCTACAAGAAGGACGGCTATGAAGTATTCACAGTCGGCGATGATATTGCTTGGATGAAACCGGGCAAAGACGGCAGACTTTATGCTATCAACCCTGAAAACGGTTTCTTCGGTGTTGCTCCGGGAACAAACGAAAAGTCCAATCCTAACGCTCTCCACTGCACAATGAAGAACACAATCTTCACAAACGTTGCTATCGATAATTCTGATAACACTGTTTGGTGGGAAAAGCTTACTAAGAATCCTCCTGTTGATGCAACAGAATGGAAGGGTGCTAAGGTAAACGGCATTGAATATACTTCTGAAATCGATGAAAAGACAGGAAAGAACAAGACTCTTGCTCACCCGAACTCAAGATTTACTGCTCCGGCTGAAAACTGCCCTTGCATTTCTCCTGAATTCAACAATCCTGCCGGCGTTCCGATTTCTGCTATTATCTTCGGCGGAAGACGTGCTTCTACAACTCCTCTTGTATATCAGTCATTTGACTGGGTACACGGCACATATATGGGTTCTGCTGTTTCTTCTGAAACAACTGCTGCTGCAACAGGTGCTGTTGGTGTTCTCCGTCACGACCCTATGGCTATGAAACCATTTATCGGTTACAATGTAGGCGATTACTGGGCTCACTGGCTCGAAATGGGCGAAAAGCTCGGTGAAAAAGCTCCTAAGATTTTCAACGTTAACTGGTTCAAGCAGGACGAAAACGGCAACTTTATGTGGCCAGGTTTCGGCGACAACATGAGAGTTCTCGACTGGATTATCAAGAGATGCGAAGGCACTGTTGATGCTGTTGAAACTCCTATCGGTTATCTCCCTAAGGCTGAAGACATCAACCTTAACGGTATCGAAGATGAAGTTACTCCTGAAGTTCTGGACAAGCTCCTTGCTGTTGATACTGACCTCTGGAAGAAGGAAATCTCTGAAATGAGAAGATACTATACAGAGGACATTTCTGCTAAGGGTGGCAGAGTTCCTGAAGCTCTTATGGGCGAACTTGACAAGATAGAAAAGAAACTCGGCTGATTTTATTAACATCTGATTTTTTATGCCCGCCTCTTATGGCGGGCTTTTTTTATGAAATATCCGCTTTTTTAACACTTTTTGCCAACACCGCAAAGAAAATTCAAAAGGTTATGGACAAATTCAACAAAATATGATATAATATTTATGACGATAATACCTTATATTTGATATGAAAGGAGTCCTTTTATGCTTCATGAAAAATCATGCGGTGCAATAGTGTACAGAAGATTTCATGGAAATATTGAAATTCTTCTTATAAAGCATATTAACAGCGGTCACTGGTCTTTTCCTAAAGGGCATGTTGAATCAGATGAAACTGAAACGGAAACTGCCAGGCGTGAAATAAAGGAAGAAACCTCTATTGATGTTATGATTGACCCCACATTTCGTGAAACTGTAACTTATTCTCCAAGACGTGATACACTTAAAGTTGTTGTTTATTTCCTCGCAAAAGCAAAAAATGTGAATTTTGTTCCGCAGGAGGACGAAATAGCTGAAATAAGATGGGTTGACCTTGCACATGCTGTCAGACTTCTTACCTATGAAAATGACAAGACTATTGTTGCAAAGGCTAAGACTGCTATAAAGGAAAGACGATAACTATAAAAATTCCCCGATTTTTTAAAAAATCGGGGCTTTTGTTTTATCCTGATATAATTTTGCTTTCAAAACTTCCCTCACTCGTTATTGCAGGTATTTCACTGCTGTGGTTTTTAAGAAGTGAACTGAGAATCGTTATAATATCGCTTTCGGGAATTTTATTCTGCTTTACTGCTGTCCTTATCATATCGGCAAGTTCTCCGGAATCCGTATTTTCTATGATTTTTTCTGAATTGTTTCCGCCGTATACTATAAGGCAGGACGGCGAAACCTTCCATTCTTCAAGCATAAAACGGAGCGTTTCCGTATAGTCACATTCGCCGAGTATTATTATTTCCGTATGACCTGTGAAAATTGATTTTCCGCTTTTTATTTCAGAATTTTCAAGTATGCTTTCAAAGTTTTCGCCTTTCGATTTTGAAGGCTTTGAATCCTTGTTGTAAAAATTCATTGATACTGTTTTGGAATTATTTCCGCATACTGACATTCCTCTTAAATATGCCTTTTCCTGTACTTCCTGATAAGTACAGCCGGATAGTAATGCCGAAACAGCAACAGGAATAAATAACAGCTTTATTCTTTTCATCTTTTATGCTCCTTTTTTACAATCATAAACAATACTGTAAGAACAGGCGGAATTATAAATATCAATGAATAGACTGTGCTGTATATATTTGTCTTTCCGAGAAGAAGTGAAAAAAGTATCATTGCAATAATTATAACAGTACTTTTGAATCTGCGGAATTTCGGAAAAATTATTTCTGTTATCTGAGATGCTGTTACTGTCTGAACTGAAATTCCCATTACTGCAAGTATTACAAGAACTATTATAAACAGTGAGTCTATTCTCTGGGTGCTGAACGGCTGACAGAGTTCTACGGCTCTTATTACAGGAAATTTTGTAATCTGCATTATTCCGCCTGCTACTAAAAGTGTAAGAATTATCACTGCTGTGTAAAAAACACTTCTGCATATGAAATAAAAAACAGTTGATTTTATTTTGCTCCCTTTTAGCCGGCTTATAAGAAAGGGGAGTGTACAGAAACTTCCTCCTACTGCAAGTCCTGAAAGTATCTGATTTGATATTCCTGACTGACTGCTTATGAAAAGATTTGATTTATCTATATTTTTAAAACTTCCGAATAAAATCGTTATAAAACAGAATACTCCGAATCCCGCAGTTATTACAGATGCCCTTGAAACTGCCTTTATCCCCGGTGATGAGGCATAAAGGCATACAACGGCTATAAGTGTTGATATTATCAGATTTTCTGAAAGAAATTTTATTTTCGGAACAGGTATATATATGGCTTCGGATATGTTCCATACCCTTATAAATAACAATGCCCCCCATATTACTGCACATAATAGATAGATACATAAAAGAAATTTATTGTCTGACGGAATATCTTTCTTTATCAGAAAAAGAGATATTATAAACTGTATCAGTATCGAAATCAGAAATCCCCATAAGGTCACAAGAGATATTTTATCTGAATAGCATATCAGTGCAAATGCGTCCGATGCAAGAAGAAGTGATGCAAACTGTCCGAATGATATTTTATTCATGAAGTTCCTCCACTGTAAAACCTCCGTCCTGCATTTTTCGGAATCCCTGACGGAATGTTGTATCTCTCATGGATTTCAGATTGAATGGTGATATTGGTGCTGTAAAAGGAAATCCGTAATCCTCCGTTGCACATATATTGAACAGTACGGCACTTCCGAGCAGACTTATTCCGAAAAGTCCGAGAAGTCCTCCTGATATTAAAAAAAGAAGCCTTAATATTGTTATACTCTGGTTAAGCTCAGGAACTACAAATCCGCTTGTTACTGCAAGTGCTATTATAGTAAGCATCGGTGTGCTTACAAGTCCCGAATTTACGGCTGAATCTCCTATAATAAGCCCTCCGACTATACTTACTGCTCCGCCTACTGCTTTAGGAAGTCTTAGCCCTGCCTCACGGATTATTTCATACATAATCAGTACGCCCAATCCCTCCGCAAGCAATGATATTGGTGCTTTCTTTTCAGCATCAACAAGTATCATAAGCAGTGTGCTGTTTAAAAGTTCAGGGTGGTGAAGTGCTGTTGATACATAGAGTGCCGGAAGAAGTATTGATATAAAAAACGCAATATATTTTATCCAGCGTATGAAAAACGCATAATACGGCTTGAATGCATAGTCATCAAGAGTCTGAAAACTCTCCGTAAAAAATTTCGGAATTACTATTGCAAACGGTACGCCGTCTATCAGCAATGCAACTCTGCCCTCTATGAGCTTGGAACACAATACATCAGGTCTTTCGGTAGTTCCTGTTGAGCTGAAAACCTCAAAGCTTTTGCTTTCTAAAAACGGTCTTATATATCCTGTTGAAAGAACGCTTTCAAGATTTATTTTTGCAAGTGAATTTTTTATCTGTTTAAGAAGTTTTTCAGGAACTCTGTCCTGCATATAGCAAAGGCATATATCTGTCTGGCTTTTGTCGCCGGTTACCATAAGTTCCATTTTGAATACAGGATTTTTTAATCTTCTTCTTAAAAGCGACATATTTGTTCTTACGACTTCAGAAAATCCCTCGTGAGCCCCCATTACATTGGCTTCACCTGACGGTTCGCTTATTCCTCTTACAGCATATCCCTGCACTCCGAATGCAAGTGCGGAATCCATTCCGTCTGCAATTAAAACGGCAAATCCTGAATTTACTGTTCTGAAAAGTTCTCCGTAATTCTTTACGGTTATACGGTCTACGGAAAGGAGCAGATTATTCTGTATATGATTGAATAATGCCTGTCCGCTTGGTTCTTTAAGAAATATTTTTGTTATCGGGTGAAGAACAAGTTCTGTTATTGTCGATGTTGATAACATTCCCTCACAGCAGAGCAGTACACAGTTTACGCCTCCTGTTACAAATTCATTTATAAGCAGGTCTGATGAATTTCCGGATATTTCCTTTATTCTTTCAAGATTTTCATTGATTGTCGGTATAATTGATTCATAATAAAAATTTTCGGTCTGCATTTCTTTTAACACCTCTCTGAGATATTATGCCATATTAATGTAATAATAATACATGCGATATTTCAGAATGTAATTATAGTATTATTTTTGATTACAATAATAGTAGAAAATTGAATTTTAAGGTGCTATAATATCACTTGCAAATAATGATTAATGCTTTTTTAAGGGGGTTTTTATATGACAAAGGATATGACAAGCGGAAATTCACTGAAGCTTATTATTTCTTTCTGTATTCCTATGATTCTCGGAAATCTTCTTCAGCAGTTATACAGTATGGTTGATGCTATTATAGTAGGAAAATGTATTGACCTTAATGCTCTTGCTGCGGTAGGTGCAACGGGTTCGATATGCTTTCTTGTTATCGGTTTTGCTACCGGTATATGCAGTGGTTTCTGTATACTCGTTTCTCAGGAATACGGTGCTAACAATTACAGCAAGATGAGAAAATTTGTTGCAAATTCATTCTGGCTCAGCTTTATTATTGCCGTAATTCTCACTGTTCTTACACTGATTTTCACACGTCCGCTTCTGGAGCTTATGAAAACTCCTGATGATATTATACAGCAGGCTTATGAATATCTGTTTATGATTTTTGCCGGACTTGCAGTAACAATTTTCTATAATCTTCTTGCATCAATTCTTCGTGCCTTGGGCGACAGCCGTTCACCTCTGATATTCCTCGGAATTGCTTCTGTTATCAATATTATTCTTGACTATGTTTTTATAAAGTTCTTCAATATGGGTGTTGCAGGTGCAGGTCTTGCAACTGTTATTGCTCAGGGAATTTCAACCGTTCTTTGCTTTATATACATGCGTAAGAAATTTGATATACTTTCCTTTGAAAAAGATGAGCTTGCTTTCAGTATCAAAGATTCCGGAAAACTTATGTCAATAGGTGTTCCTATGGCTCTCCAGTATTCTATTACTGCTATCGGTTCTATAACATTGCAGACTGCTATAAATAATCTTGGTACTGTATATGTTGCAGCCGTTACAGCAGCACAGAAAATTCAGATGATTGCACAAGGCCCTATGGAGTGTCTTGGAACTGCTATGGCTACATACTGCGGTCAGAACAGGGGTGCAAGAAAATATGAACGTATCACAAAAGGTCTGAAACAGAGTATTGCTGTTTCAATTATGTACTGTATTGTTGCCTGTGCTGTTCTTATCGCTTTCGGAAGATATATTTCACTTCTCTTTATTGATAAAAATGATGTTGATGTAATAAATTATGCTATGTATTATATCAAGATAAATTCTGTTACATTCCCTCTCCTTGGCATACTTTTCATAATAAGAAATTCACTTCAGGGACTCGGATACAGTCTGCTTCCTATGATGGCAGGTTTTACAGAACTCATTGCAAGAGTAGGCGTTGTTGTTCTTGCTGTCGGAGCATACGGATTTACAGCTGTATGCTTTGCAAGTCCGATAGCATGGCTTATGGCTGATGTACTTCTTTTCATAATTATGCTCTGCAAGTTCCCTGAACTTAAAAGAGAACTTGAGGGAAAGCCTAATTCATCATATATTCCTGTTGCAGATAACTGAAAAATACCGGCAAATCGGGCGGAGCATTAAGCTTCGCCCTTTTTTTACATAAAATTTTCATTTGTTTACAAAAAACAGTCTTGATTATTTTTCTTTAATATGTTATTATGTTATTATATATTTTTTTTAGGAAAGGATTACTATGGATATTGGTAAACTAATCGCAATTATTTTTCTGCTCGCAGGTTCAGCTTTGTTTTCAAGTATGGAAACTGCTTTTTCAGGAGTCAACAAAATCAGACTTAAAAACTATGCCTCACAGGGAAACAAAAAGGCTGAAAGAGCTTTGAAAATTGCAAATTCATTTGATGATGCCCTTACTGCTGTTCTTATCGGCAACAATATTGTAAATATTGCTATGGCATCTCTTTCAACCGTTTTATTTACACAGCTTTTAGGTGACAAGGGTGTCGGAATTTCAACGGCTGTAAGTACCGTTGTTGTTCTTATTTTCGGTGAAATTCTCCCTAAGTCATATGCAAAGGAAAATGCTGAAAAACTTGCACTTACGTTTTCGGGAGTGCTTTCTGCACTTATAATCATTCTTAAACCGGTTGTAATAATTTTCAATAAGCTCTCCGGTTTGCTTAAAAGCAATAAAACTGAACCAAGCGTTACTGAAGATGAACTTAAATGCATTATCGAGGAAATCGAGGAACAGGGTGTTCTTGAAGAACAGGAAAGTGACCTTGTCAAAAGTGCTTTGGATTTCGATGAAATTACTGTCAATGAAATACTTATTCCGAGAGTTCAGGTTGTCGGTGTCGAAAAAAATGAATCTGTTGAGGAGATAAAAAATAAATTTCTTAACGAAATGTATTCAAGATTTCCGGTTTATGACAAAACACTTGACAACATAATCGGTATAATTACAAATAAGAGCTTCTTTAAAATGCTTAATGACGGAAAATCCAATATTTCGGAAATAATGCAGAGTGTTGCTCATATATCAGACCTTAAACTTATAAGCGAGGCTCTCAGGGAAATGCAACACAATAAAACTCATCTTGCTGTTGTAATGGACCAGTACGGCGGTACTAAGGGTATAATTACTATGGAGGATATTATTGAGGAACTTGTAGGCGAAATCTATGATGAAAATGATGAAGTTTCTCATGATATAGTCAAAATAAGTGATAACGTTTATGAAGTGTCCGGATTTTTAAGCATAAGCGATATGCTTGAAGGTATGGGGCTTGATGATGATATGATTGAAAGTACATATACTTCTGTCGGTGGTTGGATTACTGAAATACTTCAGCATATCCCTGAAAAAGGTGAAACTGCTCAGAGCGGTATTTTTAATGTTACTGTTCTTGATGTCAAAGAACAGACCGTCAAGAAAGTAAGAATAAAAATATGCAGTGATAAAACCGATAATTAAATATTTATTTGTTTAATATAACCAAAAAAACAGCTTTTTTTTTGTGAGAAATATTTTTCAAATGTAATTGAAAAATAAATTTGTTTATGATATAATAAATATATAATTTGTGAAGCAGTTAATTATGAATTTTGGCATCATTTCAGCAATAAAGTTAATTTCCGCAACTTATTAACAAAACGTAAATACCTGATGACATATTTTTCGGTGTTTTTTTATCTTTATTGGTGAAGTTGCTTAAAAAAATAAATTCTGTTTATCTAAATTAACAAAAAATTCAAAAAGCTATTTACTTTTGCTTTTTCTTATTATATAATATGTTTGCAGTTTAAAACTACTGTTTTTCCGATTGAGTATTAAGTTTATAGCAATTTTAATTCTTTCGTTTAAAGGAGATGATATCCATGAAACTGAAAAAATTTGCTCCTGCTCTGGTTTCTGTACTGGTTCTTTCCTGCTCTGCTTTTTCTGTTATGTCCGCAAGCGGTGCTGAAAATACAGTCAAAATTTCAGCAAGCCATGAAACCGCTAAAGCCGGTGAACAGTTTACTGTAGATGTTTCGCTTTCCGATATACCGGAAACCGGTATTCAGGGAGCGGATTTTGCTGTAACCTATGACAGTTCCGTTGTTTCAATCGATAAGGTTGAAATCGGCTCTCTGGCTCAGACCGGTGCTGATGATGTTGACAATATACCTGAACTTCCTGCTTTTATGAGTGGTATCTCAAAGGAAAAAAGTGCTGTTATGGTCACTTTTGCTGTTGCTGATTCCAATTCAAAATACTATATGCAGGGCGAAGGTGTTATGTTTACCATAACAGGTACTGTCAATGCAGATGCTCTTTCCGGTGCTGTTGCTGATTTTAAAATAGTTCCGAATCCGAGAAAAGTCAATGGCAGTGGTAATTCAGCAGAAAATAATAAAATCTGGCTCGGATATGATGCCGATACAAATCCTGATGATGATGTAGTAAACTATGTTTATTATGATACATCTGTTTCAAACGGTTCTGTTACCGTTTCGGGAGGTTCTTCCGCAGGACTGAAAGGTGATGCTAACCTTGACGGTTCTGTTGATATCGCTGATGTTGTTGCAATCGCTTCTTATGTCAGCAACAGTGAAAAAAATCCTCTTGAATCTCAGGGTATGATTAACGGAGATGTTCAGGGCGACGGCAACGGAATAAATGCTAATGATGCTCTTGCTGTTCAGCAGTTCCTCGCCAATATTATCACTGAACTTTAATTGTTTATGGTTTGTCCCTTTTAAGCGGTGACGCTTTTAAGGATAAATAAATTTTAATAATGTTATTAATGGGCTAAAAGCCTAAAGAAAGGAATTTAAACTGATATGAAAAAATTTGTTTCAACACTTACATCACTTTGCATGAGTGTTTCACTCACAGCAGGCACACTTGCTGCTTTCAGTGCATCAGCTGCCGACATTTCAAATGTTCCGGTTCAGAAAACTCTTAAACTTCTTGCTGACGGCAAGGCTAATTACACTATTTCAGCTGAAGATATTGCTAAGGGCGATGTTCAGATTGAAGTTGGCGTATATCTCGATGAAACAGAAGCTAACACAGGTACAATTACTGCTAAGATGGGTCTTTCTGAAGGTCCTGATATGAATGCAGTGTCAATTACTGATATGGGCGATATTTACAAGAATACCGTAGATGCATTTGATTATACATTCTCCGGCGGTGCTAATGATGGAATTTCAATTACATCAACTAAAAGACTTGCTTTCTATGGTACATATAAAAAGGCTACAAAGAAAGTTGCTAACGTTGGTTCAATTCTTGCTTCAAACGTTTTCGATGACGGTTCAGCAAACTTCATTTATTCAGCAGGTGCTGATACTCCAAAGTGGCTTGGTGCTAAATCTGATGAATTCCCGGTTAACGTATTTACAGTAACTGTTAAGAAGGGTGCTGCTGCCGGTGATTACAAGGTTGATTTCGTAAATAAGGCTGAAGATGCTGGTAACGGTGCTCAGCGTAATGCAACACAGCTCGGTTTCTGGGACGTTTCAATTAAGAATCCTCTTGATAACCTCCTCGTTGGCGGTCTTGGTCTTGAAGGTCTTACAATCACTGTTGAAGGTGATAAAGAAACAACAACTACAACTACAACAACTGACAAGCCTGCAACATCAACAACAGTTACAACAGTATCTGACAAGCCTGCAACATCAACAACAGTTACAACAGATGATGGCAAGGTTGACCCGCTCCCAGATGGACTCGTATGGAAGGTTGACGATGTAAAGCTTACACGTGAAGAACTCGTTGAAAATGATGGCTTAGTAGTTGTTCCTGTTCGTGTTGCTCAGGTTTCTGACCAGATGATTGCCGGTGCTGCATTCACATTTAAGCTCGCTGATGAACTTACATGGGAAGGCGATGAAATAGATCCAACAAACGAAGCTTATGACAACTGCGTAAATACTCTTAACAAGACAGAGCCTAAGGTAAACTTCTCTTGCCCACAGCCAAACCCAGACGGTGGCCGTGATATCGGTTTTGTCTGCAAGGACGAAGGTGCTGTAATCATCAACCTCGTAGTTTCACTCCCAACAGATGTTGCTGACGGTAAGTATGACATTGATATGATATTTGATGGTGTTGACAGAGCCGTTGCTGATAACAGCAATACAACAGCTAAAGTATCACTCGTTGGCGGTTCAGTTACAATCGGTGACGTTAATCCAGTAGAACCTTCTTCATCTACAACTACTACAACAGCTCCTCCTGCTACAACAAGTACAACAGCTACAACAACAAAGGCTCCTACTACTTCAGAAATAACAGGCAATGTTCTTTACGGTGACTCAAACGTTGACGGCAAGGTAAACATCGCTGACGTTGTATGCCTCAACCAGTACCTCGTTGATAATGCTAAGTATGACCTCTCTGCACAGGGTAAGATTAATGCCGAAGTTAACCTTGACGGCAAGCTTACAGCAGCTGACTCAACAAGCATTATCAAGTCACTTGTTAAACTTGTAACACTTCCTGACAAGGCTTAATTAAAAATTAATTTTATTTTCCGAAATAAAGGATAATGCAGTTTGAGTATTGACTCGGAAAGGAAATGCTAATGAAGAAATTTCTTTCAGCAGTTACGTCCGTGTGCATGGGTATTTCGGTACTCGCAAGCTCATTCGCTGTTCCGATTAGTGCATTGGCTGCCGGTGGGGATACCCCTGCCGGACAGTCTAATGTTGCTTTAAACGGTGCAGGAGACGTAACTGCCAATAAAAAGGCAGACGGCGGTCTTACCTGGAAAGTGGACGATGTAACCCTTACACGTGCAGAACTTGTTGACAATGACGGTCTTGTAGTTGTTCCTGTTCGTGTTTCTCAGGTTTCAGACCAGATGATTGCCGGTGCAGCATTTACATTCAAGTATGCTGATGAACTTACATGGGAAGGCGGAGAAGCAGACACTACAAATGAAGCTTATGACGGTTGTGTAAATACAATCAACAAGACTAAGCCCAAGGTAAACTTTGCTTGCCCTCAGCCAAATCCTAACGGCGGACGTGATATTGGTTATGTCTGCAAAGAACAGGGAGCAGTTATAATCGGACTCGTTTTCTCTCTCCCTACTGATGTTGCTGACGGTACATATAACATAGATATGTTATTTGATGGTGTTGACAGAGCTGTTGCTGACAATGACAACACAACAGCAGAAGTTACTCTGCTCGGCGGTTCAATTACTATCGGTGACCCTGATACAACTACAACTACAACAGCTGCCACCACAACTACTGCAAAGGCAACTACAACTACTGCAAAAGCTACTTCTACAACAAAAGCTGAAACTTCAGCTACAACAAAAGCTGAAACTTCTGCCACAACAGCTCTTACAACAACAGCTACTCCTCCTGTAACAACTGTTCCTGTTGCTCAGGAAGGCGAAATTGCATGGATTATTCCTGATGTTAAGGCTAAACCGGGCGACACTGTTACTATGGACGTTACTGTTCAGGGTAAGGATATTGCCGTTGCCGGTATGGAAGGTGCAGTAAATGTTGACGGCAGTGCAGGAATCGCACTTTCAGAAGTAAGCAGTGAAAGCAAGGGATATTCAGCAAGAGTCGTTGCAAATATTGCAGATGAACTTATTGCCTTTGATACAACTTCAGCTTTCAATGTAACTGCTGATGAAGGTTCTGCTGTATTCTCTCTTACATATACTGTTCCTACTGACTGTAAGTCAGGCAAGTACCCTGTAACATGGGGAAGCAATATGATGATTGTTGACGAAAACGGTCTTGATATTACCAAGAATGTTAAACTTGTTGACGGTTCAATCACAATTGAAGCTCCTCAGGCTCAGGAAGGCGAAATTTCATGGATTATTCCTGATGTTGAAGCTGAACCCGGTGATACAGTAAATATGAATGTTACTGTTGAAGGTGACGTTATCGGCGTTGCCGGTATGGAAGGTGCAGTAAATGTTGACGGCAGTGCAGGAATCGCACTTTCAAAGGTTAGCGATGAAAGTACAGGCTATTCTGCAAGAGTCGTTTCAAATATTGCTGAAGAACTTATCGCATTCGATACAAAGTCAGCTTTCAATGTTAAGGCTGCTGACGGTTCAGAAGTATTCACACTTACATACACTGTTCCTGATGACTGCAAGGCAGGAAAATATCCTGTAACTTGGGGCGACATTATGATTGTTGACGAAAACGGTCTTGATGTTACAAAGAATGTTAAGCTCGTTGACGGTTCAATCACAATAAAGGCTGAAACAACTACAACACCTGCTCAGCAGGAAGGCGAAATTTCATGGGTTATTCCTGATGTTGAAGCTGAACCCGGTGACATTGTAAACATGAGTGTTACTGTCAAGGGTGATGTTATAGGCGTTTCAGGTATGGAAGGTGCAGTAAATGTTGACGGCAGTGCAGGAATCGCACTTTCAAAGGTTAGCGATGAAAGTACAGGCTATTCTGCAAGAGTCGTTTCAAATATTGCTGAAGAACTTATCGCATTCGATACAAAGTCAGCTTTCAATGTTAAGGCTGCTGACGGTTCAGAAGTATTCACACTTACATACACTGTTCCTGATGACTGCAAGGCTGGCAAGTACCCTGTAACATGGGGTGACATTCTGATTGTTGATGAAAACGGTTATGATGTTACAAAGAATGTTAAGCTCGTTGACGGTTCAATCACAATAAAGGCTGAAACAACAACTACACCTGCTCAGCAGGAAGGCGAAATCTCATGGGTTATTCCTGAAGTTATTGCTGAACCTGGTGATACAGTAAACATGAGCGTTACTGTTAAGGGTGATGTTATCGGAGTTTCAGGTATGGAAGGTGCAATCAATGTTGATGACAGCGAAGGAATCGCACTTTCAAAGGTAAGCGATGAAAGCACAGGCTATTCAGCAAGAGTTGTTTCAAATATTGCTGAAGAACTTATCGCATTCGATACAAAATCAGCTTTCAATGTTAAGGCTGCTGACGGTTCAGAAGTATTCACACTTACATACACTGTTCCTGAAACATGTAAAGCAGGCAAGTATCCTGTAACATGGGGCGACATTATGGTTGTTGATGAAAACGGCTATGATGTTACAAAGAACATCAAGCTTGTTGACGGTTTCATTGAAATCCTTGACAAATCAACAACATCAGCTACAACTACTACAACAACTACAACTTCTACATCTACTACAACCACAACTACTACAACAGTTCCGGCTGGTGAAATCAACTGGGATATTTCAGAAGTAACTGCTAAGCCTGGCGATACAGTTCAGCTTCCTGTAATAGTAAACGGAACAGACGTTGCAGTTGCAGGTATGGAAGGTGCAATCAATGTTGACAGCACAGGCGGTATCAAGCTTTCAGGCGTAAGCGAAGAAAGCGAAGGATATACAGCAAGAGTTGTTGCAAACGTTGCTGAAGAACTTATCGCATTTGATACAAAATCAGCATTCAATGTAACTGCCGGAGATAAGTCAAATGTATTCGTTCTTACATACACAGTTCCGACAGATTGTCCTGCCGGTATATACCCTGTAACATGGGGCAATGTAATGGTTGTTGATGAAAACGGTAATGATATTACAAAGAATATCAACCTTATCGATGGTGAAATTGAGATAGTTGCTGAAACAACAACTACATCAGCTACAACCACAACAACAGCAGAAACAACTACAACATCAGCTCCTGCTTCAACAACATCAGCAAGTGCTACTACTACAACAGCAAAGTCAACTACTACAACAACTACAACTTCTACATCTACTACAACCACAACTACTACAACAGTTCCAGCCGGTGAAATCAACTGGGATATTTCAGAAGTAACTGCTAAGCCTGGCGATACAGTTCAGCTTCCTGTAATAGTAAACGGAACAGACGTTGCAGTTGCAGGTATGGAAGGTGCAATCAATGTTGACAGCACAGGCGGTATCAAGCTTTCAGGCGTAAGCGAAGAAAGCGAAGGATATACAGCAAGAGTTGTTGCAAACGTTGCTGAAGAACTTATCGCATTTGATACAAAATCAGCATTCAATGTAACTGCCGGAGATAAGTCAAATGTATTCGTTCTTACATACACAGTTCCGACAGATTGTCCTGCCGGTATATACCCTGTAACATGGGGCAATGTAATGGTTGTTGATGAAAACGGTAATGATATTACAAAGAATATCAACCTTATCGATGGTGAAATTGAGATAGTTGCTGAAACAACAACTACATCAGCTACAACCACAACAACAGCAGAAACAACTACAACAGCAGCTCCTGCTTCAACAACATCAGCAAGTGCTACAACAAGCACAGCATCTGCTACAACAACATCAGCAAGTGCTACTACTACAACAGCAAAGTCAACTACTACAACAACTACAACTTCTACATCTACTACA
>CAKSPD010000014.1 GCA_934481385.1 uncultured Oscillospiraceae bacterium
CCCCTTTCAAGAAAAATTATCATCGTTACCGCTACGGAAAGTTTTGCTCCTGAAGATATTCCAAGTACGAAAGGGCCTGCTATCGGATTTGAAAAAAATACTTGCAGTAAAAATCCTGAAACAGCTAAAGCTCCCCCGAGAACTGCTGATGAAACTGCTCTCGGAATACGGATTTCCCTTACTATTTTTGATACTGAACTGTCACTCTTTCCGAAAATTGCATCTGTAATTACATCAGGAGAATATTTTATACTTCCTGAATATACACTTAATATGAGAAAAAATATAAAAATCACTGCAAGAGTAATAAAACAGACTGTGTGATATATTTTCTGATTTTTCATTTTTCCCTCTCTTATGAAAGATGATACATAAACTGTGTATCTTCTGAACTGTCATTGAAAATTTTATTGAAATCGAGTATAACTTCTGCTGTTGCAGTTGTCTGCTGGAACATATTTTTATCGGTACACCATACATTGTTATTCTTTACAGCTTTGAAATCTGACAGCAGAGTGTTTTTTTCAATAAGCTGGTCAAGATTTTTCAGTTCTCCGTCAACAGTACTGTTATATATGATATAATCAGCATCTTTTGCAAGGGAATAAAATGCCTCAAACTGCATATTCATTGTTGAAAGGGCATTTTCCTTTACGTTAAGGCTTTCGGAATCCAATATATAATTTCCGCCAGCAAGCTCAATCATTTTTGAAATATAGTCACCTGTTTTTCTTACATTCACAGAACCATTCGATGTTATATAGAAAAATATGGCTGTTTTTCCTGTATTTCCGCCTGACTGTATATCATCAATAATTTCTGACTTTTCATTGAAAAACTGTTCTGCCTCTTTTTCTTTTCCGAGAATCAGTCCATAAAGCTTTATCCATTCCATTCGTCCGAGGGGGTGGGATTCATAGCTTGAACGTTCAACTATTACGGGTATTCCCTGATTTTCAAGCTGTTCCATAATTTCAGGTGAATGGTATATCATTGTTGATTCAATGGCAAGTCCGCAGTTTCCTGTCAGGAGCATTTCATAATCCGGTGATGAATATTTTCCGGCATAAAGTATCTGTTCGCTGTCAAGAGCCTCCTGCATATATGGCAATGCCCAGTCTTTTCGGGCTGTTGAAACTGCATATATTTTATCAAAAGAACCTGTTTCATTGATTAGGTCAACGGCTGATGATGCTGCTGTATAGATATTTTCAACAGGCTGTTTTATTACTGTTACAGAATCGGAAACATCTTCCGGAATGTCCGTTTCAGGCGGAACTACTAAATACTGTCTGCCGTCATTTATGCTTATAAGCGATGTGTTGTCATCATAATATTCAACAGAAAACTGCTCAGCATATTTAAGCTCCATTTTTTCTGTGGCTTTTTTATCCTGAACAGCTGTTTCATTATTATGATTACCGCAAGCGGTCAGAATAACAAAAGTTATTCCGACTGCTGAGAGTAATTTAATTTTTTTCATTTTGTAATACTTTCTGAATTAAAATAAAGTGTATATTCTATTTCGTGAGGTTCACTCATTGCTGTTGTATCAGCTTTTACATCTATCTTGCTGTCAAATTCTGAAACGGGAATTTTAAATGAAGAATTTCCGTCTGTATTGAAAGGAAGAACTTTTTCACCGTCAACAATCATATAATCATAGTTAGGGCTGTTCCATACGATTTCAGCAAAAGCCTTTCCGTTTTCAACAGTGAGTTTTGCAGGTGATTCAACACTTGATTTTCCTGAACCGCCTTCAAGTGTTACTTCAACAGTATATTCGCCGTCTTCAATGTCTGAACTTGCTGATGAAGGAGCATTTTTAAATGCCTCAGCAGGAAGTGAATCTGCACGGAATACGAGTGTACGGTCATACCATTCTTCTTTTTTCTTGCTGAATGCAGAACAATCAATTTCTGTGTTAAGAGATTCAACAGGAACAGTGAATGTATTAGCTCCGTCGCTTGTTTCTTCAAACGGAATATATCCGCTTTCCTCTGCATCTGCACCTTTGCCCATAAATAAATACTGATAACCTGTTCCGCCCATAGTCATAACAGCAGTCATTTTTCCGTCTGCAACAGTAAGCTGACAATCAGTTACATTGAACATTGATGAGCTTGAATCAACTGTTATAGTATATGTACCGTCATTCAAATCTGATGCAGAAACGGGTTCTGTGCTTGTATTGTCAGAACTTCCGGAACTTCCTGATGTTGCTGAAAGATTTTCAACAGCCTTCTTTGCATGATTTACATAGAGCTGTCTGATTTTTTCATTCTCACCGAGTCCACGGACAAGGCACTCAACTTTATAGCCTTCTGCCTCGAAAACTGATTTCCATGAATCTTCTTCATCGCCTGCCATATCGTTGTTTGCGTGGTCACCTGCAACAACCATAAGCGGTTCGAGAACTACTCTCTTGTAATTTCCAGCCTTTACAGCATTTTTTACATCATCAATTGAAGGAGTTGATTCAACAGTTCCTATA
Organism: uncultured Oscillospiraceae bacterium; assembly: GCA_934481385.1. Classification (GTDB taxonomy): domain Bacteria; phylum Bacillota; class Clostridia; order Oscillospirales; family Ruminococcaceae; genus Ruminococcus. The sequence goes on from CAKSPD010000014.1 coordinate 2,495, forward strand.
AAATAGTTGGTGTATCCGTCAGCAGTAAGCATATCCTGCATTTTCTTATAAACAGCATTTGATTCTGCTGATGTACCATGTCCCATAAAGCATATTGCAGTTTCACCGTCATCATATTCTGATGTCCATTCTGTAATAGCCTTTTCAACTTCCTTGAAATCCTCATCACTTGTGAGAAGCGGTTCACCTATTGAAATTTTTTCAAATGAGCTTTCATATTTTGCAATCTTTTCTTTAAGTTCATCATATTCAAGACCGTTCATAAGGTGTGTAGGCTGTACAACAAGTTCCTTTACGCCGTTGTCAACAGCTCTCCGGAGTGACTCGTCAATATCATCAATTGATACATTATCACGTTTTTTAACGTGGTCAATAATTATATTTGAAGTAAATCCCCTTCTTACTGAATAATCAGGGAAAGCCTTTTCAATATCATCTTCTATTGCTCCGACAGTAAGACGTCTGCTGTCATTAAAGCTTGTTCCGAAACTGAGAACAAGGAGTTCTTTTTCGCCTATTCCGTCCTGATTTCTTGGATTATCAAGAGATGCGTCACCGGTATCATAATTTTCATCATCATCTGCGTCCTGATTTTCTGATGATTCTTCAGATGATGAAGATGATGAAGATTCTGAAGAAGATGATTCTGAATTCTGGGAATCTCCGCAACCTGTCATCATAGTTACTGTAAGGGTTAAGGCAAAAAGCATAGCATTTAATTTTTTCATAATAAAAATATCCTCCGATTTTCTAAATCAGAAAGCATTGACAAAAAAAATACTTTCTTTTCAGAATGAGAAAAGAAAGTACAGAAATCAAAGCCCTGTTCTCCGGAACGGTGCTGTAATGTACAATCAATACCTCGTGATTCTGGAATTTTTCATTCCTGTACTTAGCAAACGGCAGGTTTCCTGACTTGTGAATCAGCATACGGAACAGCCTTCCCGATTTTTAAAAATCAGTGACATAATAGTTCCGTACTCCTCAGATACAGTGACGGGTTCGTACAGGATTCTGACCTGTTTCCCTTTTAACTTCAGTCATATCCGAAAATATGCTCAAGCACCGTTTACAGTTTATTCAGTTTTTCAAAAAAGCTGTATGCACACAAGCTAATAATGATTGTATCACAATTTTTTTTGCTTGTCAAGGACTTAACAAAAAATTAAGATTCAAGCCTTTTCAGAACATATCTCTTTGAAGGTTTTACAAAAAGCGTAACAAAAAGAATTGCAAATGTAGTTATTCCGAGGCTTATCGGATAAACCTGCATTATTGTTGCGAAATCTGAATGTTTCGGAAATACTTTGAATATCCATAAAAGACGTATACCGCATATTCCGACAACAGAACAGAGTGCAGGTATAAAGGATACTCCGAAACCTCTCAGATAACCTGATAATACTTCCTGTGCAAAGCTGAATATATATGCAAAGAATATATAGCAGAGTCTTAAATATGCTGTATCGATTACATCAGGGTCACTGTTGAAGATTTTCAGAAGCTGTTTTCCGAAAATCAAAATTATTCCGCATGTAACTCCTGTAAATGCAAGACACTGTAAAAGGCAGAGTTTAAGTGTTTTTACACATCTGTCGTTCTTTCCAGCACCATAATTCTGACCTACAAATGTAGTACAAGCCTGTCCGAATGAATTCATAACATAATATGCAAAGATTTCAAGGTTAAAGCCTGCTGAAGATGCTGCCATTACTGTTGTTCCAAGACTGTTTACTGCTGACTGTATAACTATGTTTGCAAAGGAAAATATCATTCCCTGAATACCGGCAGGGACTCCTATTTTAAGAATATTCAAAAGCACTTTTCCATGAATACGCAGTTTCTTGATATGTACTTTTATATCCATATCAGTTTTAAGCAGATAAACAAAAAGTATTCCTGAACTTACTACATTTGATATTACTGTTGCCAGTGATACTCCGTCAACGTCCATTCCGAGAACAGCAACAAAAAACAGGTTGAGTATAACATTTGTTATTCCGGAAATCACAAGTGCAATAAGCGGTGTTCGGGTGTTTCCGCAACTTCGCAGAATAGCTGCTTCAAAGTTATAAAGCACTATAACGGGCATTCCGATAAGATATATTCGGAGATACTTTTCTGCCATAGCGAAAACCTCATCAGGAACACCAAGAAGTCTTATTACATTTCCGGCAATAAGCTCTCCGAATACTGTCATAAAAAATCCGCCCAGAAGTGCAATCAGTATTGATGTATGAACTGCATTGGAAATTGTTTTTTTGTCACCCTGTCCGATAGCTTTTGCAATGATTACATTACTGCCGAGCGAAATTCCGACAAAAAGATTGACAAGCAATCCTATAACAGGGCTGTTACTTCCTACTGCCGCCATTGCTTCCTTGCCTGAATACTGTCCTATAACAGCAATATCGGCTGCATTGAAAAGTTGCTGTAAAATTTCTGTGAGGGCAAGCGGAATTGCATATTTCAGTATTTTTATTCCGATAGAACCCTGTGTCATGTCAATTTGGTTTTTCATTGTCCTTAAATAGCCTCTTTTCCAAAATACTTACAGATATTATTATACTACTTTCAAATAATGCTGAGTCAAGTATATTTCTGATTTTCTGTATAATACACAAAAACAGGCTGTTTATGTTCAATAATATTTTCAGCTCTGTTCGCTGAGAAGAATTGAAACTCTGCTCTGAATATATTCAGCAGTCTGCTGTGCTGTCTGACCACCGTTAAAATATGCATCTGTTTCCTCATGGCATATATCAATTATTGACTGGCTGTAATAATCCACACAGGAATCAGCATTCATAATATAGTCGCAGTAAAAATCACGTTCCTGCTGTGAGAGTGGCGGAATTTTTTCACCTGTACCTTTGAATTGTTCATTAATATCCTGCTCTTTCATACTTTCATCAGCGGACTTATAAAAATACTCTTTCATTACAGGGAATCCGTTTCCATAACCGTTTCCGCATTGCTGATTTTCCTCACTTAAAAATGATTTTATAAATTCCCAGCAAGCCTGTTTGTCTGCCGATTTTTCTGAAATTACAAATCCAGAGTTAAAACCGATTTTTGCTCCGCTTTCATCAACTGACGGACAGTTTACAATTTCTGCATCATCATTTGAAAAATAGCCATACTTATAATAATTGAATGAATTGAAATCATAAAATGTCGGATAAGCTATCAAATCCCTGTCCTTTATAAAATCAAACACACGTTCATAGTAATAGTTATCAAGTCCCTCGGGGTCATTTTCCTTGTCGGGCTTATCAATTTCCTGTGGAAATTCATTGCAGAATTCAAGCAACTTTATAAATTCAGGAGAATCAAAACTGCATACTGCATTTTCATAATCAACAAAATCATCTGATGATGAAAAAATTTCTGAAAACATATCGGTTCTTGTATGATATGCCCTTGCCTTTTCAGGATATTTATTGTAAAGCTCTATAAACTCATCAAATGTGAGTTCCTGTTTATTGAAATACTTTGTTTTCACAAAACCTGCCTCAACATAAAATGACTGCGGTAAAATATACAGATTTCCGTCATTTGATTCGCATACTTTCATAACATTCGGCATAACGGTATTTTTATTTACTTCGGAATCGTTTTCCATAAGGTCATAAAGATTTGCAAAAACTCCCTTTTTGCCAAGACTCTTTACAGTCGGCAAATCACAGCTTAAAATAACATCAGGAGCATTTCCTGAAATTATATCAAGCCTGAGCTGGTCATATGATTCTATCTGCTTGATTTTTGCCTGCATATCGTCATGACTTTTATTGAATTTATTTATCTCAGAATTGATTGTATAATCATCTGTTGTAAAGTATCCGACTGTAATAACCTTTTTATCTGTTATTTCATCAGGTGAACGCTTTATACAGCGGACAAGGTTTCCGCTTTCCTGTGAGTAATCATTTATTATAACATCTCCGTTTTCCAGAACAGCAAGCGGAAAGATATTATTTGAAAGCATATCTGAATCAACAAAATCAAGAATCAGTTCCTTTTTTCCGTCATCAGTAATTCCATAGATACCGTCTGCAAATGAAAGATAGTATTTATATTTCCCTGAACCTCTCATATATCCGTTGATATTTTCACTGAATGATATATCATCATCTGAAATTTTTCTGTTTTCTGCATCTATTCCGCATATTCCGTACAACATAGAATCTGAATTATTATCATATGATTCATAAAGAAATACTGCATTTCCGTTACGGTCAGTATAAAGTGAATAAATTGACTTTTCACCTGTATCAAGTTTTTCAAGCTGTGTACCGTCCTTACAGTTTATAAATACCAGTGAATTTTCAATATTTGCAATAAGCATATCATTTCCGCAGTATATCAGTGAATTTATGCTTGCCTGTCCGTATGAATATTCATTTGCATATTCTGAAATCCAGTCAAGCGGAACTTCTGAAACTTTTTTTCCGTTGCTGTCAAAACCTGCAAGGCTGTATTCATATTCTGATGCTTCATAATATGCCTCATAATCAAAGTTTTCATCATAGTCATCAGGCATTTCCGGCATATCACCATGTGTAACATGCGTAACTACGGCATACATTGAACCGTCATCAGCAGGTGCAGTTATATAGTAATCGGAAGTAAGTCCAAGTTCAGATTCAAATGGTGTAAAGTTTCTGAATTCTGAATCAGTATCATAGATACTCACATTGTTTTCGCTTCCGCTTCCGAAAATTCTGTATCTTCCGTCTGAAAGAGATGCAACCTGATAAAATGAACCCTCAATATCAATTTCCTCCTGTTTGTAGGAATGAATATCCTCTGCATTAAGATTTGTTGCTCCCGATGATGAAAGAGCTGTTTCCGATGAATCAGCAGGCGTTGCTTTTTCAACCTTGCTTTCACAGGATACGGCTGACAAAATCATTCCAAGTGACATTAATAATGACAAAATTTTTTTCATGTATAAAAACCTCCTTTTATTATATAGTGTTTTTAAACATCAAAAAAGTTGCAGGCTTTTTATTTTTTTCTTCCAATACTGTCATATTGTATCATTTTACAGAATTTTTACTTGACAAAATTGTAATTGTATGATAGAATAAATAAAATTGCAGATGTGATTTTTTCCACTGTCTGCCTTATTGATGATTACTATGACATCAGCTTGTGAAACAGTCAATAAGTTATTTTCTCAGCACACAAGATTGATTTTTTCGCTTGTGTGCTTTTTTAATACTACTATACTCTGAGGTGCAAATTATGGAAAACAAACTGAAACTCTATGGTTTCAATAACCTTACGAAATCCCTGAGCTTTAATATATATGATGTATGCTATGCAAAAACGCAGAAAGAACAGCAGGATTATATCGCTTATATCGATGAACAGTATAATTCCGAACGTATAACAGATATTATGACACATGTAACTGAAATGATTGGAGCTCAGATTTTAAGCGTTTCCAGACAGGATTATGACCCTCAGGGAGCTTCTGCTACATTTCTTATTGCCGATGATACTATGATTCCTGCAAACAGCAAGGAATTTATTGCTCATCTCGATAAAAGTCATGTTACTGTTCACACATATCCCGAATTTCACCCTCACAACAGCATTGCTACTTTCAGAGTCGATATAGATGTGGCTACATGCGGAAAAATCACTCCTCTTACTGCTCTCGATTATCTTATAGGCAGTTTCGACTCTGATATAATCACAATGGATTACAGAGTAAGAGGTTTTACAAGAAATGTTGACGGTGAAAAACTCTTTATTGACCACCATATCACGTCCATTCAGGATTATATTGACGATGAAATTCTGCGTACATATGATGCTATGGATATAAATGTTTATCAGGCAAATATATTCCACACAAAAATGATTATAAAAGAAATGTATCTTCAGAATTATCTGTTTAATACTGATATTGATGAACTACCGCCTCATACAAGACTTGATATAAGTACAGCTCTAAGACGTGAAATGATTGAAATTTTCAGCGGAAGGAATGTTTATTAAATGCTTAATCAGAATGACGCTCCTATATATGAAGCATTACAGAAATTTAAAAGAATGAGAGTTGTTCCCTTTGATGTCCCCGGTCATAAGCGTGGACGCGGAAACAAGGAACTTACTGACTTTCTCGGTCAGAGTTGTATGGACGTTGACGTTAACTCAATGAAACCACTTGATAATCTTTGTCACCCTGTTTCTGTAATTCGTGAGGCAGAGGATATTGCATCAGAGGCTTTCGGAGCTTCCCATGCATTTTTTATGGTCGGAGGTACTACTTCTGCTGTTCAGAGTATGATTATGTATGCCTGCAAGGACGGCGATAAAATCATTCTCCCGCGAAATGTTCACAGAAGTGCAATAAATTCGCTTATTCTCTGCAATGCCGTTCCTGTTTATGTAAATCCTGATGTAAATCATCAGCTTGGAATTGCTCTCGGAATGTCCGTTGAACAGGTAAAAAAAGCCATTGAGGAAAATCCCGATGCAAAAGCTGTTCTTATAAACAATCCGACATATTACGGAATCTGTTCCGATTTGAAAAAAATTACTGAAATCGCACATGCTCACAATATGCTTGTACTTGTTGATGAAGCTCATGGAACACATTTTTATTTCGGTGATAATTTCCCTATTACAGCTATGGAAGCAGGTGCGGATATTGCCTCGGTAAGTATGCACAAATCAGGAGGAAGTCTGACGCAGAGTTCATTTCTGCTTATGGGCGACAAAATTAATTCTGATTATATGCGTCAGATAATAAATCTTACTCAAACTACAAGTGCATCATATCTTCTTCTTTCAAGCCTTGATATTTCAAGAAAACGTCTTGCACTTCATGGAAAGGAAATTTTTGCAAAAACTGTTGAAATGGCTGAATATGCACGTTCTGAAATCAATTCAATAGGTGGTTACTATGCATATTCAAAGGAACTTATAAACGGTGACAGCATATATGATTTTGATATTTCAAAGCTCTCTATACATACTCTGCCGGTAGGTCTTGCAGGAATTGAAGTTTATGACCTTCTGCGTGATGAATATGATATTCAGATTGAATTCGGCGACATCGGAAATATTCTCGCTTATCTTTCTGTCGGCGACAGAAAACAGGACATTGAAAGACTTATCAGTGCATTGTCTGAAATCCGCAGACGTTTCGGAAAATCAAAGGCAGGTATGCTCTCGCAGGAATACATAAATCCCATTGTTGCAGAAACTCCCCGAAAAGCTTTCTATGCCGATAAAATTTCTCTCCCTCTTGATGAAACATCAGGAAAAATCTGCACAGAATTTGTTATGTGCTATCCCCCGGGAATACCTATTCTTGCCCCCGGTGAACTTATCACTGATGACATAATAAAATATATAAAATACGCTAAGGAAAAAGGCTGTTCTATGACAGGAACAGAAGATATTAACATTGAACATCTTAATGTTCTGAAATAAATTTAAGGAGATTTTGATATGACTGAAGAAAAAGCTCTTGAATATGCAACTATCGCATCACAGAAAGCTATCGATGAATTTGAAAAACAAAATTCCATACGCTTTATACTCCAGCCAAAAACATCATCTGTATATAAAAGCAAAATCGGAGGTATTCCATATTTCCCGAAAGGTGCAGAAATTCCACTTGACAGTGACGGAAATCAGCTCAGATTTCTTATGCAGATAAACTGTGATGAAATAAAAGATTATTTCTTTGTCAAAAAAGGTATAATTCAGTTCTGGATAGGTGCTGATGACTGCTGGGGTATGTGCGATAAAAAAGGTTTCAGAGTAATATATTATGAGGATATTTCTGAAAATTCTGTTAATCCTCCGATTTCCGAATTTACTGATGAGGAAAAAGAAGATTTTCCTTTATATGATGAATTTGGTGTTGAATTTATTCCGTCAGTTGAGGATATTCCAAAGGATTCATATAAATATCAGAAATTATTCTGTAAATATTTCAATGAACTTTCCGGTGAAAATATAGAAAGTCCGTATGATTTGGAATTTAAGCTCAAACTATCGTTTAAAGTTTTATCCAAAGTAATCTATGAAGGCTGTTCTTCTTATGGTCATAAAATCGGCGGTTCTTCCGATTTCTGTCAGTTTGACCCTCGTGATACTGATGAACTTAAAGAAAAATATGATTTTCAGCTTTTACAGATGGAAAGTGATTACGGCAGAATTAACGGAAAAAATTATGAGAATATTATGTGGGGTGATTCAGGTGTGTGTCATTTCTTCATAAATTATGAAAAGCTCAAAAAACTTGATTTCAGTGATATTCTGTATTACTGCGACTGCTGTTGATGAGGTGAATTTTTATGGATATTACAGCATTTTTCAAAAGCGTTGTTGATTCGGACATTGCCCCTGTCGTGATATGCGACACAAATCATACTATTATATATATGAATCCGACTGCATGTAAAAGATATTCAAAAAGAGGCGGAATAAATCTTGTAGGAAAATCTCTGCTTGAATGTCATAACTCCGATTCAAACAAAAAAATTCTTGATATTGTGGAATGGTTCGGAAAAGATAAAAATAACAACAGAATTTTTACATTTCATAATACAAAGGAAAACAGAGATGTTTATATGATTGCTCTGCGTGATGAATACGGCAGGCTTATCGGTTACTACGAAAAACATGAATACCGAACACCTGAAAAAGATTTAAAATAATATGGAGGCATTTTATGGAATTATGGTTTACGGAACGTCATACCCCGAATGTTAAATTTTCAATAAAGGTTGACCGTCAGCTTTACAGCGGTTTCAGCGAATTTCAGCGTATTGATGTTTTCGATTCAAAGGAATTCGGAAGATTTCTCACTCTTGACGGATATATGATGCTGACTGAAAAAGATGAATTTATTTATCACGAAATGATTACGCATACTCCTATGGCTGTTCACCCGAATCCGAAAAATATTCTTGTTATCGGTGCAGGTGACGGTGGCGTTGTGCGTGAGCTTACAAGATACCCCACTGTTGAAAACATAGACCTTGTTGAAATTGATGAGCTTGTTGTTGAAGTAAGCAAGCAATATCTGCCTACAACTGCATGCCGTTTCGATGACCCAAGACTTAATATTTTCTATGAGGACGGTGTTAAGTTCGTAAGAAAATGTGAAAATGAATACGATATTATTATTGTCGATTCAACAGACCCTTTCGGCCCTGGTGAAGGACTCTTTACCAAAGAATTTTACGGTAGCTGTTTCAAGGCTCTCAAAGAGGACGGAATTATGGTAAATCAGCATGAAAGTCCTTTCTATGCTGAGGACGCCGCTGCTATGCAGAGGTCACATAAGCGTATTGTTGAAAGTTTCCCGATAAGCAAGGTTTATCAGGCTCATATTCCTACATATCCGTCAGGTCACTGGCTTTTCGGATTTGCTTCAAAAAAATATCACCCCACTAACGATTACAACGGAACTAAATGGAATATGCTTGGACTTAAAACAAAATATTATAATCCAAGACTTCATATAGGCTCGTTTGCACTTCCAAATTATGTTGAGGAGCTTTTAAGAGATGTTGAATAAAAATATACAGACTTTTATTGCATGCGATTCTGAATATCAGGACGCAGAAATAATTCTTTTCGGTGCAGGTTTTGACGGAACAACAAGTTTCCGCCCCGGTACAAGATTTGCTCCGTCTGCAATACGAAATGAATCTTTCGGAATAGAAACTTACAGTCCGTATCAGGACAGGGACATGCTCGATTATTCATTTTTTGACAGCGGTGACCTTGAACTTCCTTTCGGAAATACTGAAAAAGTTCTTTCTGATATTAAGGAACGTACTGAAATTATTCTGAATGACGGAAAATTTCCCTTTATGATTGGCGGAGAACATCTTGTAACTCTTGGTTCTGTTCGTGCCGTTGCTAAAGAATATCCCGATTTATATATAATTCATTTTGATGCCCACGCTGATTTGCGTGACAATTATCTCGGTCAGAAACTTTCACACGCCTGTGTACTCAGAAGATGTCATGAAATTGTCGGGGACGGTCACGTTTTCCAGTTCGGTATAAGAAGCGGTGACAGAGATGAATTTAAATTTGCTGAAGAACATACCTATATGAATAAATTCAATTTCGATACGCTTGAAGAAACTGTTGAAAATCTCAAGGGAAAAAATGTTTATCTTACTGTTGACCTTGATGTTCTTGACCCTTCAATATTTGCAGGAACAGGAACTCCTGAAGCAGGCGGAGTTACTTTTGATGAACTCCGAAAGGCTCTCACTCTTGTGTGCAGTAAGCTTGATATTGTCGGCTGTGATGTAAATGAACTCAGTCCGCAGTATGACCAGTCAGGCGTTTCAACTGCTGTTGCGTGTAAGATTATAAGGGAAATGTTGCTTGCCCTTTCATAAATCATAAAGTTTTCGGTCAAGCCTTTTGAAAAAGGCTTGCAGGGGCTTGGGGACAGAGTCCCCAAAAAATAAAAAACAAAGGAGAATTTTAAAAAAATGGGAAAATGTATGATTATCGGTTGTGGCGGTGTTGCCTCAGTAGCTATTCACAAGTGCTGTCAGAACAGCAAAGTTTTTGAAGGAATTATGATTGCAAGTCGTACAAAATCAAAGTGCGATGCCCTCAAGGAAAAACTTCAGCCAACTACTAAAACAGTTATTGAAACTGCTCAGGTAAATGCTGACAACGTTGATGAACTTGTTGCACTCATCAATTCATACAAGCCTGATGTCGTTCTCAATCTTGCACTTCCTTATCAGGATTTGACTATTATGGACGCTTGCCTTGCTACTAAGACAAACTATGTTGATACTGCAAACTACGAACCTCTCGATACTGCAAAATTTGAATACAAATGGCAGTGGGCTTATCGTGAAAGATTTGAAAAGGCAGGTATTACTGCACTTCTCGGAAGTGGCTTTGACCCCGGAGTTACAGGTGTTTTCTCTGCATATGCTATGAAACATCAGTTTGACGAAATCAACTATATTGATATTCTTGACTGCAACGGCGGTGACCACGGTTATCCTTTCGCTACAAACTTCAACCCTGAAATAAATATCCGTGAAGTATCTGCAAAGGGCAGTTACATTGAGGACGGAAAATGGGTTGAAACTGAACCTATGGAAATCAAGAGAGTATATAACTTCAAGGGTGTCGGCGAAAAGGATATGTATCTGCTCCACCACGAAGAACTTGAATCACTTGCACTCAATATCAAAGGCATAAAGAGAATACGTTTCTTTATGACATTTGGTCAGAGCTATCTTACACATCTCAGATGTCTTGAAGATGTTGGTATGACTTCAATTGAACCTATTATGTATGAGGGCAAGGAAATCGTTCCTCTCCAGTTCCTTAAAGCTGTTCTCCCTGACCCTGCATCTCTCGGCCCGAGAACTGTCGGAAAAACAAATATCGGCTGTATTTTCAGAGGCAAAAAGGACGGCAAGGACAAAACATACTATCTCTACAATATATGCGACCATCAGGAATGTTACAAGGAAGTAGGCTCACAGGCTATTTCATATACAACAGGTGTTCCGGCTATGATTGGTGCTATGATGCTTATGACAGGAACATGGAATAAAGCCGGTGTTTACAACATTGAAGAATTTGACCCTGACCCGTTTATGAATGAACTCAACAAATGGGGACTCCCATGGGAAGAAGATTTCAACCCTGTACTTGTTGACTAATATGCTTTTTATCCAATGTATTTCAGTATATTATTATAAAGATGTCCGCTATTATAATTATACCAATATAAGAAATTCCCTTAAATTTGCTGTAATAAATCCGAAACCTGCAAATTTCTGTCCGAAAGAAATAAATCACAGTAAAATGTTTGATTGTGAAGTTCTTTTGCAGTCGCTTATATACTGGCAGAATACTGACGGATTAAAGCTCTATGCAGAAAAATTCAAAAAATTCGGCAGTGAAATTTTTACAGAGGGGAAACGTGATACTTTCTGGAATTATCATAATCTTATAGCAAATATCCGAATATTCAAAGAGGACAACATATATAAAATAATGTTCTGTGATGAAAATTTTTCTTACAGTCTTCCGAAACGTCATGGGCATAATGAATCATATATGGATAAAAAATCCCCTTTCAGCTATACTGACAGCGTTTTTGAAACTGCTTTCAGACTTCATAAAAATGAATACGGCAGAATTATTTTCAACGAAAGAATTGTTGAACACGATACAGGAATATGGTATTACGGACTTCACACTTATAATATAATAAACTGTGAAAAATCGGATTTCAGAGAAAAAATGTTTTTCCGTAAAAATCCTGATTATGAATACAAGAACCTGAAATACCTGAAATATTCATAAAACAAAATGGGCGGATAAATTCCGCCCATAAATATATTTAAAACAAAAGGTGAAAAAATGATTGAAAAATTTATTAAAAGCAATCCCGATTTTGAAACACCATGCTATATAATCGATGAAAAAAAGATTACTGAAAATCTTGAAATTCTTCATGGTGTTGAAGAACGTACAGGCTGTAAAATATTACTTGCACAGAAAGCCTTTTCCTGCTATCATATATATCCGCTTATAAGCAGATATATAAGCGGTACTGCATCAAGCGGACTCTATGAGGCACATCTCGGATTTGAATGTATGGGGAAAGAAAATCACACATTTTCCGCAGGATACAGAGAAAATGAATTTGATGAAATTCTCAGGTACTCAAATCATATTATATTCAATTCGTTCAGTCAGCTTGACAAATATCGTGAAAAGGCTCTTGAAGCAGGAAGAAAAATCGGTTTGCGTATAAATCCTGAATGTTCAACGCAGGAGGGACATGAAATCTATGACCCCTGTTCACCGAGTTCAAGACTTGGAATTACTCTTAAAAATTTCCGCCCTGATGATTTGGAGGGTGTAACGGGATTGCATTTTCACACATTATGTGAACAAAATTCTGATGACCTTGAAAAAACTCTTGATGCTGTTGAGGAAAAGTTCGGTAAATACTTAAAAAATATGGAATGGATTAATTTTGGCGGAGGTCATCATATTACACGTTCCGATTATGACATTCCACGTCTTGAAAGATGTATCAGACGTATGCAGGAAAAATATAATCTTGAAGTATTTCTTGAACCCGGTGAAGCATTTGCACTTAATGCCGGATACCTTATAACGAAAGTTCTTGATATTACCGAAAACGATATGCCTATTGCTATTCTTGATACTTCTGCTTCCTGCCATATGCCTGATGTTCTTGAAATGCCTTACAGACCGCCTCTCAGACATTCAGGAAAACGCAATGAGAAAAAATATTCATATCGTCTTGGCTCTCAGACCTGTCTTTCAGGAGATGTTATCGGTGAATATTCCTTTGATACTCCCCTTTCAATCGGAGATACTCTCATTTTTGAGGATATGGCTATATATTCAATGGTAAAGAATAATACTTTCAACGGTATGCCTTTGCCGTCAATTGCAATTCTTAAAACTGACGGTTCAATGGAAATTCTTAAAAAATTTGGTTATGATGACTTTAAATCACGTCTTTGAAAAGGAGTAAAAAAAATGCCGGTAAAAAATCTTGTTGAAGTATTCAACGATACTTTGAAACAGTGCAGGGAAAATCCTGTTTTGAGGGAATCCATCAAACTCGGGATAGAAAATACAAAAATGTATGACAGCGGATTTCATACAGAAAAAAGACCGCTTTATGACAACTGCAAAATATCTGTTGTAAATAACAGAAGTCTTACCGTTGCTGAACCTCTCGCAGAAAAATATAATAAAGTTGCTGTTCTGAACTTTGCTGACCCATATGAACCGGGAGGACTTGTAAAATACGGAGAAACCACACAGGAAGAAGCTCTCTGCCGTTGCAGTACTCTTTATCCCGTAATTTCAGATAAAAAATTTGATGAATTTTTTTATAAATATCATACAGAATATGCAAATGAAAAATATCTTTCTGACCGCATATTGTATTCACCTGATATGACTGTTTTCAAAACAGATACAGATTTACCGCAGATGCGTGAAAACTTTTTCAAAGCTGATATAATAACATCAACTGCTCCCGCACTTTTTGATAATGAAAAGTATGATTCAAACACACTTTTCAAGATTCACAAATCAAGAATAAGAAATATTTTTCAGTCTGCTATGGATAATGACGCTGATTCAATAGTTCTTGGTGCTTTTGGTTGCGGAGCTTTCAGAAATCCGCCTGAAATAGTTGCACAGGCTTTTTATGATGTAATCATCAGCGAAAATTATAATTACTGCTTTAAGGAAATTGTTTTTCCTGTTTTTGTATGCAATAAAAGAGATGAAAAAAATTTCAGAATATTTTCTGAAATGTTCGGAAAATAATACTCAGATATTTCTTTTTCTGCGGTATTCTCTTGGTGACATTCCTGTCTGCTTATGAAAAAGACGGCTGAAATAAAGCGGATTGTCATATCCGACATTCATTGCTATTTCAGAAACAGAATAATCAGTGTTTTCAAGCAGACTCTGTGCATTTGAAATTCTCAGGGAAAGAATATACTGCAACGGAGTTTTTCCTGTAATATTGCGGAAATTTCTTATAAAACAGCTTGTACTCATATTGCATGAAACAGCATATTTATCTATATTTATTTCAGTGTTGTAATGGGTTCGGAAATAATGGACTGCAAATGCCATTTCCTTTTCCATTGCATCACTGAATTTTTTACTGTTTTCTATTCCTCTGCTTATAAGAATAAATATATTTTTCAGAAGAAGCGGTAAAAGTTCTTCATATCTTGGTCTGCAAAGCTGAAGTTCCTGAATAATCTGTCCGAAAAGCCATTGATAATCAGGTGATGTTCCGGCATAAAGTATACTTTCATCTGCATTTATATCATAGCTTTCAAGTATATTTTCAACATCATATCCTGTAAAATGAACCCAGTAAACATCAGGTTTTTCATCTTTGCAATAAATATATTTCTGCGGTTCATTCGGCTTATATACAATAATATTTCCTGCCGATACAATAAATTCCTTGTCTTTTTTGAAAAAGTGAGCTTTTCCCGATGCAATATATAAAAGCTGATAATCTTTTCTTCCGTTCGGACGTCTTGTTTCAAAGATTCTCCTCGTTTTTATACGATAATTTCCACAGCTTGTAACAATAAGCGATTTTGAATCATCAGCTATCGGCATAATGTGATTGTTAAGATATGCAGAATTAATATACAATACTTATTCACCTCTTTTATAAAATACAGTCAAGGGGCAAGCAGAATTTCTTACTGCTTACCCCTGATAAAAATTACATCATTGCTGATTTCATTTTGTGTGCATATTCCTTGAGATACTCTCCTGAATCCGTACCGTTCTTTTCTATGATTTTAACGATTGCACTTCCTACTATTACACCGTCTGCAATCTTTGAATATTTTTCAGCCTGTTCAGGTGAATTTATTCCGAAACCTATTGCAACCGGAGTATCTGTATACCTTCTGACAGCCTCAGTAATGGATTCCAAATCTGTTTTTATTTCACTTCTCATTCCTGTAACGCCCATTGAAGATACAACATATACAAAGCCTTCGGATTCCTCTGCTATGAGTTTTATTCTGCTTTCAGATGTAGGAGCTATAAGGGAAATTATATCAACACCATATTTGTTTGCAGATTCCTTTATTTCTCCCTTTTCTTCAAACGGCAAATCAGGAATTATAATTCCGTCAATACCAGTTTCACTGCATTTCTTAAAAAATTTAGCTGTGCCATATTTGAAAACAGTGTTCATATATGTAAGGAACACAAGCGGTATCTGAGTATTTTTTCTGACCTTTTCAACAAGCTCAAAAACGTTCTTAATGCGTGTTCCTGCTGAAAGTGAACGGATATTCGCAGACTGTATAACAGGCCCTTCTGCAATAGGGTCTGAAAAAGGTATCCCGATTTCAATTAAATCAGCTCCGCCCTCTATCAGCTTATATATAAATTCCTCTGTTTTTTCAATTGTAGGGTCACCTGCTGTAAGAAAAGCAATAAAAGCCTTGTTATTATTTTCAAAAGCATTTTTAATTCTACTCATCAATGTCAACTCCTCTGTATCTTGCTATTGCGGCAACATCTTTATCGCCTCTGCCTGAAAGACATACAATAATTATATCGTCCTTGCTGTAATTCTTTGCAGTTTTGATGACATGTGCAACTGCATGTGCTGATTCGATTGCACAGATTATTCCCTCTGTTCTTGCAATATATTCAAATGCTTCAACAGCTTCATCATCAGTTACCGGAACATATTCTGCTCTGCCTGTATCACGGAGATATGCGTGTTCAGGGCCTACACCGGGATAGTCAAGACCTGCTGAAATTGAATATACAGGAGCAATCTGTCCGTCATCGTCCTGACAGAAATATGATTTCATACCGTGGAAAATTCCGAGCTTGCCTGTTGCCATAGTAGCGGCTGTACGGTCTGTTTCAACACCTTTTCCGGCAGCCTCACAGCCTATGAGCTTTACATCTTTATCATTTATAAAATTATAGAACATTCCCATAGCGTTACTTCCTCCGCCAACACATGCCATTACTGCTGAAGGAAGTTTGCCTTCTTTTTCAAGAATCTGTTCTCTTGCCTCTTTACTGATAATGCTCTGAAAATCCCTTACAATCATCGGAAACGGGTGAGGGCCCATTACTGAACCGAGAACATAGTGTGTATCATTTACTCTTGAAACCCATTCACGCATTGTTTCGTTTACAGCATCTTTAAGAGTCTGAGTACCGCTTGTTACAGCGTGAACCTTTGCACCGAGAAGTTCCATTCTGTAAACATTGAGTTTCTGACGTTCTGTATCCTCTTTGCCCATAAATATTTCACATTCAAGTCCGAGAAGTGCAGCAGCAGTTGCCGTTGCAACACCATGCTGACCTGCTCCTGTTTCAGCAATTACTCTTGTCTTTCCCATTTTCTTTGCCATAAGAACCTGACCGAGAACATTATTTATCTTATGTGAACCTGTATGGTTCAAATCTTCACGCTTTAAATATATTTTTGCTCCGCCGAGGTCTTTTGTCATTTTTTCTGCATAATAAAGCAGTGAAGGTCTGCCTGCATATTCTTTCAGAAGTGTATTGAGTTCATCATTGAATTGCTTGTCATGTTTATAGAATTCATAACATTCTTCAAGATGATGTATTTCATTCATAAGTGTTTCAGGAATATACTGTCCGCCATGTATTCCGTATCTGCCTTTTTCTGACATTATAAAATTCCTCCGTTGTTTCTTACAGCACCAACAAGCTGTATCATTTTATTTTTATCCTTTAAACCGTCTGTTTCAGCTCCTGAGCTTACATCAATGCAATATGGATTGAGCTTTACTGCCTGAGCTATATTTTCAGTATTTATTCCTCCTGCAAGGAATATTCTTTTATTTTTTTTTATGAAATTCCAGTCAAAGCTCTCCCCTGTTCCGCCGTTTCCGTTATCAAGAAGAATAAAATCTGAAATATATTTTTCAGAAAGAATAATATCTTCAGAAGTTTTTACGGATACGGCTTTTATTATCGGAACATCTTCTGAAATTTTTCTGAGTCCGGAAATATAATCATTGTCTTCATTTCCATGTAGCTGAATGACATCTATTATTTTATTACTAACAAGCTCTGAAATAAATTTTTTATCCTGATTTACAAATACTCCGACAGCCTTTATATTTTTATCAAGATTTTTTCTAAGCTCATAAGCTTTTTCAAAATCAACTCTGCGTCTGCTTTTTTCAGCAAATACAAAACCGATATAATCAGGCATAGCAATATTTGCAAATTCTATATCCTGATTTCTGAAAAGTCCGCATATTTTTATTTTCATAGAATTAATTACCCTTGAATTTTTTCAGAAGTTCGGCAGGATTTTCAGTTCTCATAAAAGCCTCGCCTATCAGTACGGCATCTGCCTTAATATTCTTCATTCTCTGAATATCATCAGCAGAATGTATTCCGCTTTCTGAAACAAATATTTTATTATCAGGAACATATTTTCTTAAATTTTCGCTTGTGGAAATATCAACATTGAATGTTTTAAGATTACGGTTGTTTACACCGATTATTTCAGCTCCCGATTCAAGAGCATTTTCAATTTCATATTCGCTGTGAGTTTCAACAAGTGCAGAAAGTCCGAGAGAATGGGCAATTTCAAGATATTCTTTAAGTCTTGGAAGTTCAAGAATACTGCATATCAGCAGAATTGCTGATGCTCCGAGAATTTTTGCATTGTAAATCATATATTCATCAATTGTGAAATCTTTTCTTAAAAGAGGTGTTTTCACTGTTTTATGAATTTCTGAAAGATATTTGTTACTGCCTTTGAAGTAATCAGGTTCTGTGAGAACTGATATTGCATCAGCTCCCATTTCTTCATATTTGCGGGCAATTTCAATATATCTGAAATCTTCTGAAATTATTCCCTTTGAGGGAGAACCTTTCTTTACTTCACAGATGAATGAAAGTCCGTTTTTTGAAAGAGCTTTTCTGAAAGGAAAATCATTTCCAGCCGGAATACTTTCTGCCATACGTCTTATTTCGCTGAACGGAATTTCCTTTTTTGCAGATTCAAGGCGGATTTTCGTTGACGCTGTAATATCATCAAGTATCATTTCAATCCTCCTGAGTAGCCTTTACAAAGTTTTCAAGCTTTTCAAGAGCCTTTCCGCTGTCGATTGCAGATTCAACAATTTTTTTACATTCGTTCAAATCTGTTTCGGGGTGAACAATATGATATGCAAACATACTGTTAAGTACAACTGCATCACGTTTTGCACCTTTTTCACCTTTAAGAATATTTCTTGTAATTTCAGCATTTTCCTGCGGAGTACCGCCTGTAAGGTCTGATTTTTTACATCTTTCAAAACCATACTGTTCAGGAGCTATTACATATTTTTTGATTTTTTCTCCCCCAAATTCACATATTGCAGTTTCATCTGAAAGAGATATTTCATCAAGGCAATCTCTGCCGTATACTACCATTCCACGCTTTACCCCGATATTATTGAGAACCTTTGCCATAGGTTCAAGAAGTTTTTCATCATATACGCCAAGAAGCTGATATTCCGGAAATGCCGGATTTGAAAGAGGGCCGGCAAGATTGAATATTGTCTTGAAACCGAGTTCTTTTCTTATTGCACCTACATTTTTCATTGCGGAATGATATTTCTGAGCGAAAAGAAAACAAATTCCGAGCTTTTCAAGAATTTCACTGCTTTTTTCAGGTGATATATCAAGCTTTACACCGAGAGCCTCAAGAACATCAGCAGCTCCGCATTTACTTGATGCAGCTCTGTTTCCATGTTTTGCAACAGATATTCCGCAGGAACTTAAAACGAATGATGATGTTGTTGATATGTTAAAGCTGTCGGATTTATCTCCGCCTGTTCCTACTATTTCAAGAACTTCACCTTTATGGCAAGGCTTTGCACAATATTTTCTCATAATATTTGCAAGTGCAGTTGTTTCCTCAATAGTTTCTCCCTTTATTGAAAGAGCTGTGAGAAATGCACTTTTCTGTACATCATCAGCTTTTCCGCTCATAATTTCATCAAAAATCTGTTCAGACATTTCAAGTGAAAGATTTTTTCCGTTTACAAGTTCAGCAATGCCTTCTTTAATCATTTTAAATTCCTCCGCTTATTTAAGAAAATTCACAAGCAACTGTCTGCCTTGTGGTGTCATTATTGATTCAGGGTGAAACTGTACACCCCATATCTTATATTCCTTATGTGCAACTGCCATTATTTCACCGTCTGATGATTCAGCAGTTATTTCAAGGCACTCCGGAAGATTTTCTCTGAGTGCTGAAAGTGAATGGTATCTTGCACCCTGCATTGTATCTCCAAGACCTTCAAACATTCTGTGATGATTGTCTATCGTGATTATTTCAGGTTTGCCATGAACAAGCTTTTTCGCATATGTAACAGTTCCGCCGAAAGCCTCAACAATTGACTGATGCCCAAGACAAACACCGAATATAGGATACTTTGTATAAAGCTGTTTTATAATTTCAATACAGTTTCCTGCCTCGGAAGGTCTTTTCGGGCCGGGTGAAATTATTATATGAGAAGGGTTAAGCTTTTCGATTTCATCAGGTGTCATATCATTGTTTCTGATTACTTTTATATCCTGATTTATACTTCCTATAAGCTGATAAAGATTATAGGAAAAGCTGTCAAAATTATCAATTAAGAGAATCATGCTTCAATTCCTCCCTCTGCAAGCTTTACAGCGTTTACGACTGCCTTAGCCTTGTTGATACATTCCTGATATTCATTTTCAGGTATGCTGTCGGCAACAATTCCTGCACCGCTTCTTATAAAGAGTTTACCCTGCTTTTTAAATGCAAGCCGTATAGCTATGCAGACATCAAGATTGCCTGTAAAATCAAGATAACCTATCGCACCGCCATAAATTCCACGCTTATTGTTTTCAAGTTCGTTTATAATCTCGCAGGCTCTTATTTTCGGAGCTCCTGAAAGAGTTCCGGCAGGAAGTATTGATTCAACAGCGTCCATAGCCGTTTTATTTTCAGCAATTTCTCCCCTTACTGATGAACCTATGTGCATAACTTTTGAAAAACGCTGGATTTCCATATAGCTCTCAACGCTTACACTTCCGAAACGGCTTATTTTTCCTATATCATTTCTGCCCAAATCAACAAGCATATTATGTTCTGCACGTTCCTTTTCATCGGACAGGAGTTCTTTTTCAAGGTTCAAATCTTCTTCTTCAGTCAAACCTCTCGGACGAGTTCCGGCAAGAGGATATGTATGAAGTACGCCGTTTTCAAGTCTTACAAGTGTTTCAGGTGAAGAACCTGCTATTTCTATATCATCGCTTGCAAAATAGAACATATACGGTGAGGGATTTTCTGTTCTCAAAACTCTGTAAACGTCAAATATACTTCCCTCAACATCAGCATCAAGGCGGTTTGAAAGCACAACCTGAAATATATCACCCTCATAAATATATTTCTTTGCCTTGTTTACCATATCGCAGTACTGTTCTTTGGTGAAAAGCGGACGTATTTCTGATTTAAGCTTTAAAGGCTCTGATTTTTTAGGAAGTCCGTTAAGAATAAGATTTGATGTTATTTCAAGTTCCTGACAGCCTTTTAAATAATTTTCCTCTATATTATCAGTTTTTATATTGACGATAATTATAATCTTCTGTCGCTGACTGTCAAAGGCAATAACCTTATCAAAAAGCATAAGGTCAACGTCCTTGAAATTTTCGTTATCTTCAGCATCAAGATTAAGAGAAGGTTCAGCATATTTTATATAATCATATGAAAAATATCCTGCAAGACCTCCTGTAAATGTGGGATAATCTGAAAGTTTAGGGCTTTTATAATCCTTCAGAATATTTTCAATATATGATTTCGGATTTGCATTTTCATATACTTCAGTTTTTCCGTTCTTATCCTTTATCTGAAGTACACCGTCAGTGCAAGTTACCTCAAGAATGGGGTCATAGCCGAGGAATGTATATCTGCCCCATCTTTTTGTATTGTCAACACTTTCAAGAATAAAACAGTGATGACTTGCATTTCTTAACCCCGACATAAGCTGTATAGGTGTTTTCATATCCGAATACATTTCAGCTTTAATCGGAATTACTTTATATTCTCCGGATTCAGCAATTTTCTTAACATCATCAAGTGAAGTTGTAATAATAGTTTCCTGCATAAAAAACACTCTCCTTTTGGAAATCCTGACGGCAACAAAAAATCCCCGACAAGATTCCTTTAAAATCTCGTCAAGGACTAATACTTTCATATCAGCGGTGCCACCTTGATTTACAGAAGAAAGAGTTCTGTACACTTTTATGGAATACCAGCATATTCCTGACAACTGACGTATGCCTTCACGTTATGGAATACTCAGCATAAAAAATGCCTTTGACCATACCCTCAGCGACCCATTTAACAACCCGTTACTTATTCCGGTTCTCAGCACTCCGGATTCTCTGTAAAGACCAGCAATTGTTTTTACTTTCGCATCAACGGTTTATTTAATTTATGGGTTTATTATACACCTGAAAAACTCATTTGTCAACAGTTTTTCAATATTTTTTTTATTTAACTTGTATGAACGCTCGACAAATTCCTATCATTATGGTATAATATAATTATATTCTAAAAAAGGAGAATTTTTATGTTTACTGATGAACAGCTTGAACGCTATGCACGTCATATCGTTATAAAAGAAGTCGGACAGAAAGGACAGCAGAAACTTCTTGATTCAAAAGTACTTGTTATAGGTGCAGGCGGACTTGGTTCTCCTGCCCTTATGTATCTTTCAGCCTCAGGGGTAGGAAATATAGGAATTGTAGACAGTGATTGTGTTGACCTGTCAAATCTTCAAAGACAGATTATTCATCATGATTCCGATATAGGCATACCTAAAGTTATTTCTGCAAAAAATACAATAAACGCTATGAATCCTGATATAAAAGTAAAAACATATTATATGAAGGCTGATGAATCAAATATCATGGATTTGATAAAGGATTATGACTATATCCTTGACTGCACAGACAATTTCAACAGCAAGTTTATGATAAATGATGCATGTGTTATGTCCGGAAAGCCGTTTACTCATGCCGGAATACTGCGTTTTGAAGGTCAGCTCATGACATATATTCCCGAAAAAAATTCACCTTGTTATCGCTGTGTTTTCGGAAATCCTCCCCCGCCTGATGCAGTTCCGACCGTAAAACAGGTTGGTGTTATAGGAGCTGTATGCGGTACAACAGGAACTTTGCAGGCTCTTGAAGCCATAAAATATATTATCGGAACAGGTGAACTTCTTTCAGGGTACTTGCTTAACTTCAATGCCCTCACAATGAATTTCAGAAAAATCAAGCTTCCGAACCGTTCGGAAAGCTGTCCCGTATGCAGTCATCATAAATAAAAAAGGAGCATTTTTCAATGCTCCTTTTTTAGAGGGATTTATTTTTTTGTTCCATGGCAAATGCCTGAGTTTGGACAACCCTGACATTTACAGCCACAGGCAGATTTTCCGGCTTTTTTATCCTTATAAATCTTTCTTATAACAAGACCAACGGCTAACGCAACCAATATTCCTATAATTACTGTTGCCATTTTAAAGCCTCCTTATGCTTTTACTTTTTTGAGAACTCTGTTTTCATTGTATGGACGTACAAGCATATAAACCATAAATGCAAATACAAGAACTGCAAACAAAAGACCAACAACGTTTACATCACCTGTAAAGAAAAGTCCGAACTGATAAATCATAAGGGATACTGCATATGCAAATGCACACTGATAACCGATAGCAAACATTGTCCACTTAGGACTGTTCATTTCACGCTTGATAGCTCCCATTGCTGCAAAGCAAGGTGCACAGAGAAGATTGAATACGAGGAATGAATATGCTGAAAGTGCTGTAAAGCTTGATGATACCATACCCCAGATTTCATCACCGTTATCAGAAAGCTCTCCGCCGAAATGGAAAAGTGTTCCGAATGTTGCAACAACGTTTTCTTTTGCGATAAGCCCTGTAACTGTTGCTACTGCTGAACGCCAGTTGCCCCAACCGAGAGGTGCAAACAGAGGTGCGATAACTCCGCCTATCTTTGCGAGAACTGAATTATCCAAATCTTCAATCATACCGAATGAACCATCTTCAACACCGAAGCTCTGTAAGAACCAGAGAATGATTGTTGAAAGAAGAATGATTGTTCCTGCCTTCTTGATAAATGACCAGCCTCTTTCCCACATTGAACGGAGAACGTTTCCGACTGTCGGCATATGATATGAAGGAAGTTCCATTACGAACGGTGCAGGGTCACCGGAGAACATTTTTGTCTTTTTAAGCATAATTCCTGAAACGATGATTGAAAGCATACCAACGAAATATGCAGATGTTGCAACCCAGCCGGAATTGTTGAATATTGCACCGGCAATAAGTCCGATAATCGGGAGCTTTGCACCGCAAGGAATAAATGTTGTTGTCATAATTGTCATTCTGCGGTCACGTTCATTTTCGATTGTACGGCTTGCCATAATTGCAGGAACACCGCAGCCTGTTCCTATAAGCATCGGGATAAAGGATTTTCCTGAAAGACCGAACTTTCTGAAAATTCTGTCCATAATAAACGCAATTCTTGCCATATATCCGCAGGATTCAAGGAATGCGAGGAAAATAAACAATACAAGCATCTGCGGTACAAATCCTAAAACAGCTCCGACACCGCTTATAATACCGTCAACTATAAGACCTGTCAGCCAGTCAGCACAGCCGACATTTTCGAGGAAGCTCTGAGCTCCCGGAATTATCCATTCGCCGAAAAATACATCATTTGTCCAGTCCGTCAGCCAGCCACCGACTGTTGTGATTGATACATAGTAAACTATGAACATTACAACTGCAAATATCGGAAGTGCAAGGAAACGGTTTGTAACAATACTGTCTATCTTATCAGAAACAGTCTTACCACCCTTGTTTTTCTTTTTAAGGCAGTCTTTTATAATTGTTCCTATGTAGATATATCTTTCATTTGTGATAATGCTTTCGCTGTCATCATCAAGTTCCTTTTCAGCAGCAGTAATATCAGCTTCAATGTGTGATTTTTTATCTTCCGAAAGGCTGAGTATTTCATAAACCTTTTCATCACGTTCAAAAAGCTTTATTGCATACCATCTCTGCTGTTCTTCCGGAACATCGTGAAGTACACATTCTTCAATATGTGCCAGTGCATGTTCAACACAGCCACAGAAACTATGCTGAGGAACAGCAGGTATACCTTTTTTAGCAATTTCAACAGCTTCATTTACTGCTTCATTGATACCTGTTCCTTTCAACGCTGAAATTCCTACAACCTTACAGCCAAGTTCCTTTGCGAGCTGTTCAGTATTGATTTTATCGCCGTTTTTCTGTACAACGTCTATCATATTTACTGCACAAACAACGGGTATTCCAAGCTCAACAAGCTGAGTTGTAAAATATAGGTTTCTTTCGAGGTTTGTTCCGTCAATGATATTAAGAATTGCATTCGGACGTTCTTTTATAAGATAGTTTCTTGCAACCACTTCTTCAAGTGTATATGGTGAAAGAGAATATATTCCCGGAAGGTCAGTAATTATTACATCTTTATGACCTTTAAGCCTGCCCTCCTTCTTTTCAACAGTAACTCCAGGCCAGTTTCCTACGAACTGGTTTGAACCTGTCAGAGCATTAAAAAGTGTCGTTTTACCTGCATTCGGATTTCCTGCAAGTGCAATTTTAATTTCCATAACAATCCTTTCCTGAATTAGAGTAGACTAACTCATATTTAAAAATTATTCTGTTTCAATTATTTCAGCATCAGCCTTTCTGAGTGAAAGCTCATATCCCCTTACTGTAATTTCAACAGGGTCACCAAGAGGTGCAACTTTTCTTATGTAGATTTCTGTACCCTTTGTTATACCCATATCCATAATTCTGCGTTTAACAGCACCTTCGCCACTAAGCTTTTTTACTTTTACAGTTGAACCGGGCTTTGCATTTTTGAGTGTCGGCATTTTAAAATATCCCCCTTATACAATAATTTTACAAGCCATTTCTTTTGAAACAGCAACTCTTGAATCTTTGACATTAACAATAACATTACCGCCTATTTCGCTTATAACAGTTACTGTTCCGCCGGTTACAAAACCAAGACTTTCAAGAAATTTTCTTGTATCAGGGTTTCCGCCGACTTTTTTAATAATATTTTCTGTTCCTGCATCTGCAAGTGTTAACGGAATCATAAAAATACTCCTTTCCTGCATTAGCTTTTGCTAATTTTTAACTGATATGCGGTTAGTCCTTGCTAACCTTAAATTATTATAATACCCTTTTTGTAATATGTCAAGAGGGTTTTCATATTTTTACATTCTGTTTTTTTACTTTCGTTTAATTTATACAGTCTTTTTAGTTAGCACTGTATAACTGCTTGTGATATTAAACAAATACTTTTTAATTGTTGACTTTTTAATTTTTATTTACCATAATAAATTGCCGAAACATTACTATCAGTATAATTTAATCATAAATCTGATTTTTATCTGGAGTAAAATGATAAAACTTCCTTAAAATATGATTCCAACGGTAAAGTTGCACCGGAATGTTTACCGTCTGGAACGACTCTGAATCGTGAATTAGCAAGTAATTTCTTTGTAAATGTATGATTTGTGATTATTTCGTCCTCTGCCCCTATAATACAGCTTACCATATTGCTGTCCAGTTTTGAGAGTTTGCCGAACAGGTATATTAATGGCTGAACAGGTCTTGTATAATTCAATTCCGGAAGAATTAAAAACGGCATCAGACTTGGGTTTATCAGAATTGCAGGTAAATGCATTTCTGTACAAAGAAGTGTTGCAAAAAATCCGCCGAAACTTGTTCCAACAACAATATCTGGTTTATGTTTTGCAGTAGTTTCTTTCAGAAATTCCAGAATTTTTACCGGATTTTCCTCATCATAATCAAGCTGAGGTGAAATTATTTCACAGTTCAGTTTTTGCAATGCAGTATATGCACTGTTTTCTGAACTTCCATGATAACCATGAATATTCAGTATTTTCATATTATCCTCCTATCCCCTATAAAACTGAATATTATTTCTTATATTATATCATAATTTTCAGAATTTGTAAAGAACTGAAATGCAATTTAACAGGTCAACAATTTTTTGTTTGTACGTTTATACTGAACTTAAGAAACAAAGTTCAGTGCAGTTTTACGCAGAATATTGAAATTAAATAGAACATTGTCTTTTCTCGCTTTCAAAGTGTCCTTATGAAAAACAATATTAAGACACCAATGAAACTGGTTTTCAATAGACCAATGCATTCTTATAAAATCAGTAAATGTTTCAAGATTCTTGGTATGCTTAAAAATTTGTTTGACATTGAAATTTCAAAATTGCATATTACTACTAAAAAAACTGAAAGATATACAGTCAATTTATAGGCAGCATTTATTAAGCATTTCATTTCTGTATTTTGTTTTCATATCTTCAAGTCACATTCAATCTAACTTGCAAGCCAATCAATGCAATATTTATCATCTGCTGTTTTCATAACAACAGTATCAACAAATGAAAAACTGCCATCGCCGATTCCTTCTGTTAAAAGTTTACCGTCTGCAAGGTAAAGATACATTTCCTTACCGTTCCAACCGCTTCTTGCAACCCTTTTACCCTCTTTGAGAGCTTTTTTTCTCACCACCTTTTAAGGCATAAGAAAACGCCCTTTTAAGAGCGTTTTATTATTATTTTAATCGCGATAAAGGTATTATTTTTTCGTTTTCTATTTTCATATTTATTGCCATATGAAAAGGTATTTTTTCGTAATTCCCATTTTCTTTATAAATTCTTAAAAGTGGCACTCCCGGAACAGAATATGTAAAAAAGTAACTTATATCATCTTCACGACAAAAACAAGTATCATATTTTTTATATTCTTTTATCTTTTTGGCTATTCCATAAGCTTCTTTTGCGGTTTTAATCATTCAATCACCTTCTCGCAACATTCAAGGCATAAGAAAACACCCTTTTAAGAATGTTTTATTATAGTTTAATCAAACCTATGTTTATTAGAAGACTCTATTTCTTTTTTTAATTTTTCAAATATTTTTTGTTCTTCTTCTGTGAAAACAACCTCATCTTCAGGTATAACACTTCCTGGTATAAATTTTATTTTTCCCATTAATTCTTTTGGAATAAAAGGTAACATACTAAATTTCCCACTTTCTTTTTAATATTCTTTTTGTTTCGTTGACAAGTTTATTATCGGCTGTACTTGAATATGTTTCTGCCACAAATTCAACAGGATTTTCAACGGCATATTTTACAGCTTACGACTCAGTCATTGGGCTTTATATGGCAGAAATTTATATTGTTACAATAAAGGAACAGGCAAGAAATTCAGATATAATAGTTATTTAAATGGGTGTCAATAACATTTAAATAACTTGAAATCTGATAATTATATAGGTGTATATATTAGATTATATTTTAAATACGTTCATTAGAAAATACCTAATTTTTTAATTATCCGTTTTGAAAAAATTGCAATTATCACAAGTATTATACAAAAAATTTGATTTAATGATATTAACTGTCCATTATGAGATTCTCTGAGAAAATCAAGAAGTAATTTTGAAAGTGCAGATACTATAAATTCTATCTGTATAATATTTTTTGACTTATATCTGTAAAGAAACATTCCGATAACGAAAATCAGGAAAAATATTATTGACTCTACAAGCTGGACAGGAAAGACATTATATTCAGGTATATTTCCATGTCCAGTATAATATACACTGAAAATTCCTCTGTATTTTATTCCATAACAACAGCCTGCCAAAAAACAACCTGTTTTTGATAAAGCATACATAAGAGGAAGAACAAGGGTGCAGTTCTGAAACATAATTTTCATATCTTTTTTATTGTGATTGATTATACTCATCACAAGCACAGCCAGATACATTCCAATCAAACCACCAATTGAAGAAAGTCCATAATATCTGAATCCTGATGTTATATAAGCCATACATATTCCGCAGAATATGCTCATCATAGGTGAAAGAAGTATTGTATAACCAGCAACATTTTTTCTTATTCCGTTTTTGATATTTAAAATATACATCACAACATTTCCAAAAAAGAGTGAAAGAAGTATCATTACTGCATATGGCGGAATAAGAGAATAATTATTATTTATATTAAAAGTAAAATTCATTATCCTATTTTTCCGCACCCTTCTGCTGTGGAACAACATGAATCTATACAGCTCTCTGTGAAATTTGAACAGGCTATTATTAAGGCTGTAATAAGAATAATAAGAATTACAGTCAATATTATATATATTATCATAATAATTTTACTTAATTTATTTTCCGGAAATTTTATTCTGACTGCAATAAGAATTATAACTGATATAATAAAACATGCTCCAAAACCTAACGGAATATCAGAATAATTCATGATTGATATTATTGAACCCGCATTTGTTACAATTATAAGAAAAAGTGAACAAATTGTCATAAAATCTGCAATTTTCTTATTTCTTTCAAATACAATATTCTTTTTGCCTGAATTATTTTCTATATAAAAATATTCCTCATCAGTAAGATAATGACACCATTCATCATTGTTTGTTACTTTTATAAAATTATATTTTTCAGACATTTCATCACTAAGTTTTTTGATGTGAAAATAACTGGTTTGCCATTAAATTCTCCTAAACGGCATTTTTTGATACCATAGTAATTTATATTCATCTTCATTTTCTCCTAATAGTAATATTCTATAAATTTATTATAACAAGTAAAAATAAAAAAGTCAATTAAGATTGGTTTTTAAATTGTATTGGGCAACAGCATTTACTTTTTTGCAGACTGTCCGAAAACTAGAGCCTGTTGACACTATTTTAGCCACGTGAAGATGCACACGATTTGAACGAATGAC
>CAKSPD010000015.1 GCA_934481385.1 uncultured Oscillospiraceae bacterium
AGAATTAACGGCATAGCAAAAACAAATGTCGTTAATATGTACCGATACGTTAGTCGGAAATTTAAGCCTTTGGAGTGTTATACCAAACGAAAGTAGCTGAGGCAAAATCGGACACGTTGAAAAAGGAATGGAACATAAAAGTTATGATATTTATAGCATTTTACTTGGTTGTTATAGCTTTTTATAAGTTTTCAGTAACGGTAAAATATGCCTAAAATACTTATAATGACAGACTCTGCCTGTGACCTTGAAATTAATGAACTTGAAACAGAGGGAATAAAGCTTATGAGCTTTAATGTTTCAATAGATGATATAAGTTTCCGTGAAACTGTTGACAAATCCAAAGATGAGGTTTATCGTCTTATGGATAATAGTTCTGAAATTCCTAAAACTTCTCAGGTAACTCAGTTTGAATTTCTGAAAGCATATAAGGAAGCTTACAGTGAAGGATATACAGATATAATCTATATGTCAATATCCGCAACAGCATCAAAAACTTATGAAAATTCAATTATGGCAAAAAATATGTTCTTTGATGAAGTTCCTGAAGCAAAGGGTAAAATTGATATTTATGTTGTTGATTCAAAAGGATACACTGCAATGTATGGCTATCCGTTGCTTGAGGCATCAAAAAAGGTAAAAAAAGCTGATGCAAATGCAAAGGATATAGTTGCATATCTTGAAGAATGGGCAAGCAAATCCGCTGCATATTTCGTTCCTATGACATTGAAATATGCAAAAAAATCAGGAAGAATATCAGCAGCCGCAGCATTTGCAGGTGAACTTCTCGGAATAAAGCCTATTATACAGATGGCTGACGGCGGTTCAAAAATAATGACAAAGATAAGAGGGGACAAGAATATAATTCCGAAACTTATGGAATGTATTGAAGCTGAAATGACTCCGCAGACTCCTTATGTTATACTTATGGGAAAAAATGATACTCTCGCAAAACAGCTTGAAAAGGAAATGATTAAAAGATTCGGTTACAAGGCTGAATATTATGCTAAAATCGGTGCATCAATTTCCGCAAATGCCGGAAATGATTTGGTAGGCGTTGCCTGTCGCAGAAAGAATGTTTAAAAATGCTTGGTGTAACATTTGAAGGCGGTGCAAACAGAACAGTTTTTTCATGCGGTGTTATTGATGCTCTTATAAAAAATAAGATTACTGCCGATTATATTATAGGAACATCAGCAGGCATTGCATATAGTGTAACATATGCTTCAGGACAGTACGGAAGAAATTATAAAATAGCAAAACAGTATATATCTGACAAACGTTATCAGGGAATAAGGCATTTTCTTAATCCTGAAAACAGGAGTTTTTATAATCTTGATTTCGTATTTGATGAAATCCCGAATAAACTTGTACCGTTTGACTATGAAAAATACAGAAATTTCAACGGCAGAACTGTTGCGGTTGTAACGAATATTGAAACTGGAAAAGCGGAATATCTTGATGTTCCGAGAGATGACCGGAAATTTATGTATCTCCGAGCGTCATGTTCACTTCCTCTGCTTTTTCCTGTAATTGAAATAAACGGAAGAAAATATCTTGACGGCGGAATAGCTGATTCAATACCATATGAACAGGCTATGCGTTCAGGTTGCGACAAGAATATAGTTGTTCTTACAAGGGAAAGAGATTACCGCAAAAAGCCTGAATCAATTCAGAAACTTATTGCATTGAAATACAGAAAATATCCTGATTTTGTAAAGGCATCTCTCGAAAGACCTTATAAATATAACAAATGCGTTGAGAAACTTGAAGAACTTGAAAAGCAGAAAAAAGTATTTGTAATAGCTCCCGAAACAACTATGAATGTAGGACGTACTGAATCAGATTCCGCAAAGCTGACTGCACTATATAAGCATGGCTATGATGTTGCAATGAAACTTATGCCGTATTTGAAAAAATATCTTGGTATGCAGGACGGATAAAAAATCCGTCCTTATTACTGTGTTGCAACAGAAATTTTTTCAGACTGGTTCAAAAGCCTGCCCGCAACTTCAATACATGCCGTATAGATATAACGGCAGTCATTTTCAAGTGTTTTTGCACCTTTTGTATATTCATCATGCAGAGTTCTGAACAGTTCTGAAATTGAAAGCTTTTCAGGAATTTTAATTTTTCCGGCAAACCTTTTGAAATCGCTGTTTATAAAGCTGTGCAGACGGTTTTCATATTCAAGATGTTCATTCAGAGTGCCTTTGAAATCGGAGTTGTGAGGAAATGTGAAACTGTCACCTATATAATGAATCATAACACCGAGATTGTAAGGCGATGCTTTTCCTGATTTGAAAAATGAATCAAGAAACTGATGACGGTCTTTGAACATGTGTCCTTTTATATAAGTAAAAGGATTTATATCAGGAGCAATACAGCCTGCTATAAAAACGAGTCTTTTCAGTTTTCCGCCAAAGTTTTTGAAAGTTCCTGCAATTTCCTTTGCAAGCAGATAATGGTCATATGTTTTCATATAAATTCCTCCTCTGTATTTTTCTGTAATAAAGGTTTGTCCTTATAAATATTATATGCAGATTTTGAAAAGTTTGCTGAACATTCTGTGATAATTTCATGAATTTTCTGTGTCGGAAAGTATACTAAATAAAAATATTTTTTTATTTGAATTTTGCCTTAAACTACTGGACAAAATATTATTAATATGTTATAATGAATGTTAATGAAAAATCCCTTTAAGTTAGCCCCGCCCGTCAGGTTGATAAGGCTTATATATCTTGCAGTTTGTATTTCTGCGATTTTGACGATTTCCGCTTGCCTGTCAACCTTGCAAGCGTTTTTTTTGGAAATTTGTTAGGAGGAGTTATGACTGATAATTTTATTCTGAAAAATGTGAAAATCAAAGACTGTGAACAGCCATGCGATATATATGTATCTGAAGGCATTATTAAAAAAATCGGAAATGATATTTCCGAAAATAATGCAGAAGTGTTCGACTGTAACGGACTTAATGTCATTCCGGGAATTTTTGATATGCATGTTCATTTCCGTGACCCCGGTTTTACCTATAAGGAAGATATTATTACCGGAACACGTTCTGCTCTCGCCGGAGGTGTTACAGGTGTTTTATGTATGCCTAATACAAATCCGCCTGTTGATAACCCTGAAACCCTGAAATATATATATGACAAGGCTAAGGATTCCGGAGTGGAAGTTCATCAGACTGCCTGTATTACTAAAGGTATGAAAGGTTCTGAACTGTGTGATTATGATGAACTCAAAAATGCAGGTGCGTCGGCTCTTTCAGATGACGGCAGACCTGTTGAAAATGCTGAACTTATGAGAGAGGCTCTTGAACTTTCAAATGAAAACGGTCTTATTATAACTTCTCACTGTGAGGATTTGTCAATAATCAACGGCGGAATTATGAATAAGGGAATAATTTCCGAAAAACTCAGTGTTAAAGGTATGGACAGAGCATCTGAAAATATTGTTACTGCAAGGGAAATACTCCTTGCTGAAAGTGTCGGGGCAAGAATACACATTGCTCATGTAAGCACTGCTGAAAGCGTTGAAATTATCCGCCATGCCAAGAAAAACGGTATTCGTGTAACATGTGAAACCTGTCCGCATTACTTTATGCTTACAGATGAAAAGCTTCTTGCAAGAGATGCTGACTTCAGAATGAATCCTCCTCTGAGAACAAAAAAAGATGTTGATGCTGTTACAGAGGGTATCATAGACGGAACAATTGACTGCATTGTTACTGACCACGCTCCGCATGCGACAGATGAGAAAAAAATATTTGAAAAAGCTCCCAACGGAGTTGTCGGACTGGAAACTTCACTTTCAGCAACCCTGACTGCTCTTTATCATACAGGTAAAATCTCACTTCAGAAATTAATTGAAATTATGTGTATTAATCCGAGAAAAATTCTCGGTCTTGAAATACATGACATAAAAGAGGGAGAATGTGCTGATTTTACTGTTGTTGATTTGGAAAAATGCTGGACTGTTGAACCTGAAAAGCTTCATTCAAAGTCCCGTAATACCGTTTTCAAGGGTATGACTTTAAAGGGCAAACCCCTGATGACTGTTTCAGACGGTAAAATAAGATATAACGAAATGTGAGGGAATCTAAAATGTCATTTGACAGACTTATTGAAAAAATTAAAGAAACAGGAAATCCAAGCGTTGTAGGTCTTGACCCTAAGCTTGAATATGTTCCGGAATTTATTCAGAAAAAATATCTTGATGAGGACGGCTGGAGCCTTAAAGCTGCTGCAAAAGCTATTCTTAAATTCAATCAGATGATTATTGATGAAATATGTGATATAGTACCTGCTATAAAACCTCAGGCTGCTTATTATGAAATGTATGGTCATAATGGCATGAAAACCCTTGAAAGAACTATAAGATATGCCAAGCTTAAAGGTATGTATGTAATAACTGACGGAAAAAGAAACGATATAGGTGCTACTATGGAGGCTTATACAAATGCTCATCTCGGTACTGTCAGAATAGGCGAAAATGATTTTGAACCATTCGGTGCAGATGCCCTTACTGTGAACGGATACCTTGGAACAGACGGAATAGCTCCTCTGCTTAAAGTGTGCAAGGAGCGTGACAGAGGAATATTCGTTCTTGTTAAAACTTCCAATGCCTCAAGCGGTGAACTTCAGGACAAACTTATTGACGGTGTTCCTGTATATGCTGTAATGGGTGATATGTGCGAAAAATGGGGAAGTGAACAGATAGGAAAGTACGGATATTCAAGTGTTGGTGCGGTTGTCGGAGCTACTTATCCTGAACAGCTTTGTGAACTCAGAAAGCGTTTGCCACATACAATGTTCCTTGTTCCCGGCTATGGTGCTCAGGGCGGAGGTGCAAAGGGCATCGCAGGAGCTTTTGACGGAAACGGTCTTGGTGCAATCGTAAATTCTTCCAGAGCTGTTATGTGTGCTTATAAAAAGGAAGGCTGTGACGAACACGATTTCGCTAAGGCTTCACGCCGTGAAGTTATCAGAATGAAAGACGACATCACAGCATATATATAATGCTTGATAATGAAAGGAATGGTACAATGTCATTATTTAATCAGAGCGAAAAAGCATATCTTCTTCTTGCTGACGGTCAGATATTTGAGGGCAGGAGCTTTGGTGCAAAGGGTACAGTGATAGGAGAAGTTGTATTTACAACAAGCCTTACAGGATATGAAGAAACCCTTACAGACCCGAGCTATTACGGTCAGATAGTAACACAGACATTTCCGCTTATCGGAAATTATGGTGTCAATGAGGCTGACAAGGAATCAGACAAGTCATACGTCAGCGGATATATAGTAAGAGAATGGTGCAATCAGCCTTCAAATTTCCGTATGGAAGGAGATATAAACTCATTTCTTGAAAAAGAAAACATTATCGGTCTGCATAATATAGATACAAGACGCCTTACAAGAACAATCCGTGAGGCAGGTGTTATGAACGGTGTTATCACAACTGAAAACGTTTATGAAAAGAAAGATGAATTTCTGAAAAAAATCAGGGAGTATGAGATAAAAGATGCTGTAAAATCCGTAACAGCAGACAGAAACTTTACATACTCTGAAGAAAATCCGAAATACAGAGTTGTTCTTATGGATTTCGGCTATAAAAGAAATATCAGAAATGAGCTTGTAAAGCGTGGCTGTGAAGTAATTGTCGTTCCGGCATATACAACAGCCGATGAAATAAAGGCTCTTTCTCCGGACGGAATAATGCTTTCAAACGGCCCGGGAAATCCTGCTGAAAATGTTGAAATTATCGAAAATCTCAAGGAAATAGTAAAGCTTGGCATACCGATTTTCGGAATCTGTCTTGGTCATCAGCTTATGGCACTTGCTCACGGCGGTAAAACTGAAAAGCTCAAATACGGTCACAGAGGTGCAAATCAGCCTGTTATCGATTTGGAAAGCGGAAGAACATACGTTACCAGTCAGAACCACGGATATGCTGTTGTAGGCGACAGTATAGATGAATCAATAGCTACTGTTTCACATATAAATGCAAACGATAAAACCTGCGAGGGTATAAGATACAAAAATTCAGATGCCTTTACAGTACAGTTCCACCCTGAAGCACATGGAGGACCTCTTGATACAGCTTATCTGTTTGATGAATTTATTTCCAGAATGAATAAGGAGGAAAAGTAAAATGCCGTTGAGAAGTGATATAAAGAAGGTTCTTGTTATCGGTTCAGGTCCAATCATAATAGGACAGGCTGCCGAATTTGACTATGCCGGAGCTCAGGCATGCCGAGCTTTAAAGCAGGAGGGACTTGAAGTAGTTCTTATAAACTCAAACCCTGCAACCATAATGACTGATAAGGCAATGGCAGATAAAATTTACATTGAACCTCTTACACTTGATGTTGTAAAGAGAGTAATCGAAATTGAAAAGCCGGACAGCGTTCTTTCAACACTCGGTGGTCAGACAGGTCTTACTCTTTCAATGCAGCTTGCTGAGGAGGGATTCCTTGAATCACATAATGTAAAACTTTTAGGTGCTGTTCCTGAAACTATCCATAAGGCAGAGGACAGACAGGCTTTTAAGGATACTATGGAAAAAATCGGTGAACCGTGTATTCCTTCAAAAGTTGTTGAAACTATTGATGATGCTGTTGATTTTGCAAAGGTTATCGGCTATCCTGTAATTGTAAGACCTGCTTTCACCCTCGGCGGTACAGGCGGTGGTATTGCAAACAATGAGGAAGAACTCAGGGATATTTCTAAAAACGGTCTTCGACTTTCACCTATTACACAGGTTCTTATTGAAAAGTGTATAAGTGGCTGGAAAGAAATCGAATTTGAAGTAATCCGTGACCGCAAGGGAAATGTTATCACAGTTTGTTCAATGGAAAACTTTGACCCTGTCGGAATCCACACAGGTGACAGTATAGTTATTGCCCCTGCTGTAACATTATCAGACAGAGAATACCAGATGCTCAGAACAGCAGCAATAAACATTATTTCAGAGCTTAAAGTTGAGGGTGGCTGTAACTGTCAGTTCGCACTTCACCCGACAAGTTTTGAATATGCTGTAATTGAAGTTAACCCGAGAGTTTCACGTTCTTCAGCACTTGCTTCAAAGGCAACAGGTTATCCTATTGCAAAGGTTGCTACAAGAATTGCTATCGGATATACTCTTGATGAAATCATAAATCAGGTAA
Organism: uncultured Oscillospiraceae bacterium; assembly: GCA_934481385.1. GTDB lineage: Bacteria > Bacillota > Clostridia > Oscillospirales > Ruminococcaceae > Ruminococcus. The sequence continues at coordinate 7,171 of CAKSPD010000015.1, forward strand.
CAGGAAAGACATACGCTTGTTTTGAACCTGCTCTTGACTATGTTGTAATAAAGTTTCCTAAATGGGCTTTTGATAAATTTGTATATGCAAAGAGAACTCTCGGTACACAGATGAAGGCTACCGGTGAAGTAATGGCTATCGGCACAAGCTTTGAACAGGCTATGATGAAGGCAGTACGTTCAATTGAACTTGGCCTTGATTCTATGAATATGAAAAAGCTTGAAAAGAAATCAACTGCCGAAATTATGCAGATGCTCCATACTGTTGATGATGAACGTGCTTTTCAGGTATATGAGGCTCTTAAACGTGGCGTATCAACAGATGAAATCCATAAGCTTACAATGATTGACAAATGGTTTCTTGAAAAGCTTATGAACCTTGTAAATCTTGAAAAATGGCTTGCAGACGGTGAACTTACTGTTGAAAAATACAATACTGCCAAACAGTATGGCTATCTTGATTCAACAATTGAAAGAATATCAGGTCAGAAATGCCCGATACACCGCAATGCCGTTTATAAAATGGTTGATACCTGTGCAGGAGAATTCAAGGCTGAAACTCCTTACTTCTATTCAACCTTTGATGAAGAAAACGAAGCAGAACAGTTTATTGAAAGAACAAATACAGGTAAGAAGAAAGTTATCGTATTTGGTTCAGGCCCTATAAGAATCGGGCAGGGTATCGAATTTGACTACTGTTCAGTACATTGCGTATGGACTCTTAAAGAACTCGGATATGAGGCTATCATATGCAACAATAACCCTGAAACTGTTTCAACCGACTTTGATACAGGTGACAGACTTTATTTTGACCCGCTTACAAAGGAAGATGTAGCATCAATCATAGCTACTGAAAAGCCTTATGGTGTTGTAGTTCAGTTCGGCGGACAGACAGCTATCAAGCTTACAAGACATCTTTCAGATATGGGAGTAAATATTCTCGGAACTTCTGCTGATATGATTGACGCAGCAGAGGACAGGGAACGTTTTGATGAAGTTCTTGAAAAGTGCGGAATCCCAAGACCTGCCGGTCATACAGTAATGACTACTGAAGAAGCAGTAAAGGCTGCTGAAAGTCTTGGTTATCCTGTTCTTCTCCGTCCTTCATACGTTCTCGGCGGTCAGAATATGATTATCGCACATTCTGAGGCTGATGTTGTTGAATATATGGGAATCATTACAAGCCATATGATTGAAAATCCTGTTCTTATCGATAAATATATGATGGGTACAGAAGTTGAAGTTGATGCTATATGTGACGGCAAGGATTTTCTTATCCCCGGAATTATGGAACATATCGAACGTGCCGGAGTACATTCAGGTGACTCAATTTCCGTATACCCTGCACAGAACCTTTCAAAGAAAATAAGAGAAACTATAATCGAGTATACAGGCAGACTTGCTAAGGAACTCAATGTTATAGGTCTTGTAAACATTCAGTATGTTGTATATAACAATCAGGTTTATGTAATAGAAGTAAACCCACGTTCTTCAAGAACAGTTCCGTATATAAGCAAGGTAACAGGAATACCTATGGTTGACATCGCAACAAAGATTATGTTCGGTGCAACTCTTAAAGAACTCGGATATGAAAGCGGTCTTTATCCTGAGGGTGACTATGTGGCAGTAAAAGTTCCTGTATTCAGCTTTGAAAAACTTCAGGACGTTGACACAATGCTCGGCCCTGAAATGAAATCAACAGGTGAATGTCTTGGTATTGCACACAATTTTGAAGATGCACTTCTTAAAGGTCTTGTCGGTGCAGGATACGACCTCAAGAAAGAGGGCGGTGTATTTATCTCTGTCCGTGATACTGATAAGAGCGAAATTGTTGCAATTGCTGACAAATTCTCAAGAATGGGATTTGAACTTTACGGTACAAGCGGTACAGCAAGCTATCTCAACAAGAATATGATTGCTACAAATCTTGTAAGAAAGATTTCAGAACCTGAACCAAATACAATAACACTTCTCGAAAGCGGTAAAATTCATTATGTGATTTCCACTTCTGCAAAGGGCAGACTTCCTGCAAGAGATAGCGTTAAGCTCAGAAGAAAATCTGTTGAACGTTCAATATGCAGTCTTACTGCTATTGATACTGCAAGAGCTTTGGCAAACGTTCTTGCTACAAACAGAACAATTGATGATGTTGAACTTATCGATATAACAAAAATATAACAAAATACGGGCGGAATAATTTCCGCCCGAACGTTTATGAAAAGGGTGATACAATTTGAAATATACACAGGGAAAATATATCATACTGAAAAAATCTGCAATTGCAAGAAATATATACAGTTTTGAAATACTTTGTCCGGAAGTTGCAGAAATTGCATCAGCAGGACAGTTTGTGCATATAAAGGTTGACGGATTCACGCTCCGCAGACCGGTTTCAATATGCGGAATCGACAAGAAGAAAGGTACTTTAAGAATTGTTTTTGAAATCAGGGGAGAGGGAACAGAAATGCTTTCACATCTCAATGAAGGCAGTCTGATAGATATGCTTGCACCTCTCGGACATGGTTTTACTCTCAATGCTGATTTTGAAAGGGTAATACTTATAGGCGGTGGAATCGGAACTCCTCCTATGCTTCCGATTGCTGATTTCTACGGCAGTAAAGCAACAGTAATAACAGGTTTCAGAAGTGCTGATGCTGTTATACTTCAGAATGATTTCAGAAAAACAGGTGCGGAAACAATACTTTGTACTGATGACGGAACTCTCGGAATACATGGATTTGTTACACAGCCTTTTGAAGAAATAATAAATTCTCAGAAAGTTGATGCAGTATATGCATGTGGCCCTATGCCTATGCTTAACAGAATTGCAAAAATGTCTGAAGAAAAAAATATATACTGTGAAATTTCCCTTGAAGAAAGAATGGGTTGCGGAATAGGTGCATGTCTTGTATGTGCCTGCAAGACAAAGAAAAACGATGAGGAATACTTTGCACATGTATGCAAGGAAGGCCCTGTATTCAATGCAAAGGAGGTAATTTTCAATGGCTGATTTATCTGTGAAAGTATGCGGAGTTGATTTTAAAAACCCGATAATTCCGGCATCAGGAGTATTCGGATACGGAAGGGAATATGAGGAACTTTTTCCGCTTTCAAAACTCGGAGGAATTGCAACAAAAGGTACTACAATAACAAGAAGAACAGGAAATCTCTCTCCACGAATTGCTGAAACACCGTCAGGAATTCTTAATTCAGTAGGACTCCAGAACCCCGGAATAGATTATTTTATAGATACAGAACTCCCGAATCTTATGACAAAGGATACTGTTATCATAGCAAATATAGCAGGTTCAACAGTTGATGAATGTGTAACCATTGCAAAGAAACTTGATGAAACAGATGTTCATATGATTGAGCTTAATATCTCCTGTCCGAACGTAAAACAGGGCGGTGCAGCATTTGGAACTTCCTGTTCAGGTGCGGAAAATATTACAGCAGAAGTCAGAAAAGCTACTAAAAAACCTCTTATTGTAAAGCTTTCACCGAATGTTACAAGCATTACTGATATTGCAAAGGCTGTTGAATCAGCAGGTGCAGATTCTGTATCACTTATAAATACACTTCTCGGTATGCGTATAGATATAAACACACAGCGTCCTATACTTAAAAACAATGTCGGAGGAATGTCAGGGCCGGCAGTTTTCCCGATAGCTGTCAGAATGGTATGGCAGGTAGCAAATGCCGTAAAAATTCCGGTAATAGGAATGGGCGGAGTTTCAAGCGGTAAGGACGCAATTGAACTTATGATGGCAGGAGCATCAGCCGTTCAGGTAGGAGCTGCAATATTCAATGACCCGTTTGCACCCGTAAAGATTATTGATGAAATGAATGAATGGCTTGACAGTAAGAATATAAAATCCGTAAATGAAATAGTCGGAAGCGTAAAGCCATGGTAAAATTATATCTTGTCCGTCACGCTGAATCTATGGGCAATGTTGAGGAATTTTTTCAGGGTTCACTTGATGTTGAAATAAGTCCGAAAGGATTTAAACAGCTTGAATGTCTTAAAGAGCGTTTCAGGAATATAAAGCTTGACAGAATATATACAAGTCCTCTGAAAAGAGCTGTAAAAACTGCGGAATATGTAAATTTTTACAATCAGGCTGAAATTATAGAAATTCCTGAACTTTCTGAAATAAATGCAGGAGGATTTCAGGGACTTGAATGGTCTGAACTGCCTGTTAAGTATCCGAAAGAATTTCACGACTGGAAAGAAAATCAGGAAAATTTTCAGTCACCGAACGGCGAAAGTATGAAAGATGTCTATATAAGAATATCCGATGCAATGAATAAAATTATTGCTGAAAACAAGGATAAGTCAATTGCAGTTGTATGTCATGGCTGTGCAATAAAAACATATCAGTGTTATATTATGAATAAACCTCTTTCATATATGTCAGAACTCGGCTGGGCGGATAACAGTTCAGTATCAGAAATAAATTTTGATGATAATTTAAATCCTGATATTGTTTATTTAAACGACAGTTCACATCTTACTGATGAACTTTCAACGCTTAAATATTCGCAATGGTGCAGAAAGTAGGATTTTATGATAATAATGTCAGTTGATTTCGGGGATTCAAGAACAGGTATAGCCGTATGCGATAAAAATGAATTTCTTGCATCACCTGTATGCGTTATTTCTGAAAAGGATTTTGATGAATGTATACGCAAAACTGCTGAAAAGGCAGTTGAACTCAAGGCACAGGAAATTGTTGTCGGATACCCTAAGAATATGAATAATACAATAGGGGAGAGGGCTGAAAAATGTCAGCTTTTTTCGGAAAAGCTTGCTGAAATTACAAAATGCCCCGTAAAATTATGGGACGAACGCTGTACAACAGTATCAGCCCATAATTATCTGAATGTAACAAATACAAGAGGAAAAAAACGCAAGGCAGTTGTAGATGCCGTAGCAGCAACGATAATTCTTGAAAGCTATCTCGGTTACAGAAAGAATACAATTTAAGGGCGAACAATTCTGTTCGCCCCTGTACTCCTTACATCATTGCAGATGTTATTTCATCGATTACAGAACCTACTGCTCTGAGAGCTTTTCCGGCATTTCTTTTTATAGAACGTTTTCTGCTCATAGCAGTCTGAGAAATTCCATAAAATGCAATGCCTGCAAAAGTTCCGGCAACAAGTCCCTTTGCGATATTCTTTTTATTCATAGCAAAATCACCTCCGCATATATTTTGCGGAAAAATGAAAACAATATACATGAAAGGAGCTTTTTTTATGAATATATATACTCTTAATCTCGGAGAGCTTGGAACAAACTGCTATATAGCAGAAACTGCACCGAATTTATGCATAGCAATTGATATTGGCGGAAATCCCGAAAAATTTCTTGATTTTATAAAATCAAAAAATCTTACTCTTGATAAAATACTGCTGACTCATGGGCATTTTGACCATACAGGAGGAGTAAAAAAAGTTCAGGAAGAAACAGGAGCAGAAATATATATACATTCTGAAGATGCTCCGATGCTGAATGATGAAAGAATTTCACTTTCTTCATTTTTTGGTGTTCCGCTTGATAAAATTGAAAATTTCAAAACAATTAATGACGGTGATGTTATAAAATCAGGCAATACAGAATTTACCGTTATGCATACAGCAGGTCACACACAGGGAAGTGTATGCTATATAACAGGAGATATAATCTTTTCAGGTGATACACTTTTTTTTGAATCAATAGGAAGAACAGATTATCCGGGCGGAGATATTGACAAAATGCGTGAATCAATCAGAAAACTGAAAAATCTGAAAGGTGATTACAAAGTTTACCCAGGACATTTTGATTCAACTACACTCGAAAATGAAAGAAAAAATAATCCATATATGAGGAATTTATGAAACTGCCGATAATATTAACAGGAAATAATTTTAAATATGAAATTGAAGCCGTAACGAAAATTTTTATACCTGCTGAAAGATTTGATTTTTCGCATGTAAAAACTGATACAGAATATCTTGATGAATATATATCTGCTGAAAAAGATAATCTTAATCTTAAAGTAAGTGTAAAATATTCAGGTAAATATGAGGAAGGTTTTTTTACTGCTGAAAATGATGAACAGTGTGAACATGAGCTTTGCCGGCTTTTGTTTCATATTCTTAAAAAGATAACAGGAATAAATGCTCCGTGGGGAATTATGACAGGAATCCGTCCTGTAAAAAAAGCTGTTGAACTTCTTGAATCCGGTATTGATGAAAATACCGCAAAAAAGATTCTTGCTGAAAAATATGAAATAACGCAGAAAAAACTTGACCTTGCTTTTGATACTGCAAGAAATCAGATTCCGATACTTCATAAGATTGATAAAAAAGCAGTAAGCCTTTATATATCAATACCATTCTGTCCGACAAGATGCAGTTATTGTTCATTTGTATCACATTCCATAAATCAGGCATTTAAACTTATACCTGATTATATAAACTGTCTTTGCAGAGAAATAAAAATTATTTCTGATATAATAAGAGAAAGTAATATAAATGTTGATACAATATATTTCGGAGGCGGTACACCCACATCAGTTTCCGCTGAACAGATTGAGGCTGTAATGAAAACAGTTTCAGAAAGTTTTGATTTGAAAAATGTTCGTGAATATAATTTTGAAGCAGGACGTGCTGATACAATTACAGAGGAAAAGCTCAGAATTATAAAGAAATACGGTGCAGACAGAATATCTGTAAATCCGCAGACTTTCAATAATGAAATTCTTAAAAAAATCGGAAGAAGTCATACTGCCGAAGATACAATAAATGTATATAAAACAGCAAGAAAAATCGGTTTTTCAAATATCAATATGGACTTGATAGCAGGTCTGCCTGATGAAACTGCTGAAAGCTTTAAAAAATCTGTTGATACTGCAATATCTCTTGACCCCGAGAGCATTACTGTTCATACACTTACTTTAAAGCGTTCAGGAAGTCTATATGAAAGCGGAAAAGATTATCTGCTTAATAAATATAATATAGAAGAAATGGTTGATTACAGTATTAAAAATCTTATGGAGTATGGATATAATCCGTATTATCTTTACAGACAGAAAAATACTGTTGACAATCTTGAAAACGTAGGCTATTCAAAAAAGGGTTTTGAAAGCTATTATAATATATACATAATGGACGAAACTCAGACAATACTTGGTGCAGGAAGTTCAGCATCAACAAAATTCGTTACGCCAGACGGAAAAATTTCAAGGGAACGCAATTATAAATTCCCATATGAATATATTTCACGTTTTGATGAGCTTATGAAAAGAAAAGGAGATATTTCAGAATGGTTGAAAAAAATCAGCAGTTCAGAGCTTTAATAACTGATATTACCGCTGAAGGAAACGGTGTCTGTCGTGTTGATGATATGGTTGTATTTGTCGCAGGAGCAGTTTCAGGAGATGAGATATGCGGTAAAATAGTAAAGGTTCTTAAAAATTATGCTTTTGGAATTATACTTGAAATAATTTCTCCGTCCCCTGACAGAATAACTTCTGACTGTGAATACTCTCAGAAATGCGGTGGCTGTACATTCCGCCATATATCATATGAAGCAGAATGTAAGATAAAAAACAATATGGTAAAAAATGCTTTTCAGAGAATGAATAATCTTTCTCCTGAATTTGAAGATTTTCTGCCCTGCGAAAATATATGTGGTTACAGAAACAAGGCACAGTATCCTGTTGCAAATATAGACGGTAAGGCTGTATGCGGTTTTTATTCACAGAGAAGTCACAGAGTAATTCCAATTAAAAAATGCCTTCTTCAGCCTGATATTTTTCAGGATATTACTGATGATGTTCTTGATTATATAAACAAGAGCAAAATTTCCGTTTATAATGAAAATTCGCATACAGGAATACTTCGTCATATATATATAAGACAGGCTTATCATACAAAGGAAATTATGCTTTGTCTTGTTGTAAGAAAAAATATTATGCGTGAGCTTAAAAAACTCTGCAATATTCTTTCTGAAAAATTTTCTGATTTAAAAAGCATTGTTATGAATATCAATCCCGATAAGACTAATGTAATTACCGGAAGTGAATGTATTACTCTTTGGGGCAGTGATTACATTACTGATATTATGTGCGAAAATAAAATCCGGATTTCTCCGCTTTCCTTTTATCAGGTGAATACTTCACAGGCTGAAAATCTATATAAAATTGCGGAACAATATGCCTGTCCTCAGGATAAAAATATTGTTGACCTTTATTGCGGTGCAGGAACTATCGGACTTTCTATGTCGCATAAAGCAAAATCTGTTACCGGTATTGAAATTATTCCTCAGGCTGTTGAAAATGCAAAACAAAATGCTCTTTTGAATAATATATCAAATTCTGATTTCATTTGCGGTGATGCCGGAGAAATTTTTTCATCACTCAGTTATTCTCCTGATGTTATTATTCTTGACCCTCCAAGAAAGGGCTGTGATTCTTTTACTCTCAAATCTGTTATCAATTCTGGTTGTAAGCGTATTGTTATGATTTCCTGCAATCCTTTCACTGCTGCCAGAGATTGCAAAATTTTGTCAGATAATGGATATAATATTGAAAAGGTTTGTGCTGTCGATATGTTCCCTCGAACAAGCCACGTTGAGTGCGTAGTATTGATGTCAAGAAAATAGGCTGAAAATCCCTATTCTACGTTGTTTTTGAGGATATATGCTTTTATGGGATACGATAAAAATGCTCTTTTTACTGTATTCCATGAGATTGAGCAGGCTAAAATATAGTGACAACAAATACACACACTACAGTTTTTGAGATAAAATGATAAATCGACAGGTTGAGTGTAGAAATTTGTTGTCATTCGTCAAAATGCACAAACGAGGATATAATTTTTATTTTGTATAAATAAAAAGCACGCCAAAGCTACGTGAAATCCGTAGTCTTTGACGTGCTTAACTTATTTCAATAGGGGAGAGAAAAGTCATTTTTCAATACTCACTGTCACACCTGATTTAAACTTGAATTCTAAGAAATCATCGTGAATAATAATTTGTGAGAGAAGATTTTTTACAAGTCTTTCATCAAATTTCGTGACAGCAGTCGGCTGGGATTTGATGAATCTTTGTAGTTCCTGTATTCTTTTCTTGTGTTCAGCTTTTGTGACACTGTCCATATTGCTTTGTTCCTGAAGTTCACGAATGCGAAGAATTTCTGTGGCAATATCATCATAATTTTCTCTGCGTTCAGTTCTGTCAAGGAGTTCTTGCTGTAAGACTTTCATTTTTTCTGCAAGTTTTTCATCAGTGCTGTTATGCTTGATTGCAACCTCAAGATTTGCAGTAAGTCTGTTAATATAATCATTGCTGTTTGCAAGCATTTCATTTAGGGCATCAAGAAATGCCTCTTGTAAAACATCTTCTTTTACTGTTCTTGCTCTGCACTTGTCCTTGTTTTTCAAACGTGTAAGACATCTCCAGACAATTGATTTTTTGCCACGGTTGTTCCAATGTATTCTGCGATACTGACCTCCGCATTCTGCACAAAAAACAATCTGCGAAAACGCGTGGTTGGCACTAAATCCTTTACGTTTGCCTTCAATATCTCGTTCTGATGCTCGTCTTGCTATTTCATCCTGAACCTGTAAAAACAGTTCTTTGGGAATTATTGCTTCATGATGGTCTTCTATGTAATACTGCGGAACAATGCCATTATTCTTGACACGTTTTTTATTCAGGAAATCCACCGTATAGGTTTTCTGCAAAAGTGCATCACCCATATATTTTTCATTTTCAAGGATTTTTCTGATTGTACTATCGTGCCATCTTGGGTTTCCTCTTGCTGTTAAAATGCCGTCACGTTCCAATCCTTTAGCAATTTTCTGACAACTGCTGCCTTGCAGGTATTCAAGGAAAATTCTCTTTACAACCTCAGCTTCTTTCGGATTTACTACAAGGTTTCCGTCCTCATCCTTATCATAGCCAAGAAAATATTTAGAATTGAGTAATACTTTGCCGTGCTGATATCTGTACTGCAATCCCAGCTTTACATTTTTGGAAATGGATTCTGATTCTTGCTGTGCTAATGATGCCATAATGGTAATAAGAACTTCACCTTTTGCGTCCATCGTGTTTATGTTTTCCTTCTCGAAGAAAACGGGGATATTAATATCTTTCAGCATTCGGATATAGTTTAAGCAATCTACTGTGTTTCTGGCAAATCGGCTGATTGACTTTGTGAAAATCATATCAATTATACCTTTCTTACAGTCATCAATCATTCTGTTGAAATCATCACGCTTTTTTGTATTTGTTGCACTGATGCCTTCATCAGCGTAAACATCAACAAGAATCCATTCAGGATTTGCTGAAATGAATTCACGGTAATGGCTGACCTGAGTTTCATAACTTCCAGCCTGTTCTTCATTGTCAGTCGATACACGGCAGTATGCGGCTACTCTTAGCTTTTTAACTTCTTCTTTGGTGGCTTTATTGCCTATTTGCTGTTTTGCAGGAATTTTTATAATATTCATCGTATTACCTCTATTAAACTGTAAATATATTCAGCTTGTTCTTTGGGAGTGTCATGGATTTCTGTTGCTTCAAAAAAAGCAAATTCGGTGTGTATAGGAGGCGGTTTTAGACGGCTGGATCTTTTATGTTCAGAAGAACGCTTTATCAATTCTGCATTTGCTCTTGAAAATGTGTTTTTGTTTACAATTGCAGGGTGTGAATCGTCTCCGACATAACGGGCATTTTGAAGTATTCGCTTTACGGTACTATGGCAGAATGGCTGTCCTGCATTTTTAGCAGCATTTGTCATACTCATTCCTGAAATATAGGCATTAAAAATACCGACTATAACTGACGCTTCGTGTTCGTCAATTCTGATTTCTCCGTTTTCTACTTTGTACCCGTACATATTTCCTCCTTTAATGTCAATCCGCATTTCAGTTTAAAACCTATGAAGGTTCTGGAATAAACAATGATGCAATCAAGATATTCAAGAAAAGATTCATCAAAAGCAGAGAAAGTGTTTGATGATTCTATAAAATGAATCAGCTTTTCTGTTTCTTTTATCATGTGGTCATTCTGTGAATTATCAAGTTGTCTTAATTCCATGCGATATTCCTCGTTTTGTTTTTCAATTCGTGACACTTCCTGATTGAACAGCGTACTGTCAATAAGCCCTTTCACTCTCAGCTTGCGAATATCATTTTTTCTGTCTGAATTTTTCTGAATATTTTCTTTCAGATTCAGAATACGCTGTAAATTGTCATCAGTTTTCATCAATTTAATGGATTCAAGATATGGCTTCAAAACTCGTTTATAACCAAAAATCAGTTTATTCATCATTGTTGTTAAAGCAGCTTTAATTGCTTCTTCCTTAATGAATTTTATAGAGCATTGCTCTTTATGAAAAAGGTGCGTTTTACAAGCCCATGCTACACCTGAACTTTGGGTTTGCCGTTTGAATTTACTGCCACATTCACCACAAATAATCAGACCTGAAAATGGATACCTCTTTAAATATTTTGAATCGCTTTTTATGATTTTTCTTTCATCGGCATGAATCTGTATCAATTCCTGAACTTTCTCAAATTCACTTTTGCTGATGATAGCCTCATGGTGTTCTTCAGCATAGTATCTGTCAGATTCCCCATTATTCTTATGTCTTTTAAAATTGCTGTCAGTGTAGGTTTTGTTAAATATGGCTGCACCGTAATATTTTTCGTTTGTAAGTATGCTCTTTACAGTTGAACCTGTCCATTGACCGCCTCTGCGTGTTGGAACTCCTTGTTCCTGAAGGAGCTTTGCAATTTTGTATGTGCCTACTCCGTTTAATGCGTATCTGAAAATATCTTTGATTACATCTACTTCATCGGAATTGATTATCATATTTCCATTTTTATCATGCATATATCCGTATGGAAGATAACTGAATTTATATATTCCGTTTTCGATGTTTTTTTGATTGCTCCATTTAACATTTTTGGATATAGATTCAGATTCACCTTGTGCCATACTGCTGAGAATTGCCAGAATCAATTCACTTTCCATACTGCCTGTGTCCAGATTTTCCTTTTCAAAATAGATAGGAATGTTATACGAAAGCAGTTCTCTCACAAGTGAAAGACAGTCGGTTGTATTTCGAGAAAAACGGCTGATGGATTTTGTGAGAATATAGTCAATTCTGCCGATTCGGCATTCATAAAGCAAAGCCTGCAAACCATCTCTTGCGTCAGCTTTTGTTCCGCTGATTCCAAAATCATAGAAAACACCTGCAAATTCCCAATTACTATGCATTTTAATCCAAGATTCATAATGCTTTTTCTGAGTGTCAAGGCTCTCTTTCTGGTCATCAGAATCCGTTGAAACACGACAGTATGCAGCAACACGAAGTTTTTTTATTTCTTGTGGTTGTGCGTCAATTTTTCGTATTTTCAAGTTTATCACCTCATTTCAGTATGACATATTAACTCTTTTGGAGTGATTTATCAAGCGTTTTAGGAAATAAGTCGACAAAAAGGGGAGAGAAAGTCCGGCGATTCAGTTCCGTTAATTTGTCATATTCGTCAAAGGAAATAAGGAAATTTTCATAGAGCATATCGGTCAGTTTCTGTGCCTGATAATACTGAATTTCATCAATTACTTTTTGCTGTTCCATAGTAATCCTCCTGTTAAATTAATGCTTCATTATACATAGGACAGAAAAATGAAGTTTAATAAAAAACCCCCCATAAAATATGAAAAAAACATACTTCGTGGAGGATATTATCAGATCATCTGATTTACTTTTTTCTGCACTTCGTTATAGTCATAACCTGCAGCGGTCAGTCTGTTTTTACGTTCACTTCCATTGCCCCATTTACCCTGAATGACTTCACGGGCAACTTCGTCAATGGATTTCTTTGCAGGATACACTTGCTTGCCGTTGCTGTCAAAAACAGCATATCCAGTCTTGCAGGCTTTCTTCGCATTTTCAAGAGAAGAAAAAGCACCAATCTGCGACTTAGCATCAGACCATGTTTTTCTTACTCGATAAAGCTGTTTTGGAGAAGATGTTGCAGGTGTTGAAGAACCTGAATTGAGATAAGACTGCACCTTAGCTTTGAAAGCCACCCAATGAGGCAGAATATACGCAGGACACATCTTGTAAGGATTTCTTGCAGTATTGAGATAATCCACAGAGCCACTCTTTCCATCACGGACATTCAGCCAATGCGTGTGGGTATAAAGGTGATTGATGTCAAGATTGTATTTCTTTAGAAGTGCTGCGGCAAGTCTTGCACAGTTATCCTCTGACTTCTTATCTGTAGAATTGTAAGCAGAACTCATAATACACTCAATGGCGATGGTTCTGCGGTTTCCGTTTCCGCTGCCATCAGCAGCGTGCCAGCCACTTAAGGATAGAGGCAGATTCTGCCATGCACAAGTATTGTCAACATAATAGTGAACTCTAACGTCTTTCATGTTGCCATTGACGGTTGCTCTTGTGTACTGCTCTGCAGGTGTCGTTCCACTTGCAACAGAAATCCAGTCGGTGTTGTGAACTGTTACACCGATAACTTTGCCCTCCATAGAAACAGAGGGCATATCGATATGATTAGGGTTATGCTTGGTGAGTAAATACTCGTTGATTTTCACTCCGTTCAAAGTAGTTGATGTATCAGGTCTTAAAATAGCCATTTATTCGTCCTCCTTTTCATCCTCAGTTCTGCCTACTTTCGTTTGCAGAACATCAATTGCTTTTTTGAATGCAGGCGGGAAAGGGATTCCCATAAGTGTTGTATTCTCGATAATGGATAGCAGTTCATTCAGACAAAAACTGATGCAGACTGCATCACGGATGTAATTTGTGCCGATGAGAATATCGATTCTCACGCCTACAACCACCATAAGTAAAATACAAAACTTCTTTGCAAGACCGACCCAGCCAGCTGTGCTGTTGAGTGTACCGCTTTCGCTGTGTTTGGATTTGCCCATTGCCGCAGTTACAATGCCTGTCACAAAATCAATGCCCATGAATACTACAAGAGTTGCAAGAGCAGAATCCCAGCCACCGAGCAGTGTTGCGATAAATCCGCCGACAATGCCTGCGATAAGGCAAATAGTATCTTTCATAAAATCACTCCTTCATAAATTTAATAGACTTCACCATCGGATGTGAATTATCCGATGTGCCTTTGAAAGCAAGGTAGTATTCTCCATCCGATATGTTTTCAAGTGACTGTATCACAGAAATGAAAGTATCGGAGTAGAGCCATTTAAATGATAATTTCAAAGCATTTTCGGCTTTGATTTCCTCGTAAATATACTGAGCAAGTTCAGAACCCATTTTATCTGTATTCGGAATAAGATAAAATTCAGCGTCCTGCGATGCACCAACCATATAGCTTAAAAGCAGCTTCATTTTTGAAGTAATTGCAACAGGTGTCAAAAATATCACAAACACCGTTCCTGCCCAACTGAAATCGTTCTGATTGAAATACAGAGCATATTCATTTTCAGAACAGCAGAAATGCGGATAGCTCTCTGCAAATCCTGCAAGAGAACGATAACCGTCATTATAATAAGTGTAGATGCTGTCACCGTATTTCTGCAAGGCATCAGAACCGCTTTCAAATACAGAGATATAGCTGATACCGGATATTTGCCTGATTTGCTCTTGCAACTCTGCAATATCAGCTTTTGTTGCATAGTCTGACATATCGGGAGTGATTCCGTCCCTGCCGTCAGCACCTTTTAAGCTTTGCAGCCATTCATTTTCTGTACCTGAAAATCCATGTTCTACGGCAATAATATAGGCGGATTTTCCATCTGTGCCGTTAATTCCATCACGCCCCAGAAGTCCGTCCGCACCATCCTTTCCATCTTTACCCGGTAAACCATCAGCACCGTTTCTACCGTCACATCCGTCTTTACCGTTTACTCCATCCTTGCCATTAACACCTTTCAGGCTTTCAAGCCATTCAGCCTCTGTGCCAACAAATCCATGTTCTACAGCAATTTCAAATGCTGATTTGCCGTCAGTTCCTTTAGATGCAGACAGTATCTTCTGCAAAAGCTGCTGATATAAATCAGGAGTAGGCGGAACATTACTGTTTTCACCATCAAATCCTGACGGTCTGATGTGTAAAGTTTTTACAACCGTTGTTGCCCTGACTGTTTCAGTTGCTTCTGCATCATAGCCAAACAAGGACATCTTTACTGTGCCGGAAGTCAATTCAGCAGGCAGAAAACAACTCGTATTTTCTGTTCCGAGAACCCTGTTATAGGTTATTTCGTCCTGTGTGAACTGCACAACCTTATGCAATGGTTTCCAGCTGTTATCGAACACAAAATGTATCTTCACAAAAGCAATCTGGTCTGCTGCAATGATTTCATGTTCCAGCGTTTCGATGTTCTGACCTTTTACAAGAAATTTTATCATGCTTTCACCTCTTTCCATGTTTTCGTGCTTGTGACATATTCCATATATCCGTCAAGACACTGAATTTTTGCAAGCGGAGATTCGATATCAACTGCACGGCTGTCCCAGTTTGTATTTTTCTTCACAGCGTTCCAGTCTGCAAGAGAACCCTCATAGGTAATTTGATTCAGGGATTCACAGTAATTGAAACAGCCACCCACAATTTCCTTGACATTTCTGGTAAGGGTAAGATTTTTCAGTTTTGTGCATCGTACAAACATTCTGTCACTGATGACTTTGCCGCCGTATCGCACCGTTTCAAGATACTGACACTCGCTGAACGCCATTGCACCTACGGTTGCCACAGAGGGCGGAACGGTTACGGACTTGATTGCAGTTCCTGCAAATGCATTCACGCCAAGTTCAGTAACACGTTCCGGAATCTTCAGTTCTGTTAAACCATTAAGCCTCTGATGATAAATGTAACTGTCAATATGCGGCAGAAATGCAGCCTTTTTGATTGCTGTAAGTGTAGTCGGAAGTGATACTGTTTTTAAGTTATCACAATACTGAAAAAGTCGTTCTCCAATGCCTGTTACACCCTCTGAAACAATGACCGACTTGATATTTGCATTGTTTTGCAATGGTGACGGATTGCTGTCAGTAGAATAATCGAATGTTGCTCCGGTGCCTTTGAGGAGCAGTCTGCCGTCCGAATAAAGCACAAAATCCACGCTTTGACCGCATTTTCCGATAGAAACCACATCGCCTGTCATCTCATCAATTTTCAGCGTTAACTCGTTTATCTTTGTCGTTAACTGACTAACTGTTATATTGTAATCTTTTATCTGCGTCTGAATTTCAGAAAGCTGAGAGAGCATATCTGTGACCTTGCATTTGCCTAAAATACAGCGGACATATCCGCAGAAATTATTGTTCTCTCTGTAGTCTGTAATGCTGAGTTCTGATGTGCCTGCATCAAGTCTGATAATGCAAAGGGTAAGATATTTCTTGTAATCTGTGTTCTGAAATCTCGGTATTGCAGGATTGGAGGCAGGTGTTCCTGCGAGAATTTCAAAGCTGACATTGCGGACGTTTTCAGAAGTGTTGCAACAGATACCGATCGTCATATATCTTGGCAGAGATTCGTCCACATAGCGGGATAAATCATAGGTGTATGCCGTATCCGAAATGAAATAATGTCCCTGAATCCAAGCCTTTCCGCTGCCGATCGTCAGTTTCAACTTGTTTGCAGACAGTTTGAAACACTGTCCGAAGTTGTCCTGAATTCCATCACAGATAATACTGCCGAGATAGTCGTTAAAGTTCTCCGCAGTATAGGTTCTGTCAAGATTTTTAGAATTGAAAAATCCGAATGAAAATGCCATGTTAAGCCTCCTTAAATGTTGGTGTTAAATTTCTGCCGTTGCGATCGAAACTCTCAATCATTCCGACAAGCTGTATTTTGTTCTGTCTGATTCCAAATCTGTGGTGTTCAACTGTAACAAAATCCCCAACAAAATAGTCCACACTGTATTGAAACTGTGTGGACTGTACAGCGATCTGTGATTCTGATTTTGTTTTTGTAGGAACAAGATTCTGCTTGCCTTTCTCTTTCAGAAGTTCCGAATATTCAGCGTCAGAGAGCGGTCTTGTTTCATTGTCAACCTGTTCTTCATCTGAAATGTCCTTTGCATCAACATACACTTCATAGCGGTCGAGAGAAGAAGGTTCTGAACCCTCAAAATATGTGGTTCTTTTGCGTTTTTCACCTTCGCCTTTGCCTAAGACATAGGCGTAATTTTTCTTGACTGAGGTATCTGTAAAATAGGTGAAGGACAGCAGATTATTGTATCTGTCAGAGAAAATGATGTGCGGATTGATTTCCTGTAATATACTTCTGTCAGTACCCTGCGAAAGTTTAAAAACCATTTCATACTGCTCATTATTGGTTTTACTCAGACGTATATTTGCAGTTCCGCCGATTTTTTCGCAGATGGTATACACCCATTCCATCAGATTGTCGTAGCTGACCTGCAACTTTGTTTTTACATTCCAGCAATTTCCAGATGAACAGCCGACAATAAGTCCCGGAAGTTTTCTGATACCCGATGTACAAGCGTTATACTGTACCACATTCATTATAATTTGAGAATATGAAACAAGTTTTGTGAAGTTGAATGTGGGATAGATGATTCTGCGTTCAAGTAAGCACATCAGAAATCTGCCTTTGATGATGAGATAGTCGCCATCTTCGGCATCGGTTTCAAGTTCCACAGATTCAATCAGTCCGAAATGTTCCTTGTCATCATCACGACCAACAATTCTGCCAGTCTGAAAAATCTCAATATTTCGGGGAGATGCAGCAATATACACCTCAAAAGCACCACATTTATAGTATTCAATATCCCACAAAAGCGAAGAAAAGCTGTCGCAGACAGCCTCAAGTGAAATATTCAATTTATCATTCAAGACAGCCATATTGTAAATTTCAATCTGCATTTCTCACACTCCTAAGTACGCATTTCGGTGTATCAGGCGGACTTTGATGTTATTCAATCCATCTGACGCACGGACATAGAATTTATTTTCACCTGCTTTCAGATTCAGCCATGTAGAACCCGAAACAAGCCGATTGATGATATTTGTCACAACGCCCTCACGCTCCAGAAGAACGGTTTTATTGCCCGTTTTGGTGGTTATAGTAATCACATCGCCTTTTTGAATATCGCCTGAAATCTGCATATATTCGTCTGTCAGAGCGTTGTAAATGGTCGGATTTTTCGCAGGTCCTCCGCTGATTTCAAGGGTGAATCCGACCTCATCACCGCTGTTATTGATCGTCATCATATCCTGCGTATTGTACATACCAATCGGGAATGGCTCATCATTGTCAGGACAGACAAAATGAAATGCACCTCTGACACGAGAATATTCCGCAATCTGCGTTTCTGTAGAATACCAATAAATATCAGGACAGAGAATAGAGATCTGTCCGCTTGTCAGCTTTTCAAAATTCTCCACCTCACAGGTTTCCACAATACCCTCAGCATACACAGAGATATTTTTTGTGGTATAGTATATCTTGATGTAGCGTGACGGCTTGACCACCCTGTAGAGTTCATGTCTGCGGAGTTCCACACCAACCCCACGCATTTCAAAGGAAATGACCACATTTCGCTTTTCAATGAAAGCATTGTTGAGGTATGAACCGTTCATTCCTGCATAATTTGAAGTGCTGACCGTTCCGGTGGGTGGGTTCAGCCCCTTGATTTTGGAGAACATATATCGGTTTGCTGTTTTTGAAAGGTCGATCTGCTGACCTGTTTCGTTTTCGAGGATGAGTGTGTAGAACAAAATTTCACCTGCCTTTCATTGACTTTGTGTATATGGGTATGATATAATAATTATGGCAACACCGCACAATTGCCAAAGCAATTTTTTGAGTAATGTCATTGATCATGGAAAGGTGAAAAACAAATGAATGTACAAACATATTTGATTAATTGTATTTCAAATAATACAGGCATCATTAAAGAACAATATGATTTTGAATATGCGGGTATTTGTGGATATTCTGAATTAATCGGTTGGAAGATTATCTTTTTTAGAAGAAAAAAAACAAATTTGTTTCTCTCTGCAATATGCTTTTCTGATATTTACAGTAAAGAAGAAATTGAATTTTGCAATTATATATTTGAAAAATTAGATTTTAAAATAAAATTCGGATGTGATATAGAAGAAATAATAGAATTATTTGGAAAAGAATCATATATTTCCCATATTTCCTATGATTATGATGATATTTATAGATATGTGTATTTACTTGATGAAAAAACATTTGCTTCTTTCGGCTTTTCTGATAACAAAAAATTAGTAGAAGTTGAAATGATATTTGATAAAGATATGGCTAATGATGTTTTTAAAAGTAGAAAGATAGTTTCAGAAGAATTTAAGCTTTAAATGGTGCTTTATATGACAGTATATGATATTGAAATTGTAGAACTGTTGGAAGACAAGTATGTTGCAGTTATAGGAAGGAGCGACCAAACATCGCTCCTTTTTACATCTCCACCGCATTCTTCGTCTGCCGATAGATTTCCAGCCGTGACAGTGATTTCGGGCTATTGTTGGTCTGATTTACTGTACGGCTGTTGTCGTTATTGTAGTAATTGTTGACAACGGAACTTTCAGAACTGCCATTCATAATCGCACCTGTCATTCCGTCAAGATTGTAGTTGAGATCAGAATTGAGCGTTACTCTCATTGTATCTGCAACACCCGAAACCGCCTTTGCTACGACCTTTTTGCTTTTGTTAATGCCGTCCGCCAAACCGTTCATGAAGTCAGGCATCCAGCTTTCAAAGTCTGTCAGCGGACCTACATCAGGAACGGAAAAGTGCAAATAACTGCGGATCGTATCAGCGATATTTGATACACTGTCAGCAAGACTGCCGATCATACTTCTCAAGCCATCAATGATGTTGGAAACAATATCTCGTCCCCAGTTCCAGGCATCAGATGCAAGACCTTTGACATAATTGACAGCATTATCAAAACCGCCCTTGATCGTGGTGTAAATACCGCTGATAATAGAACCAATTGAAGATTTCACGTTATTCCAGATGCTTGTTACAGTTGAATGAATCGTATTCATCACCGATGAAATTGTGGAAGAAATGCTGTTCCATACGGAAGATACTGTGCTTCGGATAGCATTTACCACACTTGAAACAGCACTGCTGATTGCATTCCATACACCTGAAATGACAGAGCTTATGGTGTTCATTATGCTTGAAATGAAACTTGAAATTGCGTTCCAGACCGATGTAACAACGCTTGAAATAGTGCTTAATGTCGTCGAAATTGCTGTATAAATAGCATTCCATATTGTTTCAAAAAACATTTTAATCCCCTCAAGCAGAGGGGTAAGAAATGCAACAATCGCATTCCATATGGTTTGTATCTTTTCCGAAATCCAATCCATCACATTGCTGATAATGATATGAATTGCCTGAAAAATGGTTTCAAACAGATATTTAAATGCCTCTAAAAGAGGCGAAATAAAGCTGTAAATCGCATTCCAGATGCTTGAAATCGTGTCGTAAATAGTGGTGCAGACAGTTGAAATAACCGTCCATATTGCATTGAAAATGTTGGCAAAAAAGTCGTGAATACTGGTCAGAATTCCTGCGAAGAAGTCATATACAGAAGTAAAAATCGTAACCGCTGTGGTATAGATCGCAGTTGCTATCGTTGTAAAAAACGTGGAGATTGCATTCCAGATATTTGTGAAAAAGTCAGCAACAGCCTGAAAAGCGGAACAAATGCTGTCCCAGATTCCAACGAAAAAGTCCTTAATTGATGTCCACACTTCATTCCATGATGTTCCGAACCAACCGAGAAATACGTTTGCCACACCTCTCAGCGTGTTCAGAAT
Source organism: uncultured Oscillospiraceae bacterium (assembly GCA_934481385.1). GTDB lineage: Bacteria > Bacillota > Clostridia > Oscillospirales > Ruminococcaceae > Ruminococcus. Next base: position 27,993 of record CAKSPD010000015.1, read on the forward strand.
ATTGCTGAACTGGTTAACTACAAAATCCCAGATACCTGTAAAAATGCCTTTGATACCGTTCCAGCACTGTTCCCAGTTTCCCGAAAATAAGCCGATAAATACATCAAGCACGCTCAGAATAGTATCCGTCACAAAGGTGAAAATATCCGAAATATGCTGAAATACACCCTCAAATACAGGGGCAAGCACACTGCACAAACCGTTCCACAGAGATTTCAGCATATCGCCGAAACTCTGAAAGTTAAAGCCCAATGCATTCACTCTGTCAACGATTCCGAATGTCAGACGTTCAAAGGTAGACTTTATCTGTTCCCAGATGGAAAAAATGCTGTTTTTGAAGTCCTCATTGGTGTTCCACAAATGCACAAAGGCAGCAACCAGCGTTGCAATAATCGCAACGACAGCCACCACAGGAGCAGAAATACCACCAATTGCAGCACCAAGCGTTGAAAATGCAGTCTTAGCACCTGCAATCATTGTCGGAATTTTTGAAATGAATGTCATCATGCTTCCGATAGAAGAAATCGTCTTACCCACAACAATCAAAAGCGGTCCCAAAGCCGCAGCCATCAATCCAATTTTGATAATGGTCTGTTTTGTTGCAGGGTCAAGGGCATTCAGCTTGTCCACAAATCCCTGTATTTTGGTGATGATGTCACGAATAACAGGCATCAGAATTTTTCCGAAAGAAATAGCCAGTTCCTCAAGCTGTGACTTCAGAATGGTAAGCTGTCCTGCGAGATTGTCCTGCATAGTTTCCGCCATTTGTAGAGAAGTACCATCACAGTTTGCAATGGCACCCGACAATTTATCAATATCCGCAGGTGCGGCATTCATCAGAGCAAGAAATCCCGACATAGCATTTTTGCCCACAAGAGTTTCTGCGGCACTCGCTTTTTCGGATTCGGACATCTGATCAAATGCAACCCTACAGTCTGCTAAAATATCGGATAAATTTCGCATTGAACCGTCTGAATTGGTGGTTGCGATTTCCATTTCTCCAAAGGATTCAGAACAGAATTTGACTTCTCCCGAAAGTGCAGTCATAATGGAACGCATGGAAGTGCCGGACTGTGTAGACTTGATACCGGCGTTTGCCATTAAGCCAAGTGCTTCAGC
>CAKSPD010000016.1 GCA_934481385.1 uncultured Oscillospiraceae bacterium
TGATAGTTCAATGCCCAGTTATATGCAAATCTTGCTGTTCCTGCACATTCAAATAGTTTAGTTCTTTGCTTGTTGTTCGGACAGAGCATTACTTTGAGTGTTTTAATCATTTTCAGTAAGCTCCCTTATCATCTTATATTATAAAAGTCAATAGGCATTTTACAACTTTTTATACTTTTATTTTAACTGTTAATAGCCTCTTTTCACCAATTATATTTTGTAAGTTTTCCCTCTGTGGAAAGTTCGGGGTATCCCCATTGTCTGAGAACTTCATAAACTCCTATTGCCACAGAATTTGAAAGATTAAGACTTCTGAGATTATTCCGCATCGGTATTCTGACGCAATGATTTTCATTATGATAAAGAATTTCTTCTGGTATTCCTCTGTCCTCTCTGCCGAAAATCAGATAGGCATTATCAGGATATTCAACATCACTGTGAACAGAACGTCCTTTGGTTGTAAAATAGAAATACTCTCCGGAATTTTTTTCATAAAACTGCTCTATATTATCATAGTATGATATATCGAGCTTATCCCAGTAATCAAGACCTGCTCTTTTAAGATGCTTGTCATCTATTTCAAAACCGAATGGTCTTATAAGATGAAGTCTTGCACCTGTCACAGCACAGGTACGGGAAATATTTCCCGTATTCTGCGGTATCTGCGGTTCAAGGAGAACTATATTAAGATTACGCATTTTTTATCCCTTTATTCATTGAATTTATTAAGATGATGCTCTTTCGACAGATATTACATCTTTTACACGTCTGAGCTTGTCAAAAAGATTTTTAAGCTGTTCAGTTCCGGCAACTTTTATTGTAGCCTCAAACAGTGCATTGCCGTTTTTAAGGTTTCTTGATGATGAATGAACTATCGGGATTCTTGCCTCGGCAAGTATTTCGGATATATCACGCACAAGACCTACTCTGTCCGATGCGGTAACTTCTATACCTGTCTGAATTGATGATGCTGTTTTTGATGACCATCTTACATCATCACGCCATCTTGCAAGCTCCTCGGGATTATTTCTTTCAAGTGCTGAACGGTAATTTATACAGTTCTTTGTATGAACTGACATTCCGTATCCTCTTGTAATAAATCCCACTATATCATCACCTGGCAGAGGATTACAGCACTGTGCAAATTTTATTGCATAATCGCTTATTCCGTCAAGAACAACTGAACTTCCGTTTCCTGCCTCAACTGTAATTACGGACGGACTATGAGCCGGTTCATTTTCGTGCATTTTAACATACTTGTCTTTAAGACGTGGGATTATCTTTGCAAGGCTTATACCTCCGTATCCGACAGATGCATAGAAATCTTCTATATTGTTGCAGTTATGACGCTTAAAGTCATCTGCAAGGAATTTTGGTCTGTCCTCCTCGGGAATATTTATGCGGTATCTTTTAAATTCACGTTCAAGCTCAAGTTTGCCCTGTTCAATATTTTCCTCACGGCATTCACGTTTGAACCACATTCTGATTTTTGATTTTGCTTCATTGGTTTTTACGATTTTAAGCCATGCACGGTTAGGGCCTTTGTCGGGGTCTTTGCTTGTAATAATTTCGCAAATCTGACTTGTACTGAGCTTATAATCAAGAGGAACTATTTTTCCGTTGACTTTTGCAGCAGTAGTCTTATGACCTATTTCCGTATGGATTTTATAGGCAAAATCTATTACAGTAGAACCGACAGGAAGTGAGATAGGTTTTCCCTTAGGAGTCATTACAACTATTTCTTCGGGGGCTAAATCAGTTTTTATTGCACGGACAATTTCTTCAACATCATCAGATGTCTGCTGTGCCTCGATAATCTGACGTATCCACGCAAGATATTTTTCCATTTTATCTCTGCCCTGAATACCCTCTTTATATTTCCAGTGTGCGGCAATTCCGTATTCGGCTGTTTCATGCATTTCCCATGTTCTTATCTGAACCTCAAATGGTATTCCCTCATGTCCCATTACGGTTGTGTGAATCGACTGATAGCCGTTTTCTTTCGGGTTTGCGATATAATCCTTGAATCTGTTCGGAATCATAGTAAACATATTATGAATTATTCCGAGAACATTATAACATTCAAGAGTTGTTGAAACAATTATTCTTACAGCATATTTGTCAAATACATCATCTATATTCTTATGCTGGATAAATACTTTCTTATATATTCCGTATATGCTTTTAACACGTCCGCTTATGAAAGGTTCACGCTGAAATTTTTCAGTTTTGAATTTATCTGCAATCTGCTTTTTAATGCTTTCAATAAATTCCTCTCTCTTATCCTTTTTAAGTTCAAGAACCTGTTCAATTTCAGCATAGGCATACGGGTCAAGATAACGGAATGATAAATCCTCAAGCTCCTCTTTTACGGATTCTATTCCGAGTCTGTGAGCTATCGGAGCATAAATATTCATAGTTTCGTGAGCTTTGTTACGCTGTTTTACTTCAGGGCGGTAACAGAGAGTACGCATATTATGAAGTCTGTCACAGAGTTTTATTATCATTACTCTTATATCCTGTGACATTGCAAGGAGCATTTTCATAACATTTCCTGCCTGTTGCTGTTCCTTATCGAATAACGGCATTTTTGTAATTTTTGTTACACCGTCAACAAGCATAGCAACGTCCTGTCCGAACCTCTTTTTTATATCTTCAAGGGTTGTATTTGTATCTTCAACAACATCATGGAGCATTGCCGCACATATTGTATCAGTATCCATACCCAAATCAAGAAGTATAAAAGATACTGCAAGCGGGTGTATTATATATGGCTGTCCCGATGAGCGAAACTGTCCTTCATGAGCCTTTTCCGCAAATTTGTATGCAGTAACAATTTTGCTTAAATCATACTGTCTGTCATTTGTCAGTATCTTCTGAATGAGCATGTCAATCGTATAGTTGTCATCATATCTTTCATCAGTAGCGTCCATAAAAAATCACCTTCCTGTTTTTTCTCTGAGCCTTAAAAGTATCGGAGCAGTATTAATATCAACTTTCTTTTCGGCTTTGATTCGTCTGACCTTTTTTTCTGAATATTTATAATCAATAAGATTAAGCTGTGAAAGTGCCTCAACTGCAACAAGAAACTTGCAGTAATTCAGATTTTCGGAAAAAATCTGTGAATAAAGCATATCAAGGTCTGTTCCGGATTCTGAAATTTTTCTGTATACAAGTGCAATATCTGCACGTTCAGGATACATTGAAGAATAATAATTCAGCGGAATATCTTCATCTCTCAGAAAACTTTCATAAATATGGAGTGCATTTATAATTTTATTCTGATTTATTCCCTGTCTGCGATAATCTATAACAAGTATGCTTACACTGTCTTTATTGTTGAAATGGTTTATCTCAAGATTTACAGCAAAGCTGTAATTCTGACCGGAAAGTATTCCTGTTTTTTCAGGTGACTTTCTGAAAATTTTAGCATAAAGCCTTTTTCCAGCGTAATTCAGGCGGAGCATTGTATGCTTTCCGTTACCCATAGGGGAAACTTCCTCAACTTTTGCACCGTTTATAAGGAATATCGGTTTGTCATTTCCTTCACCGCAGGGTTCAATGAAATCAAGTCCCTTTATGGCTCTTAAAGTCATTTCCTCCGGTTTTATAACATAATCTATATTATATGAAAATACAGGCATTTCACGATGATTTTCAAAGGCATATTTCTGAAGCATTTCATCAAATTTTTCTGCCATTCCGTTTTTAATTGTAAAACCGCCTGCACCTTTATGACCTCCGAACTTTTCAAGACATTCAGAACAGTAATTAAGTGCCTCAAAAACTGAAAAATCTCCGAATGCTCTTGCTGAACCTCTTATTTCTCCGTCTGATTCAGATGCTATAAAACATGGTTTTCCATAAAGTTCCTCAATTTTTGATGCTACTATTCCGATGACTCCATGATTCCAGTTTTTTCCGCAAAAGAAAAGTACTCTTTTTCCGGCAAGACTTCTGTCTGAATCAACAAGTTCACATATTTCATTCGTTATAAGAAGTTCCGATTTTTTTCGGTTTTCATTAAGTAAATTAAGCTCCTGTGCAATTGAGCGTGATTCCTGTTCATCTTCAGAGAGGAAAAGCTTTACGGCTGTACTCGGAGAACCAAATCTGCCGGAAGCATTTATTCTCGGTGAAAGCATAAAAGCCATTGATGTGGAATTAATCTTTTTTCCGAGAAGTCCGCTTACTTCAAGAAGTGCAGTAAGACCGCAACGGTCAGTCTGCTCTATGAAATTCATTCCACGACAAACTATATATCTGTTTTCTCCCGAAAGGTCAACAATATCCGCAACAGTAGCAAGTGCCGTAAGGTCTGCAAACTGTTCAAGAGGGATTTCATAATCTCCCCCGTCAAGAGCTGATATAAGCTTTAAAGCAACACCTGCTCCGCAGAGATTTTTGAACGGTGACATACAGTCTTTTCTGTGCGGGTCAACAACTGCCTCAGCTCTCGGAAGTGTTTCCAGAGGCTGATGATGGTCAGTAACTACAAGTTCCATTCCGAGTTCATAAATAAGCTCGGATTCTTTTAAAGCAGTAATTCCGTTATCAACCGTAATTATAAGCTTTGTACCCATATCAGCTATTTTTCTTACAGCATCGCAGTTAAGTCCGTATCCTTCAGAACGTTCGGGAATATAGTATATAACATCAGCTCCCGCCTGACTTAAAAACGTGTAAAGAATTACGGTTGACATTATACCGTCACAGTCATAATCACCATAAATACAGATTTTAACTGATTCATCAATAGCTTTGTTTATTTTTTCAGATGCCAAATCCATATCCCTTATAAGAAAAGGGTCTGAAAGACTTTCAGCAGAAAATTTTTCTCCTATGCTTTCAGCAGAACAAAATCCCCTTGAAACAAGAACCGGTATAAGCAGAGGCATTAATGCATCATACTGAAAATTTCCTGATAAAATCTGAGAATCCGGCTCTCTTAAAGCAAGCTCCTCAAAAACTGCCGTTTTCAGATTTTCATCATTCAGAAGTTCGTTTACAGTATCCTGATTTACTTTTCTGATATTCCACTTTTTCACAGCTTCACTTCCCTATCCTTTATGATAATACATTATAACATCTTTTTGTTCATATTACAATAGCAAAATCAAAAAAATTCTTCTTAAAATTGCATATAGTGATATGATTGACATTTTTCTGTGTTTCTGATATAATATTATTATATTTTCTGCTTAAAGAGAAAGGAGATTTTCTATGACTGAAACCCTGACCTCTGTTTTAACTGAAACAGCTGAAACAACTACCGAGCTTCAGATTCCGAATGTAATAGAAGGTGTTGAAAATGCCTCATCACTTCTGACTTCACTCACTGATAAATTTATTTCTGCCCTGCCTGTACTTGCCTTTGCAATTATAGTATTTTTCGCCGGAATAATTCTTTCAAAACTGGTTGTAAAATTCGCCAGCAAATTTATTGAACGCTCCAATATCGAAAATACTGCCGGAAGTTTTTTAATATCACTTATAAGAGTTGTACTTTATATTCTTGTGGCAATAATTGCACTTTCAATGCTGAATGTTCCGATGACATCAATAGTAACCGTAATAGGTACTGCCGGACTTGCAATAGGGCTTGCACTCCAGAACAGCCTTTCAAACCTTGCCGGAGGATTTATAATTCTCTTTTCAAAGCCTTTCAAATCGGGTGACCTTATAGAAATTGACAATTCACTCGGCACTGTTAATTCAATAGGTATTCTATATACAAAAATTATAACTCCCGACAATAAAAGCATATTTATCCCGAACGGAAAAATTACTGATGCAAAAATTATAAATTACAGCGAAATATCAACAAGACGTGTAGACCTTTCTTTTGATATAAGCTATGACAATGATTTTGAAAAAGCTAAGAATATAATAAAAAAGGTTATTGAATCTGATTCGCTTATTCTTCGTGAACCTGAACCGCTTGTAAGAATGAACGCACAGAAAGAAAGTTCTCTCGGAATATGCGTTCAGGTATGGACAAACAATGAGAATTACTGGAATGTTCTATATAATATGACTGAAAACGTAAAACTTGAATTTGACAGAAACAATATAGAAATTCCATATAATCAGCTTGATTTGCATATCAGGAAAAATCAGGAGGAACGGCATGTCTGAAAAGAAAAATGTTCCTCATAAAAGGAAAAATCCAAAATACTTTTTCAGACGTCTTACTGCCTTCTTTCTGATAATTGCTTTTATATGGTATTTCAATAACTATACAATAAAGATTACCAAAACATACATAAATTCATCAAAGCTCGTTTCTTCCGTAAAAATTGCTGTTATGAGTGACTACCACGCAGAACAGTACGGAATAAATCCCAAATCAATCATCAGAAAAATCAATGAAATAAATCCTGATGTTGTTTTTTATCTCGGCGATATGTATTCAAGCGGTACTTCTCAGGAAAATATCGATAAAGCCGAATCCCTTATGATTGATACTGTTAAAGCAGGATATGAAGTTTTTTTCGTTGCCGGTGACCACGACACTTCTGTTGAATATCTCAATATCCTTATGCAGAATGATGTGAATGTTATGAATTATCAATCACAGGAACTTGAAATAAGAGGAAACAAAATTAAAATATACGGCATAAACAATGCTTACTTTCCTGATACATTCAATCTTTCAAATGAATTTCAGCTTGATGATTCATATTACAACATTCTCATGGCACATATTCCGATGTATAATTATTACAATGATTTCGGTGCTGACCTTACTGTCTGCGGAGATACTCATGGCGGAATGATTCAGTTTCCGTTCGGACTCGGAGCTGTATATGATTCGGTTACAAAAAAATGGTTGCCTGAGTTAAAATACGGCAAGAACAATGTTTATGACAAAGGCCTTTTCAGACTTTCAGGAAGTGACAAATATATGTTTATAACATCAGGACTCGGAAACTATCCTGTTCCTGCAAGATTAAACAACAGACCGGAAATTGCAGTTATACAGTTAAATCCATATTAATAAAAAAACGGGCGGAATAAAAATTCCGCCCTTTAATATTTATGAATTTATTCTAATCAGACACAACCCTGAGCCTTCATAGCTTCAGCAACCTTGAGGAATCCGGCAATATTTGCACCAGCCATGTAGTTGCCTTCCATACCATATTCCTTAGCAGCTTCATCGCAAGCCTTGAATATGCTCTTCATAATGCCGTGGAGCTTAGCGTCAACTTCTTCAAATGTCCATGAAAGTCTTTCACTGTTCTGGCTCATTTCAAGACCTGATGTTGCAACACCGCCTGCATTTGCAGCCTTTGCAGGACCATAGAGAAGTCCGTTAGCAAGGTATGTTTCAATAGCTTCAGGAGTTGAAGGCATATTTGCACCTTCAGAAACAACCTTACAGCCGTTCTTAACGAGAATTTCAGCAGATTCGCCGTCAATTTCGTTCTGAGTTGCACAAGGAAGTGCAATATCGCACTTGATTGTCCAGATACCCTTGCAACCTTCATGATATTCAGCAGTAGGAACAGCATCAACATATTCCTTGATTCTGCCACGTCTTACTTCCTTGATTTCCTTAACAATATCAAGCTTGATACCGTCAGCATCATAGATATAACCGTTTGAATCTGAAAGAGCTACAACCTTAGCACCGTAAGTCTGAGCCTTTTCAGTAGCATATATAGCAACGTTACCTGAACCTGAGATTACAACAGTCTTTCCTTCAAAGCTCATACCGTTAGCCTGAAGCATTTCGTTTGTGAAGTAGCAAAGGCCGTAACCTGTTGCTTCTGTTCTTGCAAGTGAACCGCCGTATGTAAGACCCTTACCAGTAAGAACACCAGTAAATTCATTTCTGAGTCTTTTATACTGACCGAACATAAAGCCGATTTCTCTTCCGCCTGTACCAATATCACCGGCAGGAACGTCACAATCAGCACCGATATGCTTTGAAAGTTCTGTCATAAAGCTCTGGCAGAAACGCATGATTTCTCCGTCGCTCTTGCCCTTAGGGTCAAAGTCTGAACCGCCTTTACCACCGCCCATAGGGAGAGTTGTAAGGCTGTTTTTGAATACCTGTTCAAAACCGAGGAACTTGATAATTCCGAGGTAAACAGATGGGTGAAGTCTGATACCGCCCTTATAAGGACCAATTGCAGAGTTAAACTGAACTCTGAAACCTCTGTTAACCTGTACTTTACCCTTATCATCAACCCAAGGAACTCTGAACATAATCTGTCTTTCAGGTTCAACGATTCTTTCAAATACACCAGCTTCAACGAGGTCAGGTCTTTTGTCAACAACAGGCTGAAGTGATTCAAAAACTTCTGTAACTGCCTGAATAAATTCAGGTTCGCCTGCATTTCTTTTTTTAACTGTTTCCAGTAAATCGATTAAATACTGATTTTTTAACGCCATTGTTAAAAAACCTCCTTAATTTTATTAACCACTTTCTGTGGTCTAAGAAGATTATAACACCTTTTCCCTAAAAATACAAGTAAAAATCAGCAAAAAAATTTTTTTATAGGATATTACAAAAAATGTGCCAAAAAACTATGAATTTTTTACAAACAAAAAATTATTGAGATAACTGCTTGCAAGATATAGTGAACCGCATACAAGGAGTATGCCGTTATTTTCGAGGGCAAGTTTTTTTGCTTTTTCAACAGCAGTATTAAATTCACAGGGTTCGGCAGAAGTATATGCAGATGCAATTTCAGCAAGCTTTTCCGATTGTACAGCATTATTTATAAATCCGTCAACAAGGAAAATTTTTTCCGAATATCCTGATATTTTTTCAATTCCGTATTTATAATCCTTTGAGTCAACCATTCCCATAACAGTAAAAACTTTTTTCTGTTTCAGTCTGATTGTATCAAGAACCATAGCAAGAGTATTAATTCCAGCCGAATTATGTCCGCCGTCAACAATTACGGGCGGAACACCTTTTATATACTGTATTCTCGCCTTAACCTGAGTTGTTTCTATTGATTTATGAATTGCATATTCAGGGACAAAAAATCCTTTTTTCTTCAGATAACGGCAGGCTTCAATTGCGGTTACTGCATTGCAGGGCTGATGAAATCCGAGCATAGCTGTTTTAAACTGTTCGCCTTTATATATAAACGGCATGCCGTCAAGCTCCATAGCCTGATATTTAAAATCTTTATATTCAGGATTTATAAATTCAGAATGTTTTTCAAGTGCTGTTTTTTCAACAATATTCACTGTTTCTTTTTTATTGTCAACAGATAAAATAACTGCTGAATTTTCTTTTATTATACCTGCTTTCTGAACAGCAATTTTTTCAACAGTATCTCCAAGTATTGCAGTATGGTCAAGCGATACTGATGTTATAACTGATAAAAGCGGAGGCGGTATAACATTTGTGGAATCAAGAAGTCCGCCTATACCTGTTTCAAGAACAACTATATCGCACTTTTCACGCTTATACCATAAAAAAGCTATTGCCATTGTTATTTCAAACTGCGAATATTTTCTTTCTGCAACATGTTCTGATACAAAACTGCATATTTCAGAAAGTGATTTTTCATCAATTTCATTGTCGTTTATGCGGATTCTGTCAGTATAATGAGTTACAAAAGGCGAAGTAAATTTTCCTGTCTTATATCCTGAAAACTGAAGGGCATTTGCAATATATTCAAGGGTTGAACCCTTTCCGTTAGTTCCTGCGATATGCACAAATTTCAAATCTTTTTCAGGATTTCCTATCCTTTTCATAAGTTCTTCGGCACGGGACAAATCAGTAACCTTTGCACCGAGCCGACTGTATGAGGATATGAAATCCATACATTCATTAAAATTCATAGTCTATACACGCACGCTCTGTCTTTACAGTTGCAATAAAAGCTCCGAACTCCTTATGAACAGGGTGAACCTGATATATATTGAGTCCGTCAATATCATCAAAATCGCAGATAAGTGCAATAGTGTAATTGCTTTCCGGAGCTTCTTCAGAATTTATTACAGCCTCACCTTTTTTAAGTGTCGGAACATTTTCAATAACCTTGTTAAAACGTTCCTTTGCCTCAACAGCATTTTCATATGCTGTTTTTCCGTCTGTGTCCTTTAATTTAAACATTACTATATGTTTTATCATAATAATTCTCCTTTTTTGATTTTTGAATTTAATTGTCTGATAAACTGGAATCTGTCAAATATAGTTTTTTTCAAGCCAATAAGCAACAGCATCTTCATCATTTGAAGAAATAATAGCTGTAGCATATTTCTTTAGTTCTTCATGAGCATTTTGAACCGCATAACTTTCATCAGCTAATTCAAACATATCAATATCATTCTTACCATCTCCAAAAACGACTAATTTATCACACTTTAACAATTTTTGTAATTGTTTTATAGCATTTGATTTGGAAGCCGCTAAAGGCATAATTTCAAGCCATTGCTCATTGGTGTAAATATCTTTCTGATAAACACAATGAAATATGTTTTTATATTTATCATAAATTGGTTTAAGCTTACCTGAGCTGTCAATACAAGTGATATAAAAAACATCTCCATATTTTAAATCATCCACAGACTTTACAGCATTCGTTCTAATATCTCCTCGTCTGCTATTTAGAAATCTATTCATACCTATTGTGCATAACTCTGGTATAAATGAAAATTTTTCTTTTCCATCTATATAGGCATATACAATAGGATATATTTGATTTGTAAATAGCTCATCAAGTACATCTTTTACTGATTCATCAAAATAATTTGCAACCAAAATATCATCTGTCACATTATCAATTATAAATGCACCATTATATACAATTAATGGAATTTTTGCTTTTATACCATTTGTAACTTTCTTAGCTGTAATTAGTGAACGTGCTGTGGCATATGAAAATATCATTCCTCTATCTGCCAGTCCATTAATAATACTATTAGTATATTCTGAAGTGGTTTCGTTGCTTCGAAGCAAAGTACCATCCAAATCAGATACATATAAAGTAGTCACATTATTACCTCCACAAATTCCGATTTATCGTTTATATAGTCCCCTTAATCCACGCATTTTTTTGAAATTCTCAAATCAATAACTATTTAAAAAGAATCATAATAATTCTCCTTTTTTGATTTTTGAATTTAATTGTCTGATAAACTGAAACTTTCATTATCACCTCTTAATAATAATTGCTATTGCACATGGCATTTTTCCTGTAATAATTTTATAAGAAACATCTTCAAGACCATTTTTTTCAAAAAACTGTTTATAAGATTCAAAATCAAACTGTTTCTTAAAATCAGCTCCGAATTTTTCAAAGCACCTGATAAAGAAACTTGACTTTCCTGAATTTTCCTTATTTATGTATGTTGGAATTATTACCATACCTCCTGTTTTACAAACCCGCAAAAGTTCTTCTAAAGCTTTATAAGGTTCATCAAGGAGATGAATAACATTACCTGCAACAACTTTATCAAAAAATTCGTTCCCATAGTTTAAATTCATTATATCTGCTTTTTCTATTTTCACATTACTTAAGTCTGAACAGTTCTTTTTAGCTTGAACTAACATTCCATCAGAAAAATCTGTGGCTACAAGTTCTTTACATTTTAAGGCAATACCCTTACTAATCATTCCTGTACCACATGCACATTCTAAAACCATATCATTTGTTTCTATTAATTCAGAAACATTTGAAACAAGTTTTCTATTTACTTTTCCATTATACAAATTTTCAAAAGTATCATAAAATTTGGCTACTTTATCCCAAAACAACTTTTGTCTTCCTTTCATTAATAGAACTTATATTAAAAAATTTTCCAAATTCCCATTTATCGTTTATATAGTCCCCTTAATCCACGCATTTTTAAAATTTTCAGACCAATACTGTTTAAGAAGAATCATAATAATTCTCTTTTTTGATTCTTGAATTTAATTGTCTGATAAACTGGAATTTAACCAATCAAGTATTTTTTTATAGGTGATTGCCCATTCATAAAATCCATTCTCCATAAATTTATTTATCAACTTCTCGATTTTTTCTGTTAGTTCCTTTTTTGAAATGTGCTTAAAATAGTTCTCATACTCAAACAAATCATTCTCGCACCATTGGTATTCCTCATATGGTAAGCCATTGACATCTATGCCCCAATCATATGTTTCTAAAGGTCCGAATGCTCTTTTTTTAATTAGAACAATACGTCCATCCGGATTTGGTTCAGTATCGGGCATTAAATACGACCAATGCTCCAAAAAAATACTTTCCATGCTCATTTCTTCTCCATAAATTTCGATTTGTCGTTTATATAGTCCCTTAATCCACGCATTTTTTGAAATTCTCAAATCAATACTGTTTAAGAAGAATCATAATAATTCTCCTTTTTTGATTTTTGAATTTAATTGTCTGATAAACTGGAATTTTTCAACTTAAATCATACGATGAATATCCCAATTCAATTATTATCATTTGTAATTTCCTAAAATCGTTTCGGTTATTAGATTTTGAAAAAAATCCTTTTTTATTGAAAATAACTTTAGTATATCTGCCAGAAGTAAAAAAAACAAAATAAGGAGGTTTGGCAAACAAATCTCTTTCTGCTACACAAGTTTTGCTGTTGTAGCGTTGCTTAATACATTCCTTAAAAATGATTTTTTCTCCATTTTTAAAAGTGATTCCAGTTTTATCAACATCTTTTATATCTAAATATCGTTTTTCAATATATTCCATGTAATTATTTTACTTTCATATAAATTCCGATTTATTGTTTTATATAGTCCCCTTAATCCACGCATTTTTAAAATTTTCAGACCAATACTGTTTAGGGAGAATCATAACAGATTTACAGCTTTCAGGCGATGCGATAAGAGGTAAAATTCTTCCGCAAAGTTTTCTTTTTGGCAGATGTTTTCTGAATACCATAAGTGAAGTAAATCCGACATCAATTTCAGTTTCTTTAAGGAAATCTGAAACAGGGCCGTAATATGATGAACGGTCCGTTTCATCTGTTATAACCCTTGCAAATTCACGATACTGCACAGGAATTTCATTTTCGGGCATATTCTTAAAATAAAAAATTGTCCTTGCAAGTTCGCTTAAAATATCAGGATTTTCATCAATTTCAGGATTGGGACTGTAAATAAGTGTTGCAGGGCAATCCCACTGCGGAAGAAATTTAAAAAGAATTGAATTTGCCTGAATAAGACTTGCATAATAAATATTGCCTTCACTGAAAAGTTTTTCCTGTTCAGTATATATAAATCTTAAACCGTCCTTTTCATCAAGCCATGAAGGTCTTGTAAGTTTCATAGGTTTAAGCGGATTTTCTTTGTATCGCTGACGCATTTCATCAAGTTCTTTTTTAAAGTCCATATATATTCCTTTCGTCAATAAAATTTTATCTGTCATTTAACTGCTGTAAAAAAGAGTCTTGGCATTTTAAGTATTACGGAATTATCAGCCTGTACCGGAAAATTCTTTTTTATCATTTCAAGAAGTTCACATAAAAATTCGCTTCCCTTGTACCAGTCTATTACGGAACTGTGCGACGGAACAACGTGATAATCTGAAGATTTTGATATAAAGTGTAATACAATTATTATCCTTTATATTTTTTTCTTAATTCGGCATAATATGTTTTAGCTGTTTTCTTATAATCGTCATTAGAACTTTTTTGACCAAGAGCTTTATTAATCAATATTATAAATTCATTTTCTCCAATATTATTAGGAAGACTTTTCAACATAATTCCTACAATTTGATTAATATATTTTTCAGGAATTTTATTTCTACTTAATAATTGTTTTTTTACATATTCCTTTGTAAGTTCAGGTAATTCTTTTGAATCAGGCTCTTTTTTTGCTTCTTTAACAGCCTTTTCTGAATTATCTGTATTACTGGATTTCAGTACACTTGCAAACTCTTTTTTATTTTCAGGATAAATAACATTATAAATACAGCACTCAAAAGCAATTTCAACATTTGAGTTTATTGATTTTATTACAGATATTATTGAAGAATATTCCTTATCATTTGAAATAACTGCAATTTTTTCTATATTCTGTTTTGAAGCTGAATATCCTGCATAAGCACAGAGCATAAAATCAAGGGCATTTTTTCCTGTTTTATCAAGCTGAAAATATTTTATGACTATTCCTGATTTTTTATAAATATCAATAATATCCTTAACTACTGAAATATCATTTGAATAGAAAACAATTATTTCATCATCAGGTTTTAAATTACTGATACCATACAATCCTCTGTAACAAACATTTTCATAATCAATTAAATAGACAGAATTATTCATAATTATTTTCCTTGTTTTCAACAACAGAAACAACAGGTTTTCCGTCTTTATCCAATAAAGGTGTCATTCCTCCGGAATATCCGTTCTGATGAAATATATAATTCACACCGGTTTCCTTGTCAACCCAGATTTCTGTAATAGCAAATTTTCCTTGTGAATAAATCTTTTCAAATCTTTCGTTCTTATACATTTTAACCATTCCTTTGTTCAAGTTCATCTTTATATGCAGAGGGGGAAAAGGCAGAAGCCTTTCCCCTTATTTTTATTACTTTTTAAAAGCCTCGATTGACTGCATAATCTTAGCCATTTTTTCTTCTGCCTTTGCAAGTTTTGCTTTTTCAGCCTCAACAAGTTTTTCAGGAGCTTTTGCAATAAATCCCTGATTGTTAAGTTTTCCGCTGAGGAAATCAATATCTTTCTGAACTTTTGCTTTTTCCTTTTCAAGACGTGCAATTTCCTTTTCCTTATCAACAAGTTCGTCCATAGGAATGAAAATTCTTGCAGAATCGGTTACAGCGTTTGCAGAATCAGGAATATTAAACTTTTCACCTGTTTCAACTGATGATGCAGATGCAAGCTTTTCAAAGAACAAAGCACATGAGCTGAAAAGTTCTGAATCGGCTGTTTCAATAAAGAGCTTTGCCTTTACTGACGGCGGAACGTTCATTTCTGTACGGGTATTTCTTACAGCCTTGATTGCGGAAATAATCTTCTCAAAATCCTTTTCTTCTGAATCATAGCTGATTTCAGAATTGTATACAGGATAGCTTTCAAGCATAATCATACTCTTTCCGTTATTGAGAACCTGCCAGATTTCTTCAGTTATGAAAGGCATAAACGGGTGAAGAAGTTTTAACATTCCCTGCATAGCCCATACAAGAACAGCCTGTGCAGTTTTCATTGTTTCTCCGCCTGCCTGTATTCTCGGCTTTGTGAGTTCAATATACCAGTCGCAGTAAATATCCCATATAAAATCATAGATTTTTGTTGATGCAACACCAAGTTCAAAACCTTCAAGATTTTCATTTACTTCCTTAGCAAGTTTATTGAACTTGTTTACAAGCCACTTATCCTCCATTGAAAGATTTTCAGGCAAGCCATTAAATTCAAAGTCATCAGGAAGATTCATCATTATAAATCTTGATGCATTCCAGAGTTTGTTTGCAAAGTTTCTTGCAGATTTAACCTTTTCATCGATATAACGCATATCGTTTCCGGGTGAATTTCCTGTTGCAAGCATAAATCTAAGAGCATCAGCACCATATTCATTAATAACTTCAAGAGGGTCAATACCGTTTCCGAGTGATTTTGACATCTTTCTGCCCTGTGAATCTCTTACAAGACCGTGGATAAGAACTGTTTTAAACGGAACTTCTCCCATATTTTCAAGACCGCTGAACATCATTCTTACAACCCAGAAGAATATTATATCATATCCTGTTACAAGTGTATTTGTGGGATAGAAATACTTCAAATCCTCTGTATTTTCAGGCCAGCCGAGTGTTGAGAAAGGCCAGAGTGCAGAACTGAACCATGTATCAAGTGTATCGGAATCCTGTTTCATAGGCTTATGGCACTTCGGGCATACTGCACTGTTTTCCTTTGTTACAACAGTTTCGCCACATTCATCACAATAGAATGCAGGAATACGGTGTCCCCACCAGAGCTGTCTTGATATGCACCAGTCTTTTATATTTTCAAGCCAGTGATAATAAATCTTGTCAAAACGTTCAGGAACGAATTTTGTCTTGCCCTCTTTTACTGCCTTTATTGCAGGTTCTGCAAGAGGTTTCATCTTTACAAACCACTGCTTAGAAACTTTCGGTTCTACTGTTGTACCGCATCTGTAACAAGTTCCTACATTATGGCTGTATTCCTCAATTCTTACCAATGCACCTTCTTTATCCAAATCCTCAACAATGGCTTTTCTTGCCTCATATCTGTCCATACCTGCATATTTCGGATAATCATCAGTAATTTTAGCGTCATCAGTCATAACATTGATAACAGGGAGATTATGACGCAGACCTACTTCAAAGTCGTTAGGGTCATGGGCAGGAGTTATTTTAACTACACCTGTTCCGAAATCCATTTCAACATAGTCATCGGCAACTATCGGAATTTCTCTGTTTACAATCGGAAGAATTACAGTTTTTCCGACTAAATCCTTATAACGTTCATCATTCGGATTTACGGCAACGGCTGTATCGCCGAGGAGTGTTTCAGGACGTGTTGTAGCAAGTTCAAGATATTCGTCAGTATCCTTTATTTTATATCTTAAATGCCAGAAATGACCTGCCTGTTCCTCATAGTTTACTTCCGCATCAGAAATTGATGTTAGACAGTGCGGACACCAGTTTATAATTCTTTCGCCTCTGTAAATAAGACCTTTATTATAGTATTTTACAAATACTTCCCTTACAGCCTTGTTACAGCCTTCGTCCATAGTGAAACGTTCTCTTGACCAGTCACAAGATGAACCGAGTTTTTTAAGCTGTTCAACAATTCTTCCGCCGTACTGTTTTTTCCATTCCCATGCACGTTCCATAAATCCGTTACGTCCGATTTGTTCTTTTGTGACACCTTCCTGACGCATTTTTTCAACGATTTTTGCCTCTGTTGCAATTGATGCATGGTCTGTTCCGGGAAGCCAGAGTGCAGAATATCCTGACATTCTTTTCCATCGGATTAATATATCCTGCAATGTTTCGTCAAGAGCATGTCCCATATGGAGCTGACCTGTTATGTTCGGAGGAGGAATTACTATTGTATAAGGTTCTTTCTTAGCATCAACTTCAGCACGGAAACAACCCTTTTCATTCCATTCCTTATAGATTCTGTCCTCAAAATCCTTTGGATTATAGGACTTTGCAAGTTCTTTTGCCATTTTTGAAATCTCTCCTTTTTAAATTAAAATAAAAACGCCCTGAATCTGTTTTTTTACAGACTCAGGGCGAATATAAATCCGTGTTACCACCTGAATTCAGGGAATTAAAAATCCCTGCACTCTTTCGCAGTCATACAACTGCAATCCCTGTAACGTGAGAAACACGTCGGAAACTAATTGATTAAACAGAAATCTTTCGCAACCGAGGCTCAGGAACTACTTCCGCAGATTCTTCATACTGTCTTGCACCAACGACAGCTCTCTTTAAATCGGAAAAATGCGTACTCCTTTCCGTCACAGCCTTTATAATATATGAGCATATTATACACGAAAAAAACTGAATTGTCAATAGGCGGGAATATAATTAAGCTTTTTTACTTCCTGATGAAACCTCAGCATAATATGCAAGGATTGAAGAAGCATCAGTTGAATCTATTAAAGAGCTTGCATCATAATCTCCGCCTAAAAGAATATATTTATAGTTATCATTCTTATCGACAGCAACACCTGATGACATATCTGCATAGAAAGAGAGAATCAGACTTGCATCAGAAGCATCTACCATACCATCACCGTCTGCATCTCCTGCTTTAATGTCACTGACATCTGTTAAAGATTTTGAAAGGCTGAAAGCATATTTCAACAGTTCAGACTGAACATATTCATCATATCTGACATTTGCAGTAAGTTTTGTCAGAGCTTCGATTTCTTCAGGGCTGTGTGAGCTGATATTGGAAGCAAAACTATATACATACAAAGCATCATAAACATCAACATTTCCGTCCCCGTTTACGTCAAGAGTTTTTACAGCAATTTCGCATATCTTTGATGCATCTGCTGAATTTACTTCTCCGTCACCGGTCAAATCGCCGTATTTAAGAATTTTTTCAATATCATCAGCTGAAATTTCATCAAGTTTGCCCATCTCTTTTTTGGCGTAATATTCAAGTATCATAAAGCAATCATCAGAATTTACAATGCCGTCACAGTTTATATCACCTGTTATATGGTCTTCAGCGAATGATAAAACAGGCATTGAAGAAACTGCAAGAATTGCAGAGGATAAAACAGAAGTAAAGATTTTTATTGATTTTTTCATATAAACTCCCCCTTTATTAAACGTATGACTATTTAAAGATATTTAAAATTTTTCTTATTTTTATAATACACTATATTTATGAACAAATCATTTCCTGATTATTACCAAATTGTAAATTATTCCCAATTTATTCACACAAAAATATTCAAAAAAATTTGAAATCTATCTTGAAATGACAGAAAATATAGTGTATAATAAGTCTGTATGAAAATTTATTATGATTGGAGTGTGAGTTATGAATTTCTATATGCTCGCCAAAATTGCCCCGACTGCTGACATCAACATCAGTCAGACTGCCGGCATTATTATAAGCGGACTTGCAGTAGTCTTTCTTGTATTACTTCTCCTTGTCGGCTTTGTCAACTTGTTCGGTTCTTTCTTTGAAAAAAGTAAAAAAGAACCTCCTGCAAAACAAGCTCCTCCGCCGAAACAGGAAATTAAAAAAGCTGTTACCCCTGCCCCGAAAGAAAATGCTGACGACAATGACGAAATTATTGCTGTTATTTCAGCCGTTGTTGCCCAGATGAGTATTCAGGACGGAAAACAGTACAAAATCAAATCCGTTAAAGCTAAAAATCAGAAATCCTCCGGCAGACCGATATGGGCTTCTGAAGGTTTGCGACAGAATACAAATCCATTTTAACGGAAATCTTTTCAGAAAGGAATCTTTTATACAATGTTGGAAATTTTTCTCGACACTCTGAAAGAAATATGGAATACCAGCGGAATATCTGCCATATTTATGGGCGATAACTGGAAAAATCTTATTATGATTGCCATTTCTTTCCTGTTCATGTATCTTGCTATTGTAAAGCAGTTTGAACCGCTTCTGCTTCTTCCAATCGCTTTCGGAATGTTCTTAACAAATCTTCCGGTAGTAAACATCTCAGATGCCATATATCACCCCGAACTATTCGATTATGTATATGAATATGATGCAGCCGGAAACGTCATTGACCATTATATAGATTACGGCAGAATACTTAAAGAAGGCGGACTTCTTGATATTCTCTATATGGGCGTAAAGCTTGGCATTTATCCTCCGCTCATATTCCTCGGAATCGGTACAATGACAGACTTTTCACCGCTTATTGCAAATCCTAAAAGCTTTCTTCTCGGAGCTGCCGCACAGGGCGGTATCTTCTTTACATTCCTCGGAGCTTCACTTCTCGGATTTTCAGCAGCAGAATCCGGTTCAATCGCTATCATAGGCGGTGCTGACGGTCCTACTGCTATTTATGTTTCAACGAAACTTCTTTCCGGAGGAGATTTCAAAATAAGTACAGGTACAATCGCTCTTGCAGCCTATACATATATGGCTCTTGTTCCGCTGATTCAGCCACCTATTATGAAACTCCTTACAACAGACAAGGAACGCAAAATCAAAATGGGAACTCTCAGAACAGTTTCCAAAACAGAAAAAATTATCTTCCCTGTTGCCGTAACACTTATTGTTGCACTGATAGTTCCGTCAGCAGCTACACTTGTAGGTATGCTTATGCTCGGAAATATCCTCAAGGAAAGCGGAGTTTGCAGTCGTCTTGTTGATACTTCGCAGAATGCACTTATGAACATCATAACAATTTTCCTCGGTGTATCTGTCGGAGCTACTACAAAAGCTGATAAAATCCTCAATGTTGAATTTGCAGGCGTAATTCTTCTCGGTGTAATCGCTTTCTGTATCGGTACAGCATGCGGTGTACTTTTCGGAAAACTTATGTGCAAGTTCTCAGGAGGAAAGGTAAATCCGCTTATCGGTTCAGCAGGTGTTTCAGCCGTTCCTATGGCAGCAAGAGTTTCACAGAAAGTCGGTGCAGAATATGACCCGACAAACTTCCTTCTTATGCATGCTATGGGACCTAACGTTGCCGGTGTTATCGGTTCTGCTGTTGCAGCAGGCGTACTCCTCGGAGTTATCGGTTAATCATAAAATTAAAATTTCAAAAAGGTATAATCTCCTTTTCAGCGTAAATAATAAGCTGAAAAGGAGGTTTTTTTATGAACACAGATTTTTTGAAAAGCGAATCAAGAATAAATCTTATGCGTGCATTTGCCGGTGAAAGTCAGGCAAGAAACAGATACACTTTTGCACAGTGTACTGCTGAACAGAATAACTTTTTCGCACTCGGTCAGGTTTTTAAATTTACTGCCGGTCAGGAAAAGGCTCATGCAGAAGTTTTCTACAATCTTATGAAACAGTCAGCAGGAATAAATACTGAAATAACAGCAAGCTATCCCGCTGATGTCTATGATGATATTTCAAAACTTCTTCAATGCTCAGTTCACAATGAAAATGATGAGGCAGAAACAATTTATCCGTCATTTGCTGAAACTGCAAAGAAAGAAGGTTTTCCTGAAATTGCTTCAAAATTCATTCTCATCGCAGGAATAGAAGAAATTCACCGCAGACGATTTGAATATTTTGAAAATCTTCTGAAACAGGACAGACTTTTCAAATCAGACAAAACAGAACGCTGGGTATGCCTTAACTGCGGTCATATTCACGAATCAAGCGAACCGCCGAAAGCCTGCCCTGTATGCAGTAAAAATCAGGGATATTTTATAAGGGAAATTGACCTTGCATTTACTGGAGGTATATTATGTCAGCAGTAATCGATAAAATATATGGCTTTGAAATACTGGATTCACGAGGAAAGCCTACTATAAGAACTGAAGTTATGCTTGATGACGGTTCTGTCGGTTCAGCAAGCGTTCCGTCAGGAGCATCAACGGGAATTTATGAGGCTGTCGAACTTCGTGACGGTGATGAACGTTATAACGGAAACGGTGTAAGAAAAGCTGTTTCAAATATCAACAATACAATCGCAAAGGCTCTTAAAGGAATGAATGCTTCAGAAATACGAAAAGCTGACTGCACTATGATAAAGCTTGACGGAACTGAAAACAAATCAAATCTCGGAGCAAATGCAATTCTTTCAGTATCCCTTGCAACAGCAAAGGCTTATGCGAAACATTACAGACTTCCGCTTTATAAATTCATAGGCGGTATTTCTGCAAACAGACTTCCTGTTCCTATGATGAATATTTTAAACGGAGGCGTTCACGCCTCAAACAATGTTGATATTCAGGAATTTATGATTATGCCGGCAGGTGCATGCTGTTTTAAAGAGGCTCTGAGAATGGGCAGTGAAATATATCACGCTCTCGGCAGTATTCTCAAATCAAAGGGGCTTAATACTGGTGTAGGAGATGAGGGCGGATTTGCTCCTGACCTTGAATCAGATGAACAGGCTGTTGAAGTAATTCTTACAGCAATAAAAACAGCAGGATATAACACAAATGATGTGAAAATTGCACTTGATGCTGCATCAAGTGAATGGTATACCAAAAACGGAACATATCATCTTCCGAAAAGAAATATTGATATGACGTCAGATGAATTAATATCCTACTGGAAAAAACTTGTAAGCACTTATCCTATAATATCAGTTGAAGACCCTCTGGGTGAAAAGGACTGGAACGGCTGGAAAAATATAACTTCAGAACTCGGAAATAAAATTCAGCTTGTCGGTGATGATTTGTTTGTAACAAATACAAAGCATATCCGAAAAGGTATAAATGAAGGTGCAGGAAATTCCGTTCTTATAAAATATAATCAGATTGGAACACTTTCAGAGGCTCTTAATGCTGTTCAGCTTGCAAAGGAAAACGGATATACAGCCGTAATTTCACACCGTTCAGGCGAAACGGAGGAAACGGCAATTGCTGATATTGCAGTAGGAACTAATGCCGGACAGATTAAAACAGGTGCTCCCTGCCGAAGTGACAGAACTTCAAAATACAACAGACTTTTAAGAATTGAATCAGATATTTTAAATTCAAGATATGGATTAATATAACAGAAAAGGGCGAATCATATAAGATTCGCCCTTAAATTATCTATAAGCTTTTCGGGATTTTCTGATTTCATAAGCGATGACATAACACATATTCCGTTTATTCCCGTATTTTTTAAAAGAACCACATTTTCCGTATTTATTCCGCCTATCGCATAAACAGGAATATCAACATTTCTGCATATTTCAGATATAAAGCCGATTCCCTTCGGAGTCAGTCCTGCTTTGCACTGCGTTTCAAAAATATGACCTGCTGTTATATACTCTGCACCGAACTTCTGACATTCTTCTGCCTCTGATAAAGAATGAACAGATACACCTGTATTTCTGAATTTATTATCAATAAAATCAGAGTATGAACAGTGAAAATTTCTGACATCAAGCTTTGATTTTACAGAATAAAATTTATGAACAGTAAATTCAGTATCATATTTTTCACAGATATTTTTTACTTCGTATGCAAGTTTCAGATATTCATCTTCTGATAAATGCTTTTCTCGCAGTATTATTTTATCTATACCGCCACGGCATATTTTTTCAATTTGATTCAGAAAATTATCTCCGCAGAGAGTGCTTTGTGTAACGCATATAATTTTACACATATATATAGTCACTCATAACAGGCTGAAGACCTTTTTCAACAAGAGCGTTGTAAACTTCCTTTACATTTCTCGGGTCAGAAATTTCAAACTGTTCATCGCCCTTTTTCTCATTTTCTCCATGACCGCCTATTCCGACATCAACACCTGCTGATATTTTTGTTGCAGCTATATCAACGATATTATCACGGAATTTCTGATTTTCTCTTGTTGATATGGTTATATTTGAATAGGGCAGAAAAATTCTGTAAGCACAGACTATCTGAAGAAGCTGTTTTTCGTGAACATCACGAGGATTTATATTTTCATTGTTTATTATCGGACGCAGACGCGGACAGGATATTGCAATTTCTGCATGGGGATATTTCTGCTGAATAAGGCTTGCGTGAAGTCCGACAGCAAAAGCGTCCTTTCTGAAATTATCAAGACCTAAAAGTGCTGCAAATCCTACGCCACGCATACCTCCCATAACTGCTCTTTCCTGAGCATTGAAACGATACGGGAAAATTCTCTTGTGACCGCCCAGATGAAGTTCTGAATACTTATCAGAATTATAGGTTTCCTGAAATACTGTTACATAATCCGCACCGCATTCGTGAAGGTATCTGTATTCATCTGAATTTACAGGATAAATTTCAAGTCCGACTACCTTGAAATATTTTGATGCAATTTTACAAGCCTCGCCTATATACTCAACATCTGAATATTTACGGCTTTCACCGGTAAGAATAAGAATTTCCTGCAAACCGCTTTCAGATATAGCCTGCATTTCCTTTTCAATTTCCTCATAGTTGAGCTTTGCACGGTGTATTTTGTTTTTACAGTTAAATCCGCAGTATATACAAAGATTTTCACAGTAGTTTGATATGTAAAGCGGAGTAAACATATAAACTGAATTTCCGAAATGCTTCTGCTTTTCATATCTTGCTTTCTGAGCTATTTCCTCAATGAATTTTTCTGCTGACGGAGATAAAAGTGCCTTGAAATCCTCAACTGTGCATGTATCACTTTCAAGAGCATTTATTACATCTTTTTCAGTATAGTTTTCGGGATTGTATTCATTCATAGCGGATATTACTTTATCCTGAATTTCAGAGCCGATGTTTTCCATACCCTCAAGATATTCCATATGATTAACCATTCTGCAATCACTCCCCTAAAAATCCTGTAAGCGGTGAAGATGCTGATGCACCTTTTACTCTTACTCTGCCGAGTCCTGAAAGATATGCACTTCTTCCTGCCTCAACAGCTTTTTTAAATGCCTCTGCCATAAGCGGAATATTTCCTGCTGTTGCTATCGCAGTGTTAATCATTACAGCATCAGCACCCATTTCCATAACTTCACAAGCCTGTGAAGGTCTGCCTATTCCCGCATCAACAATTATCGGGAGATTTATTTCATCGATAAGAATCTGTATAAATTCCTTTGTGCATAAACCCTTGTTTGAACCTATCGGAGATGCAAGAGGCATTACAGCTGATGCACCTGCATTTACCAAATCTCTTGCAACATTCAAATCAGGGTACATATACGGCATTACAACAAATCCCTCTTTTGCGAGAATTTCAGTAGCTTTTATTGTTTCGGCATTGTCGGGGAGAAGATATTTTGAATCCCTGATAACTTCTATCTTTACAAAGTCACCGCAACCGATTTCCCTTGAAAGTCTTGCAATTCTCACAGCTTCCTCTGCATTTCTTGCACCTGATGTATTCGGGAGAAGTGTAACGCCCTCCGGAATATAGTCAAGAATATTTGCAACACTTCCGCTGTTTGCACGTCTGAGAGCAAGTGTAATTATTTCTGCTCCTGCATTTTCAACAGCAGATTTTATAAGCTCAAGGGAATATTTTCCCGAACCGAGTATAAATCTTGAATTAAATTCATGTCCGCCAATAACAAGTTTATCCATTTTAAAACGCTTCCTTAAATATATTTTCGGGGCAAACAAAGTTCGCCCCAAAGTTTTTTATTTATTTTACTTTACCATTGCAAGAATGGATTTTTTATCCCTTGCACCTACTGCAACATCAGCAATTATACCGTTTTTGACTGATACAAGAGTCGGAATACTCTGAATCTGAAAAGCTCCGGCAAGTTCAGGCTGTTCATCAACATTGACTTTTCCTACCTTTATATCAGGATTTTCCTCTGCAATTTCATCAACAATAGGTGATACCATACGGCAAGGGCCACACCATGTTGCCCAGAAATCAAGAAGCACATTCTTTTCAGATTTTGTAACTTCATCTTCAAAGTTTTCTTTTGTAATTGTTACAACTGACATAAAAAATCATTCCTTTCAAAAAAATAATTATTTGCTTTTATAATAAAGCATACAATGACAGTAACCCTCAAAATCGGGGTCTTTTATCTGTTCCCTGAACTCCTTGCACATACATTTGTTATCCTCTGTACGCTGTAAACGGCAGGGACAGTATCCGCCTGTACGCTTTAAGCCTTCTTTTATGGTCTTTACAATTTCCGAATCATCATTATATCTTATCTTCAAAACAAATCAACCTCATTTCAGTGTCATTCGTTCACCGTCATGGCTTATTGTGGTGTTGCAGAAAATTTTTCTTATGCTTTCAGCATATTCAGAAGGATTTACAAGTGCAGGGCTGTAATGTGTAAGCCACAATCTTTCCGAACCCGATTTCAGAGCGATTTCTGCACTTTGCGAGAATACCATATGACCTTTTTCACGCATTTTTTCTATGTATTCATCATCACCATACATTCCCTCGCACACAAGCAAATCTGAATTTTCAGCAAATGAAATCATATCCCTGAAGAATACGCTGTCAGTCATATAAGTAATTTTAATCGGCTTTCTTTTTTCATCTGTAACCATATCGGGAGTTATGATATTTCCGTTAAGCTCAACGCTTTTTCCTGAATGGAGCATTTTCCAGTATTTCAAATCTACTCCGAGATTCTTTGCCTTTTCAGGATTGAAAACAGGTTTTCTGTTAAGTGTGAAAGAATATCCAAGACAATCTGTTTTGTGCCTCATCGGAAGTGACCTTACATCAATATCATTCCACCTAACCTCTGAAATATTCTTTAAGGAAAGCTCATGTATTTCCAGTTCAAAAGGAAGAACAGGACAGATACAGCATAACTTGTCTATAATATCCGTTATCCCCGTATGACCGTATATTTTAAGAGTTCCCGTTTTACCGCAGTTTCCGAGTGAAAGAAGAAGTCCAGAAAGTCCTGATATATGGTCAGCATGTACATGAGTTATAAAAAGAGCATCAAGGCGACTCAGTTTACAGCCGTTTTTTGCAAGAGTAATCTGTGTACCCTCTCCGCAGTCTATAAGACATGCTTTTCCATTGTATTCAATCCAGAAACATGTCAGCCACCTGTCAGGTAGCGGAAGCATTCCGCCTGTCCCAGCAAGACATACGTCTATCATTTTTTATCACCTTTTTTCTGTCAGTCATTTTTCATAAATATAAAGGACGGTATAACAGCCATAAGAGAAACAATTGCCATAACAATAACCATCGGAATACTTGCAGGAATAAACATAAACAGCACTGCCGTTATATATGATGCAACAGTATTTACAAAGAAATGTATCATCATTGACGGAATTATACTGTTATACTTCTTAACGGCATATCCGAGAATAAGACCTATTATAAACGCATATGTTCCCTGTACCCAGTTCATATGCATTATTCCGAAAATAAGAGCCTGAATTGTATTTGCAATCCAGAAAGGGAGTGACTTCCGGAAATACATAAGAGTTATTCCACGGCATAAAAGTTCCTCGCTTATCGGGGCAAGAAACGATGCTGATAAAAGCATAATGAAACTTTTTCCCATTCCCGATATTTCAACCAGACGTTTATAATCAGCAACAACATCAGGGAAAAAACACTGCTGTATAAGAGCGGTTGTATTGCTGAGAACACTCAGCGACAATGCCATAACAAAAGTAACAAGCAGAATTTTCGGACGGAATCTGAACTGTCTTTCAGGATTTTTTGTTCTGCCGAAAAAATACCATAATCCGAAAATAAGTGCCATAGCAACATGCATAACAAATGTTGCAGGAGGAGAAATTTCGCTTACAATCTCCGTATACTTTTCAGTATTGCCGTTTTGCAGAGCGTTCATAACTTCCGAAATTCTCGGCAACATAAAAGCAACCGTAACACCAAGCTGTATAATCCAGTAACTTATGAAAGGCACAAATGCAAGGAAGAAATATCCTATCTTTGCACCTGTACTGATTTTTTTATCTTCCAAATTATCCCCCTCCCATAAATGATACGATTTCGATTTCATCATCTTGAGAGATAATATAGTTTTTATATTCCGTTTTGGGAATTATATTATAGTTTACTTCAACGGCAATCCTTTCAGGAACATATCCGTTCTTTTCAAGATATGCTGATAAAGTTTCGCCGACAGCCTCGGGAGTATTAACACCATTTATTTTAATCATACAAATCACCTTATTTTTCTGAACAGAATCTTACTTCCTTGCCCTCAAGAATCATATTTGTAGTTCTCATAGCACACATCTTTCCGCACATAGAACATGTATGCTTTTCTGAAGGGGGAGCAGAGTTGAAATATCTTTCAGCCTTTTCCCTGTCAATTGCATAGCTGAACATTTCGTCCCAGTCAATACGTCTGCGGGCATCACTCATTTTGTTGTCAATATCTCTTGCACCTTTTACACCCTTTGCAATATCGGCAGCATGTGCAGCGATTTTACTTGCAACAATCCCCTCTTTTACATCATCAATATCAGGCAGACGGAGATGTTCGGCAGGTGTTACATAGCAAAGGAAATCCGCACCGCTTGAAGCTGCAATTGCACCGCCTATTGCAGATGTTATATGGTCATATCCGGGGGCAATATCAGTTACAAGAGGGCCTAAAACATAGAATGGTGCATTATGGCATATTCTTTTCTGGAGTGTCATATTAGCTGAAATTTCATTCATAGCCATATGTCCCGGGCCTTCAACCATTACCTGAACATCTTTTGCCCATGCACGTTTTGTTAAATCTCCGAGTTCTATAAGCTCACTAATCTGTCCGGCATCGGTGCTGTCTGCAATAGAACCGGGACGGAGAGCATCACCAAGACTGATTGTAACATCATACTCTCTTAATATATCAAGAACTTCATCATAATATTCATAGAAAGGATTTTCATTTCCTGTCATCTCCATCCATGCAAAGAGAAGTGAACCGCCTCTTGAAACTATGTTTGTAACTCTTTTTGAACGCTTGAAACATTCAACAGCACGCTTGTTTATTCCTGCATGAATTGTCATAAAGTCAACACCCTCTTTTGCGTGAGCCTCAACAACTTTAAGAAAATCCTTTGCAGTTATATCAAGCAAATCCTTTTCAAGATAGCCGACTGCATCATACATCGGAACAGTTCCAATCATAGCAGGTGACATTTCTATAAGCTTTTTTCTGAATGTATTTGTCTTTCCGTAGTTTGACAAATCCATAATAGCCTCACACTTGAAATCAATTGCAAGCTTTACTTTCTGCATTTCAATGTCATAATCCTTTTTATCTCCTGAAATTCCGAGATTTACATTGATTTTAGTACGCAGTCCCGAACCTATTCCCTCTGCTGAAAGTGATTTGTGATTTATATTTGCAGGAATTGCAACAGTTCCCTCTGCAACAGCTTTCATAATTTCAGAAACATCAATATTTTCCTTTTCTGCAACAGTTTTCATCTGAGGTGTAATAATTCCCTTTTTACCG
Organism: uncultured Oscillospiraceae bacterium; assembly: GCA_934481385.1. Classification (GTDB taxonomy): domain Bacteria; phylum Bacillota; class Clostridia; order Oscillospirales; family Ruminococcaceae; genus Ruminococcus. Next base: position 28,469 of record CAKSPD010000016.1, read on the forward strand.
GCTTCCATCTGTGTTTTGTAATTCAAAAAAAATCATCTCCTAAAAATAAAAAGATACACAATCCCCCTGAAAAGAAATAATGTGTATCCGTAAAAAAATTTCCTACGACGGCATTATCCGTATCAGGTCTAACGGTCGGAGTTGGATTACTCCCTCTCAGCCTGCACACAAGCTCCCATAAATAATTTTAACTCATAATTTATGATTTGTCAATACTTGACTTTAATATTAATACATGCTATAATAATATGTAATTTGTATTTTGAGAAAGGATTTATAATGCTGTTTAATGAACTTAATTTATCTCAGGAGCTTTTAAAGGCTGTTGAGGAACTCGGATTTTCTGAAATGACAGAAATCCAGCAAAAAAGCATACCGCTTCTTCTTGAAGGCTCTGATGTCACAGGACGTTCAAATACC
>CAKSPD010000017.1 GCA_934481385.1 uncultured Oscillospiraceae bacterium
CAATTACATTGTAATCCTTATTGGGAAATAAATCAATAATCTGAAATTATTGAAAATATTTTTTTGCCGGCAGACCTTTTTTTACTTTCAAAAGCATTTTCAAAAGTATAAAAATATGGTATAATTACAGATATAAAGAAAAATACAGGGGGTTATGAAAGTTTTGAAAAAGCATCGTGTAAAAAAAATACAGCGTGAGATTTTCTCAACACTTATGATACTTGTTACATTTATGACAATTATTACTGCTGTTTTCAGTATATGGGTAAACCTTGATACTGAAAAGAAAAATCTTGACGAAAATTTAAAGAATATCGCTCAGGCTGTTTCGCAGTCTGATATAGTAATATCGGAGCTTGAAGGCTCGGAAAAAGATGTTGAGGATATAACCTGTACATATCTTGATACAATGAAGAAATCAATGTCGAATATTGATGTAATATCAATAGTAGATAATAAAAACATACGAAACTATCACACAAACAAGGAACTTATCAATACACACTATGACGGTACTGTTCCCGATTTTGAAAAATCCGGATATTCAGCATATGTTGAAAGCAGTAAAGGGCCTTCCGGTTCACAGAGGAGAGCGTATGCTCCTGTTTATGACAGCAACGGGAACTATACAGGCTTTGTAATAGCTGTTATGCTCAACAGAAATATAAACAGAATTATTTTCAATACTATTTTTATTCATATAGTATGTACAGCCGGAGTTATAGCATTTGCTGTTCTGCTTTCATACATTCTTTCAAACAGAATCAAGAAACAGCTCCTCGGATATGAACCTGATACATTTACTGCAATGTTCAGTATCCGTGACAATATCCTTGAATCGCTTGAAGAAGGTCTTGTTGTTGTTGACAAAGACCAGAAACTTATATATATGAACAAATCAGCAGAAAAAATGCTTGAAGGGCAGAATGATATTGTAAATAATATGTGCCTTAAAAACACTGTTGAAAAAGGTGAAAAAAATCTGCATATGCCGTTGCATTTCATAGAAAATGCGGATATTATTGCTGATAATATTCCCATTATGGAAAACGGCAGTATTGAGGGAGCTTTATGTATTCTGCGTGACAGAACAGAACTTACAAGAATTGCAGAGGATTTATCGGGAGTGCGTTTCCTTGTTGAATCTATGAGAGCAAACAATCACGATTTTACTAATAAATTACATGTTATTCTTGGACTTATACAAATGGGAAAAACTCAGGAGGCAAGTGAATATATAACAAACCTGACATCAATTCAGCAGAGCTTTATTCACAGAATAATGAAAGATATTGATGACCCGTCTGTTGCAGCTCTGCTTATAGGAAAATATTCACGTTCAGCAGAACTTAATGTTCAGTTCAGCATAGAAAAAGGAAGTCATCTCCACAGAGATGATATTTCCCTCCCCTCCTGCGACCTTATAACAATAATAGGAAATCTTATTGAAAATGCACTTGACTCTCTCAACTCAACAACAAAACAGCCTAAACAGCTTTCTATCGGCATTTTTACTCAGCCACATGCTATGATAATAAATGTTGATGATACAGGAACGGGTATTCCTGATGATATAAAAGAAGATATTTTTAAAAACGGATTTTCTACAAAAGGTGAAGGCAGAGGCACAGGACTGTATATTGTAAACGGTCTTATAAAAAAATATAACGGAACTATTTCCGTTGAATCTGAAAAGGATACAGGCACTTCATTCACAGTCACTCTTACGGATTAATTTAAGGAGAATAAAATGTACGAAGTTTTAATTGTTGAAGATGACCCGATGGTTGCGATGATAAATAAACAGTATGTAAATCAGAACAGTAATTTTCATGTCTGTTCGGTATGCAATGATGGTATTTCTGCTCTTGAATATCTTGAAAAAAACAAAGTAAATCTTGTTATTCTTGACCAGTATATGCCACAGATGAACGGTCTTACACTTCTGAGAATGATACGTGAAAAGGAAATTCCCGTATCTGTTATAATGGTTACAGCAGCCAACGACAGTACAACTGTTGAAGAAGCTCTGAGATTCGGAGTTGTTGATTATCTTGTAAAACCTTTCTATAATGCAAGATTTCAGCAGGCTCTTGAAAATTTTATAATCAGACAGGACGCTTTTCATGATATTTCATCATTCAAACAGCGTCATATAGATGCACTTCTTGAGAACAATCTCAGGATTTCAAAGGATTCTGAACAGCTCCCGAAAGGCATTCAGGAACAGACTCTTGAAAAAATGTGCGATTTTCTTAAAGAAAACAGCAACAGTGAATTTACAAGTGAAGTTATTGCTGATAAGGTCGGCCTTTCAAGAGTAACTGTCAGAAGATATATGAACTATCTTATAGAAAAAACTATGATTACCGGAAGAATGAACTACGAAACAGGTGGCAGACCTTGTATGCTTTATCGCTGGAATATGTAAAATATTGTTGACATTCATCTGAGAAAGATGTATAATATATGTGTAATTTACAGATTTATACTGAAAAGGAGGCTGAATAATGAGTTCTGAACAAAAAAAATATCTGATTCTTGTAGTAGATGATTCTGAAATAAATCGTATAATGCTTATGGAAATGCTGAAAAACAGCTATGATATAATTGAAGCATCAAACGGCGAGGAGGCTATTGCACTTATAAAAGCATACGGTTATAAAATAGACCTTATACTTCTTGATATTGTAATGCCTGTTATGGACGGTTTTCAGATGCTCAGAATAATGAATCAGAATGACTGGATAAATCATATTCCTGTCATAATGATTTCTGCCGAAAGTGATGATTCAAGCATTAAAAATGCTTACGATTTGGGTGTTACAGACTATATTCAGCGTCCGTACAGAAGTTATTCTATTCACAAACGTATAGACAATACTCTCAAACTTTACAGCAAACAGAAAATTCTGCTTGATATTGCAAAAGAACAGGTTTTCCAGAAAGAAAAAGACAGCCGTATGATGATTAATATTCTCGGTCATATAGTTGAATTCAGAAACAGCGAAAGCGGTATGCATGTTCATCACATTCAAACTATAACCCGTCTTATCCTCAGAAATCTTGTATCAATAAGTGATAAGTATAATCTTTCTGATAATGATATTCTTCAGATTTGTACTGCCTCGGCACTCCACGATATAGGAAAAATAACTATTGACGATAAAATACTCAACAAACCCGGAAAGCTCACAAAAGAAGAATTTGAGATAATGAAAACACATACTTCAGCAGGTGCTGAAATGCTGAAAGAACTCCCGATTTATCAGAAAAAAACACTCGTAAACCTTGCATATCAGATATGTCGCTGGCATCACGAAAGATATGACGGAAAAGGTTATCCTGATGGTCTTAAGGGCGAAGAAATACCAATATCAGCACAGGTGGTTTCAATTGCAGATGTTTATGATGCCCTGACAAGTGAACGATGTTATAAAAAGGCTTTTTCACATGAAAAGGCAATGGAAATGATTTTTGACGGTCAGTGCGGAACTTTTAATCCCCTGCTCCTTGAATGTCTTAAAAATATTCAGAATGATATTGCAGATGCAATTCAGGCTGATGAGCTTGGCGTAATGGATAAACAGATACTTTCAAGAGCTGCTGAAGAAATAGTTGAGGACAGAATTTCTGATGAATCTGTCTATCATTCACAACTCCTTGCTGATGAACAGGCTAAAAGAATTTATTTTACACAGGACGTCAAGGAAATACAGTTTGAATATGATTCACTTCTTGAAACAATTACGCTTTCTGAATATGGTGCAGAATTTCTTGGAATGAAAAACAGAGTAATATATCCGCATCAGAAAGAAAATGATTTCCTTTGTGAAAACCGTGCTGAACTTATTGAACGTCTGCACAAGACAACTTTTCAGAATCCGGATATTGAACCGTTTGAAGCAGTTATCACATATAACGGTATAACTCATAAATACAGAATTATGGCACGTTCTCTCTGGTCAGGTGATAACAGACCTAAATATACAGGTGCTATCGGACGTATTATTGATTTGGATATTTTAAGGAGAAACCAATGACTTTAAAGGAATGTTATAAAATTTTCGGAGGAAATTACGAAAATGTTGTAAGCAGGCTTGTGAATGAAGCTTTGGTACGCAAAATTTTAATTAAATTTCTATCAGATAAAAGCTTTGCAGATATTTTAGAAAAACTGAAAGCCGACAAACCTAATGATGCTTTCTGCTCAGCTCATACTCTTAAAGGCGTATGCCAGAATCTCGGATTTGATAATCTTCTTGAACCGGCTGTTGAAGTTACAGAGGCATTGCGGAACGGTAAAAATAATACAACACCTGAGATGCTGGAAAATTTGAAAAAAAGATATGAAGAAACCATATCTGCAATAAAAGAACTTGAATAAGGCAAAAGACAGGATTGAATTTAAAATGATTGGATTTAAAAAAAATACAATTCTTATTCTTTGTAATATTATACTTATTCTTATTATGATTGTCACAGTTGTAATATATTCCAATACGGCATTGAATCAGAATAATACTATTAAATGCAACACTTTCTGCAATATGGTTGAATCGGTGAAACAGGTATCTGAAAATTACATCAAGGCTGAAAAGGGTTATGTAAATAACTGGGCAAGATATATTTCAAGTCAGAATATGACGGCAGAACAGGCTCTCAGTTATGTCAGAATTACTAATACCCAGACAGACCGAACAGCTCACCTTGTTGATATGGAAGATATGTCCGCAAGGTCTGCTGAAACAGAATGGGTTCACTGTTATAGTGATTTATTAAAAGATGATACAGAGTATAATAAGACCTTTTTGAAAAAAATGGAAAAGATATTCAATGCTGATGATAACAGCATATTCATTCTCGGAAAATACGATGCCGGTCAGACAGTAATAAGTGTCGGTTCACGGGTAACTATATGTGAAAATGACGGTTCAGATAAAGATTATCTGCTTTTGAGGCTGATACCTGTTGAATACTTTGAAAAAACATGGGTATTTCCCACAGAATTTCCCACTGCTGAAATCAGTTTTATAAATTCTGACGGAAGATATATTGTAAAATCACCTTCACTGCGTTCAGAAAATTTCTTTGAATTTATCAGGGATTATAATGAAGTCAATGAACCTGATGAAAAGTTCAGTTCAGCAAAATCAGGAATGCTTGAATATCAAAATTCTGATGAAGATAACTGTTATTTTTATTATTCAAGTCTTGAACTTGATGAAGATGTATTTATTCTCGGATATATTCCGGTATCAGAAATAAAATCAGATATTATTGACTGGAGCATTGTTGCAATTATATGCACAACGCTTGTTGTTCTTATTATACTTGACGGTTCACATGTTCTCCAGATAAATAAACAGTTGCGGAAAGCTGTTATAACTGCTCAGAAGGCTAATAATGCAAAAACACAGTTTCTTTCATCAATGTCCCATGATATCCGTACACCTATGAATGTGGTTATCGGAATGACTGAAATTGCAAGAAAACATTTAGATGATATATCATATGTAAAAGACTGCCTTGATAAAGTTTCGATGTCGGGAAATCATCTTCTGACACTTATCAATGATATTCTTGATATTTCAAAAGTTGAAAGCGGAAAAATGCCACTTAATCCATGTACATTTTCACTGCATAATTTTATAGAAGAAATAGAAATTCTTATTAAGCAGATTGCTGATAATAAAAACATCTCATTCACACTTGATATGAACGATATTAAATATGATACATTGATAGGCGACCCTCTCCGTATCCGTCAGGTGTTAATCAATCTTCTTACAAATTCAATAAAATATACGGAAAACGGCGGTCATGTAAAATTCAGCGTAAGTGAGATTTCAGAAAATGATAATGATGATAATTCAGTTTTCTTAAAGTTTGTGGTAGATGATGACGGAATAGGTATGAGTGAAGAATTTCAGAAAAATATGTACGTTTCTTTTGCCCGTGCTACTGACAGCCGTATAAATTCAATTCAGGGTTCGGGACTCGGACTTGCTATTGTAAAACAGATGGTTGAGCTTATGAACGGTTCTGTACAATGTGAAAGTATTCTCGGAAAAGGAACTGTTTTTACTGTTATAATAAAATTGGGCATTACTGATTCCCTTCCTGAAAATGAAGATAATCAGCAAAAACTGACAGACGGTCATATTGATGAATTTGCCGGAATGAATGTTCTTGTTGCTGAGGATAATGACCTTAATTTTATGATTATCCAGACACTTCTTGAAGAACATCAGGTTACTGCCAGCCGTGCAGTAAACGGACAGGTATGCCTTGATATTCTTAATAATCCGGATTCACCTCATTATGACCTCGTTTTTATGGACGTACAGATGCCTGTTATGAACGGAAAAGAGGCTACAAGAAAAATCCGGAAAAGTGAAAATCCATACATAAAAAATATTCCTGTTGTTGCTATGACAGCAGATGCTTTTGCAGAAGATGTATATGAATGTCTTTCATCAGGTATGGACGAACATCTCTCCAAACCCATAAGTATGTCACATATATTGCAGGTGCTTAGAAAAGCCAGAAACGGAACTCTCCGCAGAAAATAAGTAAATAAAAATATACCAAAAAAGCAGTCATATTTGACTGCTTTCTTGTTTTTTAGATGATATGAAATTAAATTTGTTCGTTTTTTATTTCTGTGACTTTAAAGTCAAGCATCTGGATTGTACGCTTTAACTGTTCGTCATTAAGCTCATGTTCATATAAAACAACGGCAATTCCTTTTTTTAGGTCGACTTTGCATGATGCACCTTCAATACGGTTAATCTGACGTTCAACGCTGTTTTTGCAGTTCTGACAGTGCATACCTTCTATTTTGATTATCTTTTTTCCGATAGGATTCTTCAATATCTTTTCTTCTTCGGTGACAGTAATCTGACCTACGCCACAGCAACCGCCTTCACCTTTCATATGCCTGATACTTCCGTGTAAGCTTATTGCAATTACTGCAATAAGTATAACAACAATTACTGCTGTAACCATATTTTTTTCACTTCCTTAAAACACAGTGCATTCTGAATCCCTTGCGTTTTTCAAAAAGTTCCACTTTCAGATGTGCTTTCTTTGCCATTTTACGCACGTCTGATTCGCTTAATATTCCTACATCTCCGTGACCGGCGAGATTTGCAATCGGCATTTCAATATGATTGAAGAACCATAATATTACTGAATTTCCGGTATAATCTCTTAGAATCAGTCTACCGCCTTTTTTCAGACATCTGTAAACGCTGTTGAAAAAATTCTGAGGATTCGGGTAATGATGAAAGCTGTTTGAACAGATAATCACATCAAATTTATCTGCTTCAAACGGAAGATTTTCACAATCTCCGACTATAAATTCAGTATTGGGAATTTTTTTGTTTCTTGCCTTTTCAATCATTTTCGGGGTAAGGTCAATTCCTGTATAATATCTTTCAGGATATTTTTTCGATAACAGCGTTATCATAGGAGCAGGCCCGCAACCCGCATCAAGAAGTGTATCCCATTTTTCTTTTTCAAGTTCTTTAAGAATATCAGGATAATCATTTTTACAGATTTCATAAATTCCGGCTTTATCACTTTCGTATCTGTCTGCTGATTCTGTAAATTCCTTGATTGTAAGCTCCTTATATTGTTTGCTGTTCATAGAAATACTCTCCTTTTAAACATCATTTGTGTCAGGTTTGCAGTAGCTTTTAAGAACATTTTTCAGAGCTGATGCAGAGCTTGAATGACAATAGGCTACCTGTGTTCTTTTTCCCTTAATCTGTGTTTCAAAGGAACGGAGCATTTTATGTGAAACTGTTCCTGTAAAAAGTACGAGTAAATCAGGGATTCCTGCACATTTTATCTTTCCCGCAGTTTTTGTATAGACCTTTGAGTCACAGTCAAATGACTTGCAGATGTCTGTATACTGTCTTTCCATACGTTCATGTCCGCCGACAATAATTACGCTCATTATTTTCCCCCTTTATATTTTATTATTATTATTATTATTTTATCATCGTCATATTATTCACGGTTATCCTTAAGACTTTCAACCATATCTATTTTATCTACCTTTCTTCTTACAAAGAAAAGTGAAACAAAGTAGCAGGCTGTTACAATCAGGATTGTGAGGATTATACTTGAAATATTGAACTTTATAGGTACAACCATTCCTTCAAGTTCTACAAACGCCTGACTGTAACAGAGCATCATCAGATAAGTTCCGACAAGTCCGATTGATATTCCCGGAATAAGCAGAAGATGATTTGAATTGAGAACCATTGCATTTATCTGTTTATTCTGATAGCCAAGAACCTTGAGCATTGATACATTGTTACGGCTCTCCTGAACCATCATATTTATTGAAACATAAAGTGCTGAGATACATATGACTGCTCCAAGAACGATAAGTGAATAAATCATAACTCCCATTTCATCAAGTATTGTCTGCATCTGATTTTCAAATGTAGTATCTTTTATAATCATTGCAATAAGGTCATTTTCAATGTCAAGGTCTTTGTCTGAAAGAATACAGTTATAATTTTCAGCATCAATTCCGATAATATCAGAAGCATTTTTTCTGTTTGAAATAATATAGCTCTGATAACCGTTTTTAATAAATCCGTCAATTTTTACTGTATATTCTTCAAGGCTTGCAACATTTTTGAAAGTAAAGCTGTCACCTTTCTTGATTCCGAATAAATCGGCTGTCAAAGTACTCATATACCAGCCGTTTTCAATATCAGCCTTTTCTCCGTCAGTTGTTGTAAGATTCCAGAGTGTGCAGTCATCATCAGCTCCGATAACGCTGAACTGCTTTTTGTCATTATTTTCAAATGACATCATAAGCATTTTTTCGCCTTCCTGTTTTTCATCTGAAAGCATTGTATTCAGCACATATTCGTTTTTGAAATCTCCGCATTCACCTCTTGCAACATCACTTACTTCTTTGATAGAATCTATCATCATATATCCGAAAGATGAAAACATTGTTCCAAGAAGTATTCCAAGAAATATTACGAATGTTCTTCCCTTGCTTCCAAGAAGTGAACGTATAGCAAATTTATATTTTACCTTCATACCGGAATTCATCAGCATTCTGTGAGTTTTTGATTTATTTCCCACATTTCCGCTGAGAAGTTCAACAGTATCATTTTTTAAAAGCTTGCGGACTTTCATCATTCCGGCAATCATATATATCAATGACGGAATAATAATTCCTGCAACAGCTATCGGAACAGGGAGTGAAAATTCTACCTGCATAGGTTCATAGTCAGCAAGTCCGAGTTCTCCGAAAGGCTGTGAAACAATAAGACATGCCAACGCCATAAGAAGTCCGCCCGCAATTCCCGGAATTATTGCCATAAAACTGTAATGGAACATGAGCTTTGATTTTTTATATCCCAGTGCTGAAAGAGTTCCGACAATTTTTTGTTCGCTTTTTACTTTTCTTCCTATTATAATACTGATAAGTGCAACAGTTATAAGAGGAAGTGTTACAAGCATTATCCATGACATAACAACAAACATATCTGCCTGCTGATGAACCATTGAAATACGGGTATTTTCATCTGCTCCTATATATGACATTGTAAAAAATTCATCATATACAGCTTTTCTGAATTCAGTTTCTTTTTCAGAATCATTATAGATTACTTTATATGAAATTGAACCGTTTCCATAGAGTTCATTAAAACATTCATCTGTTACTTCTGCAAGAAAAAAGCTGTCAATATTCTTGTAGTCATCGGAAAGGTTTTCAAGCATATACAGATAATCAGGACGAAGAAATGTTCCTGTTACTGTAAAGTCTTTGCCTGAAAAATGAACTTTATCTCCGACAGAAACACCCATGTTCTGAGCATATCCTGCTGAAATCACGACTTCGTCATTGTTTTTTACATCTCTGCCCTCAATTACTTCATAGAGGTCAATTTTATCATTTGCCTTGAACACTCTCACATTATAATCATCTTCTTTAAGATTTATAAAATGCTCTTTCTGAAGTGTTACTGAATATTTTTTTTCAAGCTCTGAAATTCTGTTGTCCGGTATTTCATTCAAGGTTGAAAAATTTGCCTGTTCAATGTTGTTTCTTTCAAAAAATTCATCTCCATACTTATTGATTCCCGTTCCTGCGATATAAAAAAGAAAGAACAGCAAAAGAGAAATCATTGTCAGAACTGATGCCGATATGTAAAATGAAAGATTTGAACCAATGCTTCTGCGGTATCTTTTATTAAGCTTCATAATCTTCTTTTCTCCTTTACAGCTTTAAGTCCACAGCTGAAACCTTTTCAGAATTATTTTTCATACTTGCAATTTTTCCGTCTTTGATTCTTATAACACTGTCAGCCATATCAGCTATTGCCTCGTTATGTGTTATTATAATGATTGTGGTCTTATATCTGGCATTTATTTTTTCTATAAATTTCAGAACAGCTAATGATGCTTTTGTATCCAATGCACCGGTAAGCTCATCGCAGAGAAGAAGTTTCGGATTTTTTATCATAGCTCTTGCTATTGCAACTCTTTGCTGTTGACCGCCTGAAAGCTCCTTCGGGAAACGCAGTTTGTATTTTGCAATATCAAGTGCTTCCATAACCTCATTGATGTCAAGCGGATTTTCTGAAATATCAGAAACAACCTCGATATTTTCCTGAACTGTCAAATCAGGAATCAGATTATAGAACTGAAAGACAAAACCAATATCTTCACATCGATAATCTGTCAAATCCTTTTTAGTTGCTCTGGAAATATCTCTGCCTCCGATTACTATTGAACCGCTGTCAAGTGTATCAAGTCCGCCAATCATATTAAGCAAGGTAGATTTTCCTGAACCTGAAGGGCCAAGTATTACATATATTTTTCCCTCTTCAAGAAACATGTCAATTCCATTGAGAGCATAAACAGTTGCTTCACCTGTTCCATATTTCTTTACAGCATTTTTCATTTCTATAAACATATTTATCCCTCCTGTTTATTTTAAATTTACCAGTTAGCATATGCTAATTTGTGTATATTATATCATTTCTTATTAAAATTGTCAAGGTTAGCAATGACTAACTTAAACAAATATTTACAGAATATTATGTACATTTTACATAATAAAAGTTTGTCATACAGATAACAATCTCTATTCTGTAATCGGTTCAAAATTCAGATTGGACTGTGAAAAAGGTTTGATTACACTTGCATTATACAAAAAAATTACAGATGATGAGATATATTCCGGTCACAATGACTTTCCCATTGCTGATTCTGATTCAATCAATTCAGCTACTGAAAATTTTCATTGCCTTTCTTGACTTTGAATATATGGGTATGATATAATAATGTAAACTGTAATGAATTAAGATTTATATTTGATTATTAAAATTTGATAAATAATTCAAAAATCATTCCTTAACATCTTCTTTGATGGAAGTGACATTATTATGAATAAAAATATATTCTTTCCGCAGCAGCCTTTCTTTGTTATGGCATCAAATAATTATCTCAGATATAATATGCATATATATGGCATAAATTATTTTTATCAGACCGACTATAACAATATTTCCAAAGTTGCTGTTCCTGACGGGTGTACCGATATGGTTTTTGCCTGTAATGAAAAAAATCCGTATGCTGAATTTCATGGAACAGTTCTTGCTCCTGAAATAGCAATGGACGATAAAGATACAACTTATTTTGGTGTATCTTTTGAAACAAATTTCAACTGCAATTTTTCTGAATATATAAATATATCTGATTTGACAAACGGCAGTCTTCCTGCAAAAGTCTTATTTAATGACAACGATATTCTTAACAGAATATATGAAACGAACGATTTTATTGACCAGATACGTTATTTTCTTACATACTATCTTCCGATTTATGAAAAAGTTTCTGAAAGGGACTGCAAAAAAAATATTATAGAATATTCCGTTGACAAAATAATTGAAACAAACGGAAATATAACCGAAAAAGAAATTTCTCTGGATACGGGTTATTCTGAGAGATATATAAACAGACTTTTTAATGAAAAAATGGGGCTTAATCCTAAAACCTTTTCCAAGATGATAAGATTTCAGTCGGCAATTCAAAATATAAACCGTGACTATACTCTTACACTTACTGACCTTGCGTTAAAACTCGGCTACTATGACCAGGCTCATTTTATACACGATTTTAAATCATTTTCAGGTATGACTCCGAAAAAATATCTTAAAATGATTCAGACGGAAGATTTGGAGAAAAAAATAAAATTATTAGAAAAAGCACAGTACTGATTTTAAATCAATACTGTGCTTATATTTTTATTCAGGTCTTGTTCCTGTATTTATATCCGCCGGATATTTTTTTATTGCCTGTTTTTCTATACGGAGTTTCTGGGCAGTTTTCGGATTATGATAAACCTGATACTGTTCATTTTCCATTGCCATAACTTCTTTTATCTGATATGCTTTGAACATAGGTCTTTTCATAACTTTTTTTATCCAGAAAAATGCATAAACTGAAAGAACTGCAACTACTACAACAAATATTGTATATATTTTTTTCTTAACTTCCCAGCTTGAATCAATGTTGTATATCATAAAAGCATTGCCTATTATACCGACTATCGGAATAACCGGCCCTAACGGAAGTTTAAATGTACGGGGGGCTTTCGGAAGTCTTTTTCTTAAAATCAGAACATCAAAGTGAAGTATGATATATGAGAATATCCAGAATGTGCAACCTGTCAGAATAAGGAATGTCAACTGACTGCTTGTTGAAAGCCCCGTTCCGTTTATTAAACACATTATTACTGATATTAACAAAAGACCTACATATGGTGTTCCCTTTTTATTTGTTTTCATAAAAGCAGACGGTAAAAGGTTTATTTTTGCCATACCCTGACATATCTGTGAATTTGCAAAAAGTGCAGTATTAATTGTGCTGACAACTGCAAGAAGTGAAATTATTGTCATCCAGATTTCGCCGAATTTTCCATATAATGCTGTACCGTAAAGAATATGGGGAACAGTGCTTGCACCGAGTTCTTCCCAAGATGTATAGTGGCTGAATCCTATTGACATAAATATCTGCATAACAAGTATGATAACAAGGCTCAGAACCATACCGAGAGGAACTTTTTTTCTTGCATTTTTTACCTGTGAAGAAATAGGAACGATAAATTCAACGCCTATGAACAGAAAGAATGCAAGTCCCAGAAGTGAAAATATATCAGACGGTTCTGAAGAAATTACAGACGGCTGTTCAACAACTTTTCCTGTTCCAAGATTAAAACAGCCTGCAAGTCCCATAACCATAAGCGAACCTATAAGTGCATATGCAACAATATTCTGTATCTTTGCAAACATATCAACACCGAAAAGATTAAATATTGTCAGAACAGCAATAAGTATTATTGAATAAACTGCTCCCGGTATATTGATTCCTGAAAATACACTGCTTAAAGTATTTCCGAACATTGCTGCTTCCGAACTGCCCATTATAGTCTGACAGGTCAGGTATCCGCCTACTGTTATAACTATTGTAACAAAAGGCCCGAAACAAGCAAGAGTATACTGTGCCATACCTCCTGTCATATTAGGCATAAGTGCATTTAATTCGCATATTGAAAGTGCTGTAAGTATATTGAATGCACAGGCAATAATCATTGTTATTATAAAAGGTGTACCTATTGCCGCAGTTCCCTGACCTATTGAAAGCAAACAGCTTGTTGCAACTATAAGACCTACTCCCGTTGCAATAATGCTCGGAAGTCCGAGTTTTTTGTCCTCCATTTTAAACACTCCTTAAACTTAAATTCAGAATTCACCCTCAACAAGAGCATCGATTCCTTCTTCACCTGTTCTCACTCTTATGGCATTTGTGACTTCGGAAACAAATATTTTTCCGTCACCTATATGACCTGTATAAAGTTCCTTTTTCACAAATTCAAGCAAACCGTTTACTTCTTCTGTCGGGAGAACCATCATAACAACTTCTTTTGGAAGAAGGCTTATTTCGTTTGTTTTATCGAAATTCTCAAATTCCTGAGAACCATGCTGAACGCCACAGCCGAGAACCTGATAAACCGTCATACCTGAAATATGAAATCTTTTAAATGCCTTTCTGAGCGGTTCTATCTTTGATATGCTTGTTATAATTTCTACTCTTGATAATTTCATTTTAATACACTCCTGTTATAATCAAAATAAGGTGCTGAAAATGATTAAAGATTTATCAGCACCTTTGCTTTTTATTTTGTAAATCTGTCATATCTGAACGCTGATATATCAAGCGTTGTTTTCTTTTCCATTGCCATTTCAGAAAGAATAAGTCCTACTGACGGCGATATTCCAAAACCGTGACCGGTAAAACCACAGGCTAAAATAAGTCCCGGACATTCATCAACTGTACTTATAACCGGTACATGGTCTGCACAGGAATCCATCCAGCCTGCCCATGTTCTTACTACCTTTATTGTTTCGAGTGTCGGAAAATACTGCATAATTCCACGGCAGGCCGCTGATGCTGCAATACTTGAAGATAAAGGTTTTCCCGGTTTCGCAAAAGGTTCAAGACCTGAATTGAGTCCGAAAACAAATGAACCATGATTTGTCTGATGTCCGTAGAAATCGGCATCAGCAGTACCGAGCATCTGCCAGAACATTGGTTTTACAGCCTCTGTAACAAGTGTTTCAAGAAGTACAGGTGTCATAGGAACATCAACTCCGGCACTTGAGGCTATAAATCTTGATTCATAACCTGCTGAAACAATTATTTTATCACCTTCATAGACATTTCCGGATTCTGTAACAACTTTTCTTGCCTTTCCCTTTACTTTTTTGATTTCAACAACTTTTTCACCTGAAATAAAATGTGCTCCGAGCCGTCTTGCCATTTTATAATATCCCATTGTCGCAGTTAAAGGATTTGCATGACCGTCCGTTTCACACCAGCTTGCACAGGTAACAGCCTCTGAAAGATAAGGATTGATTTGTCTTGCTTCATCTCCGTCTATCATACGGACATCAAGACCATTTGCAACACCTCTGTTTGTAAGTGCTGTAAGAATTTCCTTATGTTTTTCAGTTCTTCCAAGTCTTAAATTTCCCTGCTGATGATATTCAACATCAGTATCAAGCATATCGGATAGATTAGGCCAGATATTTTTTATTGCATACATAACAAGTGGCAATTCTCTCGGGTCACGTCCTGACTGACGGACACCTCCGCCGTTTCTTGTTGAACCGCCGTCACCTATGTTATTGCTTGATTCAAGAACGATTACCGAAACATTTTCTTTTGCGAGGTTATAGGCAGCAGCACAGCCGATTATACCTCCGCCGATTATAATTACATCTGCATTCACAGCTTACTCCTCCTTATCCTTTGCCATAACTTTCATTTCGATTGGTCGCATAGGAGCACGTCCCGTTGCACCGCCAAGCTCATTAGGTTTACAGCCGAGTTCTCTCGCAACAATACCCTTTACAAGTTTTGTACATGTCTGACCCTGACATAATCCCATTCCTGTTCTGAGGTATCTTCTTATTTCCGTCAAGGTGAACATTCCGTCATGAACAGCTTTTCTTATTTCACCTTTTGTTATTTCTTCACATCTGCAAACTATCATATCATCATCAGGAGCGGGTACAAATTCACCTATATCTTTATTTCTGTCAAGTATCATAACTTTATGCCTCCTCTTTGAAAAATCTTGCCTGCATAGCATATTTTTTATCTACTTTTATTGTTAAGAGATTTGTTTTATCAAATGCTTTAAGACTCTTTACCCCAACAACCTCGGCATCGCAGATTGCTTTGCCTGAACGGCTGAGGGCAACGCCTTTGTCACCCTTCTTTGGCAATGGCAAAAATTCATACGGTAAAGTTATTTCAGCAAAACCTTTTCCGTTGTCCTCATTGACAAGGAATATTGCTTGTCCTGAACAAGATGCCACGCACATTCCACAGCCGATACAGGCTACGCTCTGGTCAATAACAGGTAAAGATGTTATATTCTGTCCTATTTTTATGCAATGTTTAGGACAGGCGTCCTGACAGGGATTGCAGGGAATATTTTGTGTACATTCAATAACAGGGTGTATTCCGACTGAATGAGTAACACCGGGGTATCTTTCAATTTCATCGTCTGCAACAAAACCGTGACTTAAAAGATTTTCAGAAATTGCAATGCCTTCTTCTGTTTCTGTTATCTTTTTACCTCTCATACCGGGGGCAAACATACCCTGACGCAAACCTTCAAGTGCCTTTTCCTGAATTTCAACTTCCCTGTCACATTCTTGCTGTGAAATATATCCAAGATATGCACTTGCTGCAATACCTGCAATACGTCCTTCAATCATTGCACTTGATGCTTCTTCAATGCCTGAAACATCTCCTGCCGCATATATTCCGGGAACAGATGTATCCCCATATTTACCGATAACAGGTACAAAACCGGCTTTTGCCGGATTATCTTCCATTTCACAGCCTGCCATATCGCAGAGTTTTGACATAGGTGAAAGACCGACTGCAAGACAAATTGTATCAACATCAAAATGCTTTTCTGTTCCTTTTATAATCTGCCATTTGCTGTCAACTTCTCCTATTGTTACTCCTGTAACATGGTCATCGCCATCGGCTGAAATTATTGTATGTGAAAGATAGAAAGGAACTCCGCATCTTGACACTTTTGATGCGTGTACGCCGTATCCTCCGACACGAGGTGATGCATCACAAAGAGCAACTACTTCACAGCCTGCCTGCATAAGCTGAAAACTTACAACAAGTCCGACATTTCCTGAACCGAGCATAAGGATTCTTTTTCCCGGAAGAATACCATGAAGATTCATCATAGTCTGTGCAGCTCCTGCACCTATGACACCCGGAAGTGTCCAGCCCGGAAATGTAACCATATTTTCGCTTGCACCTGTTGCTATAACAATACTGTCAGCTTTAACATGTTCAATATGGTTCTGCATCTTAACAGTTACTTCCTTTTCAGGAAATATACCTATAACGATTGAGTTAAGATGTACTTCAACACCAAGCTTTGTAGCTTCATCAAGAAGTTCTTCACCGATTTTGAAACCTCTGACTTTTGCCTTATGTTCCTTTGAACCAAAAAATTTATGTATCTGTTTGAAAAGCTGTCCCCCTGGCTTTGCATTTTCATCATAGACTGCAACACTGAGTCCCCTTTTAGCTGCCTCTATTGCTGCCGAAAGACCAGCCGGCCCGCTTCCTGCAATAACCAAATCATAATGTTTCATTATCTTCACTCTCCTTTTGAACCTACACCATATTGTGTTTCAACTTTCATACCTTCTTCAAGAGGTGTTATACAGGTTCTTACATTCGGCTGACCGTTTACTATCATAACGCAGTCTGTACATCTTCCTATTGCACAGAATATACCTCTTGGTTTATGTTCTTTTTTTGTATATCTATGAACCATTACACCTGCATTCTTCAATGCCATTGCAATTGGTTCTCCCTCACAGCCTTCAAGTTTCTTTCCGTCAAAAGTGAACTCAACTGTTCTTCCCTTACTGTATGAACCAAGTATCGGGTGTTCTGTAATTCTCATGTATATTTCCTCCCTTTTTATATCATCTGAGGAGTATTCCAGAGATTAAGTTTTGTTCCTATGCCTTTTTTCAGTGCGTTTCTGTAAACTATTGTACCCCACGCAACGTCCTCAACAGGCATACCGCCTATTGAATAAATTATTATTTCATCTTTCTTTCTGTGTACAGGAATGTTGCCCATAAGTATATCTCCCAAATCATCAACTCTGTCTTTTGACATCTTTCCTTCAGCAATCAAATCCATAACTCTGACAGCAGGAATAGGAACTGTGTTATAAGCATCAGGTTTCATTTCTTCTTCCCAAGCCTCATAAAGTTTAATGTTATCTGTTACAGTTCTTGCTCTGTTGATGATAAAATCATCATCAAATCTGAGTGCTGCTGTTGAGCTTATCAATGCACCGGGTTTTATCCATTCTTCTTTAATATACGGATATTCTTTCGGGTCACCTGTCGGAGTTGATGTGCTTGCGGAAACAATATCACTATCCCTGACAGCTTCTTCTATTGTATCAACGGCACGAACTTCAACATTAGGATATGTTTTCTTTACATGTTCAATGAACTTTTCAAGAGAAGCTTTTCCCCTGCCCTTTACTTTTATAAGTTCAACGGAAGGTCTTACTGCCATAATAGCTGCAAGTGCCGTTTTTGACATAACTCCCGGGCCGATTATTGCAACTGTCTTTGCATCTTCTTTTGACAGGTTCTTATATCCTACCCCCGGTACAGCACCTGTTCTGTATGCTGAAAGAATATTTGCTGACATATATGCAACAGGAGCACCTGTATCTTTATCATTCAGAGTAAGCATAAGAATTGAGCGTGGAAGTCCTTTTTCTTTATTGGCAATATTTGAACCATACCACTTCATTCCTGCCATATCAAACATACCGCCAAGATAAGCCGGCATAGCCATAAATCTTCTGTCAGGGCCGTCTACCGGCATTTCAGGAAAAGGTGATTTTTCAGGAAACATAACCATACAGCCATGTGAGTTGCCATTCGCTCCGCCCATTCTGTAATCACCAATTTTCATAAGCTTAAACATTTCTTCCATGGCATTAATACAGCCTGCCATATCCTTTACGCCTGCTTTAATCATATCTTCTTCGTTAAGATAAAGAAAATCAACTTTCGGGAAACTCATTTCAACTACCTCCACATTAAAAAAAGCCCACAGAATATCAAATTTTCCTGTGAGCTTCATTGCTTCAAATTATTTTTAATGACTTTAACAGTTCCTGTCATCTTCATTGATGATAAAAACTGATTAAAACAGAAAGAGGTCTGAATGATTTTCCATTCAGACCTCTTTGTCTTTCTATGGTTAAATTCTACCACTTTTTATCTGAAAAAAATTGTAAAAATCGGAACAACTTTTTATTTCAGATACAAGACAAAAATTTTTATGTTTCACTGTAATGATATTTTTTTAATTTTCTGCCGGCAATAATGCAAATCAGACTTCCGGTTACACCAAGTATAAACATCATAAGTGCAGCTCCCGAACCTTTACCTGTTCCAAAAAGTGTTTTTAAAACTGATAAACCACCATATTCAGCCATAAATGGTTCGCATATGTTATCGACCATAAAACCGCCTGAAAATAATCCAATCGGGATAGTAAAAAACTGCAACGTATTCCGGCAGGCATAAACACGTCCTTGTAATTCCACTGGAATGGAAGTTCTGAGAATTACTTCCAGATTAGTACTCATAACAGGTACTAAAAGCCAGCCTATCACCTGTCCGATACACCATAATACCGGTTCTCTGGAAAAAGCCAGTATAAAGTTTTCAGTTCCCATTGAAAACAGCATTGTCAGATATACTATTTTCACTCTGTCCTTTGGTTTAGGCAAAGCAGAAACAATCAGACTGCCGGCAACCATAGCCACACCGGAACAGGAAGTAACTATTCCGAGAACAGTCTGACCTCCTTTCAGATTAGGAAGAACATATCCCGGTAATGTTGCATTAAAAGCAGAAGATACAAGATTAATTCCTGACATAAACAATAACAGTGTCATAATCATCGGATTATTTTTCAAAAATCCGATTCCTTCTTTCGCAAGAAGAAAAAAACTTTCTTTTCTTTCGCTCTTGCTTTCAGGAATTTTAATAAAGAACTGTAATGCTGTAAATGCAACTATAAAACTTCCAACATCTACCGCTACTGCTCCATTAAGTCCTGAAAAGGAATACAATGCTGTGGCAATCAAAGGATTTAATATGGATACCAATGACCTTGACAAAGAACGGAGTCCGCTTGTTTTCTGATAATATTTTTCAGGAATAATCAATGTCATAGCAACTTCTGATGCCGGTTGCTGTACTGTGTTCATTAATCCTGAAATGACATTCAGTGCATACAAATGCCATACCATCAAGCGATTTGTATTAAATAATACAAATATTACTACGGTACAAAGCACTGCAAGCAAGTCACAGACAAGCATTGTTTTCTTTTTATCGAATCTGTCTGTCAATGCTCCGGCAAATATACTCATCAGAACATACGGTGCATAAGAACATATAGTAAGTGTTGCTGTGCTTAAAGAAGAACCTGTTGTTTCGTATAACCATAAAGTAAGTGCAAATGCTGTGATACTGCTACCAAGCTGAGATACACTCTGAGTACTCCAGAGAATCAGAAAGTCTTTCAATGGGTGTGATTTATTTTTCATTTTTTCTTTGCTCCTTTTTGTATTAATAATTTATACAGAAGCAAAGTCTGAGGATATCAGTCTGACGCTGTTCCTCCATGCAGTTTCCTCAGACTCTGCACGGAGCTAATACAATACAAAGTTTCATTTTGTTTCCTTTCATTCTTTCAAAAACGTAAAAGTATGTATCTTATAGATATTATTTTATATGATTTATTATAGTACATTCAAATGAAAAAGTCAATAAAGTCATTCTGCTTTTTACAATAAATCTCTGCGTTGTCAATAGATGTGACCCATTAAATGAAAAAATCATCGAAGATAAGGTACAGTGTTTTATGAAATCCTTTGAAGTGGAGCGTAGCAGAACGAAAAAGGATTTCATAAAACGGCGATCACGCCTTCAGCTTCTCTTTCAAAAGCTGAACAGGACTTTTTCTTCCAAGTGTTCTCATGGATTTTCTATTACTCCATAAAAGATGTTTATGCAGTTTATCATTAAATTCCTCAAGACTTCTAAAATGCTCCCAATCATAAAAATATCTCTGATCATTTCTGTGACTTCAGGGCAACAGCATTTACTTTTGTATATACTCTGTATATTTTAGTTGTTTCATGTGAATTAATATAGCGTTTTTGCACAATAAAACAATAAGTTTGGAGAAATTACATTTGATTTCATAGCTTAATTTCAGCATTATTCAAAAGAATGATGCTTTACTGAATCGATTAAAACATCGCTTTATTGAAAAAATTTGAGCATAAAAGTAAATGCTGTTGCCGTGGGCGATATAGAGCTTTCGCTTGCAAATTTTATCAATGTGATGTATAATATACAAACATAGAACTAACGAATTTGAGGTGAATTGCTTATGACCGATATGCAACCTAAAAAGATGATTATACTTGATATTCTGGATATTTTAAAAAAACACACTGATGAAAAACATACACTCTCACAACAGCAGATACAAAACTTGATGGAAAAAGAGTACGGAATGAAAGTTGAACGAAAAACAGTCAGACGTAACCTTTCCAAACTTATTGAATTTGGTTTCCCAATAAGATATCGTGGAAGTGAGTTTAAATGTGATGAAATTATCCGAAATGGCAGGCATGGAAAAGAAACAATACTGACAGATTGGTATTATGTTCATGAATTCATGAACGAAGAATTATACCTGCTGATTAATAATGTGTTACTGACAGACGGGCTTTCCAAAAGAAACCGTATTGACCTTATATATCGTCTTGAAGGCTTATCAAGCAAATATTTTCATTCTATAATTTCCAAAATCGATATGGATATTTATGGTCAGTCACTCAATCAGGAGGTATTAAAGACACTTGAAGATATCGGAAATGCTATCGCAAACGGAAAACAGATATCATTTCATTACTGTACTTATGGTATTGATTGTGAATTACATAAGAAACTTGATGACAATGGTAATTTAAAACAGTATACTGTCAATCCATATCAGATTATTTCCAAAAACGGACACTCCTATTTAATATGCAATCTTCCAAAGTATCACGATTTAACACATTTTCGTATTGACCGCATGAAAGACAGCGAGGTAACAGACTATGCCTTAACGCCTTTACGAATGCTGAAAGGATTTGAAACCGGTATCAGACTTTCTGAATATGTCAAAGAACATCCAAATCTGTGGAGTGGTAATGCAGTACATATCACATTTCAGTGCAAGCAGTATATGATGAATGATGTTGTGGATAGCTTTGGTACAGATTTACGCATAGAACAACTGCCTGATGATATGATAAAAGTACATGTTCGGGCAAGCGAATCTGCTATGCTTCACTGGGCGATACAGTTTGCTGATGCAGTTGAGGTGCTGTCACCAAAAAGTCTGCGTGAAAAAATCGCTGAAACGTTAAAAAATGCACTTGAAAGATACAAGACTTAACATAGGGCATTTTTGGTACATCATATATGATAAAATAGAATTATAGTAAAAATACAGCTTTACTGTAATAAAAACTTTAATGTCAGCGGAAGTTTGGTTTCAGGCTGATAATTTAAATAAACTGCTTTTCACTCATATAATCCCAAATCACTTACAGGAGGAATTAATTATGACAATTACAGAAAAAAATTGCTTTATTTATGAAAAAGCCATAGAATATTTATGGGAGCATTCTCAGGGACTTACTCAGAAAATACTGGATACATACCTCGATAATAATCGCAAGAAAACTATGAATGAAGTTTTTGAAACAGCTGTATATTCATTCCGTGATTGGAATCCGCAATTCGGCAAAAGCGGAATAACAGAAAACGAAGAAAAAATAAAATCTTTGTTTAAGGATTTTGATGTATATTATTTCAATCAAAATATTGCTACACTGCCAGCAAACGAATTAGATGAACTCTTTAGAAAGGCATTTGCAGGTTCAAACGATGCATATAAAAAGGTCAAAGAAAATATATGCTGTACAGCTAAGTATCTGTCTGAATTTCAAAGCACAACAGAGATGTATGCATATTTTGACAGCTTTGATTCAACAAAGAAAGAAGAAAGAAA
This sequence comes from uncultured Oscillospiraceae bacterium, assembly GCA_934481385.1. Lineage (GTDB taxonomy): Bacteria > Bacillota > Clostridia > Oscillospirales > Ruminococcaceae > Ruminococcus. The sequence continues at coordinate 22,783 of CAKSPD010000017.1, forward strand.
CAAACTCATTCGGCTCATTGCGAACAGAATAAAGTGGTGGGGAGTTGCACTTGTATCAAATTGGTTGAAAGATATTGGAATGTCAAATTATTCAAAACCTGACGAACATGTTATCTATATAATCTCCAATCTTGGATTATCTTCAGATGATGAGTATGATGTTATTGAAGCTGTTTTCAGAATCGCTGAAGATTATAAATCGATAGACAGTGAGGCTTCAGCTTTTAAATTGGATAGACTCCTTTGGCTAATAGGCTCAAAAAGTCGTTTTTATAATCATAAAGGAATCGTTTCATTTAACGGAAACAGAAATGAGTTTGTAGAAATAGTGAAGTCGGAACTTAGCAATATGTATTGATAAAAAGAGAAAGTATTATATGAAATATCAATTTCATTATATGATTATCAGGACTATCAAGGAAGTTTCTGCAACAGAGGCATTTTATGTTTAACTCTATTATTACATACATTACGTAATACTTACGAAATAAGTGTTTTCAAAGTTATTGCAAAGAAATCAACGAAGATTTCTGATTTTTTCAGGATTAGTTAAGAAATATAAATGTTTTGAATTCTAAGTGGAGGTACTTATGACTATATCTGTATATTCAAGAGAAGCAATTGAGCGTATAATAGCAGAAGGCAAATTCCCCGATAATACAGCAGTTATCAGTTTTTACGACCCTGCAATAAAACATATTGATGAGAACTACTCTCATGTTGATTACAGCAAAGTTTGCAAAAATGTATTTTACAGCGAGCTTGACGACCTTGACCTTGATGTCCTGAAACACAAGGGTTATACCTATGATATTTATTTTCCAGAGGTTTCAGACATCGCCACATTTATCTATCATGCGTATGACAAAGGATTGAATATCATCTGTCAGTGCGAATATGGTCAGAGCAGGAGTGCTGCTACTGCTGCGGCAATATTGGAACATTTCTATCACAATGGCATTTCGATTTTCACTAACTATGATTACTACCCAAATCAGGTAGTTTACCATAAGGTATTTGATGCACTTGAAAAATATAAATGCTATCACTATAATTGATATTATTATGCTGTTGATGCTAATACCATAAAATTTCATATAGAAAAAATTGCAACTATCAGAAACTTTCCTGGAATGCTATTCTTATGAAAACGGAAATTCTGCCGTTGATTTTAAATTTAAGTTTGAGAAAGCATTATCGGAATGCAATGTGCTGTATCATACCGCTAAGGAGATTATAAATGTTTTGTTGAAAACTAATAGATAGATATTTACAACACTTTTTCTGTGTGGAGGAATGTAGTATGACCAAAGAAGAATTGATTAAAATAATAAAAAATAAAGCTATTTTTATTTCATCAGAAGAAATTGATATTTCTGTTGTTAAAGAAAAATTGAATCAATATTCTGAAATCAGAAACAATACTTTAATGGTTCAATTTGCTCAGAAATATCATATGATAATTTTTGAAAAAATTGAGAAAGTTTCAAAAGATAGATTGCATATTCAGATATATCCTTTTACATCTCCCAAAACAATTGCAGAATGGCAGGGAGAAAATAAAAATGTAATGGGTGTAGCTTGGATAAGTAACGTTTCTGGTTCAATAGAAACTCTTTTTATGAGTGAAAGGGGCGAATTCTTCAATTCTAAGACTGAATTAATTGCCAATAATGAAGATAAATTTTTTGAATATCTTTTAAGTGTTGAATATGATTATCATGCTCATATTATGCCCAAGACACTTGATATTCTAAAAAAAGCGGGTTGGTTTGAAGGCAGAAAAAAGGATATCAGTAGCTTGATAAATAAATATAAAAAAGAAGGAATAGAACTATCTACATCGCAGATCAGCTTCATGCAAGAATTTGGTGGAATAAAAGGTAAAGATACAAATGATGAAGAATTTGAAATATGTATTGATCCTAAGTATAGTATATTTAAAAAAAGGATACCTCTTTCAAAAAGTGATCTGAAATCTTACAATCCTTTGAATGTTGTTGGTAATAAAGAGAATGTGGATTTCCTTCTTGCTGGTTTTATGGGAAATAATATGATTAATTTTTGGATAAGCACAGATGGCAGACTTTTTGCAGATCAAGGCATCCAAATGGGGAGAACCATAATGGAAGGCTGGCAGAAAATCGTATTAGATTAAGTAGTATTGAGTTTGGAATTACATATAAATCCATAAGATTCCTTTTCATTTTTATAACGTCAATTCTAAGTATTAAAAGAATACTGCATAACAAAAAAAGCTATCAGGAAAGTTTCCTTGATAGCTTTTCTTTTCTATTTGCTTATTCAGATATTTTATCATCAAGTATTAATTGATTAGCAGTATGGACAGCTGATACTGATGTATTTGCTTTTATAAACTTGTTCCTACCATCTATTCTATCAAGCAGGATATATCTATATTGTTCCAGTTCCTTTCTGAGATGACTTAATGAAACATATTCAATGCAAAAACGGAGAAAATAGAATCAAACTCATAATCGCAGGTTCAAAAAGTTATTCATCTAGACGAAAAATTTTTATTCCGGAATTTCTGTAAAAATCATGATTGATATTATCTGCCTAATAATCAATTTGTTGTTTAATCGTGAAATAGTCAGATATCTATATGACAAAATAAATCATATATATAGGAACGTTTAACAATTATCACTCGAAGAAATATTCCAGATATGAGTCTGCGGACAAAAAGTTAGACGTAAGGAGTGTACAAATGAATGTATAGTTACAAACAACGAAAGAAAACAATCGAAACATATCGGCAGACGAAGTCAGTGAGCAAAACATTGCAAATACTTGGATATCCCAGTTCAAAAGAACTCTACAAATGGATTCACGAGTATCAGCAAAATGGAGAATTGCATAAAAAACGAGTCAAGCCAGAAAGCATGACCGACACGGAAATCAATTTTTGATAACGATTTGTAATAAAGAGTCAAAATCGAGCAAACAGTCAAGCATAATGTTGGATATTGGCTTTTTAGATTCA
>CAKSPD010000018.1 GCA_934481385.1 uncultured Oscillospiraceae bacterium
CTCAGCTGCTGGTTTTCTTCTGCGATATTCAGAGATTCTTCCGGACTGCGTTCTCCGCAGCCAATATCAAGACTTCCTCTTTTTGCTTTTCTGATCCAGCCATACAGCGTATTTACGGGTATCTGAAGTTCATTCGCTGCTTTTACCGCCCCTATCTTTTTTGCAAGCTTTACTGCCTGCACTTTGTACTCTTTTTCATATTGTTTATTTTCTGACATTCCTTTTCCTCCATTTTTTCCTTTTCCTATTTTATTCCTTTGAGGTTGGAGTGTCAAGTTTTATTATACTACATCACTCAGAATTATAAAAAAAGAACATGACAAATTTGTGCAAATATATAAAATATATAGAAATCCTATTGACGAAAACTATTAAAAGATGTATAATTATTACAATTCCAGTCAGATTATGGAATAAAAATATAACTTTAGGAGGATAAGCACTTATGAATCTTGTTGAACAAAAATTATCTGCTCTGCCAATTGGCTCACCAATCAGATTTACGCAGTCAAACGGGCAAATTATCGAAGGAGTTTTATCAGAAAATGATAAGACATCTACTCTTGAAATCATAGTAACTGCAAAAGTTACCTTAATGTATTCTCAAATTGCAGGAATTGAAGAAAGTAATGCATTCGGAAAAAATGTGATTCCTTTTCAAGTATCTGACACAGCTATCGTTTCATCAACCGGTGAATCATTAAAAGCTAACGAAATCATCACAGAGGAAGAAAAGAAAAACGAATCTGAAATAAAATCAGATATAAAATTTACCTGCACCAAAAATGAATTAAAATCAGCTTTTAAACCAATGGATAACAGTATCAAGACTAAATTCTCTCCAATATTGAACAAAGCTTTGAGTGCAATTGATAATCATGATGAATCCAAATTTGAAGAATGTATAAATGCATCGTGGAATATCATCAATGATAATGGATATGAAAATAATCCTGAAGTAAACAGATTTTATGCATATGTGTGTGCATTTGCAAACGAATATTGTGATTCATCAATCTCTTTTTATTATGCTGATGATATGAGAAACGCTTATAAGGTAGCTTTTGATGGTGCAGAAAAGAATGATGACTCTAAGTGTTATGTTTTAGCATCAGTATTTGCTGCAATTTACTGTAAAAATAAAGAAAACGAGTTTATTAATGAAGCAATCGAAGTAATTAAATTTTCAGCTGAAAAATGTAATGATATAAGTGCATTAAAATATCTTGTTGCTATGAATCCTACTGATTCATTAAATAAGAAACTTATGGAATCGATGTCTTATCTTGCAAATATAAAAGGTATTGTTTTATCTGTTTCAGCTAATCTTGAAGAAAGTATTTCAAAACTGGAAACATCATATTCTAATACTGAAATCTCTGAAGAAATAAAATTTTATGATATTGAACAGGATTCTGTTATTCCAGTAAGTTCAGTTTCTTCATCTGGTGAAGGCAGAATTACTAAATATAATTTTTTTGAAGAAGCTGGAAAAATTACGGCAAACGACGGTAAAGTGTATGAATATGAATTATCGGAAGTTACAGATAACAAGCTCAAGGCAATTTTAAAGGCAATATCAAAATGGGATAATTCAAGAACAATTCCTGTAACATTTAAAACTTCCAGAAAATCAGGAAAGGATTATGCTGTGGAAATTGTCCGGATAGAAGAAAATCCGAAACCTGTTTCAAAGCCTGTGAAAAAGAATCCAAACAACCTATATACGCAGGGATTATACGAAGAAGCAATTAAGATATACAGAGAAGAACTTGAAACTCAGGTTACAGATTTGGCTTTTTCACAGATTATATCCTGTTACCTTGCACTTTGGAATAAGAACGGTGACCTTGGTTATTCTGATGAACTTGAAAAATTTACTGATAAGTATGCTGATATTGTTCCAAAAACAAAAAAATCTCTTGAAATTCTCCAGCAGTATTATATGAAAGTACATGATTACTCCAAATCGCTTAATGTAGTAAATACTTTGCTTGACTATTGCGATAATAGTGATTATGGTCGTATTCTTCACTGTCTGATAGGAAAAGAACGTTGTTATCGTAATCTTCATGATTATCAGTCTGCTATTGGTCAGCTTTATGACTGGCTTGATATTGTTAAAAGAAATAAAATGACGGATAAATATGTTATGCGTGATGCAAGCATATATATTGAGCTTGCAGAATTGTATTATGAACTTGAAGATTATGAAAACGCAGAAAAGTATGCAAATGATGCTTCAGATTCTGAACGTAAGCAATCTTTGCTCAAAAAACTTGATAAACAAAATGAACCTTTTGAAGAAGAAATCACTGAACAGGAAGATGAAGATGATTCTGAAAACAAAGAATTAATAATGACTCTTAATGAGGCATATGATGAATACATTGATGAAGCAGGATTCAATAGACTTGCTATAAATGACAGTATTATGGTTGAAAAAATTTCTTCTTTTGACAAAAATCATCTTTACTGTCTTATAACCTGGCTTACTGCTGTATCAGAAATTGCTAAGAAAAGTGATATAAAAGGCGAATCGGTTCTGTATAATGAATTTACAATGTTACAGGCTGTTCAGAGTATTGAAGGAGCATTCAGTTATGCATATCAGAATCCGCTTTCTGAATGTGAATACACAAGTACACAGATAGTAAATCTTTATGAGTCGTCCCAGAATCTGCTTCCAAAATACAATGAGGAACTTATGGTTTCTGCTGTTCTTCGTACATTATTTAATCCGGTAATGCAGGATTATTATCTTGATGACCTTATTTGTGTTGTTGAAACATCAGATGTTTCAAATAAATATCCGATGCTTGTAAATCTCCTGTCAGAGATGAAAAAGTTCTATGATAATACAGGATGTGCAATTGATGCATTTGCAGGTTACAGAAGCAATGCAAATATTATTGATAATGTAATTAAGGAAGCCAATGAACTATGTGATTCCATAGATAAAAGAAGCAGTGAAATATTTGAAAGTCAGGGACAGGTTCGCCGACTCCGTGAAGCAATGTTTTCTGATGAACAGAGTATTTTAAGAAAATGCCTGAACATTGTTGCTGATAATAAAGTTTCAGAGTTCAGATATGTGCGAAATAGTATGGAAAACACATTCATCCGCAATAACAGAAGTATTATTGCAGATAATATAGATGTACTGAAAATTGATGCCTTTATTGATGAATATTGGGATAAGGCAAAAGATATGATTATAAGTGAAGGCAGACATATTGCAAGACCGCATGATAAAATAAAGGGAAGTAAACGAACAAATATTGTAAATACAATCAAAAAGGTTATTTCCTGTATATGCGAATGGCTTGCAGTAGCAGAACATTCCGGAAATGCTGAAGAATCATACATTATGCAGAATTATGATACTGTTGCTCCGCAGATTATTTCAATGATGAGAGAATTGTATACTGAAAGCAGCAGAGTACTTCAGGAAAATGAATTTGACTGGGGTACAAACAGTATCTGTCTTACTACAAAAGAACTTCTTGAAAAAATGGAAGGTACATATAATGCCAAGGATAAGAAATATTTCTTTATCGGTTTCCTTTCAGGCGAAGATATTCTTCTTGATGAAAATTATCTTCCTGAGCTTGAAGCAACATTCTGTGGATGGGGAAAAATGAATATCCTTTCAAGAATCGAACATCATATAACCACAGATAATACTTCATTTGAAGAACGTCTGAAACAGATAATCAGTAAAGATGAATCAAAACATAATTTCCGTTCTGCCAAGCTGATTATGGAATATGCGGAAGATATAAATGACACATCTCTCAAATCAGTAACTTCCTCTGATGAAGTAAATAAATGCTATAAACTTGTTAAGCAACGTTTTGAAACAATGTATAAAGAATTCTGTGATGAAGTTGAATTGTTTGAAAACTATGGCATAATTTCAAATATGAACGGTGAAAAGGATTCTGTATTGAAACTTGCATTGGCATGGTATAAAATTTCGAGAATTACCGGAGATTATGGTTTCTATGTCAGAATGCTTGATTCTATAAAAAATCGTATATCTGCAAATGCAGTTAAAAGAGGCGAGGAACTTACACGTCAGCTTGAAGACCTTGCAGACAAGCCGGAGTATGATTTCGGCATTTACACAAAGGAAGAAATTCTTTCACTTATTGAAGACCAGAATTATACTTCTGCCGAATCAATTCTCAATTGTATTCGCAGACATGATACAAAGGAAGTAAATGACTACACAGCAGAACCATACAGATATTTCTCTGATTTTATCAGCGAACATCAGATTGATTATCATGTAGTTTATGGTGCAGGCAAAAGTATTGTTGATGCTATTGCAGAGTATTCAGGAAAAAAAGATATGGAATTTGCACTCCAGAAACTTACAAACAATGCCCGTAAGGAAACAAAAGGCGGTGCAGAATTAATCAGAAACTTTCCTAAAGGCGGGCCTGCAAGAACAGATGACCTTCAGAGATTGCTTTCAAAGCTTGGATTCAGTCCGGTTTCAATAAAGCGTGATGAAAACAATATGAATATTGACAGCTACATTGTCTATTGTCAGAAACGCAGAGGTAAAGTTACATATGTTCATCCGATTCCTGCATTTGGTTCTCAGACAGAAACAGAAGGTTTCAGAGTTGCCTGCCTTTATGGTAAATTTGGCTGTAATTCTTTGATGAACAGTTTCCGTATGATGAACTCAACACCGAAAAATACACTTGTTCTTCTTGATTTTACACTTAATATTGAAGAACGCAGAAGTCTTGCAAAAGAAATCAAAAAAGAAAAAGCTTTTTCCAAAACCTTTATTGTTGTTGACAGAGTTGTTCTTTTCTATCTTGCAAAGCATTACACAGCGGATACTATTGCAAAACGTCTTATGGCTACAACACTTCCGTTTGCATACTGTCAGCCTTTTGTTGAAGCTTCTTCACAGACTATGCCACCGGAACTCTTTACCGGACGTGAGGACAAGCTGACTGATATTGAATCTCCTCAGGGAGTAAATCTCGTATATGGAGGCCGTCAGCTCGGTAAGTCTGCACTTCTTAAAATGGCACAGCATAATGTTGATAAAAACGGAAACGGCGACAGAGCAGTATGGATTGAAGTTAAGTATAAGAACTATAAGGAAGCGGCAAAACAGCTTTCACAGGAACTTATCATTCAGGGAATACTTGATGAGAAATGCGAATGTGATAACTGGGACGACTTGGCTAAAAATATTAAAATACGCCTTATGGATGAGAACCCTGAAACACGCATAAATTATCTGCTTGTTATGATTGATGAAGCTGATGTTTTTATTGAAACATCTGTGGCAGATGATAATCCGCCAATAACAGCTGTGAAAAATATTCCTTCTGACAGGTTCAAACTTGTTCTCGCAGGTACTCATAACCTTGTACGATTCAGTAAAGAAGTAATGCATGGAAATTCTTCACTTCTTCATCTTAGCTATACTTCTGTAACGCAGTTCCAAAGACCTGAGGCTATCAAGCTCCTTACAAATACACTTGCATATCTCGGTTTTCGTTTTAATAAGGAAGTAATTTCCAACATACTTAATAAAACAAATTTTTATCCCGGTTTAATTCAGTTCTATTGTCAGAAACTTCTTGAAGCAATGAGAAGTGATGATTATGCAGGATACAATGAAGTTAACACACCTTACTATGAAATCAGTGAAAGTCACTTTAAAAAGGTGCTTGCCGATAGTGATTTTAAGGCAAAAGTTAATGAAAAACTTGAAGCATCACTCTTTACTGAAGAAAAAGGACGCAGTCATTATCACATTCTTGCTTTGATTCTTGCCTATCTTTATTATGAAATGCCTGCTGAAAAGAAGTATACTGCTGAAGATATTCTCAAGGTTGCAAAGGAATACAAAATTACAAGAATTCTGAATATTGACCGTGAAAAACTTGAAGAACTTCTTTATGAAATGTGGGATTTAAATGTTATTTCCAAAGAGGAAAATTTTTACAGATTTGCAACAGAAGGTTTCAGGGAGCTTCTTGGAAGCAGAAAACAGGTAGAAGATGAAATGAGCAAGTATTTTGAGGAGATTTTATCATGAGAACAGGTGAACTTTGGTGGAGCAGACTTGTAAATTCGGTTCGCTTTCTTGATGATGTAAAGGATTCTTTGATTGATGGTAAATCTGTCATAATGAATTTTTCAGGAAATATACCTTGGTATAATGATATGACTGAATTTCTTGAACAGAAACTTTCTTTTATGACAGATACACGCTCTATCATATATGATGATGTAACTTCAATTACAGCAGAGCCTGGAAAATACCTTTTTACAAAGTATTTCAGTGAATCAGAACGCAGGAAATACTGGACAGATAAAAGTTATGAACAGTTTATGGCTGAAAATAATAATACAATACTTAACCACAGGATTCTATGTATTACCGGAATAAACTCCGGTAATGCAGTTTCGTGGCTGAAAACAGTATCTGAATATCTGGAACACCGCAATTCGGAAGAACGGTGCATATTTATTCTTTTTGTTCAAAATGCAAATACAAATGGTTCTAAGCTTATAAGCAATTTTCAGTATGCGGATTATGTTACTGATTATGATTGCCTTATGCTGTGTTTAACACTTCTTTCATCTGAAAAATGCAGCAGTATTCAAAAACAGTATATTTCTGAGCTTGCAAGTAACATAGCAAATAATAATGTAGAAATTGCCGGTTTGCTTGCAAAAGAAGGAATAAATCTTGCAGAAGACCCTTACGGAACGGCGAGTGAAGTTATAAGAAATAATAATATAAAAATTAATAATTTATCAGAAGTGGTAGAAAAAGCAATATGGGAAGCTCAGATAAAACTTTTTTTCCCACGCCTTGAAGATTTCAGACGTACACTTGTGCAGAAGTACAGCAATAAAATTAAGAAGTATCTTCCGATTACAAGCTCAAGCGGTGAAAGAATTGATAAACCGTCTGATGTTGAAATCGGACAGTTGTTCTTTATTTCAGGAAAAGAAAAATTTCTTGAAAAGAGCGAATTTGATATGTTATGCAAGATGAGAAATGCAAGAAATCTGCTTGCTCACAGGGACAGTATTGATTTTACGATGCTTAATGAAATCAAATTACTTTGAATAATTGTAAGTTTATATAATAATAAACTGAGATAATACAAATCAGGAGAACTAATATGTTTAAAATAGTATACAGATACATCATAAGCAACAAAAAAAGCAGTATAGGAGCAATAATCGGAATTGCAATTTCAACTATGCTTATGTTCAGTATGATTCAGATAAGTGATTGCTACTTGTCATCGTTCAAATCATTTGTTAATTCAAATGCTCCGCAGGATTTCTATGTTATTGATTTAAGTTATGAAGAATTAACTGAAATAGATGAAAAATTCAGAAATATGGGTGAAAAAGCACCTGACAGATACCTTTCAACAATGCTTATCGGACAAATATTTGAAGATAATTCAAAATCATCAATAATTATGGGATTTGAAGGTGATTTGGATTATTTCAAAAAAACCTCTCTGCTAAGCGGAAAATATCCTGAATCTGAAAATGAGATATGCATTGAAGAAAGTTATGCCAGACTTCACCCTGAACTGAATATAAATGGCAGTCTGACATTAGATATAACATTAATTATCGAAGATTATAAAGATATAGATATAAACAAGGAATTTAAAATCTGCGGAATAATAAAAGATGTTATGGATAATGGAAATTTCTTTTTTACCAATCTCAAAACGGCACAGGATATTTTAACAGAAAGCAATATGAATGATAGTATGTCAAATGCTGTAATCGTTGAAGCAGAAGAAGGAAACTTCAATGATGAAAAAATAGTTTATGCCAAAGAAGAAATAAAAAATATTGTAGCTGATGATTCACCGGAGAGCATTAAATATTTCAACAGCATGCAGATTATTGACAATGATGAAAAAATGTTAAATTACAGCGAAAAAGGTTCATTTGAAAGTGTTTCATTGACTATATTTCTGTTATCCCTGATAATTGCTGTCTGTCTTACGATATTCGTCTACAATACTGTCAGTCTGAGTTTTGTACGCAAGATAAATGTTTTCGGAACTATGAGATGTATCGGACTGACAAACAAACAACTTATCGGGTTTATTCTTACGGAGCAATTTTTATTGGTATCTATGGGAACGTTTATAGGTATGGCATCAGGTGCTTTATTGAATCTGACTATCGCTGAAAAAATTATGTCAATACTTATAAGCACTGTTGCAAATATGAAAGTTGAACAAAATATTAAAACATATATTATAACATACCTGATAACTTTGATTTCAGCTCTTTCTGCCTGTTTAAAGCTGATTTTTAAAATACGAAAAACAAATCCGATTAATATAAGAGCTTTTGATACAAACAGAAAATTGATTTCGGAGAAAAGCAAAAAGTTAAACTCCAGAAATTATTTGTTTAATCTTGCATTACGCAATCTGAAAAGAAATTTTGCAAAAAGTATGATTCAGACTATAACTCTGATAGTAAGTTTTATGCTCTGTCTGGTGATATGTAATTTTTTCAGTGTTATAAAAGTAAATTCAATCAGCAGTGCCGTTGATTTCAGTGATTATTCCATTCAGGCTGATATAGCTGACATAGTGTATGGTTCTGCGTTTACAGAAGATGATTTGGAAATCTTAAAATCTGCGGACAGGATAAATGCAGTCTATACTGAAGAATGTCTGCAAGATTACAATTGGAATAAAGAGTGTGAACCACTTCAGATTCTGTTATATGATGATAACTTATGGCAGAAATTTGCAGATATAAACAATATTGATTATAATTCAGAAAAACCTTTTTCCGTTTTGATTTCTGAACCGGATAATAATATAAAAATACAATCATTAGCAAGCAATAAAGAATATACTATATCACCTGATATAAATCTTAAAGATGCAATTGATTTAAATTACGCAATTTACAACAATAAAAATAAGCTGATAATAAATAAAAGAATGGCAGAAAATCTGGATTATACAACCGGAAATTATTGTACATTTCTTGTTGAAACGAATGAAGATTTATCCGAACTTTCAGATATTGATTTTTCTACCAATAAAGTATATATCACTAATCTGCATAGCGGAAAAGAAGATGCTGAGGCACAGTTGCTTGGTATGATAATAATATCAATATATATTGTAACAGCTACTGTTTTACTGAGCTTTATGATTATCAGCAATACGATAAAAGAAAATATGGCAAACAAAAAATCTGAATACGGCGTAATGCGTGCTATGGGGTTATCCCTGAAAAATTTATGGACTGTTGTGTGCTATGAAAATTTTATTCTCACAGCAATATCATGTGCCATAAGCATACCTGTTTCTTTGATTATAAATTCTTATCTTACATTTATACTGTTTGATGAAATCAGAATATCAGCATTTGCTTATTTGCTGGTAAATCTGTTATTTATATGCCTGATTGAACTGTTTGCATATTTTAATATAAGAAATAATACAAATGATTCAATCGTAGAAATGATATATGAAAGGCAGTAATTAAAATGAACATTATTTCATTAAAGAACGTGAATAAATATTATAAAACAGGAAATGAATCCTTCCACGCACTCAAAGATATTACTCTGGATATCAGGGAAAGTGAATTTGCAGTAATTCTGGGAAAAAGCGGTTCGGGAAAAAGTACGCTCCTTAATATAATCGGAGGTCTTGACAGTTATGATACCGGTGAAGTTATTCTGGACGGATTTAATTATAAAAATGCTAATGATAAGATTATGTCGGAATTCAGATGCAGGAAAATAGGTTTTGTTTTTCAGTCATATAATCTCATTCCTGTTCTTAATGTATATGAAAACATCACATTTCCTGTAAATATAAGCAGAGAAAATATTGATGCAGATTACATATCAAATATTATAGAGGAACTTGGATTAAAAGGGAAGGAAAAATCATTTCCCAATCAATTATCAGGCGGGCAACAGCAAAGAGTTGCCATAGCAAGGGCTCTTGCAAATAAACCTAAGATAATACTTGCAGATGAACCAACAGGAAACCTTGACAGTGCAATAGGAAAAGATGTTTTGAAACTCCTTACAAACGGTGTAAAAGAATATGGTCATACTTTGGTTATGATAACACATAATCCTGATATTGCACAATATGCTGACAGAGTTATTACAATTGAAGACGGAAAAATAATATAAGTCTTTGTTGATTCGTTGACTTAAATCTGAAGTTGAGCTTAAAAATATTGAAAAAATATGTCTGTGAACAGAGTGGTTTTTTAATCACTCTGTTTTTTTCTACAATATATATTGACATTTGACATTTTTTATGTTAAACTTAGAAAATAAATTACGTTGAACCTTTTAGAATAATGGAGAAAAATATGGAAATTTCAAAAAGTATTAAAAAGACAGTTATAATCGTTTCAGATGATTCACAGGACTATTCTGATATAAAAAATATAATTGAAGAAAAGTATAATCTTATTGTCGTCAGTGAAAATTTATATAGTTTTGAGTATATAAACGAAAATATAAAGCACTTTTCTGCACTGATTATCAGCAGTAAAAAGGCATCTGAAAATAATTATCAGGTTTTTAAGCAATTTGAGGTAAATCCGGTTCTTTCATCAGTTCCGGTAATTATATACTGTAATGACATAACCAGCGATATATATGCTGAAAAATGCCTTGAAAACGGTGCTGTTGATGTAATATATCCTCCGCTTGTCAGCAAATTTCTTATTCATAAAATTGAAAATGCCATGCATGAAAAAAATTCAGTGACATTTTATCAGGTTGAAAAAATACTTAAAGAACTCCCTTCAAATATATATCTTAAAGATGAGAAGGGAAGATATATATTTGCCACTCATTACTGGCATCATATTGAACACAAAGATGACCCTGAATGGACTATCAGAGGAAAAACTGATGTTGATATACGAAAAGACAAAGACAATGCTAAAAAAGCTATGGAAGCTGATATGGAAATTATAAAAACAGGAAAGGGGACAGCCTATACAATAGAAATAAATACTGATGAAGAACGTGAATTTTTTGAAATAATAAAACAGCCTCTTTTTGATGAAAACAAACATGTAAAAGGTATTGTAGGACTTATAAACAATGTAACTGCAAGAGAACTTCTGCGGTTAAGTCTTGAAGAAAGTGCTATGATGGACGGTCTGACCAATGTATACAACAGACGTTTTTTTGAACAGTATACTTCATCTATTGAAAAGAACGGAAAATATCCTATAAGCGTAATTTCTGCTGACTGCAATGACCTTAAAAAAGTAAATGATACATACGGTCATCTTGTGGGAGATGAATATATACGAATGACAGCATTGCTTTTCCGTACAAATATTGTTATACAGCATAAAGGCAGAATTTTCAGAGTCGGAGGAGATGAATTTGTTATAATACTTACAGAAACAAGTCTTGAAGAAGCTGAAGAAATAGTAAGAAAACTTCAGAATGAAGCTGTTCACTTTTCAGTAAAGCAAAAAAATGTAAGTATTTCATACGGCGTTTCATATCTTGAAAACAGCAGTACAAGTTTTGTTGAATGTCTTGATACTGCTGATAAAAGAATGTATGAAAATAAGGCAAAATATAAACAACATAATATCAGGTAGTCTGTATTCTTTGCCTGATGCTTTTTTTCCTGTAAGCCAGAGGAGTACAACCCACAGTTTTCAGGAATTGCCTGTTGAAGTTTGAAAGATTGCGAAATCCGCTGTCAAATGCAATATCTGCAATATTTTCAGGTGTATCCGCAATTTTCTTGCAGGCATAGTTTATTCTGTACTGTGAAATATATTCAGAGGCACTTAAACCTACGCATCGCTTGAACTGATTCATAAAATAACTTTCACTGAGATGAACTGAATCTGCAAGCTGTCTGATTGAAATGGATTCACTGAAATGTTCCTCTATATATACAAGTGCCTGACGGATTACTTCGCTTGTTTCATCAACTGATTTTCTTCCTTTCTCCGAATCACTTTCAAGAAGCCAGAAAAGCCGTAAAATCTCACTTCTCATAAGCATATCAAGATGAGGGGAATTTCCTTTTGCACATGAAAAAATATTTTCAACAGTAATTATTATTTCCTGATAGTAACAGTGTTCAGGATTAATATGAACTTTAATACGCAAACTTCCGTCAACAAGCGGGAGTATGCATTTTTTTATATATCTGTCTGTCTGCGATTCACCGAAAACCGATGCACTGAATACAAGTGTGTCATATACCTGTCGTGAATTTGTATATATGGAATGCAGTATATTTGGCTGTATTATAACTACATCACCCTTATATGCAGTAATTTTTTCATCTCCGCAGATAAATTCAGCAGAACCTTCAATTATATAGTTTATTTCAAATTCATCGTGCCAGTGCATAGGAACATAGGGAAACAAATCAGGTATAATGCACTCATAAAATGAAAAAGGTTTTTCAGCAGAACTATGGATTCTGCTTTCCTTTGAACGAATATTTTTCATAAAAAGTTCCTTTCCAAAAAAGTAGGATAGTATCATAAAAAAAGTATAAAATCAGTAGAAGTGCGTAGAATAATGTGGTATTATATTGACAGAAAGCAAAAACACATTACATAAAAAAACAACAGAAAAGAGGTATTCATATGATAAAAAAATATGTATTCGGAAATCCGTTTCCAACTGATGCCGTAGTAAAGAATGTTGAAAAATCCTGTGACAAGCTTCCTTACTTTGAAACTGACGGAAATGGCAGTTTCACATACAGACTCGGCGAGAATGATATTGTTTATGGTCTTGGCGAGCAGGTAAGAGGAATAAACAAAAGAGGCTGGGAATATGTCGGCTGGAACTATGACAACCCAAATCATCAGGAAGATACACGTTCACTCTATGGAGCTCACAACTTCATAATCATAAAGGGTGAAAAAACTTTCGGTGCATTTTTCGACTATGCCGGAAAAATCATCTTTGATATTGGCTATACCAACAGGGATATTATGAATATCCATGCTGATAAAAATGACCTTGCGGTATATATCATTGACGGAGAATCAGAAAAGGACATTGTAAAGCAGTTCCGTACCATTATTGGAAGAAGCTATGTACCTCCTTTCTGGTCATTCGGATATGGTCAGAGCCGTTGGGGATACAAGAATGAAGAAGATGTTCGTGAAGTTGCAGAAAAATTTAAATCAGCAGGTATTCCTATTGACAGCATTTACCTTGACATCGACTATATGGAACGCTACAAGGATTTCACTGTTGATACTGAACGTTTTTCAGATTTCGGAAAACTTGCAGTTGATATGAAAGAAGATGGTATACACCTTGTTCCGATTATTGATGCAGGTGTTAAAATTGAAGAAGGCTATGACGTTTATGAAGAAGGCGTAAAAAATAATTACTTCTGTAAAAATGCAGAGGGCGGAGATTTTGTAGGAGCTGTATGGCCGGGCAAAGTGCATTTTCCTGATTTCCTTAATCCGAAAACAAGAGAATGGTTCGGAGAAAAGTATTCTGTTCTTACAAAATACGGTATTGACGGTTTCTGGAATGATATGAACGAACCGGCAATATTCTACACTGAGGACAGACTCAAAGATACTCTTGAAGAAATCAAAAATCTCACTTCCGGAAATATGGGTATAGATGAATATTTCAAGTTTACAGGAATGGTTGCAGGTCTTAACGGAAACAAGGGCGATTATGATAAATTTTATCATAATGTTGACGGAAAAATGGTTAAGCACAGTGATGTACACAACCTTTACGGAATGAATATGACACGTTCGGCATATGAAGCACTCCGCAAAATTGAACCTGAAAAGCGTACGCTGTTTTTCTCACGTTCATCGTATATCGGAGCTCACCGCTACGGCGGAATATGGCAGGGCGACAACAAATCGTGGTGGTCACATATTCTTCAGTCAATGCAGCAGCTTCCGGCACTCAATATGTCAGGATTTCTTTTCACAGGCTGTGATACAGGCGGATTCGGTGCAGATACAACAGAAGATTTGATGCTCCGCTGGTTGCAGTATTCATTATTTACTCCGCTTTTCAGAAATCATTCCGCTGACGGCACAAGAGTTCAGGAGCTTTATCAGTTCGGCAGTGTAAACTCAATGGCTGAAATGGTAAAAATACGTTACAGCCTTATACCTTACCTTTACAGTGAATTCCTTAAAGCTGTTATTAATAACGAAATGATATTCCGTCCGCTTGCATTTGATTTCCCTGATGATACTGACGCACAGCAGACAGAAGACCAGCTCTTTGTAGGAAATGAAATTATGATAGCTCCTGTTTATAAACAGAATGCAAAGGGAAGATATGTTTATCTCCCTGAAGAAATGATGCTTGTCAGAATGAGAAACTACAATAATTTTGAAACAGAAATTCTTCCGGCAGGTCATCACTGGGTTAAAGCAGAACTGAATGAGCTTGTATTCTTTATCCGTAAGGGAAAAGCAGTTCCTATGTGTGAACCTGCTGAAAATACTGAAAGCATAGATTACAATTCAATCAGACTTACAGGATATGCAGACTGCTCATATGAATTATATAAGGATAATGGAATCTCTCCTGAACCGGAGAAAAGCCTTGAAATTATTAGTTTAACTTGATTTTATTCTGATTTCGCCACTCTCTGGGGGAAATGCCGTAGATATTTCTGAATGCTCTTGAAAAGTGCAAGGGGTTCTCATATCCTACGGCATTTCCTATATCCGTAATATTTAGCTTTGTAAGTTTTAATAATTCAGATGCTTTTGCCATTCTGAAATTTAAAATAAATTCCTGAGGAGTCTTTCCAACAGCTTCTCTGAAAATTTTCCCGAAATAGCTCCTGTTAAGACCGCATACTTCTGCAATCTTTTCAACGCTTATATCATTCTGAAAATTATGTTCGATATATTCAAGAGCTTCATGAACGTAAAAATCTCTGAGCTTACTGCCGGTTTCAATTTTAAAGGCTGATGCAGAACGCACAAGATAATCAAGGAAAAGATAAAGATGACCTATCAGATGAAATGGTGAAGAATCTGAATTTCTGACGATATATTCCATTTCGTTCATCATAGATTCACGCAGTTCCCGAAAACGTGCATGATAAACGGGGGTATCTCTTGTTATACCGGCTACTTCAAGCATACTCTTTACCCGCAAACCATCAAATTCAATCCAGATATATTCCCAGGGAATAATTTCATCAGCAATATATGTGTTAATCTGATTCGGAAAAATCATAAACCCCTGATTACTTTTTATATGATATGTCTGAGTCACCCCTTTTGAGTCGTCAGAAAAAAGAGTTCCCGAACCTGAAACAACATAATGAAAAAGATAATGATTTCTTTTTGCAGGGCCGAAAAGATGTGAGGGAGTACAGCATTCTCTGCCGAACTGAAAGAGTCCCAAATCGATAAAATTCTCATTCGGGAAAACCGAAAACAGCAAATCATTCATAAATAATCACCTTTCTTTAATTACTTTATTTCCATTATATCACCAAATATACCAAAATGCAATGTCATTTTATGTATTAACATAAAAAATAGCAAAATGGTATAAAACCGCTTGAAATGTGCTATTTACTGATAGCATTATATATGTTATAATAATTTCAACGTAAAACGTAAATAACTTATAAGGAGGATTTAAAATGAAGTACAGAAAAATCATCACTTTTGCTACATCTCTTGCAGTAGTTTCATCACTTCTGACAATGGGCGGATGCAGTTCTGAAAAAAGCGGAAAAACTGTTGTACGAATGTTACAGTACAAACCGGAAGCTGTAAAGGCTTTTGAAGCAATTGAACAGAGATTCAATGAAACCCATGACAATATCGAACTGAAAATAGAATCTCCTAATGAGGCTATGACTGTCCTTAAAACAAGACTGATAAAGGAAGATTATCCTGATATAGTCGGTATCGGCGGAGATATAAATTATTCAAATTTCCTTGATGCTGAACTTTTTATGGATATTTCAGATTTTGAAGGCCTTTCGGATATAAAGCCGGCTTATCTCCAGATTGAAAAAGACCTTGAATTTATTCCGCAGGACGGTGTATATGCCCTTCCTTATGTGGCAAATGCTGCCGGAATTCTTTATAACAAAAAAATGTTCAGGGAAAACGGCTGGGAAGTTCCTGCAACATGGACAGAATTTACTGACCTTTGCGAAAAAATTCAGTCCGAAACCGATATTTATCCGCTTTATTTCGGATATAAGGATACTTGGACTACTCTTGCACCATGGAATGCTCTTGCAGTAGGTCTTGCGGACGCTGATATATGCAGTCAGGTAAGTGCAGGAAAAACTACTTTTGCAGAAGGATATGCAGAAGTAGCTGAAAAGGATAAAAAGCTCCTTGATTACGGTGAACCTAATCCATATGCTTACAGCTATAATGATGCCTGTACAGCTTTCGCAAGAGGGGAGTCAGCAATGTATACAATAGGCAGTTATGCTGTTCCGCAGATTCTTTCAGTTAATCCTGATATGGAAATAGATTCATTTCCTTTCCCTGCAAATGACAATGAAGAAGACAACGTTCTTAACTCAGGTGTTGACCTGCTCTTTGCAGTTATGAAAGAAACAAAAAACAAAGATGCTGTATATGAAGTTCTTAACTTCCTTTATGAAGATGAAACAGTTCAGATTTATCTCAATGACCAGAGTGCTGTTCCATGTAAAAAAGGTGACTTTACACTTCCTTCAATGCTTGACGGTATGAAACAGTATATAGCAGATGACAGAATGTCTGACTATCACGACCATCACTACCCGAGCGAAATGAGCGTTGATGCTATGATTCAGACTTATCTTATGGATACAAGTGAAAATTCTACTGAAACATTCCTTTCACGTTTTGACAAGGAATGGACAAGATACAATCGTGACCTTATCGAAAAGGTAAGAAAATATGAGGAGGGATTGAAATGAAAAAATCCAAACCGATGTCAAGCCGTACAAAAACATATGCCCTGATGATACTTCCGGCACTTATTCTTTTCTTCTTATTCAACACTGTTCCGCTTATAACAGGTGCATTTTACAGCCTTACAAACTATCGTGGATATGGTTCATATGATTTTGTAGGACTCAGAAACTTTGCAGATTTGTTTCAGGATTCAAGAGTAGGAAAATCATACCTGTTCACATTCAAATATGCCCTTTGCGGAACTATTTTAATCAATGTAATATCACTTCTTCTTGCTCTCGGACTTAACAGCAGGATAAAATTTAAAAATACGCTCAGAGGACTCTATTTCCTTCCGAATATTCTCGGCGGACTTATCGTAGGTTATATTTTCAGCTTTATTTTCACATATATCATTCCGACAGTTGCACAGAAAATCGGAATAGAATTTCTAAGCAACAGTATTCTCGCCAGTGAAAAATGGGCATGGGTAGGTGTTCTCATAGTAGGTGTATGGCAGAGCGTTGCGATGAATACAATCATCTACATTTCAGGACTTCAGACCATTCCGGGCGATATATATGAGGCAAGTGCTATTGACGGTGCAGGAAAATGGTGTACATTCCGTAAGCTCACACTTCCGCTTCTTGTTCCGTTTATATCAACAAACCTTATCCTCAGCACAAAGAATATGCTTATGGTATTCGACCAGATTATGTCCCTCACAAAAGGCGGTCCTGCACAGAGTACCGAATCAATCTCCTATCTCATATACAAAAACGGTATGGACGGCGGACAGTTTGGTTTCCAGAGTGCCAACGCAGTAGTATTCTTTGTTGTAATCGTTACAATTTCAGTTATACAGCTTGTATTTACCAATAAAAAGGAGGAGCAGTTATGAGTTCAGAAAAACATTTTGTGCCTCAGCCTGTACCTGTAAAGGTAAAAAGTGCCAGCGAAATAAAAGGCAAACCCGAAAAGCATAATATAACTGTAACAATACTGCTCATTCTTGGCTGTGTTACAATATTATTTCCGCTTTATATGACAATAATAATAGCTCTAAAATCACCGTCAGAAATGACAAACGATGTTGCCGGAGCATTAAGCTTTCCTGATAAGCTCAGCTTTTCAAATTTCAGTGAAGCTATGAGAGTAACAGATTTCTGGAACTCTCTTACAAACAGCATTATTATTACAGGTGTATCAATTGTTCTGTCACTTTTACTTCATTCAATGGCAGGTTATGCAGTGGGCAGAGCAATGGCTAACAATAAAAAGTTCAAGTTCATATATTTCTATATTGTAAGCGGTATGTTTGTACCGTTCGCAATACTGATGATGCCTCTTGTAAAGGAAACTGCACTTATGGGCATAGACAATATGTTAGGAGTAATTCTGCTTTATGTTGTATTCTATATGCCTATGAATGTAATGCTTTACAGCGGATACCTTAAAAATGTACCCCTTGCACTTGAAGAAGCTGCAAACATTGACGGAGCATCTACTTGGAGAACATACTGGACAATAATTTTCCCTATGATGAAACCTATGCATGCTACTGTCGCAATTCTTACAGCACTCGGCACTTGGAATGATGTAATGACTCCGCTTGTAATTATGTCAGGCTCAGAAAAAACTACACTTCCGCTTGCACAGCTCAACTTCCAGACACAGTTCGGTACAAACTATAACCTTGCATTTGCATCATATCTGCTTGCACTCGTTCCGATTCTTATATTCTACATTCTCTGTCAGAAGCATATTATCGGCGGTATAGCAAACGGTGCAGTCAAAGGCTGATTAAAAAGAATTTTTCAAACACACCCCAATACAGCAGTACAGATATAAAATCTGTACTGCTGTATCAGTAAAAGGAGGATTTTAAAAATGAAATTTCAGAATAAAATAATGCTTATAACCTATGCAGACAGTCTTGGAAAAAATCTTAATGAACTTCATACAATTCTTGATAAATATTACAGCAAAGCAGTAGGAGGAGTTCATATTCTTCCATTCTTCCCGTCATCAGCAGACAGAGGTTTTGCACCGATGAGATATGACAAGCCTGATGAAAAATTCGGTACTTTTAAAGATATTGAAGAACTCGGAAAAGATTATTATCTGATGTTTGATTTTATGGTAAATCATATTTCTGCACATTCCGAATACTTTCAGGATTATCTGAAAAACAAGGATAATTCAGAATATAAGGACTTCTTTATAACATATAGGGATTTCTGGGAAAACGGCGAACCAACTGAAAAACAGGTTGATATGATATATAAACGCAAGCCGAGAGCCCCCTATATTGAGGCTGAATTTGCAGACGGAACTAAAGAAAAGGTATGGTGTACTTTCTGTGAAGAACAGATTGACCTTGATGTTTCAAAGAAAAAGACAATGGATTTTATAAAAAATACTCTTAAAGACCTCTGTCATCACGGAGCATCAGTAATCAGACTTGATGCATTTGCATATGCAGTAAAGAAACCTGATACAAGCTGTTTCTTCATTGAGCCTGATATATGGAATCTCCTCTATGATATTGAAGATACTGTCAAGGACTGCGGAGGAGAAATTCTTCCTGAAATTCATGAGCATTACACAATCCCGATGAAGATTGCAGAAAAAGGATTCTGGATTTATGATTTTGCACTTCCTGTAATGGTTCTTCACGCACTCTATAATCATAATGGCAGATATCTCGTAAAATGGCTTGAAAAATGTCCTATGAAACAGTTTACAACTCTTGATACACATGACGGTATAGGAATTGTAGATGTAAAAGACCTTCTTCCTGATGAAGAAATTGAAAAGGTTAAAGAACAGATGTACAGTCAGGGTGCTAATGTGAAGAAAATTTACAGCAGTGAGGCATATAACAATCTCGACATCTATCAGGTAAATACAACATACTATTCAGCACTCGGAAACAACGACAATGCATATCTGCTTGCAAGGGCAATACAGTTCTTTGCTCCCGGAATACCGCAGGTATACTATGTAGGAATGCTGGCAGGCGAAAATGATACTGAGCTTATGGAACGCACAAAGAACGGCAGAGATATAAACCGCCATTACTATACAGCAGAAGATGTTGAACATGAACAGAAACGTGAAGTAGTTCAGAATCTCAAATCGCTTATGGAACTCAGAAATTCAAATCCTGCTTTCAGCCTTGAGGGAAAAATGACAGCATCTTCAGAGGGAAATATGCTCACAATAACAAGAGAATATAACGGAAATAAAATAACTCTTACTGCAAATCTCAAAGATTACAGTTTTGAAATAAATTAAGGAGGATAAATTTATGATATATACTGATAAAAAAGGCTTTTTCAGACTTTCAACAGAAAATACCGAATACCAGATGAAAGCAGATAAATATGGCGTCCTTGAACATGTATGGTACGGAAAAAAAGTCGGTGAAGATATGTCATATCTTCTCAATTATACTGATGTCGGCTTTTCAGGAAATCCCTACGATGCAGAAAACGAGAGAACATATTCTCTTAATACACTTCCTCTTGAATATGCATGTGAAGGGGCAGGGGACTACCGCATATCAGCGGTTTCAGTAATCCACAGAAATGGCAGTAAGGCTCTTGACCTTCGTTATAAAGGATACAGCATATCAAAAGGGAAATATTCCATAAAAGGACTTCCGGCTGTTTATGCAGATGAAACCGAGGCTGAAACACTTGAAATAACACTATGTGATACAGCTACGGAAACAGAAGTAATACTGCGTTACGGAGTAATTGAAAAGTATGATATAATTACCCGAAATGCAGTAATCAGAAACAAAAACGGAACACCAATAAAAATTGAAAAAGCATCAAGTCTTTGCATAGATATTCCGCAGGGCAACTGGGAATGGATTAACTTCTATGGCAGACATGCACTTGAACGCATACCTGAAAGAAAACCAGTTCTTAACGGAATACAGGAATCATCAAGTAAAAGAGGTACTTCAAGTCATCAGCAGAATCCTTCTGTAATAATCTGTTCTCCTGACTGCGATGAAACAAAAGGTGAGTGTATCGGAGCATTTTTTGTATACAGCGGAAGCTTTAAAACACAGGTACAGCTTGATGAGCTTGAACAGGTTCGTCTTACAATGGGACTCAATCCGGAACTTTTTGAATGGACACTTGAATCAGGAGAAGAATTTGAAACTCCTGAAGCTGTTATGACATACAGCAGTAACGGATTTTCAAAAATGAGCTATAATTTCCATAAGATAATCCGTGAGCATATATGCAGAGGAAAATATAAGCTTTCAGAACGTCCTGTGCTTATAAACAACTGGGAGGCAACCTATTTTAACTTTGATGAAGAAAAAATACTGAATATTGCAAAACAGGCATCTGAGCTTGGCGTTGATATGCTTGTTCTTGATGACGGCTGGTTCGGAAAGCGTGATGATGATAATTCCGGACTCGGAGATTGGTTTGTGAACGAAAACAAAATTCGTGGCGGACTGAAAAGCCTTACAGAAAAAGTAAAGAATATGGGTATGAAATTCGGTATATGGTTTGAACCTGAAATGATTTCAGAGGACAGCGAACTTTACAGAAATCACCCTGAATGGTCAATACAGATTCCTGACAGAAAACCTGTAAGAAGCCGTTTTCAGCTTGTTCTTGATATGTCAAGGGAAGATGTTCAGAACTATCTGTTTGATGCTATAAGCAATATTCTTAAAAGTGCTGATATATCATATGTAAAATGGGATATGAACCGCAGTATAAATGACTGGTATTCGGAAGAACTTGATTCCAAACATCAGGGAGAACTTCCGCACCGTTATGTTCTCGGACTTTATGCACTTCTTGAAAGACTCACGTCAGCTTTCCCCGATGTTATGTTTGAGGGTTGCAGCGGAGGAGGAGGCAGATTTGATGCCGGAATGCTATATTATTGTCCGCAGATATGGTGCAGTGATGATACAGATGCCTTTGAAAGAACCAAAATCCAATATGGAACATCATATATTTATCCGATTTCAGCAACAGGTTCACATGTTTCAACTGTTCCGAATCATCAGACAGGCAGAATAACTCCGTTTGAAACAAGAGGTATTACAGCTATGGCAGGAAGTTTCGGATATGAGCTTGACCTCGGAACTCTTTCTGATGATGAAAAAAGAGAAGTAAAAAATCAGATTAAGCGTTTCAAGGAATATGGTTCAATTATCCATAACGGAAGTTATTACCGCCTTACAAATCCTCTTAAAGACAAATCAGCAGTATGGAGCTATGTTTCTGAAGATAAAGATGAAGTTCTCGTACATGGAATGATTTACCGCACAGAACCGAATATGAACCGCAAGGCTGTAAAGCTTATGGGACTTGATGAATCAGCAGAATATATTGATACATCAAGCGGAGAAACATACAGAGGTTCAGCTCTTATGAACGGCGGAATACTTCTTCCGGCATCATGGGGAGATTATTTCCCGATAGAAATGCATCTTAAAATAAAAAAATAAAATACAGCTTTAACTTTTTTTAGAAAAAATTTATTTATACCCTCTTGACTTTTCAGTGATATATATGATATAATATTAATATAAAATTTGATTTAATAAATAAAGAGGTATAAGAATGGATAATAAAATCACTGAAAAGATTTTACTGAGTGATAAAGACAAAATTATTATAGAGATTATCAAAGCTGTGCAGACAAAATCATTCGATATTGAATTTTTTTATAATAAATACGGAGAATCAGAAATAAAGGATATACTGATTTTCTGTACACAGGAACGTCTTTTGAAAGGCATAAGAGCAAAAGTAAAAAAAGATAAAAGTATTGAAGTCTGTGTGCTTAAACACCCTATTGTAACGTTCAGCGGTCTTATTTTCCTTCATGATAAAGGTGTTGAGATATAAAAAAGCAGTATCCTTTTGGATACTGCTTTGCTTTTTTACTGATATTTCTGGGCAAGAAG
>CAKSPD010000019.1 GCA_934481385.1 uncultured Oscillospiraceae bacterium
ATGCGGGGAAAAGTTGACAAGGAAGTTGTCGGATATAACGACATAAGGATCACCCCCGCACATGCGGGGAAAAGGAGAAATAGACATATCCACATAATAACCATATGGGATCACCCCCGCACATGCGGGGAAAAGCATTTTTGCTCCACAATTGGGACAAGAAACCGGGGATCACCCCCGCACATGCGGGGAAAAGTTGACAAGGAAGTTGTCGGATATAACGACATAAGGATCACCCCCGCACATGCGGGGAAAAGGAGCCAAGCTGAAATGCTGTCATAAACATTTCGGGATCACCCCCGCACATGCGGGGAAAAGTATAAGCCATAGCAGTGTGCCGAAGTTGCGTTCGGATCACCCCCGCACATGCGGGGAAAAGCTGAAACTCATTCCGCTGCTTATTTTTGCTTGGGGATCACCCCCGCACATGCGGGGAAAAGTAAATCTTTTCCTTGAAAGCATACAAGATAACAGGATCACCCCCGCACATGCGGGGAAAAGACTTATCTGAAAGAAACGCACGAATTCCTCTGAGGATCACCCCCGCACATGCGGGGAAAAGTTATGACTTTTATCAGCTGAAAAAGCAAGTCAAAGGATCACCCCCGCACATGCGGGGAAAAGACATTTCTCTGATTGTTTTTCCGTCCCATAAGCGGATCACCCCCGCACATGCGGGGAAAAGAAGACTTGGGAGGTCAAGGAAACTCCAAAAGAAGGATCACCCCCGCACATGCGGGGAAAAGATATATACTTTTCCATCATCGTCAAGCCAACCGGGATCACCCCCGCACATGCGGGGAAAAGATATATACTTTTCCATCATCGTCAAGCCAACCGGGATCACCCCCGCACATGCGGGGAAAAGGGAATTTCGGCATCAGAATCGGTGTGCTTAGGGGGATCACCCCCGCACATGCGGGGAAAAGTCAAATGGTATAATAAACTGTTTTACAACAAGCAGGATCACCCCCGCACATGCGGGGAAAAGGTCATTTCTGATGTAATTATGTATTCTCCAATGGGATCACCCCCGCACATGCGGGGAAAAGAAGACTTGGGAGGTCAAGGAAACTCCAAAAGAAGGATCACCCCCGCACATGCGGGGAAAAGTTATAATCGCCGTTGATTTCAGCCATAGCCTTAGGATCACCCCCGCACATGCGGGGAAAAGGACTGACAGTTGTCTGACATTTGGTATATCATAGGATCACCCCCGCACATGCGGGGAAAAGGCCTTGAAAACGGTGTTGAAGTCATCGGAAATGGGATCACCCCCGCACATGCGGGGAAAAGGCTTAACAATCTTAATACTTTCATACTTGATAAGGATCACCCCCGCACATGCGGGGAAAAGTTTCACAGCGTGCAGGGACTGAACCGTTTTTGAGGATCACCCCCGCACATGCGGGGAAAAGAACAAGGCGATTTACGTTAACGTTGATACTCTAGGATCACCCCCGCACATGCGGGGAAAAGATATGCTACTCATACAGACTGCACGGTATGACAGGATCACCCCCGCACATGCGGGGAAAAGCTCTTTGATTTCTTCCTGAAGTGTCGCAACCTGGGATCACCCCCGCACATGCGGGGAAAAGCTTAGACTATGATGTTTCATCTATTGCGTTAGAGGATCACCCCCGCACATGCGGGGAAAAGATCCTTTTGGTTTCCCCAACGTGCAGAACCGTAGGATCACCCCCGCACATGCGGGGAAAAGCTTTTTTTATTTTTTGAATAGCACTTACGCACAGGATCACCCCCGCACATGCGGGGAAAAGTTCGTGGAACTGATACAGGTATATGGAGGCGTAGGATCACCCCCGCACATGCGGGGAAAAGAACACTCCGATGTGTGCGGAGATACAAAAATAAGGATCACCCCCGCACATGCGGGGAAAAGTTGAATATGTTTGACCAAACCACAAGAGATATTGGGATCACCCCCGCACATGCGGGGAAAAGGTTAATTTAATAAAAAATTACCAGTTTTACCAGGGATCACCCCCGCACATGCGGGGAAAAGCAATCAAGAAATGCACCTGCACCTTTAGCAAAGGGATCACCCCCGCACATGCGGGGAAAAGTGACAGAATAACTCAAGTTGGTTTTTCAGACCGAGGATCACCCCCGCACATGCGGGGAAAAGTCAACAAGGGCTTGTACGGCTTCTGAGGGGCTAGGATCACCCCCGCACATGCGGGGAAAAGCTGTGATAATTTCGGAAATGTTTTGCGTTACTGGGATCACCCCCGCACATGCGGGGAAAAGTTGAAGTATTCTGACATCTTGGTGCGTCCGCAGGGATCACCCCCGCACATGCGGGGAAAAGGTATTCATATGGCATTTGTTTCACTTCCGTTCAGGATCACCCCCGCACATGCGGGGAAAAGTTATGCAGGAAACAAAACTCTGCTTTGCAATGAGGATCACCCCCGCACATGCGGGGAAAAGTTTACAAGCCATTTCTTTTGAAACAGCAACTCTGGATCACCCCCGCACATGCGGGGAAAAGTTTTGTCATTTTTCCCAATGCCGACCTTTTGTTGGATCACCCCCGCACATGCGGGGAAAAGAGATTTATTTTCCTGAAAACAACATTCACTTCAGGATCACCCCCGCACATGCGGGGAAAAGAGAAAAGTTGAAAGAATACATAATCAACAACAGGGATCACCCCCGCACATGCGGGGAAAAGACTAAAAGAATCCCTAAAAACAGCCATTAAGCTTATGAAAAAAATCAGTTTTCATTCAGTTTGTTATAAACTTCATATAAAAGCTGACAATCCTCAACAGCTCTATGACTTTGTCCACCCTTTATTCCAAAGTATGAAGCAACTGTATCAAGCTTATAATTATCCAACCCTTTGACAAATCCTCTGACAAGAACCATAATATCCTTAACATTAATATCAGGAAATTCAAAATCAAGTCGTCTTGCATTTTCCTCCAAAAATTTCAGGTCAAAACTTGCATTATAAAAAAGAACTGTTTTATTTTTTATAAATGAAAGAATTTTTTTTAAAACAGATTCCAGTTCACAACCTTTCTCAGCCAACATCTTATCATTAATTCCCGTAAGTTTCTGTATATTATCCGGTACTGGCTTTTTATTATGTATAAGCCAGTTAAGTTTTCTGCAAATATTTCCGTCTATGACTTCAATCAGACCTATCTCAATTATTTCATCATTCTCATAAGAAAGTCCGGTAGTTTCAATATCAAGTAACAGATAGGAAGTTTCAAGCTTAATTTTCTTATGTTTTTTACCCATTCTATGTTTTGAAATATTACTGAACCCGGGTTTAAGCTCAGAATTATTATTATAAATAACTGAAGAAGGGTGTTTCATAAGTGTTATGCCATCAAAATCAACAGGTTTCCACGAAGTATTATGAACATAAAAATCCATATGCTGTTCATTGTTTGAAGAAAACACCATTGTTGCCTGACCGTTACGGATATTTTCACATATGCGTTTCCACAGGGCATCTCTTACTCTTGCACTCACCTGCCCTACATAAACACCTGTATTTATTTCAAGAAGCCATTTTGATAAATCTCCACGCAGTTTCGGAGGACAGTTTGTCATGGTAACTACTATCATTTACCATTACCGCCTTTTCCGTAAGATATTCCGGATTCAACAAATTCACGCTGATTATCCCACAGAGCTATTTCAGGAATATTTTCATTTTCAGTATCATCAAGCAGATATTTTATATCCTTCACCATTCTTTCAAGAAGATGCGTTTTTAAAAATATATCTCTTACACGCCGTCTGACTACATTAGGAAGGTCTGGAACAGATTCTTCCTCTCCTGCAATCTGAAAAGCAAGAGGAATAGTAATTTCAGCTTTATATAAGTCCGCTATATCATAGGCAAACGAAAATTCATGACCTACATGTATAAATCCCATTCCCACAGAACAGCCGAGAGCTGTTATAACAGCGGAAGCAAGTCCGTAAAGACATACATTTCCTGCCGAAAGTGCCTGATTAACAGGTGTACCGTCCGAAAAATTTTCCGCATCATATTCCCTGCCGTTCCATTCAACATTATAAAGTTCAGCCTGTTCACGATATATTTTTCTCATTCTTGAACCTTCACGTCCACGAAGTTGCTGAAGTGTCAATCCTGATGTATCTTCACCGCTGAAACGCATTTCATACATTTTTCTGACAACATTCAGATGCAGTCTTGTATTTGAAACAAGTTTTGCCTGCTTTAAAAGCAGATTTGTATGAGAATTCAAAGCTCTGCCATGAGCATAATATCTTACACCCTGCTCCCCTACCCATATTACACTTATACCTGTATCACCGATAAGCTCCATTGCCCTGTGAGTAATCTCAGTTCCAGGGCCGAGGAGCAGAACTGTAATTGATGCTGACGGAATGTAAACCGTTCCTTCCATATCTCTCACAGTAACAGCACCGTCCTCACGGCTTACAGAACAGTGTTCAAGATATATAAAAGTCATTCTGTCACTTATAACAGGCAGTTCATGAAGAACCGGTTTATCCATTCCACTGTGTTCACTCATTTTCGCATACCTGCAACCGTTATCATACCCAGTCCATATGCTTTTTCTCTGCCAATACCATTAACAAGAGCTTTTCTAAAAGAATCTTCATCTGTTACAGTTAAAATTCCTTCATAGGTAACAGCAAGCAGACGCACTTTTATATTGCTGTTTCTGTTTTTATTGAAGACATACCATTTTGAACCTGTTACAAGCCATTCACCTTCTGAAAGTGAAAAACCGTTTTTCTCAGACTGTTTTTTCAGCCATTCCTCCTGAAATTCAGTAGTTATATGTGCAAGCACCCTTCCCCTGCCCCTTTTTTTACTGAATTTCTGTACAGTAGGATTTGCTTTAAGTCTGAAATTCCATTTACTTCCTGTTTTAATACGTTCAATCAAAGAATCATAATCCTTTGATTCGTATGAATCATCATATCCGAATTGACGAGCAGTTCCGGAAAAATCAATCTGATTTTCACTTAAAATAAGCAGATACTTCTCTCCTCTTAAATCGTCCAATCTCCAGAGCTTTCTTGTTCTGCCGTCTTTTTCTGCATCTTCTATTGCTCCATGAAAGATATTCGGAGCTGAAAGAGCCTGCATTGTTCTTGTTTGTGAAGTATCCAGTTTAATTCTTGATAAATACATATTGCACCTCACAATTCATTCATAGGGTCATGCTCATACGGCATCAGTATTTCTTCCTTTTTCATACGAAAACCATACTGTCTGTGAAGCTGTGAAAAAGAAACAGGACAATCACGAACAACAGTTCCGTCAGATAAAGTATCATATACTATACGCCTTGCAGATTTATTTTTACTGTCTTGAATAAGCGGAGGTTCATTACGCAGAATCTCTGTTAATTCACTGTCCCTCATACCATATACAACAGGCAGTGTCGGAGGACACGAACGTCTGCCAAGAAACAGAGGATATACAGGTCTTTGTAATGCTGATTCTATTTTTTTCAGAAGTTCTGTATCATCAGATTCAATTGCCACAAGAAAAACCGCATCAGAAAGATAATATCTGTCTGTAATATATGAAGCAGTCATTTTTCTATTCTCAATTTTACGAACCATATGAAAATCCTTAATGAGTTTTCCCTCTTTTTCAACACGCACTCCAAAACGCATCTCATTGAGTTTTTTTAGCTCATCATCAGCATTTTCAGCATTTCTCTGTATACCGAGAGCTGAAGCTATCATTCCGATAACACCGCTTTTTGTCGGTTCACGTTCAGTCGTTCTTATATCAAATTTGGAACTGCTGCCCCATGCCTGTAAAGGAGCTGCAAATCTCAATAACAGCACTGACATTTTTATACCTCATCAAGTTTTGCATTTACAGCACTTTCAATTTCTGAAAGGAGCTGATTACATGACATTGATTCAGCTATTTCAGAAAGTTTTTCTCCAACACAGAAAGCCTTTTCAGGATTTTCAGCAAATTTATTGTAAACATTCTTTGCATAATCAGTCAGTTTTTCTTCTGAAATTTTAGCATATCCCTTTTCACTTCTTCTTACAGGTTCTTCAAATGCTCCGCAGAGATTTACAGGCTGGTCATTACGGATTGTAACATATACAGAATCAGGAATTGTTCTGTTTGCAAATGTATTGACCTTTCCTGCCGGCATTGAAAAGATAAATGCCTGTCCGAATTTTTTTACTGCTTCTGCTGTATTTTCTTTTCCGAGAATTTTAACAAGCTCTGTAACATTGACAGTTGCATATCTGTAAAGTGTTGATGAATTGAATTCAACTGTTCCGAGATGTCCTGCACCTGCATTATCATCTTTCTGACAGTCATCAACTGCTGTAAAGTAATCATACTCATTTTCAACAGCATGAGTTGATATGGCATGTGCAACCTGTGCCGTAGCATCATAGTTCAGTGTAGGGTCACTGGCAACCATTCTTCCGAACAATGCAATGTCAACAGACGGATTTTCCTTTATATCAGCTTTTAAAATATCCTTTGCACTTTTATCATTTTTCAGGTCAAGTTCAAGAGCATGTTTTGCAAGAGCTTTTGCTTGTTTACAGCTCATAAAGAAAAGAGCATCAGCTTTATCGCTTCCTTCATCTTTTCCCTCTTTGATTTTCAGACCTGCAAGATTTAAAGCTTCTGTTGCTTTTTTCTTACAATCCTTTTCAGAAAGACTGCTGTCTATATTAAGCATTTCAGATGCTATCATATCAGTAACAAATTTTGTACGGCTTCCGAGTTCTTCAGCAGAAAAAAGCTTTTTGAAATCTTCACGCATAGCGTGTTTCCAAGACTGTGAAGAAACTCTTGCTCTTACTGAACCTCCATAAACGGCAGTTTTCGGGCTTCCTGTGTCATCACGGTTTACACAGCTCGGCGGTACTGTCTGTAATACATGAAAATCAACGTATAAATTCATTATTAATTCTCTCCTTTATTATTATTGTTGTTGTTAATGTAAAAATCCTGTCCCCATTTCAACTGCACTTTTTTGCGGTATTCTGGGCTCTGGAAAAAATAAATATCCTCTGCAAGCTTTATATAATCAAGCTTTATTTCCTTTGATGCAAGGAGCTTTATCATAGCTCTCAGATAATGTGAAAATTCACGCATATTCTTTGCTGTAACAATAGGGCCGAATCTGTGGAGAACTCGTTCACATTCCTCACCATCATCATCTGGAGTTTCTATAAGCTGTGCAACAGCTCTTCCAAGGCTTACACCATCAATATGCATACTTTCACTGTATCCCTGCTGATGAATTGCAAACATAGTAAGCGACAGATATACTGCCCATTCTGCATGAGTCGGAGTTCCGTCATGACTCAAAAAAGCTTCAGGCATTCCATTGAGAAATATTCCCCAAATTTCATGATTTTCTCCCGGAATTTTTCCTACTCCACGTCTGAGTCTTGCCAATTTTGATTTGCCACTGCTTGTGTTACGTTGTTCAACAAGCGAATGAATCTGCCCATACATGTAATTATGAAGCTGTTTATTTATCGTCATTATTTTTCACCTT
Organism: uncultured Oscillospiraceae bacterium; assembly: GCA_934481385.1. Classification (GTDB taxonomy): domain Bacteria; phylum Bacillota; class Clostridia; order Oscillospirales; family Ruminococcaceae; genus Ruminococcus. The sequence continues at coordinate 7,551 of CAKSPD010000019.1, forward strand.
CTTTACTTTCAATTTTGTATATTTTTCTTACCTGACCTTTAAATATATTTTTTGCTATTGGAACAGAGCAAAAAATTCTCTTGGATTTATTTTTAATAATATGACCAATAAAAGCTGTTTCAGGGACATTTTCTGCAAGCTCATCGCAATAATAAAATGCAGTTTTCATTGCTGTATCCTGCCACCTCTTAATAATATCAGCCTTGCTTTCTGAATCATCATCAGGATTTATATTCCTGAGCCATTCCCTGAAAGGTTTATCAAGTCTGTAATACAACTGAGCTTTTGCAAGATTTCCTGCACTTTCTGTACTTGCATCACTTCCTCCCGATGCTATGTAGATATTCCTTGCAAGAAATGATATTGCTGATGCAAGTTTATCACATTTTTCAATTTCAATTTCTATATCATTTCTCCAGTTGTTTCCGGCTTCTGAAAGAAGTGAAGTGTACATTGAAAGAGAATCTGAAAAAATATCTATAACAGGCAAACTTGATGCTTGTGCTTCATCATATATTAATGAAACAATAGCAGTTCTAATCTGTTTCATCATATTAAATTGAGTACAAATCATTTGATACCATTTTACAACACCAGAAACATTATTATCTTTTTCAATATATAAAGTTGAAAATTCTCGCCACATTTGTTTTGTACTATCATGCAATTTAGGAAAATAATTATCGTTTTTAGAAGTCCAAATTGTCATTGGTTCTTTGAAAGCTGTATCATCTCCAAAAAAATCACCAGCAAGAACAAGACAACCAGATACTAAATTTTCTTTTCTTTCTAAAAGAAGTCGTCTAAACTGAACTGTGTAAAGTTCAGCAAGATTATCAGGTGTTGTTATTTCAACACGTTCAGCTGTTGAAATTGAATCCTGTTCCCATATTGGATTCTGCTCTGACTGAACTTCTCCTGAATTTATCATTACAAGATTGAGCATAAGTGTTTCAAAGAGATTATCACCTATTAAATATACCATACCAAGCTGACCAAGCCAGCCACGCTTAGCAGATGGTAGTTTTTCTCCATTTGAACCTTTACTTTTTGGTTTCAATGATGTATCAGCATAGGAGTTAAGATATAAAAGCCATCTTGCAGTTTGTGAATATGTAAGTAACTGTTTTTCTTCACCTGAATAAGATGCAAACAGTCTTATTTTCTTACTGCTTTCAGATATTTCGCCATTGAGTTTTGCTGATGTACAATATGTACCTGATTTTAAACCGGCAACCTGTCCGAAAGGTCTGTCAGGGTGAAAAAGCCAGAATCTTTCATGCCATTTTTCAAAATATTCACAGACAGCCTTTTCAGAAAATTTTCCCTTATCCCATAAGGCTTTCCAGCGTTTCAGTGCATCTTTTTTAGAATCAATTGATTCCTCCTCACCGTTTTCATCAACTCTTGAAAATATTGTATGAAGAACTGCAAGTATAAGCCTCATTACTGCAATATCCTGAGTAGGAAGTTCACCTTTTAAGGATTTGTATTTATGAGCATTGATAATTGTATCTTTAAGTGACAGTTCAACAACATTACAATCCCCGTCCATAACTCTTATCCATGGTTCATCAAGAAGATTAAATTCAATGTCCTTCATTTTTATCACTCTCCTTTTTATATTCAAGACCATTTTCATAGCTGTATTTCAGATTATATCCTATTAAGTCAGCCTTCATATCATCATCAAGAAACAGAACAAGCTGATTTGCAACAATATATGATTTCTGCCAGCCTTTAATATACGGTCTGCATTTTTCATCAAGTTCATCTATTGTTTTGTCAATATTACGATTATAGCAGAAACAGCTCGGAAGTCTGAGTTTCTGTTTTGCAATCTGCTGAAATTCATTATCTGAAGGCTCTGCTGAAACAGGTGTTCCGTTTGTAAAAGATATGGAATTATCAGAATGACGTTGCATCAAAAGCACTTCAACAGATGATATTCCGTCACGGACAGATGCCTCTGCTCTGCTGTCGTCACAATCTTTTATACTTCTGTCAAGAAGATTATGTATTGTATCATCAATAAAATCATCAGGTTCTTCAAGCAGAAATGAACCCGCTTTTCCTATCGATTTTTTAAGGCTGTTTTTATAATTCTTATATTCTTCACTTTCATCAAAAGCATTATAAACCTGCTGAACAAGAGGTGAAATATCATCAGGTAAAGTAATATTTTCCGGAAGAATATCATAAGTCTTTTTTAAAAGCCATTCACCATATATTACTTTTGAACCTGTTCTGTTGTTATCATATTCATCTGTCATAACATAGCAGACAGGTTTTTTTACAATATCAGGACGATAATCACGCTTATGCCTGTGAAGTCTGCCCATACGCTGAAGAAGCAAATCCACAGGACAGATATCAGTTACAAGCATATCAAAATCAATATCAAGTGACTGTTCAAGAACCTGAGTTCCGACAGCAACAAATCCTTTTCTTGTTTCGGAAGTACTGTTTTTACCTGTTTTCCGAAGGAGTTCTTCCTCTTTTAAAGTTCTGTCAGGCATAATATATTGTGCATGATACAGAAGAACGTTTTCAGTTATGCTGTTTCGTATGGTTTCAGCAATATGCTGAGCTCTTTTTACAGTGTTTACAATTATTCCGACACAACCGCCGTTTTTTACAACGTTGATTATATCCGGAAAAATACTGTCCGTTGAACATTTTTTTATTTTTACTGAATTGCTTTTCCCATTGTATGTTAAATTTTTCTGACATATTTTTTTGTCGTCAGTCCATGTAATTACTGGATATGATATATTTTCTTCAAATTTTTTATCTGATTTTTTAGTACCGAGATATGAACGAATAAGAGAAGTTCTGCGTTTTGCCGTAAGTGTTGCAGAAAGAAGTATTACCGGTGTATGATATGAACCGAGCCATTGCAACGCTCTTTCAAGATAGCGGTTCATATAGGCATCATAAGCGTGAACTTCATCAATTATAACTATTTTTTCGGAAAGTCCGAGATGAAGGAGCATAACATGTTTACGCTTTAATGCGGACATAAGCATCTGGTCTACTGTTGCAACAACGAAATCTGCAAGGCAGGCTTTTTTATTTCCGCAGAACCACGAATGTACAATAAGACCGCTGTCATTTTCCTCATCAGGTATACCGTTTTTTATATGCTGAAATGCTTCATTCAGAGAGGCACTGCTGTGTTTAAGCTGTATGGAATGACGGTCTGTTTCTGATTGTTTTTCGCTCCATTGCTGTATTCTCGGAAATAATCCGTTAGCAGTTGCCTGTGTAGGAAGTCCGAAAAACAAACCATTTTTATCAAATTTGCCTGCAAGTACTTCAGCCGAAGATAAAGAAGCTTCAGTTTTTCCGCAACCCATTGGAGCTTCAAGAATATAAATTCCTGATTTTTCTGAATTTTCAACAATTTCAATAAGTGCTTTCTGAATATCATTCGGAACAAATCCAAAAACATTTTTAAATTCTGTGTTGCTGTATTCTTTTCTAATTGATTTCCACATATCAGGAAAATCAAGTTTTTCCCATGCAGTTTCAGAACGTTCAGAATAATTTATATTTTCTTCATTATCATCAACACTTATAAGCGGGAAAAGATTAACATTACTTGCTATCCAGTCTGCCATTATAAGAAGTCCGCAAAGTATCATCTGTGCATGTGAATTAAGTTCAGGAAGTTCATTCAATGAAGTAAGTCCTGAAAATTCAAGAGCCTCATCAATAAAACTTTTCCATACAGATTTAAAAATTTCACGGTTTTTTTCATCATTGCCGAAATAGTTTTCAAAACCGACTATATTTTTTTTATCTTCTTTGCTGAGATTCTGTTTACAGATATCATCAATATCTGAAGGAATTCCATGATGAGCTCCGACTATTGTTGCAATTCCTGCCGGACAACCGAAATATCTTAGTATAATCTCCCCTGCCAGAGCATGCGGAGTAATTCGCATTCTTGCACTGTCCATAAAGTCAGGCATTTTTATGTAATGCTCCAGAGCTTTAAAGCGTTCAGGAACAGAATGAGATATTTTGAACTGAAGAGCAACTGTTGCCTTTCCAATATCATGTACACCCGCAACAAACAAAGCAGTTTTATACAATTCATTTTTGTCAAGTCCGCATGAAAAAGAAAAGGAATCAGATACAAATTCTTCAAGCAGATGCTTCATAATTTCTGCTGTATCATTCAGGTGTACACACAGCGGAAGCCACTCTGAAAAATTTTTACCTGATTTTGCCACAAAAAGCTTTTCCGTCATAATATTTCCCCTTAAATTAAATCAGATTCAAGTGTATTAGCGATATTAAACATAAAAAACAATTTTTGCAGATAACATCTGTATAATATTATATATTGAATTTTTATACTTGTCAAGCATGTTTAAAAAAATTTTTGTCGAAATTTGTCGAATAAAAAAATTCCTTTCAGAAAGAATAAATCAATCTGAAAGGAAATATCTGTTTTTTACTGTTTATTTATAAAGTCCTGAATAGTACCGCTACCGCCTGAGGAACAATAAGCATAATATGCAAGAACATATGAAGCATCAGAGGCATCGATAAGTCCGTCACTATTAACATCGGCTACGCTGAGTGAAAGTGTTGACGGTTTTCCTGATGATATTGAAGCATATTCTGAAAGAATCATTGAGGCATCAGAAGCATTGACATTTTTGTCACCGTCCACATCTCCCAGAGAAGATGCAGGCTGTTTTATTTCAATAATACCTATTCTGTCGCTGTCATCTCTCACAAATACAAGATAACTGTCATTATCAGTTTTTCTGAGTTTTGATGTATATTCATCTGTGAGAATATTGTGGAAACGTTCCTGAACATTATTAAGACTGTATTTTGATGAATTAAATGACAATATATCCTTGTATTCAACAGGAATTACAATTTCATTATCAGCAGTTACGATACCGGCTTTTCCGTCTTTTTCGACATAATAGAAATCATATTCCTTTCTTGCAAGGTCATATCCGTATTTCTTGCAGAAATCATTGAGAAGTTCTGCTCCCTTAAAGTCTTTAAAATCATATCTGTTTTTACAGCCTTTGAAATTTGTCTTTTCTATGAAATCCGCTACATAAGCTGTTCCATCTTCAAAACGCATATAATGCTTATTGTCGTCATCAACAGCAGGTTCAACAATTATTTTTCCTTCTATCGTGGTTACTCCGTAATAGTAGTTTGAATAATACTGATTATCAGGTTTTTCAATAATTGTTATCTCAGCAAGTCCGTCCGTAAAATCACTTATATTATCGTATATAATATCCAAAAGAACTTTGTTTTCTGATGAAACAAGTCCCCATTTTCCGTCCAGCAATACTTTATATGTATTTTCATCAAGTTTTGAAGCTATATTATATCCGTATGTATCACAGAAATCCTTGCCCGAATTTATTTCATCATAGGTCAAAACTGTATAATTTATTGTTACAGAATCAAAATCAACCAATATTTCTGAAATGTTAGGGCTGTACGGAATTATTTCTTTTCCTGTAATGTCAATCATACATTTTTCAACACTGCTGTCAGATGTCCATAAATCATCTTCACTGCTGTCTGTATCGGTATACTTGTATGCTATTGCATATCCGTTAAGAAATTCGGATACTTTATCATAGATACCTGACTGCTGATATTCAATTTCATTTTTTTCATAGTTATAGACAACAGTATCAGTTCCGTCTGTTCCGGATTTATTGAATGTTATTCTTGAATTATTGCTGTTATAATAATAGTCAGAATGTGTTATCGGTATAAATTCATAACCTGATTCAAGAGAATAAATTTCTTCAAAACTCTGTGACAGCACTTTTACATCATTATCAGTTTCAACAATATATACATTGTTATCATACACTGATGCATTATTATAAATGAGTTCTGTTACAGCACCTGATTCAAGTGTGAAAAAGCCGTATTTCTGATAATCTGAATAAATATTATTTCCTGAATAACTGCCCTTGATATGCTCATAAAGTGCATTTCCGTCAGCATCATATACTGAAAATTCAGAACCGGTTGACAGTGTAAATACTGACTTATTACCGTCAAAAAGGTTCATTTCGGTGTAATCCTCATCAAAGGTTTTCAAAACATTTCCACTTTTGTCAATAAGCTTGATGAGTGAATCTGTCTGGTCTTTAACAAGAAGATTTGAATTTTCAAGTACAATATATTTGCTGTAATTATCAATGTTTAAAAGACTTGCGTTTGAAGTTACAATATAGCGGTAACTTCTTGTAATATTCCAGCCCCAGTCATCAGTTTCAGGTTCTTCAACTGTAATTGAAACAGTAGCAACACCGTTTTCGGAATCAGCATAAACACTTTTCAGTTTTTCACCTTCTCCGATTTTATCATACATACTTACATAACCAACTGAATTGAAATCCTTGTCGCATACTGTTATATCATAACCATCTCTGTAAAGCCAGTTATTTCCCTTGTCAAAACAGATAAGCTCATCATAGAAATCTGTCTGTCTTTTTCCGCTGAGATTTATGAATGCTGATTTTCCGTCAAGAGTAACAACATATCCGTCATAGCAATAGATAATATCGCCTGTTTCAAAATATCCTTCACGGTTTATTTCATCATAATAATCAGTGAAAACCTTGAAATTCTGATTCATAAGTGCCTGTTTGCCGTCAAGTGAAACCTCATAAATATCTCTTGTGCAGTTATACTGCTTTGCATACTTTAATGTTCCTCTGAAGTTTTCGTCATTTACATTAATTTCGTCAAAGACTTTTGAAACAGCGTTTCCTTCTGTATCAACAAAATAATCGCCTGTTTCAGTTTCCACCATAAAATGTTCGCCGTCAGGAGTAATATAGTATCCTATAACTCCGTCTTTCACATCAAATACAACTGTTCCGTCAGATTTTATAAGACCTGATTTATTATCAGTATAATTGTTAATATCGGAGTCATAAACACTGTCCGGGTCAGCGTTGTCAACAACATAATAACCGTTTCCTGAATAATAAATATTGTTGTACTTTTCAGAAACTATCTCACCGTTATTGTTCATAAGTGCATATTTGTCATCTATGCCGACAATAACAGCGTCCTGTTCTGTGCTTATTCTGTAACTCTGGTCAAAGTAGTCAAAGGAATATGCTGAATTTGTGGGGCAGATATAGTTATACGCACCCATTGTTGTGGAAATGTAATTGTAAACACTGTTTATTTTTAAATCCTTGCTTACAACATTTTTGTTTCCGTTTTTGTCGATAATAACAAGCTCTGTTTCATTTCCTATGTCATTGTCAGTACCGTTTTTGATTAAGATACTTTTATCTCTCATCTGAATGAGTTCATCATAGGTGCATTTTTCAACAGTTTCAGCAGTATATTCAGCATGTGCTGAAATCAGCGAAAAACTCATCAAAGATGCAACTGCTGTCGAAAATGAAAGCAGTTTTCTGATTGCTCTTTTCATCGAAACACTCCTTTAAAAAATATTTTGTATTTAAAAGAAACTGATAATCCGGATTTATCCGTTTCTCTATACAACATCATCAATGGATACTGCATTTTGACGGAACAGTATCAGGTTTATAATATCCTGTTTCAGTTTCGGGACATTTTTCAGATGCACGCTGTCCTGTTTTTTTGCAGTATTCTATTTCAGCAACTGATTTATCAGGCTCAAATTTCTGATTTTTTTCTGAAATTTTCTCCATAATATTTTTCCATATCAAAGAAGGAGAGTTATATTTTATATCATTGATTGATGAACCCCTCGAATCAAAACCAACCCATACAGCAGAAAGATATTCAGGAGTTCCTCCAACAAAAAGTTTATCAGTATCAGCTCCGGATTCATTATCAACAGTTCCTGTTTTTCCGATAGCTTCACTGCCATTATCAAGTTTTGCACTGAATCCGAGTCCGTCAGGCATTTCAACATTATAAAAAAGCATTCTGTTCATTATCCACGCATCATCAGAATTTATAATTTTCTCAGATACATTTTCACTTTCAATTATAACTTCTCCGTCTGAATCAAGTACCCTCTTATAAAACTTCGGATTATAATAAATTCCGCCGTTGCCGAACATCTGATATGATGATGCAAGTTCTGTCAGTGAAACTCCCTTTGTAAAATATCCCATAGCCATTGATGATACATTGCAGTCATCATCAGTAAGCGATGAAAAATGAAGTCTGTTTTTCAGAAAATCGAAACTGTTTTCAATTCCGATAGTATCAAGAAGTTTCACAGGAACAGTATTTTTTGACTGTCTTAGTGCATAGGTAGCTGTAATTTTCCCCTCATACTTATCATCATAATTTGACGGCCAGAGCGAACCATTGATATTAACAGGTTCATCATCAACCAGACCTGAAAATGTTATTATATTATTTTCTATGGCAGGAGTATAAACTGATAACGGCTTTACCGTTGAACCTATGGAATAATATGTTCTGTAAGCTCTGTTATAGGCATTGTTTCCGTTGTTTCCGCCGGCAACAGCAAGAACATTTCCGCTGTAATCCATAACAACACAGGCAGACTGCGGAAATACTTTCTGATTTTCGCAAGTAAAATTTGAATTATCAGAATAAACAGAATCAACCGTTTTCTGTATTTCATCAGAAAGACAGGATTCTATTGTCACTCCCCTGCTGTAAAGAATTTCAAAAGCCTGCTGGCGTGTATAATTTTTCTGTGTAATCATATCTCTGACAATCTGTTCTGTCATAGCATCAAAATATGCACTGTTCTGTATTCTTGATGAATATTCTGAATAAATGCTGAATGAAACTTCTGAAAACGAACTGTTTTCTCCGTATTTTTCAGGATAAAGAGCTATTTCTGAAAGTGCTTTCCATTCATTTTCATCAAGCTCAGAGGCATATTTATTAAAATAAACTATCGATGCAAGACCTATTCCGTATACATTTTCACCAAACCATACAGAATTAAGAGTTTCATCACTTAAATCCCTGCCTATTTTTTTACAGAATGATGATGAATATTCCGAATTAAGCTCATCAGCAGATACTTTTACAATATCACTGCATGGAAGTGTATATTCAGTTCCGGACTGTGAAATAACTTTTGGCGGAACAGGAGTGAACGGTTCAGAATTTTTTTCACTGCACCCTGCTGAAGTCAATATCACAATACTCAATATGGAAAGAATTATTTGTTTCATTTTTTACATTTCTCCCTGATTGATGAAAGCCAGTAAAATGCAATTCCGAAATTAAACCAGAAAAACGGACTGACACTTACAATACTGTCGTTTACAAGTCCCGTTACCATAAATCCGCAAAGTCCTGTAAAAAGACATATTATAAAAATACTGTCATTGTTTTTTCGTTCCGGATTTTTACTGAAAATAAATTTTATTCCGTATTTTACAAACAGTACAAACAATATCAGAATTGCTAAAAGTGCAGGAATTCCGCTTGTTACAGCAATCTGAAGATACCAGTTATGCGGTTTGTCTATTACAAGATGACTTGTTCCCTGAGCTTTAAGAAGTCCTGCTATATCGTTCTGAACAAAGTAAAACGGAAAATTTCCTGCTCCTTTTCCTAAAAGAAAACAATTTTTCAATATGGGAAGTGTATTGAGCCATATATATCCACGTCCGGTTGCAACACTGTACACTGATGAAAGGTTTGTTTTGTTGAATACGGATTTCGGAATTTCATCAATAAGTTCTGCATTCTGAACTATTGCTTTTACTCCCGATGTTGTTACTGCAAAATCAACAGTATTCTTGTATCCCAAGTCAAGATAAAGGATTCCCTGCGAAAGACAGGCATTTATATCTGCTCCTGAGGCAATATCCTTAATTGATATTATTTCACCGTCAGACTGTTTTTTCTCAAACATAGTACCGTCTGCACCTGATATTGTCATAACTTCGTTTTCATTTACGGGAAGTTTTATGATATATTTGGATTCATTGCTTTTAATTATAACTGAATTTCCGGAAATTCCTATTTCATTAAGATTAAAAACCGATTCTGTACTCTGATATGTTCCTGCATTTGTCAGACTTTTTATAAAGTTCTTTCCGAATTCGTTTCCTGAACCAAAATTTATTATCAGTGCTGTCACAACAATTACTGCTGAACCTGATAAAACGGATTTTAATGAAAGAACTTTTTTCACTGAAAAAATTACTGCAAGAATTAAAATCTCTGCAACTGCAACATAAAATGATGCTGTTGAATTTGACATTATAACTGATGCAAATGAAAGAAATGAAACGAGTGAAAATAAAATCTGCTTTACTCTGGTTTCTGCTGAAACTGCATAGTATACTGATACAGGGAAAATAATTGTGCAGAATCCTCCCATATAGTTTGAATTGTAAAACATAAGAACAGATTCTCTGAATCCGTTTGAAATATGAATATTCTCTGCTATATCATAATATTTTTTCGGTGAAATTATATATTTCATAAACGGCAGTTCTATAATCGGAGAATATATATACTCAAAAAGTACAAGCAAAGAAGTAACAGTTATTAAAATAAAAAAAGCTTTTTTATAAAAACTGCGTATTTTCTCCGTACTGCAATAATTATATCCTGCAAGAAATACTGCACAATATGAAAAAACTGCAATTATTCCTTCATATTCGGTATGAAGTCCCCATATAACAACATCTTTGTTTTCAGAAAATATTCCTGAAAGAACTGAAAACACCAGATATATACTGGTACATATCAACGGAATTTTTGATTTTCTTTCCGAAAGCGGATTGTTTCTGAATGGCTTGTCAGGAAATATCTTTTCTCCGACAAAAAATGCACACGCTGTCAGAGCTATCGCAAACAATACAGTTTCCTTGCATTTTAAAAACAAATCCACAATTGTACCGTTATCACTTGAAAAAAGTTCAAGAGATTTTCCATAAAGTTCTTCTACATAGATATGACAAAGAAAAGGAAGTATAAACATTGAGCATATCAATATAAAAGAAAAATATATTAGGTACGAGGGCATTTTTTCAGTATTTTCAGAACTGCTTTTTTTTACTTTCCCCAAATTAAATATCCCCCTTAATAAGTTTACAGGCTTTGATTTTTCGTTATAATTATATCACTGTGAAATATTAATGTCAATATATTACATTTATTTTTTCAGCATTATAAGCCAATAACTCCTCTGCCTTAGGTTCAAGACAGAGGAGTTATATCATTTTGTGTAAAAAAAGGACGGAAAAATTAATTTCCGCCCTTTCAGGATTAATTAGTCCTCATTGCCACCTTCACCAACGTCGACGTTGCCACTGTCTGTGATTACGTCCTCTGTTTCAAATTCGATTACTTCCATTTTTGCAGGTTCATAAATTTCTTTCATAATAATTTCCTTTCATTATTCATATTTTTGTGATATCATATCACCATATACAGTATGAACATTGCCGTTTAAATCTGTATATACAAGGTATGCTCTTACATACCATGTTTCACCTGATTGTACACTTTTAGTCCATGTATATCTTACAGCCTTTTTGTTTGATGACATTCCACGGACAAACGTTGCTTTTTTATCAGTAAATTCATTTGAATTTGCAAGTTCAGAATTATTTGTAGCAATTATTCCAGCCTTGTTGATTTTACAGCCATTAGGAACGGTACTCATAGATACAAATGAAAGTTTGCCTTTGCCTTTACTAACATCTGTCTGATTGAGTCCGACAATATTTGTTGCACCCTTTGCATCTACTTTTGTTCCGGTTTCAACATATACTGCCATAATTGATGTATTTTCTGAAACATAGAATACATACTTTTCATTGTAACTAAGAATATTTCCGTTTGCATTATCTTTCCAGTGACTGAATTTCATTCCTGTTTTAGCTTCTTTGGCAACTGCTGTAACTATATCATTTTGATTATAAGTTCCTGAACCAGTACCATTTTCAACAGTAATAGTATAAGTTTCATCAATTAATTCATAAACAGGAACAATTTTAACTGTTCTTGAATCAAGTTTCAGACCGATTTCAATTGCATTTTTTAATGTATCGTTTTCAGTGATTTTTCCGTCACCGTCAAAATCCCAGCCAAGTGCAGTATATCCGGTTCTTACCGGCAAATCAGGATTATTTGCTATTTCGTCACTTGCGAGCTGTTTTGTTGCGATAACCTGACCATAGAATGACTCAAATATCAGAGTTACCTTATTGTCAACAATTTCATTGAATACTGCTGAAATAGTTTCTTTACCTGTAACAACAAATGAATATTTACTTTCTCTGCTAAGTATTGTTCCGGCATTATTCTGCCAGTATGCAAAATCTGTATCATCACAGGAAAGCGTGATTTTACTTCCAATCGGATAACTTTCAGTTGTTGCCGATGATTTGGAAATACCGTTTATTGTGTATTCTCTGTCACAGTTGATTGTAATATCTGCTGTTCCGAGAGGTTCGTAAACTGCAACAATTTTGCTGTCAGCGGTTATATTATTCGGGATATCATATTCTCTTGATGAACAAATTACATTGCCTGTATAGTGATTATCATTGCTTTCATCATAAGCATACCAGCCTTTGAAGTTATAACCCTCTTTAACCGGAGCTACTGCTGTCATTATTACTGTTAAAGATTTATTAAGATATATTTCAGAAATAATTTCATTTCCAACTGATGAATATGCTGTAACTTTGTATACTTTATTTTCGCTATTCAGAACAGGTAATTTATCTTTGGTGATTTTCTGTCCCCATATTTCTGCTTCCTGTTTTCCCTGAAGAAGATATGCAACCTCACCGCTTTCAAACTGGGCATATGTTTTTTCTGTGCCGTCATTATTTGTAAATGTTGTTCCCTCGGCATTGCAGTTTTTAAGATAGTAGCTGTTTTCTATTATACTATTACTATCATTATATCCGCAAACACCGCCAACAGAATAATTGTTGTTATCATTATCATTATTACCATCATATAAACTGCTTACCAAGCCAGTATTGTAGCTGTTTTTTATTGTGCTACCATCACAATTATATCCGCAGACACCGCCAACATAATAATTGTTTTTATCATTATTATTGTTGTTATCATCATCTAAACCAATTACTGTGCCTGTGTTATAGCTGTTTGTAATTATGGCATTACCAATATTTTGTCCAGAAACACCACCAACATTTTCTAAACCACGTACAGTTCCTGTGTTATAACTGTTTGCAATTGTTCCTTTACTTTCAGAATCATTAATATGATTATTACCGCAGACACCACCAACACCTTCTACCCCACTTACTGAGCCTGTGTTGTAGCTGTTTTCAACCATGCCATAATTATATCCACAAATACCGCCAACATTATAATCTGACCCACTTACTGTTCCTCTATTATAGCTGTCTGCAATTACACCATTATAATTTTGTCCACAAATACCACCAATACGATTTGATTCAAAGTTTGAAATTGAAACACCGCTTATTGTTCCTGTGTTATAGCATTTTGCAATTGTGCTGTTATCATTATATCCGCAAACACCGCCAACATTTATATTACCGATTATTGTTCCTGTGTTATAGCATTTTGCAATTGTGCTGTTATAATTATCTCCGCAAACACCGCCAACATTATTTTGCCCACTTACTGAGCCAATGTTGTAGCTATTTTCTATTGTGCCTTTATAATTGTATCCGCAAACACCGCCAACATAATCTTTACCTTTAAAATATGAATCAATAATGCCAACATTTTTTATTGTACCAGAATTATAACCAAATAAACCAGCATACTGAATATTTTTATCAAGATACAATCCACTGATAGTATGATTATTTCCGTCAAATGTACCTGCATATTTATGTGTATAATCATCTCCGATAGGAGTCCATTCAATCAGATTTTTCAAATCTGTATTAAGAGTTCCGTCTGCATTGAGAACATTTTTATTTACAACAATATCTGCTGTGAGAACGGCATTTATATTTGTATTGTAACTGTTTACCTGCTGTGCAAACCAGTAAAGATGACCTGCATTTTCAATCTGATAATATCCATCTTTTAATTCAGGTTCAAATTCATAAGTTCCGCATACACAAAGATTGTTTTTAAAATTATGACTTTCCTTTAAATAAATTGTATCTGCCTCTGTATTTGAGTATTCACGTTTAGTAACAGTGCCCTGATACTTTTTACAGCAACCAGAACAAGTTTTGTTTTCGTAAACCTTCTTACCGTTCAGAACAGGATATTCATCAGTGCCGATTTCCTGTCCCCATATTTCTTCTGCTTTCTGTTCTCCTTCTGTTTCCTGTTTTATTTGTAATTGAAATGCAACCTCTCCGCTTGCAAACTGTTTAGAGGTTTGTGCTATGCCGTCATCATTTGTAAATGTTGTTCTATCGGCATTGCAGTTTTCAAGATAGTAGCTGTTTTCGATTGTGCCGCTATTATTACCTCCGCAAACACCGCCAACATAATCTGACCCACTTACTGAGCCTATGTTGTAGCTGATTTTTATTGTGCTATTACTAGAATTCTCTCCGCAAACACCGCCAACTTTTTTTGACCCAATTACTGTGCCTGTGTTGTAGCTGATTTTTATTATGCTATTACTAGAATTCTCTCCGCAAACACCGCCAACCCAGCTTGGCCCACTTACTGAACCTGTGTTGTGGCTATTTGTAATTGTGCTATTATTACCATTATATCCACAAACACCGCCAACAATATTATTTGTCCCACTTACTGTGCCCGTGTTATAGCTATTTGTAATTGTGCTATTATTACCATTATATCCACAAACACCGCCAACATTATTATTTGTTCCACTTACTGAACCTGTATTGTGGCTGTTTTCTATTTTACCAAAACTATTACCAATACTATTATTATATCCGCAAACACCACCAACATTCCAAGCTGACCCACTTACTGAACCTGTGTTGTAGCTGTTTTCTATTGTATACTCATTATATCCGCAAACACCGCCAACACTATTATTTGTCCCACTTACTGTACTTGTGTTGTAGCTGTTTGTAATTGTGCCAAGACTATATCCGCAAACACCACCAACATTATTTTTCCCTTTAAAATATGAATCAATAATGCCAACATTTTTTATTGTACCGAAATTATAACCAAACAAACCAACATTATCAATATTTCCACTATAATACAATCCGCTGATTGTATGTTTATTTCCGTCAAATGTACCTCTATATCGATTTGAATAATTTCCGATAGG
>CAKSPD010000020.1 GCA_934481385.1 uncultured Oscillospiraceae bacterium
TACCGGTACGGGAAAAACCGCAGCTTTTGGTATTCCTGCTGTTGAAAGTATTAAGGAAAACGATAAAAATGTTGCTGTTCTTATTCTCTGCCCTACAAGAGAACTTGCTATGCAGGCTTGTGAAGAACTTAAAAAATTCTCCAGATTTAAAAAATATGTAAAAGTTTGTGCTGTCTATGGCGGTGCAAGTATGGAAAAACAAATTCATGAACTTAAAAGAGGAGTAAATATTGTTGTCGGAACTCCCGGCCGTGTTATGGACCATATGAGAAGACGCACTTTAAAGCTTGAAAATCTCCGAACAATTATCCTCGATGAAGCTGATGAAATGCTTAATATGGGATTCCGTGAAGATATTGAAACTATTCTTAAAAGTGTACCTGAAGAACGTCAGACCGTTCTTTTTTCAGCAACAATGTCTTCTGAAATCCTTGCTATAACTAAAGAATATCAGAATAATCCTGTAACAGTAAAAATAGAGGCAAAACACCGCACTGTTGACCTTATTGACCAGTATTATTTTGAAGTTGCTATGGGAAGAAAAACTGATGCACTCAAACTTCTTCTTTCAGCATATTCACCGAAATCTTCAATGATTTTCTGCAACACCAAAAAAATGGTTGATGAACTTACTGAAGAACTTGTCAAAAGCGGTTTCAAGGCTATGGGACTTCATGGAGATATGAAACAGTCACAGCGTACACAGGTTATGAACAGTTTTAAAAACGGTTCTGTATCGGTTCTGATAGCTACTGATGTTGCCGCAAGAGGTATTGACGTAAGCGGTATTGATGCCGTTTTCAATTATGACATTCCGCAGGACAACGAATACTATATTCACAGAATAGGAAGAACAGGCCGTGCAGGTCACAAGGGAACTGCCTATACTCTTGTAAGCGGAAGAAAACAGGTCTATGCCCTTAAAGATATTTCAAAATTTACAAAGGCTGAAATTACAGAATTACCCTTACCGCAGAAAAAGGATATAATCAGATTCAAGCTTGATAAAATTTCTGAACAGATAAAAAATATCAGCAATCCTTCAGACGAGGCACTTTCTGTTGCAGAAAAGCTGATTGAAAGCGGAATATCTCCTGTTGAAATAATTGCAGGTCTTATAGATGAAAAATTTCAGGCAGAAATTATGTCCCTCCCTGAATTTGATATTCCATCTCCACTCAGAAAAAGCAAACGCAGAGATAAGTCTGATACTGTTAAAATTGAAATCAGTATAGGAAGAAATCAGCGTATTGCACCGAATTTCATTCTCGGAGCTTTGGCTGATGCAACAGGACTTTCCGGAAGGGATTTCGGCAAAATAGATATTTTCGATAAGCATACAACAGTTGAAATTCCGGCATCAGAAACAGATTACATTCTTGATTCAATGGAATCTGCAAAAATAAACGGACACAAAGTTGAAGTAAAGCTTTATGACGGAAAATCAAAATCCTCAAGAACTTCAAGAGATGATTTCAGACATGAAAAAAGACCGCAGAAAAAATACAGACAGTCACCCAGAGGAAGATATTCCGAAAGCTCTCCGAAAAAAACTCACCATATAAAGAAAAGACATTAAGAGGTATTTCTTATGAGCAACAACAATAAAAAGCAGTCAAAAAGTTCGGGAAGTGTTCCCGAAAAAAAGATGTGGATGCGTATAGTTGTACTTGCTGTATGTGCAGTAATGATTATAGGAATAATCATTCTTCCGCTTCTCTGAAAAAAATTAAAACCGGTGGAATTAAATCCACCGGTTTTTTTATATTGCATTTTTAAGAATAGTTATAAAAGGTTTCTTATCATACAAATCGCCTGAATTGTCATATCTCCATTCATCATCAGGATTTATAAGAAAAAGCGTTGTATTGTTATATAAAATGGCAGTAATTTCACTGCTTTTAAGTTCAAGATATGAAACGCAGTTTTTAGGCAAATCCATATTCATAGGGTCATAGCCTTTGTTTATAAATATAAAAGATGATGACATTTTTGCACGGTATTCAGCATCAAGTCTTTGACATTCAGCAGAAATTTTTCTTCTTTCGCTTTCATCTCTTGAACGTGCTTCTTCAGCCTGTTTTTCCTTGATATGATTCATAACTTTTGACATTTTTGCCCGAAAGGAGCTTGACGGTTCAACGACTATCATTTTCAAATCGGTCTGAAAATAGCATGTATACTCACCAATTTCCAAATTTACATTTTGCAGTTTTATATGTGCGACAGGTCTTTTTGAATCAAGAACGACACTGCCGGAAATGAAATTTTTCATAAAATTTATCTCCTTCTGATTAAAATTGAAATCTATGGACATCATATTCAAAACAGTAAAAATTATCTTTTTCGTCATAATACATCAGAATATGAAAATATCCGTTTTATATAAATATATTCTACTATATATCGCTAAAAAAGTCAATTGCAAATTAATATTAAAATGAAATAATGTGATTATGCACAAAAAATCCGGATATTTCACCCTGAAATAACACAAAAGCGGACAGAAAACATCTGTCCGCTTTTTTATAAGATAAAAACAATTATCTTAAATTTGTATAACCCATAAGGTATTTGTCAACTTCCTTTGCACATTCTCTGCCCTCACGAATAGCCCATACAACGAGTGACTGACCTCTGTGCATATCGCCTGCCGTGAAAACCTTTTCAACATTTGTGCTGTATTTTCCGGCTTCTGTCTTAACGTTAGTACGTTCAGTTACTTCAACACCGAAAGCCTCTGTAACATATGACTGTGAACCGAGGAAACCGGCTGCAATGAGTGCAATTTCAGCAGGAATAACCTTTTCGCTTCCCTCAATTTCCTGAGGTCTGCCGTTTGAAAAATCAAGATTTATTGTCTTTATAGCTTTAAGCCTGTTGTTTTCGTCCTTGATAAATTCCTTTACAGTAGTCTGATAAATTCTCGGGTCGTGACCGAATACTGCAACAGATTCCTCCTGACCATAATCAACCTTGCATATGCGAGGCCATTCAGGCCAAGGATTGTTTTCTGCACGGGTATCAGGGAGTTTCGGCATCATTTCAAGCTGTACAACTGATTTACAGCCATGTCGGATTGATGTTCCGACACAGTCGTTTCCTGTATCTCCTCCGCCGATTACAACAACATTCTTGTATTTTGAATTTATTGCAACAGAATTTGAAACAAGGCTTTTTGTAGTTGCTTTAAGATAATCAACAGCAAAATATATGCCCTCTGCATCTCTGCCCTCTGCCTTTATATCACGGGGATTTGATGCACCGCATGCAAGAATTACAGCATCATATTTATCTATGATATCGCTTGCCATAACGGTTCTGCCGATGTCAGTATTGGTTACGAATTTAATTCCCTCGTCCTCCATAAGCTTTATACGTCTGTCAATAATATGCTTTTCGAGTTTCATATTCGGAATACCATACATAAGAAGTCCGCCTGCGTGGTCTTCACGTTCATAGACAGTAACATTGTGACCTCTTTTGTTAAGCTGTGCAGCGGCTGCAAGTCCCGAAGGACCTGAGCCTATAACTGCAACATTTTTTCCTGTTCTTACTTTCGGGGGATTCGGCTTTATATATCCTGATGCAAAAGCATTTTCGATAATTGCATATTCGTTTTCCTTAACTGTTACAGGGTCACCGTTAAGACCGCATGTACATGCCTTTTCGCAAAGTGCCGGACATACTCTTGAAGTAAATTCGGGGAAATTATTTGTAAAGAGAAGTCTGTCAGCAGCATCTTCCATAAAATCCTTATATATGAGGTCATTCCATTCAGGAATGAGGTTATTAAGCGGACAGCCTGAAACCATTCCCATAAGCGGTTTACCTGACTGGCAGAAAGGAACTCCGCAGTCCATACATCTTGCAGCCTGTTTTTTTCTTTCCTCTGCTGAAAGAGGAGTATGAAATTCTTTGTAATGCTGTATTCTCTGCATCGGGTCAGCTCCCGGATTTTCTATTCTCTGATAATCGAGGAATCCTGTTTTCTTTCCCATTTTTCACAACCTCCTTACTTTTTGGCAGCGGCATAGAATGCCTCAAGTTCTGCATCTTCGTGATTCATACCCTTGTTTTCAAAATTCTTGATTAATCCGAGAATATGTGCATAATCATATGGAATAATCTTTTTGAATTTCGGAACATAGTTATCAAAATCAGCAAGAATCTGTTTTGCTTTAAGAGAACCTGTTGCCTGTGCATGCTGTTCAATCATATCATGGAGCTGTTTAATATCCTCTGAATCGGATACAAGGCTGAATGATACAATACTCTTGTTAAGGTCAAGATAGAGGTCGTGGTCTTCATCGAGAACATAGGCAATACCGCCACTCATACCTGCTGCAAAGTTTTTGCCAGTCTTACCGAGAACTACAACACAGCCACCTGTCATATATTCACAGCCGTGGTCACCTACACCCTCAACTACAACAGATGCTCCGGAATTTCTTACGCAGAATCTTTCACCTGCAACACCGTTTATAAATGCCTTACCGCTTGTCGCACCGAAAAGTGCAACGTTTCCGATTATAATATTCTCATCAGCCTTGAACTTTGAACCTGCCGGAGGATATATAATAAGCTTACCGCCTGAAAGACCTTTTCCGAAATAGTCGTTTGAATCGCCTGCAAGTTCCATTGTAAGACCCTTAGGAATAAATGCACCGAAACTCTGACCGCCTGAACCTGTAAGCTTGATTGTATAGAAATCATCAGGAAGTGTTGAACCATAACGCTTTGTGATTTCAGAACCGAAAATAGTTCCGACAGTTCTGTCAGTATTTGTAACAGAAATCTGAATTTCCTTAGCTTTTCTCTGTTCAAGAGCATCTTTCATCTGATTGAGAATTTTTTTATAATCAACAGTATTTTCAAGGTGGAAATCAAATTTATCTTCTGCTCTGAAAGAATGTGATATATCAGAACCGAGAAAATCATTGTGAAGAATATTTGACATATTGATTTTTGATGCCTTGTTGTCATCGCTGAAATGCTTTACATGAAGTAAATCTGTACGTCCGACAAGTTCACTTACTGTACGGATTCCGAGTTTTGCCATATATTCACGAAGTTCCTGAGCAATAAACTTCATAAAGTTTTCAACATATTCAGGCTTGCCTGTAAATCTCTTTCTGAGTTCAGGGTTCTGAGTTGCAACACCAACAGGACATGTATCCATATTGCAGACTCTCATCATAACGCAACCCATAGTTACAAGCGGAGCTGTTGCAAATCCATATTCTTCAGCACCAAGAAGTGCAGCAACAAGAACATCACGGCCTGTCATCATTTTACCGTCTGTTTCGATTACAACCTTTGAACGCAGTCCGTTCATCATAAGAGTCTGATGTGTTTCAGCAACACCGAGTTCCCATGGCAGACCTGCATGATATATTGAGTTTCTCGGAGCAGCACCTGTTCCGCCGTCATATCCTGAAATAAGAACTACTTCCGCACCTGCTTTTGCAACACCTGCGGCAACTGTTCCCACTCCTGCCTCTGATACAAGTTTTACGGAAATTCTTGCCTTGCTGTTTGCATTTTTAAGGTCATAGATAAGCTGTGCCAAGTCTTCAATTGAATATATATCATGATGCGGAGGAGGTGAAATAAGTGATACGCCGGTAGTTGAATGACGTGTCTTTGCAATCCAAGGGTATACCTTTCCGCCCGGAAGATGACCGCCTTCACCAGGTTTTGCACCCTGAGCCATTTTAATCTGGATTTCATCAGCACTTACAAGATATTCAGATGTTACGCCGAAACGTCCTGATGCAACCTGCTTTATAGCAGAACATTTATTGATTTCCTGTCCCTTTGTTGCGATACGTTCAGGAGTTTCACCGCCCTCACCGCTGTTTGACTTACCGCCGAGATGATTCATTGCAACAGCCATTGTTTCATGAGCTTCCTGTGAAATTGAACCGTATGACATAGCACCTGTCTTGAATCTCTTTACAATTGAATCAACGCTTTCAACTTCATCAATCGGAATACCGCCGTCCTGTGCATAGTTGAAATCAAGAATATTACGGAGGTTCATATTTCTGTCCTCACGGTTTACAGCCTGAGAATATTTTTTGAAAAGCTCATAATCGCCTTTTCTTGTAGAAAGCTGGAGAAGATGAATAGTTTCAGGATTATACATATGCTCCTCCTTACCGCTTCTAAGTTTGTGAGAACCCTCTGAATCTATTTCAGAATCAACACCGAGTCCCATAGGGTCATAAGCCTTGTTGTGAAGTTTCAGAGTTCTCTTTTCAATATCTTCAAGAGTAATTCCGCCTATTCTTGAAACAGTACCTGTGAAATAATCATTTATAACCTTTTCGCCTATACCGATAGCCTCAAAGTTTCTTGAACCCTGATATGACTGAATAGTTGATATACCCATTTTTGAGGCAATTTTAACTATTCCTGAAAGTATGCAGGTATTATAAGTTGTATCGGCTGCAAAAGTTTCCTTATCGAGTACACCTCTGTGAACCATATCTCTTATAGTTTCCTGAGCAAGATAAGGATTTATTGCTGTTGCACCGTATGCAAGAAGTGTTGCAAACTGATGAACTTCTCTTGGTTCACCGCTTTCGAGAATAAGTGAAGTAGCAGTTTTCTTATTATTGACAACAAGGAAGTGCTGAACTGCTGAAACTGCAAGAAGTGACGGAATAGGAATCATTTTTTCATTGACTCCTCTGTCTGAAAGAACAATTATATTTGCACCGTCATCATGAGCTTTATCAGCTTTTGCGAGAACTTCATTTATAGCATCTTTAAGTGATGTACCCTTTTCATATATAATCGGAACTACGGTAGTTCTGAATTTTGTATTTTTAAGGGATTTTATTTTCATCATGTCAAGACATGAGAGAATAGGATTGTTTATTTTAAGAACATAGCAGTTATCCGGTTTTTCTTCAAGAAGATTTCCTGCTGAACCCGCATATACACAAGTATCAGTGATAATATTTTCACGGATAGCATCAATAGGCGGATTTGTTACCTGTGCAAAAAGCTGTCGGAAATATGAGAAAAGCGGAGGGTCACACTCTGAAAGCGGAGGAATAGGAGAATCACAGCCCATTGCTGCAATAGGTTCAGAGCCTGTTTCTGCCATAGGAAGTATACTTGTACGGATATTTTCATATGTATATCCAAATGTTTTCTGAAGTCTGCATATTTCATCGTGGTCATAATGCTGTACAGCTTTATTCGGAAATTTAAGGTCACTGAGATGAACGAAATTCATATCCAGCCATTCACCGTAAGGCTGTCTTTCAGCGTAATGATTTTTCAAATCTTCATCGTCAATAAGCTCACCTTTGACTGTATCAACAAGGAGCATTTTTCCGGGGTGAAGTCTTTCTTTTCTGAGAATCTGTTCTGACGGAATATCAATTGCACCAACTTCAGATGAAAGAATAAGAAATCCGTCAACAGTTATATAATATCTTGAAGGTCTTAAACCGTTTCTGTCGAGAACAGCACCCATAAGGTCACCGTCAGTAAAGAGTATTGAAGCAGGGCCGTCCCAGGGTTCCATCATAGTAGCATAATACTGATAGAAACTGCGTTTTTTATCGTTCATTGAATTTACATTTCTGAACGGTTCAGGAATACAGACCATTACAGCAAGAGGAAGTTCCATTCCTGACATTACCATAAATTCAAGAGCATTATCAAGTCTTGCGGAGTCTGAACCTGCTGTTTCAACAATCGGAAGAACCTTTTTCATATTCTTTCCGAGAACATCACATGAAACACATTCTTCCCTTGCAAGCATCTTGTCGGCATTACCTGTAATAGTATTTATTTCACCGTTATGAACGATAAATCTGTAAGGGTGAGCCTTCTGCCAGCTTGGATTTGTGTTTGTGGAAAATCTTGAATGAACTGTTGCGATAGCAGAAACATAATTTTCGTCCTGCAAATCGTAGTAGAAAAGGCGGAGTTCATTTACAAGAAACATTCCTTTATATACAATAGTTCTGCTTGAAAGTGAACATACATAAGTATTTTTATTTTTATTTTCAAAAACACGTCTTGCAACATAAAGACGTCTGTCGAAGTCTATACCTCTTGCACAGCCTTCAGGACGTTTTATAAACACCTGCATAATTTCAGGCATGCTTTCCAAAGCCCTTGTACCGAGTACGCTTGAATTTACCGGAACTTTTCTCCAGCCTATAAGCTCAAGTTTTTCAGATTTGAGAACATTTTCAAAGGTATCCATAGCCTTGCGACATTCTTTTTCGTCCTGTGGCAAAAAGAACATGCCTATACCATAATCACGTTCACTGCCGAGTTCAAAATCGACAGAATTCTTAAAGAATTTATGTGAAATCTGGAGCATAATTCCAACGCCGTCACCTGTTTTTCCCTCAGCGTCCTTACCGGCTCTGTGTTCAAGTGTTTCAACAATACGGAGAGCGTTTTCAACAACAAATCTTGACTTTATACCCTTCATATTGACAACAGCACCTATGCCACAGTTTTCATGTTCAAAACTCGGGTCATATAATCCCTGTTTTTCATAAGGATTCTGATTTCTGTAATTATCCATATTATTCTCCTTTTCACGTTGATATTGTCCTTAAAAGGACTTACTTAACAATTCTATTTTATAACAGACTTATAAATTTGTCAAGAAAACTTAAGAGGAATAAAAACTTCCAAACTTTAGAAAAGAAACAAAACGGACTGGATTTATTAATATTCAAAATCGAATGTGAAATTTTTCGTAAAAACAAAAAAAATACTGCCTTAAAAGTTCAGAAAAAAGGCAGTATTTTAAAAATCTAAAATTACTACAATAAAAGCAGTAAAAATCATTTGTATTTTGTGCAATTACAGCAGTCCGCCACTGAAATACAGTTTTGCAGAATTATTTTTCAAGGCTGTCGCTCTTACCGCTTGAAATATTAGCATAATATTCAAGAATACGGCTTGCATCAGAAGAATCAACACTTCCGTCATGATTTACGTCAGCACATTCAAGCTGTTTCTGTGTAAGGCCATATCCCTTACCGCTTGAAAAACCTGCATAAGCACTAAGAACGAGTGAAGAATCAGAAGCATCAATTACATTATCCTGATTTACATCACCTGTAAGGCAAGGTTCGCCTACCTGAACAGTAATTGATTTTACATCAGGCAGAAAATCCTTTGAAGATGAATAATATGTACCATATGATATACCGTTTTCAACACTGTTCCATTCCTCATCAGTAACAGAATCAATATCTTTTATCTTAGGTTCAATATAGTAAATTTTATAGAGTCCTTCAGGAGTACCCTGCTTTATAACAGCATCAAAATCGCTAATCATATAGGCATCAGAATCACCGTCAAACCATTTTACAGCGTTTTTCATTTCTGACTGATATGAAATTGAATATGCTGTTGCTGAACGTCCTGTGCTTTCATCAGGCTTATCAGGAATAATGAACTGTCCCTGAAATTTGTATTTATTATTTGAAACTTTTCCGAAACAGGTAAGCGGTCTTGATGTTGAAAAGGTTGTACCGTCAGAAAGAGTATATTCTGTTTCATCGTTTGCATCATAAAAAGGGATTAAAAGATTTCCGAGGGAAATATATTCGCTGTCAGATTTCCAGCGGATTCTCAAAGCACCTATATCATTTGAAGAATCATCAATATACATTCCTATTCTTAAAGTAACATCGCCATTCTGAACATCTTCCGCAGATACTTTTACAATATCAGTGCTATCACCTGATTTGAAGTATAAAAGCGTATTGCTCTCAGCATATGCAGGAAGCATATTCAAAGCAGAAAAAGCAAATGTCAGAGCTGATAAAGCAGAAATGATTCTCTTTTTCATATTTCGTCAGCCACCTTTAAAACTACTTCTGCAACACGTTTTGCTGCAATCTTTTCAAATTCATCAAATGACATAGCACCTTCATCATCAGCGTTGTCGGAAATGCATCTTATACTTACAAACGGAACACTGTTAAGATAACAGCAATGACCTATTGCAGAGGTTTCCATATCAACAGCATAAGGATTAAATTTATCCTGAATATCCTTTTTAACTTCATTGCTTGAAATAAATGCCTCACCTGAAACAATTCTGCCTCTGAATGAATTTATTCCATAATCGGAGCATACTTTTTCAGCCTTTTCAATGAGCATTTCATCAGCCTTGAAAACTGCACAGTACGGTGGATAATCTGCAAGAAAATGCGGGTCAAGGTCATGAGCAAGAACATCTGTTGAAATTACAATGTCACATACTTTGACATCACTGTTCATACCGCCTGCAATACCCGTATTTATAATACAGTCAGGGGCGAAATTATCAATAAGAACCTGTGTACATAATGCAGAATTTACTTTTGCTATGCCACAGCATGCGTTTATAATTTTCTTTCCGTTCAAATTATTGATATAGAAATCAAATCCGGATTTCTTTACAATTTCAGCATCACCGAGAATTTTTCTTATATCAACAAGTTCTGACGGCATAGCACCTATAATTCCGATAGTATTCATTTTGTGTCAAATCCTCCTATATTTTTGATATAAAAAGATTATAACACAGAATGAAAAAAAAATCAATTGAAATATTTGTTAAGAAGATTATTTTTTATATCCCATAATTTCTGGGACAAGTCAACATAATACTCATGAGGATTTTCAAAACGCTTTACTTCGTCCCATATAAGTGAAAGCTGTTCCTTACAGTATTCTTTGATTTTCTGAACAGCCGGAAGATTATAAATACATTCACCGTTCTTAAAAAGCTGTACCTGCAATTTCTTAGCAGTAAAATTTGTAATGGTTTTGCGTTTATATATCTGTTCAGGGTTGAATATAACATAAGGCTTTGTATTGTCAATAACTTCTCCGGCAACAGTTATAACGTCCGCAATAGCCATACCTGTTGAATTGTCAAAAAGCCTCCATACTTCTTTATAAGAAGGATTTGTAATCTTTGAAGTATTTTCAGAAAGCTTTATTTTAGGAATAATTTCACCGTTTTCTTCAACAGCAGAAAGCTTGTAAACTCCGCCGAATACGGGTTCGGATTTTGAAGTAACAAGACGTTCACCAACTCCGAAACTGTCTATTTCAGCTCCCTGTGATATAAGGTCACGGATAATATATTCATCAAGTGAATTTGATGCAACTATCTTTACATAGTCAAGACCTGCATTATCAAGCATTTTTCTTGCTTTTTTTGAAAGATATGCAATATCTCCGCTGTCTATTCTTATTCCTGCACCCTTATGGCCTGCTTTTTCAAGTTCCTTAAACACCGTTATAGCATTAGGAATACCTGATTTTATAACATTATATGTGTCAACAAGAAGTGTACAGCTATCGGGATATACTTTTGCATATGCACGGAATGCTGAAAGTTCATCAGGGAAAAGCTGTACCCAGCTGTGAGCCATAGTTCCAAGAGCATTTACACCGAAATCCCTGTCAGATATAGTACAAGCCGTACCTGCACAGCCACCGATATATGATGCTCTTGCACCGTATACAGCACCGTCATAACCCTGAGCCCTTCTTGAACCAAATTCCATTACAGGTCTGCCGTCAGCAGCGGTAACAATACGGTTTGCCTTTGTAGCAATAAGACTCTGATGATTTACAGTAAGAAGTATCATTGTTTCAATGAACTGTGCCTGAATTGCTTCGCCACGAACAGTTATAATAGGTTCATTCGGGAATATCGGAGTTCCCTCCGGAATTGCCCATACATCACATGTAAATTTAAAATTTTCAAGATATTTCAGAAAATCCTCACAGAACATATTTTTTCCTCTGAGATATTCAATATCTTCAGCAGTAAATTTAAGATTATTCAGATATTCAACAACCTGTTCAACACCTGCCATAATTGCATAACCTGCATTATCAGGAACTTTTCTGAAAAACATATCAAAATAGGCAATCTGATTTGCCTTTCCGTTTTCAAAAAATCCGTTAGCCATAGTGATTTCATAAAAATCAACAAGCATAGTCAGATTACGTTCATTCATATCAATCAATCTCCTTTGCAAGTTCAATTCCGTTTGTTTCCATAATCATAAGAGCCGAAAGATTCATAAATTCAGCATTGTGTATTCCGCCGTCATAAGTTTCAACAGCATTTAGAGGAACGATAACTCTTGATTTTATATTATTCTGACTGAAATATGTTTTAAGAGTTATGCAGAAATTATGAACGCATATATCAGTGCAGTCACCGCATACGATAAAATTTTTTATATTCCTGTTTTCAGCAAGAAATTTCTGAAATTCAGGAACGTGAAATCCGTTTGTAGAATTTTTAGGAATAACTGTTGAAATATTATTTTTTATCTCATCAATAAGTTCCGATTCTCTTGTATTTTCAAGGCAATGTACAGGAAAATTTTCAAATTCAACTGAATTTTCCTTGTGACAGTCAGCAAATGCAATTATATCTATACCCTTTTCACGGCATTCTGAAACAAGTTTTGAAACATCGGAAACTATATTTTTTATGCGTGGACTTGAAAGAGAACCTTCATTCACAAATCCGTTAATCATATCAACGACAACAAGAACAGTTTCAGATTTATTGAGTTCCGAAAGTTTTAAGGGCATTGCGGAAAAGATATGTTTTTTTATTTCTGAAAGCATAATATAATCCTCCATATTATTAAAAAGACGGCATACTATAATATGTATACCGTCCTGTGTTTTTATGTAAATAAAATCTTAAAGATTAACGATTTCTCCCCAGAGTTCTCTCGGAGCAGCAACAGCATTTGATTCATCAGTATCAATGTGCATAGCTGCGGAGAATTTTTCGGATACTCTTACAACAACATCGCCTAAAATAGCTTTTCTGCCGTCAGTATCAAGCTTAACCCAAACAATCTGCTTATCCTTAACGCCCATTTCTTCAGCATCAGCAGGAGTAAGGTGTATATGACGCTTTGCAACAATAACGCCCTCAGAGATTTCAATTTCACCGCAAGGGCCTATAATCTTACAAGCACCTGAACCGGCAACATCGCCTGATTCTCTTATAGGAGCAGAGATACCGATTGAACGTGCATCAGTAGCAGAGAGTTCAACCTGATTTGCAGAACGTACAGGGCCGAGGATAGAAACGTTAGGGAGTTCTTTCTTAGGGCCTACGATAGTAACTCTTTCCTCACAGGCAAACTGACCGGGCTGAGAGAGGTCTTTCTTTTTAGTAAGAACAGCACCCTTACCGAAAAGGATTTCAAGAGCTTCCTGAGTAACATGAACGTGTCTTGCAGAAGTTTCTACAATAAATTTCTTTGACATGATATAGCCTCCAAAAAAAATAATTTATTGTATATATTCTAACACTTTTTTTTCAAAACGTCAAGAGAAATCCGATAAATTTACATATTGCACAAAAAAGACGATAATATTTTTCTGTTAATATTATTTTAATAGTAACAGAAATTTAAGAAAATCCGCTGGACAATATCCAACGGTTTTTCAAGTGAGACACGAGGGATTTGAACCCTCGACCCTACGCTTAAAAGGCGTATGCTCTGCCAACTGAGCTAGTGTCTCATTTGCCTTATGATAAATTTTACTGTGTGACTTTTGTGTCATTCACAACATAATAGATTATACTACATTTTTCCGGAAATGTCAACCCTCTTTTTTGAATTCGTATGATTAAACAAAAACATTATTTATTATTACACAAAATTATTGAATTATACAAAAAATCAAAAATCGGTTGACTTTTGGAATTATCTGTGATATAATAATTAAGTCATCAGAAATGATGACAAGAAAATATGTGCCTGTAGCTCAGCTGGATAGAGTGACTGGCTACGAACCAGTAGGTCAGGGGTTCGAATCCCTTCAGGCACGTTTTAAAGAAACGAATTTATAATTCGTTTCTTTTTTATTTTTCAGAATAAATTTCAGATACAAAAAACGGGTAATATTAATTACCCGTTTTTTTATTAAGAGTTCTGATTTCATTGACAATTTTTTCATCTATCGGAAGCGGTTCAAAAAGCGGACGTGTAAAATAATATCCCTGAAGTAAATCCACTCCGCATTCAATTACGGTTTTCATTTCGTTATAGGTTTCAACGCCTTCTGCAAGCACCATAATATTTTTTGTCTTAGCAATCTGAACAAGATTGCTTATAATACTTGTACGGCTTATATCTCTGTCACAGCCACTTATAATTGAACGGTCTATCTTTATGATATTCGGATTGATTGTTATAAGGGCATATTCGCTGTTATAACCGCTTCCGAAATCATCAAGGGCAACTTTTGCTCCCCATTTTCCGATAATTTTTTGTTTTTTCTGGATATATTCATCATTTACGTTATCGCTTTCAAGAACTTCAAGAACAATATTTTTGAGATACTGACTGTTTTCTGATTCCAGAACAGCAATATCATCATTTTTCATAATACAGTTTGAAAGTGAATTAATAAATATTTTCTTATCGGGTAAAATATTCCCCTTATTTAACTGTTCACGATAATTTCTAAGACTGAGAAGCCATGTAAGACGTTCTATCTCATAGAGTTTTGCACCTGTTCTTGCTATACGAATAAATTCAAGAGGAGATTTAAAGACATTCGACTGCGGACGCATAAGAGCCTCATATCCATATATTTCACCTGTTTTAGCAGAAACGATACTCTGGAAAGTATATTTTATGCTTTCTTCATCGATAATTCTGTTCATTTCTTCTATACCGGTAATAAGTATAGAATCCTTGCTGTAAAGTGAAATATCAAATTCAGCAATAGCTCCCTTTGTGGAATGTTTTATAGTATACATTGCAAAGTCAGCATATTTTATCAGAAGTTCATATGAAGGTGAATCATCAGGATACCACGAAATACCGCCACTTGCTCTGATTTTATAGTGAGTGCCGTCAGAAAGCAGACAATAGCTTTCATTAAGATGCCGGCGAACTTTTGAAATAACTTCCCTGATTTCTTCCTTTGAATCAAATCCGCTGAGAAATACATTGAATTCATCGCCTGACATTCTCGCAACAACTCCGCCATAATCTCTGAATGTCTTGAATATATTCGCAGCGGTTTTAATATAATCATCTCCGAAATCGTGACCGTATGTATCATTTACATATTTGAGGTTGTCCAAATCCCACATAATAAACGCAGATACTTTCAAAGCTCTCGGATTTGCAAACATTTCATCTATCTTGTTATAATATGCACGTCTGCTAAGGAGTCCCGTTGTAATATCATAGTCACGTTCATATTCAATTTTTTTCTTTTCGATAACAATTTTTGTTATATCCTGAACAAGTCCGATAACATTTGACTTATCTCTCATAAGATTAAATTTAAACCATCTGGCTGTCTTATTTTCGGAATTTGTAAACAATATTTCAATGCTTATATTTTCACCGCCGGAAGTATCATAACTATGGCTGAAAATTTCATTTGAGCAGACTTCATCTTTTTTATCGACAGTTTTTACAAATTCCCTGAAATCATCAAAGGAAACAATTTTATCTTCGGCAGTCACACCAGATATTTTAAAGAGTTTTATAAGGCTTTCTGATACAAAGACATTGTTTTCAATATCATTATACATAAATATGCCTATGCCCATATTAACCATACTTATAATTCTTGATACTCTTGAGGACTGTTCAATAACATTAATCTGGAGATTTTCAATAGCTTTTCCGAGTTCATCAACTTCATCTATTCCGGAAGATTCAAAACATATAATCTTGCTGATTTTTTTGCTGAATCCCGATTTTATAGTTCTTTCGCTCAATGTGCCTATCATTCTTGCAACAGGTTTTGTTATGCTTCTGTTTATTATAACAGCACAAAGCGTACTGAATACCATAGATATTACTGATGAAATAGAAAAAAGCTTCATAAGTGTTGTATATATATTGAGAACTTTTGATTTTTCAGCAACAGCAATCAATGCCCATTTCTGATTTTTATACGGAGATGATGAAGTATATATATTCATTTCCTGTATATTTCCGACTGACTCTATTTCACTCTGCGGATTGAAATTATATATATCAGACTGTATTTTATTCTTTTTGCTTATAACAGTATTATCATCAACAAGTCGCCCGAAAGCTGCACCGGAATGCATAACAATTGAATATTCACCGTTATTTTCTTTATCAAATCCGATAATATAGCAGGCTGCATCATTCAGAAAATCATTTGACGGAATATTCTTTATTATAAGTTTTTCCATAAGTCCGATTCCAAGAACACCATAAACTGTTCCGTCATCAAGAGTAAGAGGAACAGTGTATTTCATACTCGGCTGTGCTGAATCAGAAATTTTTGAAAACTGCGTCCAGTATCCGTATTTATAAGCCTGAAAGTTTTCAGAATTCTGTGCATTTTTTATTGTATCAAGATAAAAATCAAAACTGCTTTCATTCCCTTTCGGGATATTCAGATGAAGTGACCATTCATAATCAAGAGCTATTCCGAGATTATGTGCAATTTCAGAATTCCCCATTTCCATAAGCAAATCATCGTTATTATTTATATCATTTTCTGATATGTCAAGATCTCTGAAATAGAGTCCTGCCTTTAAAACAGAATCGTCCTGAGAATAAAGTTCTCCGGTATCAAGTATAATAAAAGCATCATTTACCATATTACGTCTGAGAAGATATATAAGTGCATCAGCCGACTCTGAAAGTATCTGTTTGCTCAAATCTTTATTTTTGGTTAAATCATCAATAGTCAGGTTATTTTCTTTAAGAATATTGTCAGTAATATCATTTATTTCAGATGAAGTTTCATCAACAAGAGCAGTTTTCTGGAGCAGAACATTTTCAACATAATTTTTACGGTTTTCAGTTTTTTCAACAAGCATATTATAAGCGTATTTTTTTATATATGAAAATTCTCCGCCAACCATAAGAACCGTGAAAAACGTGAAAAACTGGATTAATGTCAGAAAAATCATAGGCAAAAATATCTTTACATAAAACGGTTTGCTTTTTGATTTCCTTGACAATTTTTTTGAAGTATATTTCATTTATTATACCTCACCGACTTATTTTTCATTCATAGTTTGTTTCAGGGTTTCGCTGAAATTTTCAAACCAGTTTTCAAAATACTCATCGTTGGTATATTCTTCAAGGACTTTGTCACGCTTTTCACCGTTTTTAATTCTCTTAGAAATTTCCTTATAATCTTCAGTAGCAACATTCTGAATTGAATCAGAAAGAATATCTCTTGTTTCCGCTGATTTTTCAAAAGGCATACTTGTATAAAGTGTACATGAATTTATTTCATCAATCGCAATTTTAATAGCGTTCATTGTTGTGTCATTAACGGATTTTTCTGAATCTGAATTTATTTCAGAAATTTTTTCAAAATTATTTGCCTCTTTTTTAACAGGAAGATAACCGGAATTTATTGAAAATTCTATATTTCTTTCAGAATCCGTAAACCATTTCAAAAAAACAGAACTTGCATATTCAAGTTTTTCATCAGACTTAATAACCGACATTCCTGCACCCTGCTGAACTATGTAAGGGTCACAGCCTTTAAACTGAGGAGCAGGAAGAACTACATTTTCAATAGGATATGAATAATCATCATTAACAGTAACTTCTTTCGGATAATATGAAGCTCCTGTTGTTGAACATACAATAGCTATAATTGAACCAATTTTAACATCATCACTTCTGTAACGGCTTTCAGATGCATAATAACCCTTTATATACGGAATATAGTAGTTATCCCAAAGTTTTTTCACAACATCTTTATTTAAATTCAGATAAGTCCGATTATTTTCATCTTTCAGGAAAAATTCTCCTCCGAGCTGTTTAGCACCGATAGACATATAATTTGCCATAGAATCTCTGCCATAGAAAGCTTTTCCGTCATTTTCAATATCAGGAGTCAGAGCATCAGTATAGTTATAGTATTTTTCCGCAGTTTCAGCAACTCCCTCAATGGTTTTAAGGTCATCAAATGTAGCACCTGTTGCATCAGCAAATTTCTGCCAGTCTGTAAGATTAAGCATCATAATTTCGGTACTTTTAGCTGTCGGAAAAATTTTTATTGAATTATCGCCTGAAAATTTTCCTTCACTGATATATTCATCTACATATTCATTTATTTCATCTTCAGTAAAATACTTGCTTAAATCTGCAAGCATACCAAGATTATCAATAACAAAGGCTGTTTCGGAATAAGTTTCAAATATATTAGGAAGTTCATCAGCACCGGGTTCTTTTTTAGCAGAAGAAATAATGCTTTTTGAAAGCTCTGAAATACTGTTTTTTGTACTTGCTTCAACAATAATTCCTTTTTCAAGTCCGACAGTATTATTGAATTCATCTACCATAGCATCAAAGCTTGTCTGCTGTACACCATTATAATAGTGCCATATTGTAATAGTTACAGGGTCATCTTTATTAAGAAACTTATCAAGATTCTGATTTTTTTCACAGCCGGAAAGAGATGACAAGGACAGAATCAATGTAAGCACAGCACTGAAAATTTTACATTTTTTCATAATATATATGTTCACTCCTGTTTAATATTTGTGAGGTAATAAACCAGCTTATATCAATTATATCCTATTTTCAGGATTTTTTCAAGTAAATTCTGTAAATATTATTATTATAATTACAAAATCTCTGCACAATGATTCAAAGGGCCGTTTCCTTTTCCGAGATTCAAACCTGTTTTCATAGCATTTTCAAGATAGCGTTTTGAATTGCGTACAGATTTTTCAAGAGAAAACCCGTCAGCAAGATTGCATGCAATTGCAGATGACAATGTACAGCCTGTACCATGTGTATTTTCAGTGTCAACAGCATTTCCATGTATCATAATAAAATCATTGCCATATATAAGAAGGTCATCAGCTTTTGAACTGCCATGTCCCCCTTTGAGAAGTACATTTGTACCTGTTTTCTGATGTATAGCAAATCCGGCATTTATAAAATCTTCATGAGATTTTATTTTAATTCCCGAAAGTTCCTCTGCTTCGGGAATATTTGGTGTTATAAGAGTTGCAAGCGGAAAAAGTTTACTTTTAAGAACTTCTTTTGCCTCATCTGAAATAAGTGAACAACCGCTTGTTGAAATCATAACAGGGTCAACAACAATATTTTCAGCTTTATAAAATTCAAGTTTTTCAGCAACGGCAATTATATTTTCTGCACTGGAAAGCATACCGATTTTTACTGCATCAGGACGAATATCAGAAAAAACACAGTCAATCTGTTTTGCAGTAAAATCAGCCGGAGTATCGATTATTCCATAAACTCCCGTAGTATTTTGTGCCGTCAGAGATGTAATAACGCTCATAGCATACATTCTGTGTGCAGTAATTGTTTTTATATCAGCCTGAATACCTGCTCCGCCACTGCAATCAGAACCGGCTATTGTAAGTATCTTTTTCATAATCAATCTCCAATAATATCAACAACTGTTTCTTTAAGAATTTCTGCCGATTTTCTGATATCATCAGATTTGAAAATTCCCGAAACAACAGCAATTCCGCTTATTCCGCTTCCGGAAAGGTTTCTGGCATTTTCAGCATTTATTCCGCCTATCGCAACAACCGGAATATTAACAGAACTGCATATTCTGCAAAGATTTTCATAACTCAAAGGAACTGTATCAGATTTTGTTGAAGTAGCAAAAACTGCTCCCGAACCAACGTAATCTGCACCTTCCTGCTGTGCTTTTAAAGCCTGTTCAACAGTTCGTGCAGTAGCACCGATAATCTTATTTTCTCCCAGAATATTTCTTGCCTGTTTTATACTCATATCATTCTGCCCAAGGTGAACGCCGTCCGCACCGCTTTTTAAAGCAATTTCAACATTGTCATCAATAACAAACGGAATTTTATATTTATTACAAATTTTGCGGATTTCAATTGCTTCGTTAAGAAAATCAGAATAATTCAGATTTTTTTCCCTCAACTGAATAAAAGTTGCTCCCCCGATAATTGCCTCCTCAACCTGACTTGAAAGCATTTTTCCGTTAAGCCATGTACGGTCAGTTACGGCATATAAAAGCATATCTTTTGCTGATATTTTCAAAATAATCCCTCCTTAAATCATATAAACAAAAAGCTCTCTTTCAAAGAAAAGAGAGCTTAAATAACATTAAGTACCGGCATAGAATTATTTTTCCAGACCGTCGCC
>CAKSPD010000021.1 GCA_934481385.1 uncultured Oscillospiraceae bacterium
ACGGAGAAGAAAACGGTTTTCAATACAGCATACAGCTCAATTACGGATATGTTGTTATCAACAGTTGTGATGCAGATAAAACAGGTGTTGTGGAAATTCCTTCTGAAATATCCGGAAGTCCTGTTACGACTATCAGAAGAGGAGCATTTACCGGTTGTGGAAAAACTGATGAGGAATACAAGGCAGATGAATATTATGACGAAACTACTGCTACTCACGGTTATTCCGGTTGCGGAATAACAGAGATAATTATACCCGACAGCGTAACTACAATTGAAGATTTTGCTTTTCAGGACTGCGAAAGCCTTACTAAGATTCATTTTCCGGCAGGACTTAAAGATTTTTACGGAACAGAAAATAACAGGTTTTATGGAGAATGTATCGGTTATGATTCTTGGGTAAAGGGCTGTGATTCCCTTAAAGAACTTACAATAAGCGAAAATAATCCTTACTTCAAATCTGTAAATGGAATCATATACAGTAAAGACGGTAAAACAATCGGCCCTGTCCCCCCTGCTGTTTCCTTTGATTCAATTAATTTTGACGGAATTTCAGCAATTGGTGCTTTTGCTTTCAGCGGTCGTGAAAATCAGATGAGTGATATTGAAATACCCTCACATATAACTTCTATTGGCGACTATGCTTTCTGCGATTACGGCGGATACGGTGAAAATAATGAAGGTACTGTAAATATCAAGCTCAATCAGGGACTTACCTCGATAGGTGATTATGCATTTGCAAAAATACATTGTCTGGAAGAAATAAATCTTCCTGATTCCGTTACTTCAATTGGAAAAGGTGCTTTTTCTTCAGATAACAGATTAAAATCAATCGCAATTCCCCCGAAAGTAACAGTCATATCAGATGAACTTTTTTATTGTTGCTATAATCTGACATCTGTTAAACTGCCGGAAGGTATTACTGAAATAGGTAAATATGCTTTTTATGGCCCTTTGTATCTCACAAGCATAGACTTACCGTCAACTCTCAAAAAAATTGATGATTATGCATTTGCGCTTTTCTCCTATAATGATAAATACAGCAGAAAAGGCCTTACTTCAATTGAAATTCCTGATTCCGTAGAATATATAGGACAGTACGCATTTGAAAATAACAAAAGCCTTAAATCTGTAAAGCTTTCTAAAAATTTAAAAAAGATTGAATCTTATTCATTTTCAAGCTGTGGTATAGATTCTCTTGAAATTCCTGAAGGAGTAACAGAAATTGATGACAATGCATTTTCATATAATCCCCTGACTTCTTTAAAGTTGCCTGATACACTTCTTAGAATCGGCAATGAAGCATTCAGAACCGGATTTGTATATGATATTCAAAAAGGAAATAAATCTGTTGTTATACCTGACAGTGTAAATGAAATAGGTTCGTGGGCTTTTGCAATGTGCCATTTAAATGATATAAAACTGCCTGATAAAGCTGTTTCTTGTGGTTTATTTGCTTTTTCGGGAAACAATCTTTCTTCTGTGATTTTCCCCGAGGGAACAGAAAGTCTGACTTTGCCTTTAATTTGGGGTAATGAAAATGTAAACAGAATTTATTTGCCGAGAAGTCTTAAAGAGTTATCCCCTCTTGGAATTGCCAAAAACGGATATTTCAGACTTGTTGCATTAGGCACTCCTTATGATGTAGGTTCTTATGAATTTAACAATCTTGTTATGGTTGAAGATATTTATTTTGCAGGTACAGAAAGTGAATGGAATGAGCTTATAAAGGACTGGAATTTTGAAGAATATTATACTGACTCATCAGTAATGGATAATGTTACTGTTCACTTTAATTCAGCAGATATAGAAAGCGATGTTGCAGGAGATGTAAATGCTGACGGAAAGTTTAATATTGCTGATATTATTATGATGCAGAGATACATTATGTATCAGGGACGTATTCTGAACTGGGAGGCAGGAGATATTAACAAGGACGGCATAATCAATGTATTTGATTTATGTTCAATGAAAAATATGCTTATACAAACTTTACCGTCTTTTAAAGTATCTGTCACAAATCTTGTATGGGATTCGGAAAACCGTACTGTTACAGCAGATGTAACATATGAAAATTTACCTGAAAATAGTGATATATGGATAGGTATAGTTCCAAGTGATACTCCTCATGATGAAGAACAGGCATATAATGCTCGTATTGATTATGAATATTTTTCAGGATTTGAAAGCGGAAATTTTAACGGATTTACTCTTAATGATAGCGGTCTTAGCGGAAACTACGATATTCGTGTATATAACAATAATAAAGGCGGACGTGAAATGGCATGCATAACATTTCATATTGACGGGCCGAAAGCTGATATTCAGAATCTGAAATGGGATTCGGAAAACCGTACTGTTACAGCAGATGTGACATATCAAGGTTTACCAGAAGATAATAATGCATGGATAGGAGTAGTTCCAAGTGATACACCTCATAATGAAAATGAAGCTGATTACGAAGATGTTGTATATACTTCTTTAAGAAATTTTAAAAGCGGTAATTTTGAAGGATTAAAAGTTCCGGATAATATCAGCGGAAATTACGATTTGCGAATATATGGAAGTGATTATGGTGGTGCTGAGCTTGCCTGTGTAAGTTTTACAATTGAATAATGCATTTTTGACTATTAAAACAAAAGGAGCAATAAAAATTGCTCCTTTTTATTTGACATCTTTAACTTCTTCTGTTTCATTATTATCTCCGTCAGTAATGCAATATTCTTTTAATCGTTCTTTTAATTTTGTATTACGTTTGGTAACAGTTACATGTTTTACGGCATATGAAACAGCCTTTTTTGTTCCGACAATAACAAGTACTTTTTTTGCTCTTGTAATACCTGTATAAATCAGATTTCTCTGCAACATTATATAATGCGTCATCATTACGGGCATCACAACCACAGGATATTCAGAACCCTGAGATTTATGAATGGTAATTGCATAAGCCTGAACAAGTTCATCAAGTTCTGTCATATCATATTCAATTCTGCGTTTATCAAATGTTACTATAAGATTATGATTTTCAAAGTCAATTTCTGAAACTGTACCAATATCACCATTGAAAACTTCTTTATCATAGTTATTGCGAATCTGCATAACTTTATCATTCTGTCTGAAAGAACGTCCTGCACGATATATGCATTTATCATTCGGATTTATTGCTTCCTGCAACATAATATTAAGATTTGTCGCACCTACAATTCCTTTCTGCATAGGTGAAAGCACCTGAATATCGGACGGAGAAACATTACAATATTTCGGAAGTCTGTTTTTTACAAGTTCAACTATTGTTTTTGACGCAGTTTCCGGTTCTTCTGCTTCGATATAGAAAAAGTCCGTATTTCTCCCGTTACTTAAATCAGGAAATTTTCCTTCATTAATTCTGTGGGCATTCATAATAATTCTGCTTGACTGTGCCTGACGGAAAATTTTTGTCAGCCTTATTACCGGAAACTGTTCTGAATCAATAATATCACGCAGAACGTTTCCTGCTCCGACAGACGGAAGCTGGTCAATATCACCGATGAGAATAAGTTTCATATGCGGTGGAATTGCTTTCATAAGCGAATTCATAAGAATTATATCAATCATAGAGGACTCATCAACAATCAGCACATCGCCTTCGAGCATATTATTTTCATTTCTCTGATACCCTTCCTGTGCTTTGAATTCAAGAAGTCTGTGAATTGTTTTTGCCTCCATACCGGTTGTTTCATTCATACGTTTTGCAGCACGTCCTGTTGGTGCAGCAAGCAGAATTTTCATTCCCAGAATTTTCAGAACACGAATTATTCCAAGCGTTGTAGTTGTTTTTCCTGTTCCCGGGCCTCCTGTAAGAACCATAACTTTTGCAGTCATTGCCTGCCGGATTCCCTGTGCCTGAATATCATCATATTTGATTCCGATTTTTTCTTCAAGTTTGGGAATATTTATTTTAAGATTAGTATTTATTCTTGCAGGAGAACTATTCAATAATTTAAGCCTGCGTGCCACACCTGTTTCCGCCATATAGAACGGTGGCAGATAAATTGCATTTTCATCAAGAATCAAATCATTTGTTTTTAATATTTTTTCAAGTGCATCAGTTACAGTTTCCTGTTCTATGCCGAGAAGTTCCGTACTTTTAGTTATAATCTGTTCTCTTTCAGCATAAACATGTCCTTCAGATGCCAGTTTATTCAGTGTGTACAGGATACCGCTTCTGCAACGTATGAAACAATCTTTTTCAAATCCAAGTTTTGATGCGATTTCATCGGCAGTTTTAAATCCGATACCCCATATATCATCAGCTAATTTATATGGATTTGATTTCACAACTTTAATGCTGTTATTGTCATACATTTTATAAATTTTTATGGCAAAAGATGTGCTGACATTATAGCTCTGAAGAAAAAGCATAATGTTTTTGATTTCTTTCTGCTGTTCCCAGCTTTTTGCAATCATTTCCACACGCTTTTTCCCGATACCTTCTACTTCGTTTAACCGTTCCGGAGTTTTCTCAATAACCGAAATAGTATTTATACCAAACATATCAACGATTCTCTTTGCATATTTTGGGCCTATGCCTTTTATCAAACCGCTTCCGAGATATTTTTCAATTCCGAAAGCAGTTGCCGGAATTGTTTCCTCCCATTTCTGTGCGATAAACTGATTGCCGTATTTTTTATTGACTTTCCAGTCGCCCTCAATCAGAAGAACTGAGCCGACATTGGCATCAATCAGATTTCCTACAACTGTTATAAGTTCATTGTATCCTTTTACTGCTACACGAAGTACGCTGTAACCGTTTTCGGAATTCTGATATGTGATTCTTTCTACTACTCCTCGAATTTTTGTCATATTACCTGCTCTATCAATATATTTTTATTTTGAAATTAAATAAAGCCCGTATTTACGGGCTTTAAAAGGAACATATATTTCTGTTCGGATATAACGCGGAAAGAGGGATTTGAACCCTCGCGCCCCTTTCGAGACCTACTCCCTTAGCAGGGGAGCCCCTTCACCACTTGGGTATTTCCGCATGAGTGAATAAACGGACAGGGTGGGATTCGAACCCACGGTACGTTGCCGTATCACTGGTTTTCAAGACCAGCTCCTTAAACCACTCGGACACCTGTCCATATTCAATTGTCTGTGTCACTTTACCTGACTTAATAAGTATATCATAATATACAAAAAAAGTCAATAGCAATTGACATATAAAATTATCGCAAAATTTCTTGAATTTTTGTGAATATTTTACAATTAAAAATAAAGCAGAAAATTTTCTGCCTTATTTTTTGTTCTGAAGTTTTATTCTGTTAAACACCATATCATAACCGCCGTTGCCGTCCTTCATAGAACGGTTTACTCTGCTGATAGTTGCAGTGCTTGCACCGGTATCGCCGACAATATCATTATAAACATGATGCTGGTCAAGAAGTCTTGCTACTTCAAGACGCTGAGCCATAGTATTGAGTTCAAGACGGGTGCATAAGTCATCAAAAAATTTATAACATTCATCAATATTATCAAGACAGAGAATAGCTTCAAAAAGTCTGTCCATACTTTCGGATTTGATTTTTTCAATCATAAAAATACGCTCCTTATCAGATTATAGTAATATTTTAGCACATTGAAATGTAAAAGTAAAGCATTTTCTGAAAAATTTTTCTTATGAATAAAAAAAGACCTTTGCTGATTAAAGCAAAGGTCATATATGATTGATTATTGAATTTTTCCTGAAGATTTTTCAGCATAGTATTTAAGTATTTCAGAAGAATCAGATGCATTGACTACACCGTCATTATTGAAATCTGCCTTGCGTATCTGAAATTCAGTAAATCCGTCATCAATACCGATTGAATATGATGCATAATGATGTATGACAGCGGAGGCATCAGAAGAATCTATTGCACCATCGTCATTTATATCACCTCTTAAAATATCAAGACTGATATTATAAGAACCGACCGCAACACTGCTTGAAATAGGATAAATCTTTATTTCAGCAGTATCGGAATTTTTAAAAGCTTCTTTGGCGTTATTCGGTACAAGAGTACAGGTACTTGAAATATCTGTCTGCTGAACGTCCATAATCCTGTTGCCGTTACTGTCAAAATTCTGAGTCTGGGTAGAAATTGTTATAGTTACTTTCATACCGGAGGAATCAACAGCCGAATCATCAAAACTGTAAAGGGTTTTTGAAGGGATACTGTCAAGGGATATTACGGCTTCAGTATAAAGAGCATGTATTTCTGTATCCTGAGTTACAGTTTCGGGGTGAATATCCCAGTCATAAAACATTCTTTGAGTGAAAGTATCTATATTGTATTTTAAGGAAGAAGTGTCCGGCTTGGAATAGTCAACGGATTCACCGCTTTTAAGTTGCTGAGTATCCATTATATTTCCGTCAAAATCAAGAAATTTTACAGTATATATTGCCTCGGAATTATCCTCGGCAAATACATTCATGGATAAAACCGGTAAAGAAATCATCGTAAGAGAAATCATAAGTGAAACGAATTTTATTTTCATCAAAGAACGTCCCCTGCCCTTTCACATAAAATCAGATTTCAGAAACAAGCTTTTCAAAGCGTTTCATAGCTTCAGCTGTTTTATCTCTGTCACCGAATGCGGTAAGTCTGAACCAGCCGTCACCGTTCTTTCCGAATCCTGCACCAGGAGTTCCGACAACAGCTATTTTATTGAGCATAAGGTCAAAGAAATCCCAGCTGTTCATATTATTCGGGCATTTGAACCATATGTAAGGAGAATTGATACCGCCTGTATACTTAACGCCGAGTTTATCCATAGTTGAAGAAATAATCTTTGCATTTTCCTGATAGTAAGAAATATTCTTATGAATCTGTTCAAGTCCTTCTTCAGTAAATACGGCTGCGGCAGCACACTGTACAGGATATGAAACACCGTTGAACTTACTTCCCTGACGTCTGCTCCAGAGCTGTGAAATGCTTACTTCTGTTCCGTCAGA
The DNA here is from genome assembly GCA_934481385.1 of uncultured Oscillospiraceae bacterium. GTDB lineage: Bacteria > Bacillota > Clostridia > Oscillospirales > Ruminococcaceae > Ruminococcus. Next base: position 6,976 of record CAKSPD010000021.1, read on the forward strand.
AGCTTTTACTTTAAGCTCATTCGGAATAACTGTATAACCGCATCTCATACCAGTAAAGCCTGCTGTCTTTGAAAGCGAACACATTTCAATTGCACATTCTCTTGCACCTTCAACAGCAAAAATACTTCTCGGGAGGTTTGAATCTGTGATGAAAGCTTCATATGCAGAGTCAAATATAATAACTGCATTATTTTTCATTGCATAGTCAATCCATATTTTAAGCTGTTCCTTTGTATAAACAGCACCTGTCGGATTGTTTGGTGAACAAAGATAAATCAAATCAGCATGTACATTTTCATCAGGCATAGCAAGAAATCCGTTTTCTTCATTTGAATCTGCAAAAATAATCTTTCTGCCGTTCATTCTGTTTGAGTCAACATATACAGGATATGCAGGGTCAGTAACAAGCACAACATTATCATTTCCGAATATATCAACAATGTTTCCGCAGTCGCTCTTTGCACCGTCATTTATACGGATTTCTTCCGGAAGAATATCAACTCCGAAACTCTTGTAATATCCTGAAACAGCATTTTTAAGGAAGTCATAACCTGCACCGCTGTCCTCATAGCCTTTGAAAGTTTCCTTGACTCCCATTTCTTCTGCACCTTTTTTCATAGCCTCAACAGCAACAGGAGCTATTGGAAGTGTAACATCTCCTATACCCATTCTTATAAGAGGTGCATCAGGATTTTCAGCAAGAAAGGCATTTACTTTCTTTGCAATGTTTATAAAAAGATAATTTTTTTCAAGCTTCAGAAAATTTTCGTTTAAACTCGGCATATTACATTCTCCATTTCTTTTGATAAAAATTTGTCATCAATAGTACCTTCAAATACATATGTTGCAGGGCCGTTCATAATAACTGTACCGTCTTTCTGATATGTAATTCTGAGGTCACCGCCACGCAGATGAACAAGTATTTCTTCATCATAGTTACAGAATCCGTTGAGAACAGATGCAACAACAGTTGCACAAGCACCGGTTCCGCATGCAAATGTTTCTCCGCTTCCTCTTTCCCATACACGCATTTTAAGTGTATGATTATCGATTACTTCAACAAATTCAGTATTGACTCTGTTAGGGAAAATCTCATGATTTTCAAAATCAGGGCCGATTTTTTCGAGGTCAAGGGAATCGATATTTTCAGTAAAGAGAACAGCATGCGGATTGCCCATTGAAACGCATGTGAGCTTATATTCCTTGCCGTTTACATTCACAGGCTGTGCAACAAATACATCAAGGTCACTTTTTACCGGAATATCAGCAGGTTTGAGAATTGCTTTTCCCATATCAACTTTTACACTCTGAACTTTTCCGTTTTCAGCATAAAGTGTAAGGTACTTTATTCCGGAATTTGTTTCAAGGGTTATATCAGTTTTATCAGTAAGTCCCATATCGTATACATATTTTCCGATACATCTTGTAGCATTACCGCACATCATAGCTTCAGAACCGTCTGCGTTGAAGATACGCATACGGAAATCTGCTTTTTCGGACGGCATTATAAGAACAAGACCGTCTGAGCCTATTCCGAATCTTCTGTCACTGACAACAACGGAAACCTTTTCAGGCTCTTTGACATCTTCTTCAAAGCAGTTTACATATATGTAATCATTTCCGATACCATGCATTTTAGAAAACTTCATTAAAAAACCTCCTTAAAGCTTATAATTCAAGTATATTATATCATTATATTGCAAAAGTGTCAAGAGAAAGCAGTCAATATTTTCATAATTAAAGCAAAACAGCTATGCACAATGCATAGCTGTTCGTTCTATTTTACTTCATAAGAGCTTTCAGGTCGTTTTCAGGAGTGGTAATCGGAGCTATTCCGAAGTTTTCAACAAGGAATGAAAGTATATCTTTTGAAAGGAATGCAGGAAGTGACGGGCCGAGTCGTATATTTTTAATTCCGAGGTGAAGAAGTGTAAGCAGTATGCAGACAGCTTTCTGTTCATACCAGGAAAGAACATATGATAACGGGAGTTCATTTACATCACAGTTGAATGCTTTCGCAAGAGCTGTTGCAACCTTTATTGCACCGTATGCATCATTGCACTGCCCCATATCCATAATTCTCGGAAAACCGCTGATTTCACCTAAATCAAGGTCATTGAAACGATATTTTCCGCAGGCAAGTGTAAGAACTATTGTATCAGGAGGAGTTTGCTTTACAAATTCAGTATAATAGTTTCTGCCCGTCTTTGCACCGTCACAGCCTCCTACCAAGAAGAAATGTTTTATATCTCCGGATTTTACGGCTGAAACAATCTTTTCGGCATTTGCAAGAACTGCATTATGTCCGAATCCTGTTGTAACCTGTTTTCCTCCGTTTATGCCAGTAAATTCTTTATTCTCTGAATACCCGCCAAGCTCAAGAGCCTTGTTTATAAGCGGAGTGAAATCCTTTTCATCTCCGATATGAACAGTATTCGGAAATGCCACTGTTTCAGTTGTGAAAACTCTGTCTGAATAGCTTGGTTTAGGAGGCATTATGCAATTTGTTGTAAAGAGTATGGGAGCAGGAATATTTTCAAATTCTTTCTGCTGATTCTGCCATGCTGTACCGAAATTTCCTTTAAGGTGAGAATATGCTTTAAGTTTCGGATAAGCATGTGCAGGGAGCATTTCTCCGTGAGTATAGATATTAATTCCTTTATCTTTTGTCTGTTCAAGAAGAATCTGCAAATCTTTTAAGTCATGTCCTGATACTACGATAAAAGGCCCTTTTTCAACTTTAAGCGGAACAGTTACCGGTACAGGATTTCCATATGTTTCAGTGTTAGCCCTGTCAAGCAAATCCATACATTTAAGATTGATTTCTCCGACTTTCATAACAACAGGCAAAAGCTCCTCTGTATTGAGTTTCTGACCGATTCTGAAAAGTCCCTCAACGAGAAATTTATTTACTTCATCATCTGTATATCCAAGTACCATTGCGTGATAAGCATATGCGGACATTCCCCTTATTCCAAACAGTATGAGTGATTTAAGAGAACGTATATTTTCATCATCGTTCCATAACATATTCATGTCATAGTCATCATTTCTTCCGCATGAAGAAGCACAGCTCTGACATCTGGGAATAAGGCGTTTCTTTTCTCTGTGAACACGTTCCGTAAGAGCCTTTATTGAATTATTATCAAAGTTTACATTTGTAAGAGTTGTAAAAAGTCCCTCAATGATAAGTCTGAAAGTGTTGTTGTCTGTTAAATCCTCATTGCCTTCAATTGAGCGTGCAAGGCCTATTAAAGCTCCTGTGAGCTTATCCTGAAGTTCGGCTGTATCGGATTTCTTTCCGCATACACCGCTGTTTCCTGTACAGCCTCCGCAAGCTGTCTGTTCACACTGAAAACAAAACATTTTCTTTTCCATATGTTTTCTCCTTTATTATTTATTATAAATTGTTATTTGAACTTGTTTTTTTAAGTCCTGTTGACTTTGTGATTTTATTATATTATAATCAGATAAAAAAGTATGTTGAAATTTCAACAGAAAGGAATTTTTTATGACGGAATATCTGGAAATTCTTAAAAACTGCAAACTTTTTGAAAATGTGGAGGAAAATAACATTTCCGCAATGCTTGATTGTCTTGGAGCAGAAATACATTCATATTCAAAAAATCAGAACATATTTACAGAGGGTGACTCTGTATTTCATATAGGAATAATTCTTTCCGGAAAAATACAGATTATTCGTGTTGACTTCTACGGGAACAGAAGTATTGTTTCTGTACTGGGAAAATCACAGCTTTTTGGTGAATCATTTGTATGTGCCGGAACAGAATCAATTCCTGTGAGTGCTGTTGTTGAAAAGGACTGTAAAGTTATGCTTATTGACAGAAATAAAATTCTGAGTCCATGCTGTAATGCCTGCGAATTTCATAATAAAATGATTTTCAATCTTATGAAATCAATAGCTATGAAAAATCTTATTTTAAATCAGAAAATAGAAATAATATCAAAACGCTCAACTCGTGAAAAACTTATGTCATATCTTATGATACAGGCTAAAAAGCATAACAGTGACAGCTTTACTATTCCTTATAACAGACAGGAGCTTGCTGATTTTCTTGAAGTTGACAGAAGCGGACTTTCTGCTGAAATAAGCAAGCTCAGAAATCAGAATATACTTGAATGCAAAAGAAATTTTTTCAGACTTCTTGAAAAATAATTTTATTTTTTGTTGAAAATTCAACATACTTTTCATTGTCGTTGCTTTATAATATAGTTACACCTTTACGAGAACCGCAAAAAAATTTTTAAGTGAGGTATAAAGACAATGATTAGAAAAATAATAAAAATTGATGAAAATAAATGTACCGGCTGTGGAGTATGTACTGATGCCTGTCACGAGGGTGCAATCGGAATGATTGACGGAAAAGCAAAACTTCTGCGTGAAGATTACTGTGACGGACTTGGTGACTGTTTACCGGCCTGTCCTGTCAATGCGATAAGCTTTGAAGAACGTGAAGCTCCGGCATATAATGAAACTGCTGTTCTTGAGGCAAAAAAACTGTCAGAAAACTGCGAAATTAATGCAATAAGCCGTCTTTCACAGTGGCCTGTGCAGATTAAGCTTGTTCCTGTCAATGCTCCTTATTTCAGCAATGCAAATCTGCTTGTATCGGCTGACTGTACCGCATACGCATACGGCAATTTTCACGAAAGATTTATTAAAAATCACATCACGCTTATAGGCTGTCCGAAACTTGATAATGAAGACTATTCCAAAAAGCTTACACAGATTATAGCTTTTAATACAATAAAAAGCATAACTGTTGTGCGTATGGAAGTTCCCTGTTGCAGTGGTTTGCAGAAAGCTGTTGAAAAAGCTGTCAAAAACAGCGGTAAACAGATTTCCTGCAAAGTTGTTATAATTTCGGCAGACGGAAGAATACTGAATTAATAAATGAGATGAGAAACGTTTTAAAATGCAACTTGTTGTTTCATACTGATAAAAATACAAATAAATCTCCCTGATTTTCGGGGAGATTTTATTATTGACTCGAAAAGCAAATTATGATATAATTAAGAAAACTGCTGAAAGGAGTCTTTTATTGAATAAAAAAGAATTGTTTAAAAGGTACATATTGTTTATTGCAGGATTGTTTTTTTCCGGAATAGGAGTGGCTTTTGCAAGACACTGCAATCTTGGTGTTTCCCCTCCGTCATCTGTTGCCAACATTATGAGTATGAAATATCCGTTTCTTAGTCTTGGAAACTGGCTTATCATTTGGAACTGCCTCATGATACTCGGACAGATATTAGTACTCCGCAGAGATTTCAAACTGTATCAGCTTTTACAGATTCCGCTGTCGTTTCTTTTCGGATTTTTTACCGATTTCGGAATGTGGTGTGCATCATTTATACCGGCAGATAATTACTATGTAAAACTTATTATTCTTTTTATAGGAATAGTTGCTCTTGCTTTTGGAATAGCACTTACAGTAATTGCTGATGTAATTATGAATTCAGCTTCAGCCTTTGTAAAAGCTATGGCAGACAAATCAAAATTCGAATTCGGGTATATTAAAGTAGGTTTCGATGTTATATGCGTTGTAACTGCTGTCATACTTTCAGTTTTATTCTTTGACGGAGAAATAATAGGAACAAGAGAAGGTACTGTTATTTCTGCCATTGTTACAGGATTTATAATCAAGTTCATAACAAAGCATATTCGTAAATATGCTGATAAATTTATTACTACTGAGAGCGTTCTTTGAATGCTCTCTTTTTATTGACTTTCTTTCCTTTCAGAGTTATAATAAGTTTAATTTATATCAAGGGAGATGTTCGGAAATTGAAAAATAAATTATTGATTTGCATTTTATTTACTGCACTCGGACTTACAGCTTGTTCTGTTCCGGAAACAACTCCGGAGGATTCAGAAATATCAGAAATACTTACTGAAAATACGACATCTGTTACAGAAATAACCGAAACAGAAATTGTTCAGACAACGCCTGAAACATCTCAGAAAGATGTTCAGGTTACTGAAACTACGGAATATTCTGAACCTGATACAAGCTCACAGGAAGATGAAAACAATCTTATAGAAAATATGTCACTTGAAGAAAAAGTCTGCCAGATGTTTATAGTAACTCCTGAAGAACTTACCGGATATGACAATGTAACATATTTTGATGATGTTGTATGTGATTCAATAGAAAAATATCACGTTGGCGGTCTGATTTATTTTGCGGAAAATCTCGAATCTGCGGAACAGACGACTGCTTTAACAGAAAATATACAAAATTATGCTCTTGAATCAGGAAACAATATAGGAATGTTTATTGCTGTCGATGAAGAAGGCGGATATGTTGCTCGTGTTGCAGATAAGCTCAATGAAGAAAATACAGGAGCTGTTGCATATATGGAAACTGAGGAGGAGGCATATAATGCAGGCGTAAATATTGCAGAGTATATCAGTAAATATGGATTTAATCTTGATTTTGCACCTGTTGCTGATGTAGATATAAACCCTGAAAATGAACTCGGCAGCCGTATTTTCAGTGATAATCCCGAAACTGTTTCCGCTATGTCAGGGGCAATGGTTTCAGGACTCCAGAACAGTGGGAACGTTTCTGCTACTTTAAAGCATTTCCCAGGACTTGGAGCAGAGGACGGAAATACTCATTATGATTCCTGTACATATATAGACAGAACATTTGATGAGCTTACTGATAATGAATTTGTTGCTTTTTCAGGCGGAATAAATGCCGGTGCTGATTTTGTTATGGTAGGTCATCAGATTATGTCGTGTGCAGAAGATAATCTTCCCTCCGACCTTTCATATACAGTTGTAACAGACTGGCTCAGGGACAGACTCGGTTTCAATGGGATTATTATAACTGATTCCCACGAAATGAATACAATAAGCGGAGTTTATTCATCAGGAGAATCTGCTGTTATGGCAATTGAGGCGGGTGTTGATATGGTTCTTATGCCGTCTGATTTTGAAAATGCTGTTCAGGCAGTATGTGATGCCGTTTATGACGGTTCAATATCAGAGGAAAGAATAAATCAGAGTGTTTGCCGAATACTTGAAAAAAAGCAGAAACTCGGTCTTATAAAATAATGGAGGTAATTTATGAATATAAAGGAAATATCAAATCTGAATGACAAGGAACTTCAGATATATTCAAGTACATCAGAAATTCAGCTTTTGAGATATTATGAACCTGACAGTGTCGGAATTTTTATTGCTGAAAGTCCTAAAGTTATCAGACGTGCATTAGATTCGGGATATATTCCCCTTTCAGTCCTTGCTGAACGGAAATATATAAACGGTCAGGCAAGCGATATTATTGAGCGTTGCGGAGATATTCCGATATATACAGCAGATTCCTCCGTTCTTACAGCTATTGCAGGTTTTAAGCTCACACAGGGTATACTCTGTGCTATGAGAAGAAAACCTCTGCCTGATGCTTTTTCAATATGCCGTAATGCCTCAAGAATTGCCGTTCTTGAAGATGTTATGAATCAGACAAATGTAGGTGCTGTTTTCAGAAGTGCGGCTGCACTCGGATTTGAGGCAGTATTGCTTACATCAGGTTGCAGTAATCCTCTTTACAGGCGTTCAGTGCGTGTAAGTATGGGAACTGTTTTTCAGATTCCCTGGACTTATATTGAAAGCTCTGATTCTGATTATATTTCATCTATAAAAGATATGAATTTTAAAACAGTTGCAATGGCTCTTACTGATAATTCCATAAGTATAAGAAATCCTGCTTTAAAGGCTGAAAAAAAACTTGCTGTAATTCTTGGAACAGAGGGAGAAGGACTTAAAAAATCAACTGTATCTGCCTGCGACTATACAGTAAAAATTCCTATGTATAATGATGTCGATTCACTTAATGTTGCCGCTGCAAGTTCTGTTGCATTCTGGGAACTTGGAAAAGATAATTAAATCTGAAATATTTCACAGAAAGTGTTGACAATTTGGAAAATATATGATATAATGTGAACATTATATTATTGAAATGTGAGAGGCAGGAGTTTATTTTGTTAAAAAGAAGTTTTGCAGGTTTCCTCGCAGGAATCTGCGTAATTGCAAATGCTGTTCCGACAGCTTTCGTTTCAGCAGAAAGTTCAGATTCATATGATATGGCTGTTTCTGTAAATCTCAGCGGAGAAAAAAAGCAAATCAGCCCTTATATCTATGGTGTCAATGAATTCGGAAACGGCAGTAGTCTTAAAAATGTAACTGTAAATAATGCTCGTCAGGGCGGTAACCGTTATACAGGCTATAACTGGGAAACAAACTGGTCAAATGCCGGTGAGGACTGGGTTAACAGTTCTGATACAAATATTGGCGACGTTTCAGACGGTGCAGGCTTTGCGGTAAGAAAATTATCTGATACTTGTAAAAAGTACAATGTTCCGTATAAACTCGCTACTTTGCAGATGGCAGGATATGTTTCAGCCGATAAGAACGGTACTGTTACAGAGGCAGAATCTGCTCCTTCTTCACGCTGGAATAAGGTTGAATTCAGAAAAAACGGTGAACTTTCACTTACTCCTGACCTTACTGATGATGTTGTTTATATGGACGAATATGTAAACTATATCGTTAAAACTCTCGGAGATGCTTCAACTGAAACAGGTATTCAAGCATACAGCCTTGACAATGAACCTGTATTGTGGAATGATACTCACCCAAGACTTCACAGCGAAGAAGTTACAAATGAAGAACTTATTTCAAAATCAATTGAGCTTGCAAAAGTTGTAAAGGAAATCGACCCTAAAGCTGAAGTTTTCGGCCCTGCTTTCTGGGGTATGCTCCCCTGCATACAGATAAGCGATACTGATTCTGACTGGAATTCAGTAAAGAATAATTATAGCTGGTATCTTGATTATTATCTTAAACAAATGGCTGATGCTGAAAAAGAATCAGGAAAAAGACTCCTTGATGTAGTTGATGTTCATTACTATGCTCAGGACTGCTCAACAGATGAGGCAAGACTTCAGGCTGCAAGAAGTCTTTATGATGACTCTTATATTGAAAACAGCTGGCTTCACCCTTATTTTTCACAGTATTTCCCGTTCCTTACAAGGATTCAGGAATCTATCGATAAATATTATCCGGGAACTAAAATAGCTGTTTCAGAATATAACATTGCTGACCTTTCAAATGAAAAGGAAACAGGAAAATCAGTTGTTTCTGCAATTGCTGAAACCGAGGCTCTCGGCTGTTTTGCTGATAATAATGTATACTTTGCTACATACTGGGGAACACTTCCTGACTGCCCGTATGTTGAATCAGCTATAAACCTCTATACAAATTATGACGGTGAAGGAGCATCATTCGGTGATACTCTCGTTGATTCCAATACAGAGGATATTTCAAAAGCTACTGCTTTTGCATCTATTGACGGAAATGATGATTCAGATGTTAAAATGGTTCTTTCAAACAAGGATATGACAAAATCTGAAAATGCTGTTATCTCTCTTGAAGGAACTGATACAGAATATAAGAGTGCTGTTGTATATGCTATTACTCAGGACAGCAGTGAAATAAGAATTATTGACGTTCAGAATGACCTTTCAGGCAACAAGATTAATGTTGAACTTCCTCCGCTTTCTGTTGCTCAGGTTGTACTTTCAGATAAGCCGACTGATAAAACAGTTTATGTAGCTCCTAATACAAAAACTGAAAAAATCACTTTCAGGATTGATGAACTTGAAACAAATACACAGGGCAATCCTGTGATTCCTCTCGGAGATAAGAAACATCTCAGGAAAATTATAATCAATACAACTGCTTCTTCAAGTGAAGGTTCAACATACGGAGGCGGAGGCGGAGCTATCTGCTTCAATCAGGTTGTTCCAAACGGAAAAACTGCTGAAGTATGGGGAAACAAGCCTTTCTCCTTTGCTTTCGGAACTGCTGACAATGAAATTGTTTTTGATGATGAATTCACTATTATAAAAGATGCTGATGCGGGAACATCTGAAACTGTAAGTGCTGTATGCAATGATACATCTGCTGAACTTCAGGGATTCTGGTGGAAATATTCCGAAAAGTATCCTAAGGGCGATGATGTTACTGTCACATATAATTCTGTAACACTTGTTTATGAATATGACGGTGAAGAACCGACAACAGATGATACTGTTCTTTACGGTGATGCAAACTGTGACGGAAAAGTTGATGTTGCCGATGTAGTTGCAGTTGCCTCATATGTAGGAGATTCAGAAAGCAATAAGCTTTCTGCTCAGGGACTTAAAAATGCTGACGTTGCCGGAGCAGGAAACGGTGTAAATGCAAATGATGCACTTGCTGTTCAGCAGTATCTTGCAGGAAGTCTGAAAACTCTCCCGACAGAATAATAAATACTCCTCTAATAAAAGACCGGTTCGCCTTTATGGCGGATTCGGTCTTTTAATGTATAAAGGCAGAAAAACGGCGAGGAGTTTATAACTCCTCGCCTGTCTTGAAAAATTGCTGTAATTCGCAGGTTTTAAAAATGCGTGTCGACCTCTGTGTCGACTTTTTCAATTATTTCATAAAAAAATCCGTCAATTTTTCTGTCTACTTCCCTTCGCTCATCAGAAAATGTATGCTGATATACAGATTTCATAACACTGGCTGAACTCCAGCCACCACGCTCCATAGCATATTTATCCGGAACATTCAGTGCAAGCATAACAGATGCATTAAGATGTCTTAAATCATGAAAGCTTATATGTTCAAGATTGTTTTTTTTGAGAAGTCTGTCAAGCCGTTTATATATAGCTTGACCTGTTAATTCTGTGATATATTCAGAATCAGTTTTTTCTATAAGATTAAGAATATATTCCGGAAGCTGTAACTGCCTTTTGCTGTCATAGGTTTTTGTTTCTGTTTTTTCAATATGTCTGCGGTTTACAGTAACTATTACACGGTTTATCGTAAGTATACCATTTTTTATATCAGATTTTTTTATACCCCGTACTTCTGACATTCTTAATCCCTGCCATATTGCAAGCAGACAGGGCAATTCAATTTCAGTTCCTCTGATAATTCTGATTACATCTTCTATTGACGGAAAATTCTTTATTTTTTTCTGCTTTTTCGGGAGAGTGGTATTAAGATGAATATCAGGAGCATAAACATTAATTACGCTCGCAAGAAGTCCATGTGCATTATTTACCGTTTTAGGAGCTTTTTTCTGCGAGAGAATATTAAAATGTTTCTGGACGGCATCAGGTTCAAGTTCAGAAAGCGGAATATCACAAAGTTCACTAAGACTGTTTTTCTTTATTCTTCTGTAAGAATCGATTGATGACGGTGAAAGAATATTCTGTTTGTTTGCTATATAATCATCTATTGCTTCACCAAGAGTCATACCCGATTCCGCCCTGTTTCTTTTTTTCATAAGAAATTCAGAGGCAAGAAACTGAGCTTCCTTTTTTGTTCCGGCAGTAAATGATTTGCATATTTTCTTTCCGTTTTCGGTATAATATGCCCTCGCTCTCCAGTTTCCAGAGGGCAGTTTTTTTGCTTTCACAGAAATCACCTTTCAATACAATCATTTTTATTATTATATCACACAATAATAAAATTGTCAAACAGTTGACAAACTTATTCTGAAAAAATATAATATATATGGTGATGAATTTATGAATGTAAGACATCTTACAAGGCTTTCGCTTCTGACTGCTGTTTCACTTATACTTTTTGTAATTGAAATGCGTATTCCTGATATAATTACTGTTCCGGGAGTAAAACTCGGACTTGCAAACATTATAACGGTTTACTGTGTATATAATTTCAGTTCAGGAGAAACGGCTTTAATGGTTCTTGCAAGAATTATTCTGGGAGCATTATTCAGCAGTAATATATTTTCACTTGTTTACAGTTCAGCAGGAGCTTTTTTCTGCCTTTGCGGAATGTTAATCATATGCAGAATAATTCCTGAAAAATATATCTGGCTTTGCAGTATGATTGGAGCAGTTCTCCATAATACAGGACAGATTGTCACAGCAATTCTTGTTACAAAAACAATTTCAGTAATTGCATACTATCCGTTTCTTATTGTATCAGGCTGTATTGCAGGATTTTTTACCGGAATAACTGCACAGTTTATTCTGAAAAGAAAAAAACTCTGAGATTAAACTCAGAGTTTTTTCGTTCAAGGTAATTTATTTATTAACCGACATTGGCAAAATTCATAGCGTCAAAGAATGAAACCTGGTCGGGAATAAAGCATCTTAACATACTGAAAGCCTTTACTGACGGCATATCGCTTGTTTTAGCTTTGCTTATATCTACATACTGGCATCTGCATTTTTCAGCAAGAGATTCAAGAGCCTTGTTGAATTTATCACATTCATTTTCATCTGAACTTAATGAAGCTACGATGATTTTAACTTTTTTATCAGCTTTTTTAATACTGCTGATAAGCTTTTCATAAGCACTGATTACTTCATCAACTGATTTTTCATTTCTTTCAACATCAGTTTCACCAAGCTGAAGAATAATTTTTTTCGGCTGGAGTGACATTACTGCACCTGAAACAAGTTCCTGTGCATCAAAAACTGAAAGGTCATTAAAACTGCGGTTGTATACATTGCAGTCAACATCAAAAGCTTTACAAAGTTCAGCAACAGAAATATTCTTTGCAAATGTTGAACCAAAGAGTACAACTCCGCCTTTCTGCATCATCTTGTTTACGCTTGTGTAATAGTTAAGCTCATCTTTGTAGTTTTTCATAATAAAACCCTCCTCAGTGCTGTACAGCTAATTTATTTGCTGTCTTGTTTGATTTTGATTCAATAACTTTATTTCTGAAGTAAATTATAATTCCGAAAGATACCATTGCGATATTTACGAAATAGAAGAACATTACATACCAGTGTACTGTTTCATACCACGGTGCAGGAGAATTGTATTTTATCATTGCAAACTTTCCGGCAAGTGCAAAAATATATCCAAGCCATATGAAAGTGTAAAAAAGTACGCTTGTACCTTTTGTTGTTTTGGACTTCCACGCCTTTACGATATTCAAAGGCCATGATATTCCGAAAAGAACCACCATCATCATTTCCATTACGCTCGAAAAAGTTTCCATTATTTTTAAAACCTCCGTTTTCCTTATT
>CAKSPD010000022.1 GCA_934481385.1 uncultured Oscillospiraceae bacterium
GTCCATATTCTTAATTTTTCAAAATCAGTAACAAGAGTTCCGTCTGCATTAAGAACCTTTTCATTGACAACAATATCTGTTGTAAGAATAGCATTTATATACAACTTGCCACTATTTACCTGTTTTGCAAACCATAAAAGATTACCTGCATTGCTTATCTGATAATAATTATTTTTTAATTGTGCAGGTTCATAATCTCCGCCAATTGTACAGATACCGTTTTCATACTGATGTTCTGAATAGACCGGATTTGCCTGTGTGTTGGAGTAAACATAAGTAATATCACCCTGATGTTCTTCACAGCAACCTGAACAAATTATATTTTGATAAACTTTTTTGCCGTTCAGAACAGGTAAATTATCTTTTTCGATTTCCTGTCCCCATATTTCGTCTTGTAAGAGATATGCAACCTCTCCGCTTGAAAACTGGGCAGATGTTTTTCCAATAACACTGTCTTTGTCAACAACTCCTCCGTTGGTATGACCAAGAGCTTTACCACAAACTGAATCGTCATAATAACTGTTTGTAATTGTTCCGCCAGTAGTTTCACCGCAAATACCGCCAACAAAGTAACTTGAACTATCATAATTTAATTTGCCTGTATTGTAGGTATTTGTAATTGTTCCTGCCTGATTTTCATCTTTTCGATTTTTGCCACAGATACCGCCAACATATTCTTCACCAATTAATTTACCTGTGTTATAGCTGTTTATAATTGTGCCGTAATTAATTCCGCAAATACCGCCGACACACGTGTATGGACTGCTTACTGTACTTGCATTGTAACTGTTTTCAATTGTACCTTCGTTAATTCCGCAAATACCGCCGGCATTATCTGCACTATTGAAATATGAATCAATAATGCCAACATTTTTTATTGTTCCGTAGTTATAACCCAAAAAGCCTTGACCGGTAGCACCTGTATTATTGAGATACAGTCCGCTGATTGTGTGGTTCTTACCGTCAAATGTACCATAGTATTTATTATTATTTTTGTTATCGCTTCCCAGTTCCCATTTTCTAAAGCTTTCCCCATTGGTAACATTGCCGTCTGTATCAAATTTCAAAGAAGCAAGCAAATTTTCATTTACAACAATATCCGCTGTAAGAACTGCATCTATTGAAGGGTTACCGTTGTTTACCTCATTTATAAATGAGTAAAGCTGTTCGGCATCGCCTATCTGATATACATTTTCGTTATCCACATCACCACTGTCACCGGAATCAGTAATAGTTGTTGTCGTTTCGGTTTCTTCCGATTCAGTTTCAAAAGCAGTTGTAGTTGTTGTTTCAGAGTCATCTTCAACAGAAGAAATTGTTGTAGTTGTTGTTTCTGTTTGAATCTCCTGAGTTTCACAGGTAGTCACTGTGATTTCAGATTTAGAATTGTAAAATTCATAATCTGAACTGTTACTGTTTTCCGATTCTTTAAGAATCAGATTGTTTTCTGCAATTGCCGGAAATGCACTCAAAGAAGTTGTAAAAACCATCATACCGGACAAAAGCAGTGCTATTGATTTTTTAAAGCCTTTTTTCATTTTATAACCCTCCCTTATAATTTATTATAGCAAGCAGTAAACTATTGCCATTTAATAAATTATACTATATAATATTCATTTTGTCAATAGAACAGAGTTAATTTAAAATTTTAGTTTTAAATTAACTCTGAAAAGATATAAATTATTTCAAAGATAATATAAAGTAAATATAATTTATAATTGCATTAATGTAGTTTTGTTGTTTAAAACAAAATTTGCGGTAAATTAAAGCATATTTTATAAGCTGTAATCTATTGACATTTAAAATTAGATATGATATAATTAGAATGCAAATTATAATAAAGCTAACGGAGGATTTATGGAAAGTTTACACTATCTGCTTATGAAATCACATTCTCTGATGCAAAAAAGAATATTTTCTGAGGCACAGAAAATTGGTCTTACATCAGGACAGCCTAAAGTTCTTGACTATCTCTATGAACATGAAGGAAGCAATCAGAAAACAATTGCCGGATACTGCGAAATAGAACCTGCTACTTTAGTAAGTATTCTGTTTCATATGGAAGAAAAAGGATTAATTGAACGGCGACAAAGTCAAAGCGACCGCCGTTCTCTTTATGTTTATCTTACAGAAAAGGGAAGAAAAGCATCACAGCATATGCAATCTTTGTTTGAAGAATATGATGAAATCGCATCATCATCATTGTCAGAAACCGAAACAGAAGAACTGAAACGTCTGCTTACTTCTGTTTGCGATAATTTAAACATAAAGAGTGAATCAGATGAATAAGAAAGATGAATCAAGGTCATTTGCAAACCGTATTGTTTGCTATTTTGCAGGACTTTTTATTATGACTGTCGGAATTGCCGTTTCAGTAAAATCAAATCTTGGCGTTTCACCGGTCAGTTCCATTCCGTATACATTAACAAAATGCTGGGGAATTGAAATGGGAAAGGCAACCATAATTTTTCATTGCGTTCTTGTTCTGTTGCAAATTCTGATATTGCGTAAGAATTTCAAGCTGAAATCTTTACTGCAAATTCCTGTCGGCATTGTTTTCGGATATTTCACAACATTCTGCAATCATCTTATGACATATACTCCTACACCGCAGAATATTGCTGTCCGTATTGTAATGGTTCTTATCAGCGTTGTGCTTGTGGCAGTCGGAATCTTTTTTTATCTCCCTGCCAATATAATGCCACTTGCAGGAGAAGGAGTAATGCAGGCTGTTTCTGATGTAACTAAAATTGCATTTCCGAAAGTAAAGGTATCATTTGATATTACAATGGTTATAGTATCACTGATTACATGCCTTATCGTTTTACATAATTTCGGAAGTGTCGGAATCGGAACAATAATTTCTGCTTTTCTTGTCGGAATTGTGCTTGGTCAGATTATGAAATTATGGGCTGAACATCTAAAACGCAAATTAGTCCGTTCATAAAAAATACCATTGTATCAATAATAATTATTGATACAATGGCTTTTTTGGTTTTTACTGAATAATATTTTTTATGAATTTAAAATCTTCTTTTTTATAATTATAATACATAAATTTTCAAAAGTCAAATACTTGTTTTGTATCTTTATAAATACCTTAAAAGCATTTCTAAAAAATATCAGAAAAACCCTTGAAATATTATGATTTATATTGTATAATAATCCATATGATATTATTTTAAGGAGCAGTTAATCACTATGAGAAACATAATAAATCCGAATCCACAGAATATTGCCGATGATGTTCACAGCTACTTCAACAGCCCAAAAGTTACATATATCACAAATGCAAGTGCAAGAATAAAGCAGACTCTTGAAGTTATTGAAACAGAAAAATCAATGCTTATATTAAACAATCCGACTCTTTTTTCAACAACCGGAGGAAATTATTTCCCGAAACAGAGTCCGAATATATATCCTGTTGTTTTATCTGCCTTTTGTGAAACATTCACAAATGCGATAAAAGATATTTCTTCTGTAAACAATGTTACGGAGTCAACAATAAAAAATAAATTTACTCGTGAAATGGGTATTGATATTAATAAATTCAATTTCTATGCAATTCAGGCATGTGTATATGGAAACGTTGCAGTTCTTCAGAACCTGCTTCAGAATAACTGTACAGAAAAAAATGCAAATGACGAAAATGCAGTAAATGAATATTTTAACAATATTTTCTGAAATAAAAGATGTGCAGATTATTCTGCACATCTTATTTTTTATGAGAGAATTTCATTGAATTTATTATAAAGTTTTTCTGATTCTGATTTTGAATCAGATTTTTTATAAAGCACTGCATTGCAGGAATCTTTAAATGCATCAATAAGATTTGTATTTTCAAAATACGGACTTACAACAGAAATATTGTCAAAGTATTCATTCATCTTTAAAAAGGCATTATACTGCATACCGTTAAGTTTATCGTTTTCATCAAGATATGCCCTTGCACTTTTACTTATCGGTATTCCCTTTTCGATACCCTGAAGTTCTGCCATTTCCGGTGAATTGAGCAGGAAATCAAGAAGCATTGCTGATTCTTTCGGATATTCTGTATTCTTGCTTACAGCATACATTGTTGCAGGTTTTGCATACCACCCGTCACCTGTTTCTGCTGTTTCGTTTACAGGATAATCAGCTACCTGAAATTCATATCCGTTTGCAATTGCTCTGTCGCAGTAACTTGAGGCATCACTGAGCCATGCAACAAATCCTGCATATTCTCCTGAATCAATTGAAAGACGTTCAAAATATTCAAACTGTGGCATAACTTTTTCATCTATCAGACGGCAGTAAAAATCAAGCATAATTTTTATATCTTCAGCAGAAAAATTCAGTTTTCCGTCCATAGTCATAAACTGTTTTCCGCATTGCTGTTCTGCATATGCTGTTATATAGAACCATGCTGATTTTGCAGTCATAGCAAGAGGATATGATTTTCCGTTCATAACTTCTGAAGCTTTGAAAATATCCTCCCATGTTTTCGGAATATCAAGTCCGTATTCCTGATAAACTGTTTTGTTTATATAGAGTGACTGTGTATTGAATGCAATCGGAATTGCATTAAGACTTCCATTCTGCATACCGAAACTGAGTTCTTCATCGCTGAAATTTGAAAGGTCTATATAATCGCTGAGAGCATTTATATCATAATAGCCTTTTCCGTCCGGAGAATACTGCTGAATCCATGCATAGTTTATCTGCATTACGTCTGCCTCTGTATTTGAAACCATCTGAACATTACTTCTTGCCTGATAGCCTGACCATTCAGAATAATTGCATGTTACTTTTATTTCGGGGTGAAGTTTTTCAAAGAGTTTTACAGCCTCGATAGTATATTCATTCCTTGTATCATTTCCCCACCATGAAAGTGATATTTCTGTCTGGCTGACCTGATTTGTGATAATTGCATTGTCGCCACAGCTTACTAACGGCATGGATAAACAAAGCAGAGGTATAAGAAATAATTTTATTTTCATGATTCAAGTTCCTCCGTATATATCGTATAAGTATCCTTGCCCTTATGCTTTGAATTATATAGTGCTTTATCAGCATATTTATAAAGCTCACTGAATGTATTTCCGTTAATGTTATAGAAAGCAACTCCTATACTTGCAGATATTTTATAATTTCCGTCATCGCCTGTATAGTTATTATGAAAGGCATTGCAGAGCTGTTCACACTTTTTCTTTGTAAAACCGATATATTCATCATCTGAAACTGATGAAAGATTAAGAAATGCACTGAACTCATCACCGCCGATACGTCCCTTGAAATCCTCTTTTCTGAATATCGAACGCAGAATATCTCCAATGTTTGCAAGAACCTTGTCACCATACTCATGACCCAATGTATCATTGACACCTTTAAAATTATCAACATCAATAAGAATAAGTGCATATTTTTCTGATTTTCCGGCATTCTTCATTACATTTTCAACATATTCCTCATACGAACGTTTGTTGAGTATGCCTGTAAGCAAATCAAAATGTGCCTTTTCGTCAAGAACAGTTACCATATTGTTTACAGGATTTGAAATCTTCAGCGAAAGCAATATAGTAAGCGAAACTGCAATAAGCGTTGTTATTATTCCTACAATTACTATGTATATCTGAACTTCATTTTTTTCCTTTAAAATAATTTCTGTCGGAACTGAACATATGACTTTCCAGTTATCACCGCAGGAATTGGCTGTTATAAGATATTCATTATCTATTATTGTTCCTGACAGATTATCTGAAATTCGTGAATTTATATCATCAGGCAAAAATTTTCCTGTTTCATTTTCCTGAGATGAATATATGACAACATTATTTCCTTCAACAAGACGTATGGTAATATCTCCGATTCCGCCCGGGTGTTCAAATACGCTTTCAAGCTCTGTTGTATAAAATGATGTAACAAGAATTGCATTTTCGTTTACACGCTTTACATAATAGATACGTTTGAAATTATCCTTATATCCTGTTGACCACCCGTCATGAGTTCGCTGACGGTTTATAGATGCCGAAAGGTCTTTATAAAGATTATCTCCGAAAAGTTCCGTTGTTCCGTTTGAAACTTTTCCTACTATATGATTGTTGCTGTATACTATGCCGAAATCAACGAAGTTTTCAATTATGCAGAGATTAAAAAGCGTATCGGAAATACTTTTTTCAGTATTAAGCATTTCATATTCATCAAGATTTTCAGCCGTTGCATCATATTTATATACTTCTTCAGAAGCAAAAATCAAAGTTCCCGTTGTTTCCATTTTTGAAAGATAGCTGTTTATATTCATTTTCATCTGTACATTAAGGGCAGATGTCATAAAGCTTACCTTTGATTTAAGTACATTATCGGTTTTTCTGATTGTCATTGTAGAAATAAATATAATTATAAGAACTATAATAAGCGTATAGCCAAGAATCATAGACAGTTTTAATTTTTTGATACGTTTGTTATTATCATTGATATTCTTTCGTACTGACATTAAAATACAAGCTCCTTTCATAATTATTTCCTGATATAATTATATCATTTTTACCCCGTTATGTCAACCTTATTGCAGAAAAAGCCTGCTTTTCACTTGACAAATCTGCACTAAAATGTTAAAATGTATATACTTTATTTTTACAAATACGAAAGGAGAAATAATTATGAACAAGCTAAGACAATCAGGTGAGGATTACCTTGAAACTATCTATATTCTGAGCAAACATGGAGATGTGCGTTCAATTGATATTGCCACTGAAATGAATGTTTCCAAGCCAAGCGTATGCCGTGCTGTCGGAATATTAAAGGAAAACGGCTTTATAAATGTCGATTCAAACGGTTATATAACTCTTACGGAATACGGAAATACAACCGCTAAAAACGTTTATGAGCGTCATACTGTTCTGACTGACTGGCTTGTGGGCATAGGTGTTAATGAAAAAACTGCCGAAGAAGATGCATGCCGTCTTGAACACAATTTCAGTTCAGAATCATTTGAAAAACTCAAAAATCACATAAATACCTGCCATAAAAAACAGGATAAATAACTGCTGTTTCATTTTGTTTTTAAATCCGGTTATTTGTATCATTTTGTGCATAAATATGATTATTTTGTGTATGGTAATTAAAAAAAAACCATGCTATAATATAGGCATAAAACATCAGAATACAGACAAAAATAAGTCTGATTTTATTTTCAGTCTGTAAGTCGGATTAAATCAGGAGGGAATATATATGAAAATTAATGAATGTTTAAAAAGAATTTCCAACGGCTGTCTTGATTCTTTATTTGCTGAACTTTATACATCAGAAAATGTGGATTTTCAGAAAAAACGCTATATAAATGCTGTTGAAAAATTTTCAGAGCTTTATCCTGAAAGAGATGATATTCACATTTATTCAGCTTCCGGCAGAACAGAAATTACCGGAAATCATACAGACCATCAGCATGGCTGTGTAATTGCAGGAGCTGTAAACCTTGATACAATCGGCATTGCCTCTTTTCATAATGAAAATACAGTCCGCATACAGTCTGAAGGCTATGACGAAATTTCAGTAGCTCTCAATGACCTCGGTATACATGAGAATAAAAACAGTTCCTCTGAAATTGTCAGGGGTATCTGTGCAAAATTTGCCGGTATGGGTGTAAAAATCAATGGTTTTGATATGTATACAACTTCGGACGTTCTCAGCGGAAGCGGTATTTCTTCCTCGGCATCTTTTGAAACACTTGTTGCAACTGCAATAAACTGCTTTTATAACAACGGACAGGCTGATGCTGTTGAAATTGCAAAAATCGGTCAGTTTGCTGAAAATGTTTATTTCGGCAAAAAAAGCGGTCTTATGGACCAGCTTGTATGCTCTGTCGGAGGATTTGTATTCATAGATTTTAATGATATTGAAAATCCATATATCGAAAAAGTTAATGCTGACC
This sequence comes from uncultured Oscillospiraceae bacterium, assembly GCA_934481385.1. Classification (GTDB taxonomy): domain Bacteria; phylum Bacillota; class Clostridia; order Oscillospirales; family Ruminococcaceae; genus Ruminococcus. The sequence goes on from CAKSPD010000022.1 coordinate 7,910, forward strand.
TTTCGGAAACAGGTTATAAGCTCATAATTACTGACACAAAGGGCAGTCATTCAGACCTTACTGATGATTATGTTACTGTTCGTTCTGAAATGGAAAGCGTTGCAAAATATTTCGGAAAAAATGTTCTTCGTGAAGTCGATGAAAAAATCTTCTGGGAAAGTATTCCTGATATAAGAAAAAAAATTTCAGACCGTTCTGTTCTGCGTGCCGTTCACTTCTTTGATGACAGCAGAAGGGCAGAAGAAGAAAAAAATGCACTTTCAGAAAACAGATTTGAAGATTTCATCAGGCTTGTAAATGATTCGGGAAATTCATCAATGAATCTTTTGCAGAATCTTTATTCCTGCAAAAATCCCTGCGAACAGGCTATTCCTCTTGCAGTTATGGCAGGAAAAAGAATTCTCAATGGCAGAGGTGCTGTGCGTGTTCACGGCGGTGGTTTTGCCGGAACTGTTCAAGCTTTTGTTCCCTGTGAACTTGTCAATTCCTATATAACTGAAATGAACAGAATTTTCGGTGATAATTCTTGCAGTGTTCTGACAATAAGACCTGTCGGAAGCATTGAAATTATATAGGGGGTGTTCTTATGATTTACAGTGCTGTTGAAGGCTTGATAAAACATTCAATAAATTCTAATCTGATTACAGAAGATGATATTTTCGTTGTAAGAAATCAGATTATGAATATTCTCGGTCTTAGTGAATGGAATGAAGAACCTGCACTTTCCGGAAGTGTTGAAACAATTCTTAATAAAATTACTGATTATGCCTGCGAAAAAGGAATAATTGAAAACACTTCCGTTCAGCGTGACCTTTTTGATACAAAAATTATGGGCGTTTTCACTCCTATGCCTCATGAAGTAAATGCTGTATTTCAGCGTAAATATTCTGAATCACCCCGAAGTGCTACTGAATGGTATTATGATTTCAGCAAAAATCTAAACTATGTGCGTGCTGAAAGAATTGCAAAGGATTTGAAATGGAAATATAATTCCCGTTACGGCACTCTTGATATTACTATAAACCTCTCCAAACCTGAAAAAGACCCCCGTGATATTGCAAACGCTAAAAATCAAAAGGCTGTGAACTATCCAAAATGTCAGCTTTGTGCTGAAAATATGGGCTTTGCCGGTCATCTCACTCACCCTGCAAGGCAGAATCTCCGTCCTGTAAATGTTACCATAAACGGTGAAAAATGGTATCTCCAGTATTCACCGTACGGGTATTACAATGAACACTGTATACTGTTCAATAAAAATCATGTTCCTATGGTTATTGACAGAGCTGTATTTGATAAGCTTTTTGATTTCGTTCAGCAGTTTCCGCATTATACAATAGGTTCAAATGCAGATTTGCCAATTGTCGGCGGTTCTATTCTGACTCACGAACATTTTCAGGGCGGAAATTATCAGTTTCCTATGGAAAAAGCTCCTGTTGAAAAATCATTCAGAATGGCTGAATATCCTGATGTTTCAGCCGGTATATTAAAATGGGGAATGTCTGTAATACGTCTTTCATCTGAAAACAGGGTTCAGCTTGCTGATGCCTGCGGTCATATTCTTGAAGTATGGAAAAACTATTCAGACGAAAATGCAGGAATTTTTTCGCATACCGATGGTATACCGCACAATACAATAACACCTATTGCAAGAATATGTAATTCCGGATTTGAATGTGATTTGGTTCTTAGAAACAATCTTACTTCTGATGAACGTCCGCTCGGAATTTTTCACCCGAATCCTTCACTTCATCACATCAAAAAGGAAAATATCGGTCTTATTGAAGTTATGGGACTTGCTGTTCTCCCCTCACGTCTTGCAAAGGAACTTGATGTTCTTAAAAAATCTATGATTTTACATGAAATTCCTGAAAATTCATCTCATGCAGAATGGGCGAAAAAAATTCTTGAAGAATATCCTGATTTCAATTCAGAAAATGCTGATTCTATTATAAAATCGGAAGTCGGAAAAGTTTTTGAACAGGTTCTCTGCGACTGCGGAGTGTTTAAAGACACGGAATCCGGAAAAAAATGCTTTGATAAATTTATAGACAAAATTTCAGAATAAAAAATTACGGCACAGGAAATTTAATTCCTGTGCCGTTTTGCGTTATAGATTATTCACCGAAATATCTCTTGAGAAGTCCTGCAAAAGCCTTGCCGTGTCTGGCTTCGTCCCTCGCCATTTCATGAACCGTATCATGAATTGCGTCCAGATTCTGAGCTTTTGCACGTTTTGCAAGGTCAAACTTTCCGGCAGTAGCACCGTTTTCAGCAGCAACTCTCATTTCGAGATTTTTCTTTGTGCTGTCTGTAACTACTTCTCCGAGAAGTTCAGCAAATTTTGCAGCATGTTCAGCTTCTTCATAAGCAGCTTTTTCCCAGTAAAGACCGATTTCAGGATAGCCTTCTCTGTGAGCTACTCTTGCCATAGCAAGATACATACCAACTTCTGAACATTCGCCTTCAAAGTTAGCTCTGAGGTCATTGAGAATATCTTCGCTCACGCCCTTTGCAACACCTACAACGTGTTCTGCTGCCCATGAAAGTTCATCTGATTTCTGTTCAACAAACTTCTCCTTTGGAGCTTTACAAACAGGACAGGCTTCCGGAGCTGTTTCACCTTCGTATACATAACCGCATACACTGCAAACAAATTTTTTCATATAAATACATCTCCTTTTATAAATTCCCCCACCTGCATTTTACTGAAAGGCGGGGGTAAGTATAATCTAAAATATTACTTTATGAGAGATTTTCCTGTCATTTCAGCAGGCTGTGGAACTCCCATAATTTCAAGTATTGTAGGAGCAATATCAGCAAGCACACCGCCCTCACGGAGTTCGCAGTCTTTTCCTACAACGATAAACGGAACAGGATTTGTTGTATGAGCTGTAAACGGACTTCCGTCTGCTTCATACATCTTATCAGCATTTCCGTGGTCAGCAGTAATAAGAGCAACACCATTCTTAGCAAGAATAGCATCAACCATTCTTCCGACACATGTATCAACAGCTTCAACTGCTGTCTTTGCCGCATCAAAAACTCCTGTATGACCTACCATATCGCAGTTTGCATAGTTGAGAATGATTACATCATACTTGTCTGAATTTATTGCATCTACAACAGCATCAGTAACTTCAAACGCACTCATTTCAGGTTTCATATCAAATGTTTCAACGTCAGGTGATTTGATAAGGATTCTGTCCTCACCCTCGAACTGCTTTTCCTCACCGCCGTTAAAGAAGAATGTAACGTGAGCGTATTTCTGAGTTTCAGCAATTCTGAGCTGTGTCTTTCCAAGTTTTGAGAGATATTCACCGAGAGTCATTTTAAGCTGTTCAGGAGGAAAAGCTACTGAAACATTCGGCATTGATGCATCATACTGTGCCATGCATACGAAATGAACAGGGAAATAACCTTTTTTACGTTCAAATCCTTTGAATTCAGGGTCAACGAATGTTCTTGTAAGCTGTCTTGCTCTGTCAGGACGGAAGTTGAAGAAAATAACGCTGTCGTTTTCTTTAACCATACCATTTTTATCAACAACTGTCGGGAGCATAAATTCATCTGTAACACCGTTTGCATACGAATTTTTTATAGCCTGAACAGGTTCGGTTTCCTGAACTCCTTCGCCCATAACAATAGCATCATAAGCCTTTTCAACTCTGTCCCATGCATTATCTCTGTCCATAGCATAGAAACGTCCGGAAATAGTTGCTACTGAACCGACTCCGATTTTCTTTATTTCTTCAACAGCTTCTTCCATATATTCAGAGGCTGATGAAGGCGGAACATCTCTGCCGTCAAGGAATGCATGAACATATACTTTTTCAATGCCGTTTCTTTTAGCCATTTCAAGCAAGCCGTAAAGGTGTTCCATATGGCTGTGAACACCGCCCGGTGAAAGAAGTCCCATAAGGTGAAGGGCTGAATTTTTTTCCTTGCAGTTGTTCATAGCATCAACAAGAGCCTTGTTTTCAAAGAAATCGCCGTCCTTGATTGACTTTGAAATCTTTACAAGCATCTGGTAAACAATTCGTCCTGCACCGATATTTGTATGACCTACTTCAGAGTTGCCCATCTGACCGTCAGGAAGTCCAACATCAAGACCGCTTGCTCCTATAATAGTATTTGCACATTCCTTGAAATATTTATCAAGATTAGGTTTATTTGCAGCTTTTATTGCATTTCCGTAATTTTCGGGATTATAGCCGAAACCGTCCATTATAATAAGTGCAACAGGTTTTTTTGACATTTTAAAACAATCCTTTCAGAAAAGATTATCAGCCGTTTATTGCAGACTGTACAATTGTGTTGAAATCATCAGCTTTAAGTGATGCACCGCCGATAAGACCGCCGTCAACATCAGGCTTTGAAAGAAGTTCAGCACAGTTTTTAGCATTCATAGAACCGCCGTACTGAATTGTCATACCGTCAGCAATTTCTTTGTTAAAGAGGTTTTCAACAGTCTTACGGATAAATGCACAAACTTCCTGAGCCTGTTCAGCAGTAGCAGTTTTACCTGTACCGATAGCCCATACAGGTTCATAAGCGATAACAACGTTCTTTATGCATTTTTCGCAAGTACCCATAAGAGCGATTTTTGTCTGCATAGCAATAATTTCTTCAGTAATTCCCTTTTCTCTCTGGTCAAGAGTTTCACCAACGCAAAGGATAGGCTTAAGACCTGCCTGAAGTGCAGCAAGGAGTCTTTTATTTACAGTTTCATCAGTTTCGCCGAAATACTGTCTTCTTTCACTGTGACCGATTACAACATATTCAACACCGAGTTCTGTAAGCATATCAGCAGAAATTTCGCCTGTGAATGCACCGCTCTTTTCAAAGTGAACATTTTCAGCACCAATTTTTACATTTGAACCTGCTGTAACGTTAACAGCTGTTTCAAGGTTTGTGAAAGGCACACATGCGATAACTTCAACTTTTCCTTCAGCGTTTGCAACAAGAGGCTTGATAGCTTCAAGAAGTTCCTTAGCCTCAGGTCTTGTCTTGTTCATTTTCCAGTTTCCAGCAATGATTGCTTTTCTTAATGACTTATTCATTTTAAGATTACTCCCTTTAAATTAAATTTTATTATCCTTATTCAAAAAACTTACAGAGAAAATATGGAGGGGAGGAATCCCCTCCGCAAAAAGAAATTACTTTTCAGCGATTACTGCAACACCTGGAAGAACCTTGCCTTCGAGGTATTCAAGTGATGCACCGCCACCTGTTGAGATGTGGCTCATCTTGTCAGCAAATCCGAGCTGTATAACTGCTGCTGCTGAGTCACCGCCACCGATGATTGTTGTAGCATCTGTTTCAGCAAGAGCCTTTGCTACTGCGATAGTACCCTTAGCAAGTACAGGGTTTTCAAATACACCCATAGGGCCGTTCCATACAACTGTTTTAGCAGTCTTTACAGCATCAGCAAAGAGAGCCTGTGTCTTTTCGCCGATGTCAAGTCCCATTTTGTCAGCAGGAATCTTGTCTGAGTCAACAGTTTCAACAGCGATTTCAGCATCAATAGGATTCGGGAATGAAGATGCTACTACTGAATCAACAGGAAGGAGAATTTTCTTTCCGAGCTTTTCAGCCTTAGCAAGCATTTCCTTGCAGTATTCAAGCTTTTCGTCATCAACAAGAGATGTACCGATAGAACCGCCGTTAGCCTTGATGAATGTATAAGCCATACCGCCACCGATAATAAGTGTATCGCACTTTTCGAGGAGGTTTGAAATTACGTTGAGCTTGTCAGCAACCTTAGCACCGCCGAGGATAGCAACGAAAGGTCTTACAGGAACTTCAACAGCATTTCCGAGGTATTTGATTTCCTTCTGCATAAGGTATCCTACTGCTGTTTCCTTAACGAACTTTGTAACACCTGCTGTTGAAGCGTGAGCTCTGTGAGCAGAACCGAAAGCGTCCATAACGAAAACTTCGCCGTCAACGAGTTCAGCGAGTTCTTTTGAAAATTCTTCACCGTTTTTGGTTTCTTCAGCACCTCTGAATCTTGTATTCTGGAGAAGTACAACATCGCCCTCATTCATTTCAGCAACAGCTTTTTTAGCGTTTTCGCCTGTAACAGTATCATCGTTTGCAAATGTTACCTTTGCAGGAGCGAGAACTTCAGCGAGTCTTGCAGCTACCGGAGCGAGAGAGAATTTTTCCTCAGGGCCGTTCTTCGGCTTTCCGAGATGTGAGCAGAGAACTACCTTTCCGCCGTCAGCGATAAGTTTCTTAATAGTTGGGAGAGCAGCCTGAATTCTGTTATCGTTAGTGATTACACCGTCCTTGAGCGGAACATTGAAATCGCATCTTACAAGGACTTTTTTGCCCTTAACATTAATATCGTCTACTGTGACTTTGTTTAAACCTGCCATTTTTATGACTTCCTTTCATAAATAGATATACAAGATAGAATCGGCTGAAATAAGCCGTCACTATTATTTTACACTATTCTTTACAATTTTTCAAGACCTAATCAAAAAAAATTTTTTGAAATTTCTGCGTTGTCAATAGATGTGACCCATTAAATGGAAAAATCATCGAAGATAAGGTACAGTGTTTTATGAAATCCTTTTTCGTTCCGCTACGCTCCACTTCAAAGGATTTCATAAAACGGCGATCACGCCTTCAGCTTCTCTTTCAAAAGCTGAACAGGACTTTTTCTTCCAAGTGTTCTCATGGATTTTCTATTACTCCATAAAAGATGTTTATGCAGTTTATCATTAAATTCCTCAAGACTTCTAAAATGCTCCCAATCATAAAAATATCTCTGATCATTTCTGTGACTTCGTTCAACCTTGCCATTATGCCAAGGCGTTCTTGGTGGAATAAGCTTATGCTCTATTCCCGCTTCTTTTAATGCTTTGTCAAATGGACATTCTTCGGTATCACTTATGTATTTGTAAGTAAACTCTGTTCCATTGTCTGTTTGAATCGTCTGTATTTTAAACGGAAATACCTTTTGAAGCATTTTGAAGAACTTTACTGTATTTTCGGGCGTGTGCTCTTCAAAGCCGTATATGAAGCGTATTCTTGTACATTCATCTATCGCTGTCCATTGATACAGATGCTTTCCATCACGCTTTAATGCACCTCTAAGGCAATGATATGGTACTTCTTTTACATCTATCTGAACCTTTTCTCCAGGTACAAGCAGCTCTGGATAACGTCGGTCATGCTTTCTGGGCGGCTTTTTATCTGTGGATCTTCCCCCTAATCCCATTCGCTTCGCTGCATATACCATGCCGCTGAAACTGCGTGTGTATCCTTTTTTTATTGCTTCATCATTTGCAGTATGACGTTTCGAATGACTGTGCGGTCTGTGTGACTTCTCGGCAAGTGACTGCCATGTTCCATCATACCTTTTGCACCATCGTTTTACGCTTGACAAGCTTACTCCGTACTTTTGGCTTGCATAACTTTTTCCTTTTCTATTTGCAAGCTTTACTACCGCTTGACGTTTCTTTGCTTCTTGTGTTATAATATTCATGAGAAATTCCTCCGAGTTGGTGTTTTGTTTTGTGGTAATTTCATTATACCATATCTCGGTTGGAATTTCTTCTTTTTTGGTTCACCTCATTTTAACACATACAAATTTTAAAAAATTTTTTGGAATAATATTAAAGTATAAGCAGATAATATAAAATTCAATTTTGGCAGATAAAACAAAATTAATCTGAAATACAAATTAATTTTAGTTTTCTATACAAAAATGAAAATATGCATCTGTAAAATATTGACAAATCAGGATTTTGGGAATATAATTATAACCGAGTTAGCAAGGACTAACCATAAAAGGATTGAATTTAGTTCTGAATATTTTTGATGAATGAAAAAAATCCTTTTTCTTTTTAACATATGGTTAGCGAAAGCTAACTCATATCAGCCAAAAAAGGAGATTAGTGATGAGTAAAGAAAAAGTAAGAAAAATTTTATCTGATTTTACCGATGTCAGCAATTTGCAGGATTCAGAAACAGTATTTCTGACAGGCATCGATTCTATGCAGATAGGCAGATTTCTGGAATGCCTGGCTACAAAATACAATGTAAAAATGAGCTTTGTAAATTTTTTTGAAAACAGCAGCATTTCCGAAATCACAAATTATATCAACATGAATTCCTGAGTGACTCGGAATTAAGGAGGAAATATGATTATTCAGTATAAACTTGAACAGTTTAAGGAAAGTGACAAGGATTTTTTCTGTGATATGATTTCCTATATTTCACCGTTTATCCAGAAAAGTGTACGCAGTTCAGATGCTGTGGATATTTATTGCTGTGAACAGAATGAATCTGATGTCCGTGAAAGCATCAAGAAGCTTGAAGATATGATAACAGGCGGAAGATTCAGCGATAAAGACGTAAGCATAAAGACAATTGATGACCATACAGACAATGTTCCGATGAACAATGAACCAATCTTTCAGGATATGAAGGATAAAGGTTATGTCAAGGAAATTTGTAGCGGAGTATTTGCTTACAGCAGTTTGTTCCTTGCAGTTATGAGATATTTTGACAGAAAAATTGATGAATTTGGAAAAGCTGAATTTAAAAAAGTTACAGAATATACATTTCCCGTACTTTATCCGGTAAAGGATTATGAAAAAGGAAAGTATTTTGAAACATTTCCGCATCACATAATGTTCCAGACAAAAATGAAGAATGATATTTCAATTCTTGAACGTTTTGCCAAAAATGGTATTCATGATGAAACAATTCTTGAAGAAATGGCTGTTCCGAAAAATGTTCTGCGTCACGCAGCATGTGTGCCTGTTTATTCAATTCTTGAAAATCAGACAATTTACAACGGAAATGAAGCCTGCTTTCTTATTTCAGGAAAATGTTTCAGAAACGAAGCTGATAATGTATTTGAACTTGCAAGACTTAATGAATTTTATATGAAAGAATATGTTTTTGCCGGTTCACCTGAATACTGCAATGACAGTATTGAAAATGCAAAAAATCTCTGGAGATACTGGACTGATGTTTTCGGACTCAGATGTAAAACTGATACAGCTAACGATTCATTTTTTGCAAGCAACTATAAGAAGTTAAAGCTCTTCCAGATTCTTGGTGATTCAAAACAGGAATTTAAAATACAGCTTCCTTCTTCCGATACATATGTTGCATGCAGTTCAGCAAATCATCACAGAACACATTTTTCAAAGCCATATAATATAAAGGGCGAAGACGGAGCATATTGCTATACAGCCTGCTTTGCATTTGGTGTTGAGCGTCTTTCCTATACACTTCTTTCACAGAAGGGACTTGATGTAAGCAAGTGGGATAAGGCAACAGTTGATGAAATGAAAAAATATGTAAATCTTGATGAATTTATACAGGAGGCATAAATGAACTATAACATAAAACGTGAGAGATGTGCTTGCTGTGTTATGCCGAAGTCTAAGGCAGGAAAAGAAATCGACTTCAATGAAAACGGCATATGCAGTATATGTCAGAGATTCAAACAGGAAAATGTTAAGGAGGAGGGCAGGGCTGTTGAAAGTTTTGATGACTTATCAGCAGAACAGAAACTTAAACTCTTTCGTAAAAAAGCAGCGAAATACAAATCAGAAAACAGCGTCTATGACTGTGCAGTAGCAGTATCAGGCGGAAAAGACAGTATTATGACACTGTATATTGCAAAGAAGGTTCTCGGATTCCAACCGCTTGCAATTTTTGTTGACAACGGATTTGCACTTGACCAGATGTATGAAAACGTAAAGAATGCAACAGATATACTCGGCTGTGACCTTATAATCTATAAGACATCTGACCTTATTGAATTTTTCCGCCTTCTTCTTTCATCAAAGAAAAAGATATATTACTGCCGTGTATGTCATGCACTGCTTGACCTGAAAATAAACGAAATCTGCCAGCAGAACAATATACGTCTTGTTCTCGGAGGATATACAAAGGGACAGCAGTATATAAGAAATACAGAACTTTTCAGCATCTATGATATTTCAGATGCAAATACAATCTCACTGATTGAAAATCACGAAAAGTTCGGAAAGTATAAAGACCTTTACAAGAATCAGAATTCATATTTCAGAAAGCATTTCCCTGAAATCGTGCATATGTCACCATTCAAATATATTGACTGGAACGAAGATGAAATTCTTCAGAAGATTTCAACTGAGCTTAAATTCAGGCTTCCTGAAAGAAGCTGGCCGAATAAATCCTCAAACTGCACATTCAACTATGTTGCACAGCTTCTTGCTATGGAGCAGTTTGGATTTGCACAGCATGAAACAGAACTCAGTGATTTGATAAGAAAGGGCGAAATGACAAGAGAACGTGCTATTAATATCATTGAAACCCCGATTGAAGATACTGACTTGAAAGGCCCTCTTGAAAAAATAGGACTTTCACTTGAAGAAGTTCTGGGAAAATAAAAAACTATTAAAAAAGGAGTTGTCAGGGTATGGAAAATATCAGTGAAAAGGTAATCGGAATTTTAAAGGACAATATCGAAGAACTTGAAGGAATAAACGTTCAGAAAGATACTGCACTTATTACATCAGGTTATGTTGATTCCTTTGATATAATCAATGTAATCAGCGTTCTTGAAGAAGCTTTCGGAATCAATATCAGTCTGGACGATGTTGATTTGGAACAGTTCAATACAGTAGAATCCATATGTTCATTGATTGAAAAGAGTGTATGAGCTTTATGAAAATTATAAAAGCAGAACCAAATCATCTTGAAGAGTGTGCAAAAATACTCTTCAGGAGCGAGCTTGGAAAAAGATACTATCCTAATGAAAAGATTCTCATAAAAAAACTTGGTGAGGGAATGGAAAATGATGAATTTTTTGTAGCCACATCAAAGAATGAGATACTTGGGTTTATATGGTTTACATTGAACGGAGCATTTTCATCATTTCCGTATCTTCATATAGTGGTTGTAGATGAAAAATACAGAAACCGTGGTATCGGAAAGGAACTTATAAAGTTTTATGAGAGTTATTCACTCTCTGCAAAAAGAAGTTTCAGTACGAAATCATTTCTTGTTGTTGCAAACTTCAATGAAAATGCACACAATATGTATAAGAAACTCGGATACAGCGATATGTTTGAGATAGACGGTCTTTTCAGAAAGGGCATAAAGGAAAACCTGATGTCAAAAAATATCATAAAAGAACAGATTAATAAAACTACTTTTAATAATTAGGAGGAAAGGTTTTGAAGTTATTTATATTTGCAAGTGCAGGCGGTTCAGCTTCATCATATTTAAAATGGAGTAAATATTTTGATGACAGCATAACTGTTGTTCCGATTGACCTTGCCGGCAGAGGTATCCGTTCTTCAGAATCTTTTTATCCTGATATGAAACATCTGATTGCAGATGTCTATGAAAAAGTTATATCACAGACCGAAAATGAACCTTTCGCAATGATGGGTCACAGCTTTGGCTGTGATATAATTTATGAAATATTGGGAC
>CAKSPD010000023.1 GCA_934481385.1 uncultured Oscillospiraceae bacterium
GAGTCTGCGGACAAAAAGTTGGACACGAAAATTCATCGCATTCAGGCTATTTTGCCCGTAAAAATAACAATTGTACATTATCGTCTTTCAGGATTCCGCAATGAAACGCCTTGTTTGACGAAATGGAATGCCGATAGAAACACGATACTCCATCGGGCTTTTGAAACCAAGTTTTTGCTTGATTCGCTTTTCTCGAAACCAGAAAAGATAATCGTTCAAAAAACAGCTAAATTCATTTATGGAAACATTTTTCCAATTGCGTCCATAAAAAATTGCATTTTTGATTACACCGAAAAATCCCTCACACGCTGCATTGTCCGGAGAACACCCTTTCTTAGACATAGATCGAATCAAATGATATTTTTACATTCTTTCAATCCAGCCTGGCCAACGGTAATGGGAGCCGCGATCAGAATGAACGATTGGATGTTCATCTTCTTTTAGGAAATGAACAGCATGATCAAGCATAGAATTGACCATATTTGCATCAGGGGATGTGCCAATCACCCAACTGACAGGCATTCCATCGAAACAATCAATGATTGGTGACAAATATACTTTTCCTGCAGGAATTGAGAATTCAGTAATGTCAGTCAGCCATTTTTGATTTGGCTGATCAGCATGAAAATTACGTTCCAGCAAATTCGGTACTGCCGGCGTAATTTCTCCTGCATAGGAAGCATACTTTTTTTCTTTCTTTTGATATACCTTCAGTTCTTCTTGCTTCATGATACGGCGTACTCTTTTTTCGAAAATATAAATTCCAATTTCTGACAAAGCAGCGTGAATACGCCGATATCCGTATTCCTTGTAATTTTTCAGAAAGACCTGTTTGAATTGCTCTCTATAAGCATCGTCCCGATCAGGTTGAGCAATCGCATGATGCTGATAGTAATAGCTGCTTTTCGACAGATCCAGCATTTTAAAAAGTGCATCAATATGATATTTTTCTTTTAAGGCATCGATCACTATTGTCTTCTCACGATTGCTCATCGTTTTTAAATCAATGCCTCCGAATTTTTTTAACATGATACCTGCCACTTCAAGAGCATCACGTTCCATTTGCAGCTTTTGTACTTCTTTCTGCAATTTGGCACGTTCTTCCGCAAGTGCAGCATTTTCGGCCATAAGCTGTTCAATGCTTTCGTAGATCTCATCGTAAGTCGGTTCTTTTTTGTTTCCATGTTTGTGCATTCTTTCCTGATACTCCTTACTGAGCAAGACGGCAGATGCCTTCTTTATAGTGTTGGGTGCAATATGATATTTGTTTCCGATCGTTACAAGATCGCTCTCATTTGCACAAAATGCGATTGCCGCTTTGATAAAATTTTCTTTTGTATATTCTATCATATATGGCGAAATTTCGCAAGCTTTTTCCTTCTCTTTTTCCGCTGCTTTTACCCATAATCTAAGCTGTTCCGATGATGGATAGCCAAGCTTGTTTGCAGCATCTTGATAACTGCCCTTATTATCATGATAAAATTGAACTGTGGCAGCTTTTTCTTCTTCGTTATAGTATATGCGTTCTGGCTTGACTGGTTTTTTATGCAATTCTCCATTTTGCTGATACTCGTGAATCCATTTGTAGAGTTCTTTTGAACTGGGATATCCAAGTATTTGCAATGTTTTGCTCACTGACTTCGTCTGCTGATATGTTTCGATTGCTTTCTTTCGTTGTTTGTAACTATACATTCATTTGTGCACTCCTTACGTCCAACTTTTTGTCCGCAGACTCACTTGACTATCTTTATTACCCTATACATAAATTTTTTAGTCTATAAACATTATAAATTAGCAATATAACTGTAAAAATCAACAATCAAAATCCAAATAATATAGTTTTTACAAATTTTATGCTCTCATTATACAATATTCGACAAGAAAAAACTTAATAAAATCAATATAAAATTGATATAAAAAATATATATGAAAATTTCCTGTTTCAATCTTTTCAGGATATTCAGCTGATAATTTTTCTTGTTACAACATTGAATTGGACGATATGCTTGTAATATCAAGAATAATAAGCCAATTAATTGAAAAAAAGAAAACCGTTCCTTTTGGAACGGTTTGTACAAGTGTTTCACTTAATGTCACACCTATACTAAATAAACAAAAAATGCGTTGTAACCTATTTCAGAAACAACACATTACTTTAAAAAATATGGTCTGAGTGACGGGACTTGAACCCACGGCCTCTACCACCCCAAGGTAGCGCGCTACCATCTGCGCCACACCCAGACTTCAAGGGGAGTTGCTAACTTTAAGCAACGAATATAGTATATCACATAAAAAGCAGTTTGTCAATAGGAAACAATAAATAAAAATGTTTTAATCAGTTTTACCAGAATTTTACACAGGAAAGTATTGACTATTTTCCTTTTTTGTGCGATAATACTTTTATATTATTAAAAAAAGAAAGGATTTTCAATTAAAATGGAACATGTTGTTAATGTATTGAAAGGAATTGTCATAGGTGTTGCCAATGCAATTCCGGGAGTAAGCGGTGGTACTATGATGGTCATAATGAAAGTTTTTGACCGACTCTTAGGAGCTGTAAGCTTTAACTTAAAAAAGCTCAAAGAAAACTTCTGGTTTCTGCTTACTATTGTAATAGGTATGGGAATAGGTGTTATACTTTCATCAAAGGTACTGTCAATATGCTTTGAACAATTTTATGTTCAGACACAATTTTTCTTTATGGGAGTTGTCCTCGGAAGTCTGCCTATGATTTACAAAGAAGCTACAAAAGAAAAAAAGCTCACCCCTGTTCATCTGATACCATTTGCAATAGGTGTTGCTGTTATTATAGGAGTATCACTGATAAGCTCATCTATGGGAGCAAATACAGTCCGTACAACTCTTGATGTGTCAACATTCATATATCTTGTAATTGTATCAATAATCGCTGCGGCAGCTATGATTATGCCGGGACTCAGCGGAAGTCTTGTTCTTCTCATACTCGGCGGATACCAGACTGCAATACAGGCTGTTGATGAAATGAATATCCCGATACTTATTCCGATTGCAATAGGTATTATAATTGGTATTGTTGCCTGTGCAAAACTCATTACATTATGCCTTAAAAAATGGCAGAGAGGTACTTATTCAGTAATACTTGGTCTTATATTCGGTTCATTCTATGCAATATTCCCTCGTGAATCAACATCTGTTCAGATTATTGACGGAGTTGAAAAAACTGTTACAGAAGGTGCAAATTTCCATTTTAATTCAACAGGAATTATTGCAATCATAATCGGAATTATCGGCGTTATACTTCCTCTTTCAATGGAACTTATAGACAAAAAGAAAAAAGCAGAAACAGCATAAAACAGATTTTTAAGCCTCATTTTTATGAGGCTTTCTTTTTTTTCGGAAAATATTGACTTTTGAACAAAAAAATGCTATTATTAATTCAAAAGAAATTTTTTATAATTTTAAAATGAAAGGACTTGATTTTTTATGAAATTTTCTGCAATAACAAAAAAACTTGTTTCAATGTTTACTGTTACTGCTATGGTATCCGCAAGTGCTGTTTCTATGATGTCAGGAATATGCTCTGCAAATGCTGTTGATGACGGAAATGATGACTGGCTTCATGCTGTCGGAAGCAGACTTTATGACAAGGACGGCAATGAAGTATGGCTCACCGGTGCAAACTGGTTCGGTCTTAATTGCGGAGAGGCTATCCCCCACTATCTCTGGAGTGCTGACTGCGATGATATGCTTTCAGAAGTTGCCGACAGAGGTATAAATGTTATACGTTTTCCAATATCAACTGAACTTCTTATGTCATGGATGAACGGAACTCCTAATCCTGTCGGAAGTGTTCAGGCATCATATGACCCCCCTGTTGATAAAGATGACGGCAACGGCGGTGTCATAAAGGCAGGAACATACGGAAATATCAACAAGGATTTCCTTCAGGCAGACGGTAAAACCCTCAAAAACAGTGAGGAAATTTTTGATGTTATTCTCGGAAAATGCAAAAAATACGGTATAAAGGCATTTATCGATATTCACAGCCCTCATACTGATAACTCAGGTCATAACTATAACCTTTGGTACGGCAAGGAAACTACTGACGGAACAATGGTTACAACTGACCTCTGGATAGATTCTCTTGTATGGGTTGCAGACAAATATAAAAATGATGATACACTTATCGGCTATGACCTAAAAAATGAACCGCATGGAAAAGGTCAGGAGGGTGATAAGGCTGCAAAATGGGACGGCTCAACAGATGAAAATAACTGGGCTTATGCTGCAACAAAATGTGCTGATGCCATTCTTGATGTAAACCCGAATGCACTTATCTTTATTGAAGGTGTTGAACAGTCTATGAGCGGTGCTATGGCAGGTGATTACTGGGGTATGCCCGACAGACGTGACAATTCTCCATATATTGGTGCATGGTGGGGCGGAAATTTCAGAGGTGCAAGAGAATATCCTATAAAGCCTGAACATGGTACAAGTCAGATTGTTTATTCTCCTCACGATTACGGCCCGTCTGTTTACGCTCAGACTTGGTTTGACAAAGATTTCACTACACAGACTCTCCTTGACGATTACTGGTATGATACATGGGCATATATCAATGCTGAAGATATTGCTCCTGAACTTATTGGTGAATGGGGCGGTCATATGGACGGTGCTGAAAATCAGAAGTGGATGGAACTCCTCCGTGACTATATGATTGACAACCACATAAACCATACATTCTGGTGTCTTAATACAAACTCCGGCGATACAGGCGGACTCTGGGCAGGTTTCCAGTATTCAATCAATACCGGAAGCAAGATTACATGGGAAGAAGACAAATATGCTCTCTTTGAAAAATCACTCTGGCAGACTCTGGAAACAGGTAAATATATAGGTCTTGACCACCAGAAAGCTCTCGGAAACAACGGAACAGGTCTTTCACTCAGTGAATTTTATGAGTCATATGCCTCAACTGAAGGAAGTAACCTTGACGGCGGTACTATCGTTGACAGCGGAACTGTAAAGCCTACTGCAACTACTGCCACAGCAAAACCAACTGAAACAACATCAACTACTACTGTAACTTCTTCTGATTCCGATATTGTTTACGGTGATGCAAACCTTGACGGAAGTGTTGATATTGCCGATGCTGTCGCAATCGCCTCATATGTCGGAGATTCAAAGAAAAATGCTCTCAAAGCTCAGGGACTCATCAATGCTGATGTTCACGGTGACAAAAACGGCGTAAATGCTAATGACGCTCTCGCAATTCAGCAGTACCTTGCAGGAATTATTACTGCGATTCCCGTTAAATAATGGGACTTGTTCATATATACTGCGGTGACGGAAAGGGCAAGACCACTTCCGCCACCGGTCTTGCTGTGCGTTCTGCCGGTGCAGGAATGACAGTCTTTTTTGCAAGGCTTATGAAAGGCACTTATTCATCAGAATTAAAAATACTTGAACAGATTCCCGAATTTACTGTTATAAGCTGTGACAGAAATTATGGGTTCTCTTTCCGTATGTCTGAAAAGGACAAAGCCGAAATAACAAAATGTCATAACAGAATGATTTCAGAGGCTTTTTCATCGGGCTGTGATTTGATTGTTCTTGATGAATTTTTTTCTGCATACAATTATAATCTTATAGACAGGGAGCTTGCCATCTCTCTTATAAAAAATAAAAATCCTGATACGGAACTTGTTCTTACGGGAAGAAATCCGTCAGATGAATTTCTTGAGCTTGCAGATTACATAAGCAGTATAGATTGCATCAAACACCCTTACAATCTTGGAATAAAAGCCCGCAAGGGTATTGAATATTAACTTTTGAAAGGATTATATTAGAATATGAAAATTGAAACACAAGTTCTTCACGAAGGATATTCACCAAAAAACGGTGAACCGAGAGTTATGCCTATTTATCAGAGTACAACCTATGTATATAATTCAACTGATGCCGTTGCCGATGTATTTGATGACCCTACAATCGGAATGATTTATTCAAGATTTGAAAACCCTACTACTGATGCTGTTGAAAAGAAAATCGCAGCTCTTGAAGGCGGTGCAGGTGCAATGTGTACATCATCAGGACAGGCTGCAACTATGCTTGCTGTCCTCAATATATGCAGTGCAGGCGACCACATTGTTTCAAGCTCATCTATATACGGCGGAACTCTCAATCTTCTTGCATTTACATTCAAAAAAATGGGAATAGAATGTACATTCGTTGATGTTGATGCTGATGAAGCTGAAATAAGAAAAGCTATAAGACCGAATACAAAACTTATTTTCGGTGAAACTATTGCTAATCCGGCTCTTACTGTTCTTGACATAGAAAAATGGGCTGATATTGCACATTCAGAAGGTATTCCGCTTATCGTTGACAATACATTTGCAACACCTTTCCTTTGCAGACCTATTGAATGGGGGGCTGATATTGTTATCCATTCAACATCAAAATATATGGACGGCCACGCAGTTCAGGTAGGCGGTGTAATTGTTGACAGCGGTAAATTTGACTGGAAAAAATCAGGAAAATTCCCCTGCCTCACTGAACCTGATGAAAGCTATCATGGAATTATCTATACAGAAAAATATCCGTTTGCACCTTATATCGTTAAAGCAAGAATGCAGCTTATGCGTGATTTCGGCTGTTATCCTGCTGCAAACAGTTCATTCCTGCTCAATCTCGGACTTGAAACACTTGCTGTAAGAATGCCGAGATACTGTGAAAATGCTCTTAAAGTTGCGAAATATATAAAGTCAACAGGAAAAGTTATTTCAATAAAATATGCCGGCCTTGAAGATGATATACACCATAAGCGTGCTGAAAAATATCTTCCTCTCGGAACAGCCGGAGTTATCAGCTTTTCAGTTGCCGGAGGAAGAAAAACTGCTGTTAAGTTTATGGACGCTCTTAAACTTGCATCAAACGAAGTTCATGTTGCTGATATAAGAACCTGCGTTCTCAATCCTGCATCTGCTACTCACAGACAGCTTACTGAGGAACAGCTTGTTGCTGCCGGAATTGACCCCGGAATGATTCGTCTTTCAGTAGGTCTTGAAAATGCTGATGATATAATTGCTGACCTCAAACAAGCTTTTGCTGTTATATAATGAATAAAATTAATATTTCCTCTTGACATCTGATAAATTTTGCATTAAAATAAATTTATATTGTTTTAAGGAAGTGCTTATGATGTACAAATTAAAGGATTTTTTCGGAAATCTCTCAAAATCTACAAAACTTACTATGATTTCCTGCGGTATATTTATTATTCTTACTTTTGTTATTCTTCTGTTTTTTGTAATGTTCCCCATAACACCTTCTGAAAAGGTTATTTCAGGAATGGGACGTGCAGGACTTGTAAATTCTGACGGTAAAAAATCAAATTACGGCGATTCTGCTCTTGACGGAGTTGTTATTACTACTTCTGTTTCTGATTCATCAGGAAAGAAAAACACTGTAATTACTACTGACGGCAGTCACAGGTCAAGTTATGTTGACAAGATATTCACTACAAATAACGGGTATGTATATACAGGCCCTAAAACAGATTATTCAAGCTCAAATCAGACATATACAAGAACTGTTGAAAACAATAATAACAACAACAATTACAGCTATGAAGAACCTGATTATAATGAACCTACACAACCATATGAACCTGAACCGGATAATAATGATTCTTCTTCTTCAGAACCTTCTTATGAACCTACTGTTCCTGATTATTCAGAACCGGATACTTCTAATGTACCTGATGAAAGTTCATCAGAACCGGATATTCCTGATGTTCCTCCGGTAACAGAACCGCCTGCTCCGGATAATCCGCCAGATGATTCATCTTATGTAGAGCCTGTTCCCTCCGATGAACCGGATACAGTTTCAGATTCCACAGAATTTTAATATTACTCAATCCGCCTTATTCAAGGCGGATTTTTTTATGAATATTTCCAAATAATAAAGTTAAAAATAAAAAATACAGAAAAGGTATTGACAAATACCCCATAGGGGTATATAATAAGCGTAAAGAGGTGATGTTGTTGGAAGATTTTAAAGAATGTCAATGCTGTAAAAAAACAAAAGAACGCTCTGAAGATGAATATAAAAAGCTTATTAACCGTCTTAACCGTATTGAAGGTCAGATAAGAGGAATTAAAGGTATGGTTGAAAAAAATGCTTACTGTACTGATATACTTATTCAGGTATCTGCTGTAAATTCTGCCCTTAATTCATTCAATAAGGAACTGCTCGCAAATCATATAAGAACCTGTGTTGCTGATAATATACGAAACGGCAAGGACGATGTTATTGATGAACTTGTAGATACACTTCAGAAGCTTATGAAGTAGAGGTGATTTTTGTTGAAACAGTATAATGTAACAGGTATGAGCTGTGCTGCGTGCAGTGCAAGAGTTGAAAAGGCTGTTTCTGCCGTTAATGGTGTAACCTCCTGCTCTGTAAATCTGCTTACAAATTCTATGGGAGTTGAAGGAACAGCCTCCGAAAGTGATATTATTTCCGCTGTCGAAAAAGCAGGCTACGGAGCTTACCCTAAAGGTGCAGAAAAGGCAAAATCCAATGAAGATACAGAAAGCAAGGAAATAAAAGCAATGAAAAACCGCCTTATATGGTCATCTGTTTTTCTTGTAATCCTTATGTATTTTTCAATGGGATATTCTATGTGGGGGTGGTATGTTCCAAAATTCCTTGACGGAAATTATATCGCTGTCGGAATAATACAGCTCCTGCTTACTTTGATTATTATGTTTATAAACAGAAAATTCTTTATAAACGGATTTAAAGGTGTTATAAACCATTCTCCGAATATGGATACGCTTGTTGCTTTGGGTTCAGGAGCATCATTTGTATACAGCCTTTATGCTCTTTTTGCTATGACTTATGCACAGATGAACGGAAATACTCATCACGTTATGCACCTTATGCATGAATTTTATTTTGAATCATCAGCAATGATTCTGACTTTGATTACTGTCGGAAAAACTCTTGAGGCTCATTCAAAGGGTAAAACTACAAATGCTCTTAAAAGCCTGATAAATCTTGCTCCGAAAAATGCTGTGATTATCCGTGACGGAAAAGAAATTTCCGTTCCTGTTGAAAATATCAGAAAAGGCGATATTTTCATAGTTCGTTCAGGAGAAAATATTGCTGCTGACGGAATAATAATTGACGGAACTTGTGCTGTTGATGAATCAGCTCTTACAGGTGAAAGCATACCTGCTGACAAGTCGGTCGGTGACTATGTATCATCAGGAACTATAAACAAATCAGGATTTATAAAATGTGAGGCACTTAAAGTCGGTGAAGAAACTGCTCTTTCAAAAATTATCAGAATGGTTGAAGATGCCTCCGCAACAAAAGCTCCCGTTGCAAAAATTGCCGATAAAGTTTCAGGAATATTCGTTCCTGTTGTAATCGGAATTGCTGTTATAACGCTTATTATATGGCTTATTGCCGGCGAAAGTTTCGGATTTGCACTTGCAAGAAGTATATCAGTTCTTGTAATAAGCTGTCCTTGTGCTTTGGGACTTGCAACACCTGTTGCGATAATGGTCGGAAACGGTGTCGGTGCTAAAAACGGAATACTTTTCAAAACTGCCTTAGCCCTCGAAGAAACAGGAAAAATCAATACAGTTGTTCTTGATAAAACAGGAACTGTAACTGTCGGCAAACCTGAAGTTACTGATATAATCGTTTCAGACGGATTTTCCGAAAATGAATTTCTTTCGTCTGCTGTATCGATTGAGAAAAAAAGTGAACACCCTCTTGCACTTGCTATAATAAAAAAGGCTGAGGAAATCGGAATAAATCCTGAAGAAGTTACTGATTTCAAGGTTTTTGCCGGAAACGGTCTTTCAGCAGTTATGAACAATTCTGAAATATCAGGCGGAAATCTTGATTTTATAAGCTCAAAGGTAACTGTTCCGCAGAAATTTAAAAGCATTTCTGAAAAACTCTCCGAACAGGGAAAAACTCCTATGTTTTTCTGCAAGGATAATACTTTTATGGGCATAATTGCTGTTGCTGATGTCATCAAGGAAGATGCTCCGCAGGCTATAAGTGAACTGCATAATATGGGTATGCGTGTTGTTATGCTTACCGGTGACAATGAGCGTACTGCAAAGGCTATTGCAAATCAGGTCGGAGCTGATGAAGTTATTGCAGGTGTTCTCCCTGACGGAAAGGAAAGCGTTATAAGAAATCTTAAAAAAAGCGGAAAAGTTGCTATGGTTGGTGACGGTATAAACGATGCACCTGCACTTGCAAGAGCTGATATCGGAATTGCTATCGGAAACGGTACTGATATTGCGATAGATTCCGCTGATGTAGTTCTTATGAAAAGCCATGCTGTCGATATTCCGGCATCAATAAGATTAAGCCGTAAGACTCTGAAAAATATTCATGAAAATCTTTTCTGGGCTTTTATATATAATATTATCGGAATACCTCTTGCGACAGGTGTTTTCATACCGATTTTTGAACTTAAACTCAATCCTATGTTTGGTGCTTTTGCAATGAGTATCTCAAGCTTTTGTGTTGTTTCAAATGCCCTCAGGCTGAATTTATTTGATATTTACAATTCAGCAAAGGACAAAAAAATAAAATCAAAATCAGAAAGGAAGTCTTTTTCTATGCAAAAAACTATTAAAATTGAAGGTATGATGTGCGGTCACTGTGAAGCAACTGTAAAAAAGACTCTTGAAGCCGTTTCAGGAGTTGAATCTGCTGAAGTAAGCCACGAAAAAGGAACTGCTGTTGTTGAACTCAATACAGCCGTTTCAGATGATATTCTCAAGAAAGCTGTTGAGGATAAAGATTATACAGTAACTTCAATATCATAAAATCAAAATATTATGCGGACAGTTTAAAAGACTGTCCGTTTTTTAATTAAAAAAAGAATATTTATCCATTATACTTGACTTTTACAGATTTATATGATATAATTTTAATTACGATATGCCGCTGTGGTGGAATAGGCAGACACAAGGGACTTAAAATCCCTCGGAGTAAAATCCGTACCGGTTCAAGTCCGGTCAGCGGCATTATAAAAAACCGTTTCTTTGTATTGTTTTGTATTATTATGTACGGTAAATTATAATAATAAAATTAAATCTTACTACATAAAGCGAAAAATATGTTTCATAGACTTTCAATAATGTTGAATGTTTAATTATTTCCCAAAAAAATAAACCAATTGTCTTTATGAGAATTGAGAATAATCTTCTGAAAATGCTTTTCATTTTCGCATTAGAAAGAGAAAAAAGAGAGTAACTTTTACTCTTTTTTATATATTAATTTTATTTTAGGAGGAAAAACTATGATAACAGAATTCCCATCATTTAGAGCTCTTGCTGAGTACAGCGGTGATGATTATCAAGCAAGTCAACAAAATAGAGGTGAATGTAATTATTTACCTAATCCTGTAAATAATTGTGGGAGTATGCCTAATGCATCTCCAGGGACAAATCCACAAAATTATTATCTGCCTAATTCACCTGTGGGTAATTATTGGGATATGCTTAATACATTTGAACAGACAAGCCAGCAAATTTACAAAGGTTTAGGGGTTGAACATGCATCTACAGGTAAACCAATAAAAGACATTAATGGTATGGCTAAAATAAACGCTATACTTAAGAACATTGGTGAAGGTAACTCACGGGGCGGATTAAAAAATATTACAGATTATTGCCAGGCTGGTGGATATTGTTTAGGGCATCAAGATGGATATCAAAATGGATTTCAGGAAGGATTTGAACAGGGTCTTAGATTGAGATTTCAACCACCTTATCAACCTTATCAACCTTATCAACCTTATCAACCTTATCAGCCTTATCAGCCTTATCAGCCACCATTTTTATATTGATAGTTATAAACTATAAATATTAAAACTGAATCTTAAAAAAACTCCGTTAGTGTTGTTTGAATTCGATTATTTTATACAAACAACACAACGGAGTATTTGTTTCATTTAATATTCAAAGTAACATCTGATTTTGAATTAATTGCACTATTTATTTTTCAGATTCAAACAATCTCAACAAAATATTTTTAAGATTAATCTTTAATATTGATTAAAGTCCTGCATTCAGGTTTTTCCAATCAGAACCATCAAACCAGTTCATAACGATAAGAAAGAAACAGGACTGAATATATGCAGTTTTAAAATCTTTAACGTGATTCCATAAGGAAATAATCATAATCATAACAACAAACATAATAATACAGAACGGCACAAGAAAACGTATTCCCTTTTTCATTGTAGCATCTTTATCAACAATGCCCCGCCTGTGAGCTTCTTCTATGTATTCCTTCGGATAAAAGTATAAACAGTTAATTCCACTATCCCTTGCCACACATTTTATCAGAAAAACAATACAATACAGCTTGTAATAATAATATCATTGTTAATAATAACTCCTTAAAATATTCAGTTCAGCAAAGCCTTGTAATCATTTCCCCATTTTTCCATTGCATCAAGAATCGGATTCATAGTTTTTCCCAGTTCACTCAGAGAATATTCTACTTTCGGCGGAACTTCTGCATAAACCGTGCGAACAACAATACCGTCTGTTTCCATAGAACGCAGACTTTCTGTCAATACTTTCTGACTGATACCATTCAATGACTTCTGAAGTTCATTAAATCTCCACGGACGCATACGCAGATTGCGTAAAATCAACAATTTCCACTTGTTGCCAATCAGCTGTACAGTTGTTGCAACAGGACATTCCGGTAATTCTTCTTTTTTAAGCATAGCATCACCTCATTAAATTCATATAAACTGTTATATTTATTATAGCATATTAAATCTGAAATTGCAATAACTTTCCTCTGATAAATTGTTTATATATAAAATTAAGTCGGAAAAACCGTTATTTTCCGCAATAGTTACCCTATGGTAACTATCTTACAAAAAAGTGCGTACTTTTCAAATGAAAAAGTTTGTGTTATTATAAAATCACAGAAAAAAACAATCCATAAATTTCTCAGGAGGAATGTTATTATGAACAAGAATACATTTACAGCAGTTAAGCTCACAAAGGGTGAAGTCAATGTTTATGACTTCGGAACAGTAAAGCTCCACGCATACAAAACCAATGACTTCATCGACAATGAAGTTTTCATCGCTGAGAAAAACGGCAAGGCTGTTATCATTGAATCTCCATGCTTTTTTGATAATATCGAGGAACTGACAGCATATCTGAAAGATATTGAAGTTGCCGGAATACTTGTGGCATATCACGGTGCAGGTGCAAAATTTCTGCCTGATGTACCGAAATATGCAACACAGAATGCTTTGGAATATTCCGAAAACGGCGGTGGAAAGGCTCTCATCACCAATTTCACAAACACATTCGGTGAGATTTTCGACAGTTCTGTACATCAGATTACAAATATAATAAGTGAGGGTAAAATCAATATCGGCGGTATCGATTTTATTATAAAACAGACTGCTGAGGCATTTGACATAGAAATTCCGGAAATCAATGCAGTTTATACTCATATGCTTGGTCACGACTGTCATTCTATCGTTGCCGGAGCAGGTCACGCAGATGCAATAATTGCACAGCTCCGCAATTATATTGAAAAAGGATATGATTTAATTCTTACTTCACACTATACACCTGAAGACCTGAAAGATGCACAGACCAAAATTGACTATCTTGAAAACCTGAAAGATATTGCGGAAAAGTGCGATAATGCGGAAAACTTTAAAACTGAAGTTCAGAAGCAGTATCCCGATTACAGCGGTGGAAATTATCTTGATATGACAGCAGGATTTTTCTTTGCATAAAAGTACATAATTATTCATAACAAAACCACCTTAGTTTATAAGGTGGTTTTTGAATATTACTTTTTTTTAAAAAAGTGGAAGTCACAGCAATCTCCGCCATAACCCAAAGTTTTTGTACGGGTAAAGCCTATTTTTTTCAGTCCGCCATATGTAATATCATCAACATCACAAAACAGACGGCATAATTCTTCACAGCCATTTTCTGCACAAGCTGTATGCCAAAGGCATTTTTTAATAGTAACATCAAAGTAATCTTTTCCGCATTTTTGCACATTTTCCTGCAAATCTGTTGTACGCATAATTTTAAGAAATATATTGCTGTAAATTGAGTAAAATCCTGGTACTGATTCCATTCTCACCATAGATAAATGCTTTTTTTCCGCAACTTTATTAAGCATATATTTTTGTATATACTCATATGCATTCTTTTGTAAAAGATTATCTTTTAATAAAATCTTATATAATGCTATGCGGGGAAAAATTGTCTGAACAAGCGTTTTCATCTGATTTTCCGACTTGTTTTTTGTATTTTCAATAAGGGTGCTAAGCATTTTTTTCTGAATGTCAAACAATGCGTTGCCTTTGTCTTTTCCGAATTCTTTGACTAAAAACATTTTTATTTGTTTCTGCTGTTTTATCTTCATCAGTATAACACCTCTTGATTTTTATCAATTGATTATAAATTATTATATCACATCTGATGTGCCAAAGTCAATACGCAACAGACAGTTGCTTGACCGCTATATCTGTGAATGATATAATATTCATAACACATAAAACAGGAGGTATTTTAATATGGAAACAAAAGAAATATTGCTGGAACTCCGCACAAATCATGGATTATCTCAAGATGCACTTGCTGAAAAAGTATTTGTAACCCGTCAGGCAGTTTCACGCTGGGAAAAAGGTGAAACTGTTCCGAATACTGAAACTCTGAAATTATTGTCAAAACTCTATAATGTTTCTATCAATACGCTTTTAGGCTCACCTATGAAACTTATATGTCAGTGCTGTGGTATGCCACTTGAGGACAGTAATATAAGCAAGGAAAAAGACGGCTGTTTCAATGAACATTACTGCAAATGGTGCTATGCTGACGGCGAGTATATGTACAGCAATATGGACGACTTAATTGATGTCTGCGTAAAAAATATGGCAAATGAACAGTATTCGGAGGAAGAAATACGCTCATATCTGCGTGATACCTTGCCGGAACTTGATTACTGGAAACGATATAAAGAACTTGGCGGTAACGGAGCTTTTGAAGAATTCAAGAAAAAGCTGATTTCAGAAATCAATGATTTGAATATTGAAGGTATGCCGAAACTTACAAAACTTAATTCTCTTGCCGGCAGTTATGTAAATCTAAAATACAGACTTCCTAACGGAAAAATGGTTAAATTCTTAGATGATAACGCTACATATCTCGGAAATCAACTGGAATGTGAATTTGGCGGTGACAGATGTTTTGGTATCCTTGCAAATATGGATTTTATTATGGTATCCACTTATGAGGAAAACGGTGAAAATCCTGAATTGGTAATTTATAAAAAAAGATAGGGACAGGAATATATCCTGTCCCTTTTTGTTATTTTTTAATATTCCTTTGATACTACATCACTGTATACAGTATGAATGTTTCCGTCTGAATCTGTGTATACAAGATATGCTCTTACATACCATTTATCACCAGTCTGAATATTTCCTTTAGTCCATGTATATCTTACAGCCTTTTTATTTGATGACATTCCACGGACAAACATTGCACTTTTATCGGTAAATTTATCTGGAGTTGCAACTTCCGATTTATTTGTAGCAATTACTCCTGCCTTGTTGATTTTGCAACCTTCAGGAACAGTACTCATAGATACAAATGAAAGTTTGCCTTTTCCTGTATCCTTATCAGGCTCTGTCCTATTAATTGCAATTATGTTTGTTGTACCCTTTGCATTGATTTCAGTTTCCATTGCAACATATACTGCTTCAACTGTCGTATCTTCTGATGCATAGAATACATACTTTTCATTGTAGCTAAGAACATTTCCGTCTGAATCTTTCCAGTGACTGAATTTCATTTTTATTTCAATTTCATTTGCAACTGCTGTGACTATATCATTTTCGTTGTATTCTCCTGAACCAGTACCGTTTACAACATTAATAGTATAAGTTTTTTCGCTTAATTTATAAACCGGAACAATTTTAACTGCTGAACCTGATTCAAGACCTCTTGTGATTGCACTTTCGAGTTTATCTTTGCTTTCATCATATTTGCCGTCACCGTCAAAATCCCAGCCGAGTGCATCATATCCGGTTCTTACCGGTACGGAAATTTTCTCCATTGATTCACCGCTTCCAAGCTGTCTTGTTGCGATAACCTGACCATATAATGATTCAAATATCAAAGTTGCCTTGTTTTCTTCAGGTTTTTCATTGAATACTGCTGAAATGGTTTCTGCATTTGTAACAACGAATGAATATTCACTTTTTCTGCTGAGTATAGTTCCTGCATTGTTCTGCCAGTATGCAAAATCTTCATCATTACAGGAAAGTGTAACTGTACTTCCAATTGAATAACTTTCAGTTGTTGCTGATGATTTGGAAACACCGTTTACTGTGTATTCTTTGTCACAGTTGATTGTAATACTTACTGTTCCGAGAAGTTTATAAACTGCAACAACTTCAATATCTTTAGTTGCATCAAAGCTATATTCTCTTGATGAACAAAGTAACTTTTCAGTACTTTCATCATAAGTATACCAGCCGTCAAAGTTATAACCCTCTTTAATCGGAGCTGTTACTGTTGCGGATTTGTTAGTATATATTTCTGAAATAGTTTCATTTCCAACTGATGAATATGCTGTAACTTTGTATACTTTATTTTCGCTATTCAGAACGGGGGATTTATCTTTGCCGATTTCCTGTCCCCATATTCCGCTTAAGGAATATGCAACTTCACCGTTTGCAAACTGTTCAAAGGTTTTTGGTGTTCCTTCCTTACAACTCAATGTTGTTCCGTCAGCGTTGCAGTTTTCAAGATAATAGCAGTCTGTAACTATGCCCTTATCAACAATTCCGCAAATACCGCCGACATTTGATGAACCGCTTACTATACCTGTGTTGTAGCAGTTCATAATTGTGCCTGTTTTACCGTCCATATAACCATTGATTCCACAAATACCGCCAACTTTATTTAAACCGCTTACTGAGCCTATGTTGTAGCAGTTTGTTATTTGAGCATAATTACTTCCACACAAACCACCGGCAAAAGAACCTGTTACTATTCCTGCATTATAGCTGTTTTCAATTATGCCTCCATTACTATTTCCACAGATACCGCCGACTTCTAATGAACCGTTTACTGTACTTGTGTTGTAGCAGTTTGTAATTGTGCCAAGCCAGTTAAATCCACATAAACTACCAACAAACTGATAACCATTAAAATACGAATCAACAATACCAACATTTTTTATTGTACCGCAATTCCAGCCAAATAAACCAATATCAACACTTTCACTACTATTATTATTATTGTAATACAATCCGCTGATTGTATGGTTCTGTCCGTCAAATATACCTCTGTATTGTTTTGAATAAGTTCCGATAGGAGTCCATTCAATTAAATCTAAATCTGTTAAATTGGAGTTAAGAGTTCCGTCTGCATTAAGAAGATTTTGATTTAAAACAATATCATCTGTGAGAACAGCATTTATCTTTGTATTGCCATTGTTTACCTGTTTTGCAAACCATAAAAGATTACCTGCATTGTTTATCTGATAATAACCATTTTCTAATGGTGCAGGTTCATAATCTCCGCAAACTGTGCAGATACCATTTTCATAATTATGTTTCTGATAAATAGGGTCTGCCTGTATATTTGAATAACTATAAGTGCAGTCACCCGGAAATTTTTTGGAACAACCGGAATATATTATATTTTGATAAACCGGTTCACCGTTAAAAACAGGTGTACTGTCTGTATCGATTTTCTGTCCCCATACTTCATCATTTAAGAGGAATGCAACTTCTCCGCTTGCAAACTGTTCAGTAGTCTTGCCTTCAACTTTATCAAAAGTTGCACTGTTAAAGCCAATTGCTTTGCCACTATAAACTGAACTGTTGTAATAGCAGTTTGCAACTGTACTGTAATGAGAATTATGTCCGCATATGCCACCAACATTTATTTTACCGCTTATTTCTCCTATGCTGTAGCTGTTTTCGATTGTGCCACTATCATCATTATTTCCGCAGATACCGCCAGCTTCTGAACCTTTTACTGTGCTTATGCTGTAACAGTTTATAATTTTTCCGCCATAATTAGTTCCGCAGATACCGCCAACAGCTTGTTCTCCACTGAAATATGAATCAATAACGCCGACATTTTTTATTTCACCTGAAGAATTTTTGTAATAACCAATCAAACCAACAAAATTAGCATCTTGATTGCAATACAGTCCGCTGATTGTATGGTTCTGTCCGTCAAATATACCGGAAAATCTTTTACCGTTTCCGATAGGAGTCCATTCAACCAGAGATGAACTGGAATTAAGAGTTCCGTTTTCATTGAGAACATTCTTATTTACAACAATATCTGCTGTAAGAACGGCATTAATAGACCCATTGCCGTTATTAACTTCATTTGCAAACCAGTAAAGATGATTTGCATTTTCAATCTGATAATAGCCGTTGTTTTCTTTTGGTGCTATGAGTTCATAAATTCCGCAACCTGTACAGATACCGTTGTCAAAATTATGAGTTTCATTTAAATAAGTATCGCCCTCTGTATTGGAATATTTTGAAGAAACAGTTTCAACCTTATTTTTTTCACCGCAACCTTTATAAGTTACATTTTTGTAAACTTTTTCACCATTCAGAACGGGCATACTGTTTATGCCGATTTTCTGTCCCCATATTCCTCCTAAGAGATATGCAACCTCTCCGCTTTTAAACTGTTCAGAAGATTTTACACCACAATTTTTATTAGTAACTGTATAATATTCAGCACCAACAACATTATCT
>CAKSPD010000024.1 GCA_934481385.1 uncultured Oscillospiraceae bacterium
TTCTGAATTCTTCAAAACAGCCGTTATCAAGTGATTCTCTTATCTTTTCAGCAAGAGTGTTATAAAAATAAAGGTTATGAATAACAGCAAGTCTGCCGGCAAGCATTTCCTGAGCCTTGAAAAGATGACGTATATAAGCTCTTGAAAAATTACGGCAGGCAGGACAGTCACAATGTTCATCAATAGGTCGCGGGTCAGTTTCAAAGCATTTGTTTGTAAGATGCATAATACCTTCCCATGTAAATACAGTAGCGTGACGTGCATTACGGCTAGGCATAACACAGTCAAACATATCAATGCCCCTTGCAACACCTTCAATAATATTTGAGGGTGTACCGACTCCCATAAGATAACGGGGTTTATTTTTCGGCATAAATGGTTCAACAACATCTAAAATGCGGTACATTTCTTCAGTAGGCTCACCTACGGCAAGACCGCCCACAGCATAGCCGTCAAGGTCAAGTTCAGCTATTTCCTGCATATGACGTATACGGAGGTCATCAAAAGTACAGCCTTGATTTATCCCGAAAAGCATCTGATGTTTATTTATTGTATCAGGAAGACTGTTAAGACGTTTCATTTCTTCTTTACAGCGGTAAAGCCAGCGTGTAGTACGTTCAATTGATTTTTCTGCATAATCGTGAGTAGCAGGATTTTCTACACATTCATCAAAAGCCATAGCAATGGTAGAAGCAAGGTTTGACTGAATCTGCATACTTTCTTCAGGCCCCATAAATATACGTTTTCCGTCTATATGAGATGAAAAGTATACGCCTTCTTCCTTGATTTTTCTGAGCTTGGCAAGTGAAAACACCTGAAATCCGCCACTGTCAGTAAGAATAGGCTTATCCCAGTTTATAAACTTATGTAAACCGCCCATCTGTTTTATAATCTTATCACCCGGTCTTAAATGAAGATGATAAGTATTGCAAAGTTCAACCTGAGTTTTAAGACCTTTTAAATCTATTGAAGATACACCGCCTTTGATAGCACCTGCTGTCCCTACATTCATAAAGCAGGGA
Source organism: uncultured Oscillospiraceae bacterium (assembly GCA_934481385.1). Lineage (GTDB taxonomy): Bacteria > Bacillota > Clostridia > Oscillospirales > Ruminococcaceae > Ruminococcus. The sequence continues at coordinate 1,023 of CAKSPD010000024.1, forward strand.
GTCTGAAAAGTTCCATGAACTGTTTCAAACTGACCTCTGCGGGCTTTATTTTCCTGTTTTAAAAGTGTATACATATAAATCTCCTTTATTTTATTAAACTATCAGCATAGCATCGCCGAAACTGAAAAATCTATATTTTTCCTGAACAGCAGTTTTATATGCGTTCATTGTATTATCATATCCCATAAAGGCAGATACAAGCATAATCAGTGTACTTTCAGGGAGATGAAAATTAGTTATAAGACCATCAATACATTTGAATTTATATCCGGGGTATATAAAAATATCAGTGTATCCCTCATGTTCTTCTATTTTATCATAGAAAGTTGCAACACTTTCAAGAGTACGGCATGAAGTAGTTCCGACAGCAATAACACGTCCGCCGTTCTGTTTTGTCTGATTGATTAAATCCGCTGTTTCCTTAGGCAGATAATAATGTTCACTGTGCATTTTATGGTCAAGAACTTTATCTTCCTTTACAGGTCTGAAAGTTCCAAGACCTACATGGAGTGTTACAAAGGCGGTATTTATGCCTTTCTGATGAAGTTCATCAAGCATTTCAGGTGTAAAGTGAAGTCCGGCGGTAGGTGCTGCGGCAGAACCAAGCTCACGGGAATATACAGTCTGATAGCGTTCCTTATTTTCAAGTTTCTGAGTAATATACGGCGGTAACGGCATCTGTCCGACATCTTCGAGAGCAGTAAAGAAATTTCCTTCACATTCAAATTTAACAATTCTGTTGCCGTCATCTTTAACTTCAGTTACTTCAGCAATAAGTCTGCCGTTACCGAAAGAGAATTTAGTACCGGCTTTTGCTTTTTTTGCAGGACGGCAGATAATTTCCCATACCTTATCGCCTTTCTGTTCAAGAAGAAGAAATTCAATAAATGTATGGTTTTCAATCTTTTCTCCGTAAAGCCTTGCAGGAAGAACTCTTGAATCATTCATAACAAGCAAGTCACCTTTTCTGAGCTTATCGCATAAATTATAGAAATGGCTGTGAGTTATCTCACCATTTTTACGGTCTACGCACATAAGTCTTGAAGCATTTCTCGGTTCAACAGGAGTCTGTGCAATAAGCTCCTGAGGAAGTTCATAGTAAAAATCAGATTTTTTCATATTTTCTGTATCCATAATAAGTCTTTATACCTCCTGAAAAATAATTATTTTTGGGAAATCTGAAAAAATTATCCAAAATCTCTTGACAATCATTCATAAAGATGATATTATTGTATTTAAGGTAGAGGTGCGGTAAAGATGAGTATCGTCATTCAGGAAAACCATTCCGCTTATGTGACGTAAAAAGGCAATACCGCCGAGGAGCAGTTTTTGGTAAACTCTGTTTCGGGCATTTGTCAAACAGACAAATGACTGTCATCATGAATTTATGATGGGGAGCTATCAGCATATATTTCAATGCGATAATTCTATTATAACTCATGATGTGCCGGTTTGCAACCGGTTTTTTTATTTTAAAATATTATTTTTTAAGGAGAATTTTTATGAAACAATACAACGTAGGTATCATTGGTGCAACAGGAATGGTTGGACAGCGTTTTGCTACACTTCTTGAAAATCACCCTTGGTTCAATGTAAAGGTTCTTGCTGCATCAGCACGTTCAGCAGGAAAGACATATGAAGAAGCTGTCGGTGAACGCTGGGCTATGACAACTCCTATGCCTGAATCAATGAAAAACATCATTATTATGAACGCTACTGAAGATATTCAGAAAATTGCCGGAATGGTTGATTTCTGTTTCTGTGCTGTTGATATGAAAAAAGATGAAATAAAGGCTCTTGAAGAAGCATATGCAAAGGCTGAATGCCCGATAGTTTCAAATAATTCTGCTAACAGACACACTCCTGATGTTCCTATGGTTGTTCCGGAAATAAATCCCGACCATATTGAAGTTATCCATGCACAGAGAAAAAGACTCGGTACTAAGAGAGGATTTATTGCAGTAAAATCAAACTGCTCAATTCAGAGCTATGTTCCTGCACTTCACCCGCTTATGAAATTCGGTCTTAAAAGAGTTCTCGCTTGTACTTATCAGGCAATTTCAGGAGCAGGAAAAACTTTCAAGACTTGGCCTGAAATGCTCGATAACCTCATTCCTTTCATAGGAGGAGAAGAAGAAAAGTCTGAACAAGAACCTCTCAAGGTATGGGGACAGGTAAAAGACGGTGTTATTGTAAATGCTCTTGCACCTTCAATTACAACACAGTGCCTCAGAGTTCCTGTTTCAGACGGTCACACAGCAGCTGTATTTGTTGATTTCGATAAAAAACCTACAAAGGAAGAAATCCTCGAACTCTGGAAGAACTTTAAGGGCGTTCCGCAGGAACTTGAACTTCCTTCAGCTCCAAAACAGTTTATACACTACTTTGAAGAAGATAATCGTCCGCAGGCTAAGCTTGACAGAATGATTGAAAACGGTATGGCAGTATCAACAGGCAGACTTCGTGAAGATAAACAGTATGACTATAAGTTTGTATGCCTTTCACATAATACATTAAGAGGTGCAGCAGGTGGCGGTGTACTTCTTGCTGAACTTCTTGCAGCTAAAGGCTTTTTTGACTGATAATATAATCAGGTGACATAAAAATATGAATATAACAATAAGAAAAGCAGAAGTTTCAGATGCTTCCGTTATATGTGATTTCATTCATAAGCTTACAGAATATCAGGGATTTTCAGAGGACTGTACTCTTACCGTTGAGGAAACTGAAAGACTTATGAAAAAGGCTAACGGACTTCATGCCGTTATTGCAGAAGATAACGGAGTACCAATAGGCTTCACAAGCTATATATTTATACCTCTTGCATCTCTTTCAGGCAGAAAGATTATCTATATAGAAGATGCCTTTATCATAGAGGAAATGAGAAGACAGGGAATAGGCAGAGCTATTTTTGAATTTATACAGGAACTCGGAAAAGCAAAAAACTGTCTTCGCCTTGAATGGAAAGACCTTTCTGCAAATGAAGAGGCTGTAAAATTCTATGAAAAGATAAATGCCGATGTATCAAAAAAATGGATAACATATATGAAAAAGCTCTCATAAAAAACTGGGTTTTTCCGTTTGCCGTAAAAACGGAAACTGCCCTATGGCAGTAATAATGGAGAATATTATGAAAAATACTATTTTTACAGGAGCAGGCATAGCTATTATTACTCCTATGAATCAGGACGGCTCAATCAATTTCGATGAGCTTGGCAGAATGATTGACTATCAGATTGAAAACGGCACTGATGCAATAATTATCTGCGGTACAACAGGTGAGGCTTCAACAATGAGCGATGAAGAACATCTCGAATGTATAAAGTTTGCCGTTGAAAAAACAGCAAAGAGAGTTCCCGTAATTGCAGGTACAGGAAGCAATGATACAGCATATGCAATAAAACTTTCAAAAGAAGCTGAAGAACTCGGTGCAGACGGACTTCTTGTTGTAACTCCTTACTATAACAAAACTACACAGAGAGGTCTTATAGCTCATTTTACAGCCATTGCAGACGCTGTAAATATTCCTATGATACTCTATAATATACCTGGAAGAACAGGTGTTAATATTGATGTTGCAACAGTAAAGGTTCTCGGACAGCATAAAAATATCGTTGCAGTAAAGGAAGCAAGCGGAAATATAAGCTATACTGCAAAGCTTATTGCAGAATGCAGTGACCTTGTTGATGTTTACAGCGGTAATGATGATATGATTGTTCCTGTAATGTCACTCGGAGGAAAGGGTGTAATTTCAGTTCTTTCACATGTAATTCCTAAGGAAACACATATGATGGCTCAGTATTGCCTTGAAAATAATTTTGCAGAGGCAACAAAGCTTCAGATTGAATATCTTGACCTTATCAACAGTCTTTTCATAGAGGTAAATCCTATACCTGTCAAAGAGGCTATGAACCTTATGGGCAAAAATGCAGGCCCTTGCAGAATGCCTCTCTATCCTATGGCTGACCAGAACAGAGATAAGCTCAGAGCAGTTCTCGCAAAACATAATCTCGTATAATAAAAAATCCCGAAAGGACTGTTAAAAAATGACAAATATTGCAATTTGCGGTGCAAACGGCAAAATGGGAAAAACAATATATAACTGTGTTTCCGCAAGGGATAACTGTAAAATTGTTGCCGGAATAGATATATTCACACAGCAGTATGCAGATTTTCCGATAGTTGATTCACCTGAAAAACTTCCTGTAAAACCTGATGTAATCATAGATTACTCAAATCCTGCATCACTTGACGGACTTCTTAATTACTGTCTTTCAACAGGCACACCTGTTGTTTTTGCAACAACAGGATACAGTGAAGAACAGATAAACAAGATAAAATCTGCCTCACAGCAGATACCTGTCTTCTTTACATTCAATATGTCCCTCGGAATAAATCTCCTTGTACAGCTTGCAAAAAAAGCAGCCTCAGTTCTTGGAGAACAGTTTGACATTGAAATTGTTGAAAAGCACCATAATCAGAAAATTGATGCTCCGAGCGGTACAGCAATAATGATTGCAAATTCCATAAATGAAACTCTTGATAATAAATATCACTATGTTTATGACAGACATTCACAGCGTAAAAAGCGTGAAAAAACTGAAATCGGAATGCATGCAATAAGAGGCGGTACAATAGTAGGGGAGCATGATGTAATTTTTGCAGGCCACGATGAAGTAATAACTCTTTCACATTCCGCAGCCTCAAAAACAGTTTTCGCAGAAGGCTCAATAAATGCAGCAATATATCTCAAGGATATGAAAGCAGGACTTTACGATATGTCCAGCCTTGTATAAAAAATCTGTCAGCGGACGGATTTAATTCAAAATCTGTCCGCTGATAAAAAGGAAGATTCTGATATGGATAAACAGAAAAAACTTGCCGTATTCGACCTTGACGGCACTCTTGCGGATACTCTTGAAGATTTGGCAACAGCAGTAAACTATGGTCTTATAAAGCTCGGATACCCTGTACATCATATTGATAAGTACAATAATTTTGTCGGAAACGGAATATTGAAACTTTGTGAAAGAGCATTGCCGGAAGGAAAATCCGAAAGCCTTCAGGAACTTCATGATATTTTTGATTCATTCTATAAAAATCATTGTATGGATAAAACAAAAGAATATACGGGAATTACAGAGCTTCTGCGTCAGCTTTCAAAAAATGGTGTGGATATTGCAGTTGCAACAAATAAAGACCAGACTTTCGCAACGAAAATAGTAGCAAAGCTTTTTCCATATATTAAGTTTGTAAAAGTCCTCGGAGGCTGTAATGAACGTCCGAAAAAGCCTGCTCCTGATATAATATATGAAATAAAAGGGGACAGGGAATATTCCGAAATATATATGATAGGTGACAGTAATGTTGATATTGAAACTGCAAAAAATGCAGGTATGAAATCAATAGGCTGTCTATGGGGGTTCAGAACAGAACAGGAGCTTAAAGATGCCGGTGCTGATTACGTTGTAAGTGAACCGTCTGAAATAAAGAAAATCATTTTATGATTTTCTTGAATTATATAGAACTGCTCAGAAAGCTAAGTGCCGTAGTGTAAAGCTGTTCAGGAGCAGTTCTTTTTTTTATCAAAGTTTCAGCAAATTTCACTGCATTTTCGACATTCTCCGAAAAATTATGAATAACAGCCTTTTTTCCGGTTTTAAAGCTCTCAACTTCAATTCCATACATAGTATCATTACTTACAATTACTCTGTAAGCAGTTCTTTGAGAACTGTATATTTCCATATAAACGGCTACACTTTTTATTTTCGGGGCAGGGTGTTTTTTTAATATGTACATAAAAATTATCCTTTCTTTAACATTCTGCATTTATTTTATCACAGAATCAGACAATAAGGAATAGCAGAATATGTCGGAAAACATAACTTTATGACGAAAAATTGCGGTTTAATCTATTATAAGCGAAAAATCATCTGACATTACAGGTGTAGTTTGTGTCTGAGGTATCTGCTGAGGATTCTGAATAATACTGAACTGATGAACAGTAGTAGTATTAACAGCAGTTGCATTTTCGAGTATTGAACGTCTTACGGTTGTTACAGTAGTCTGCTGGGATTCTTCAGGATAAAATTCCGGATAATCTGAAACAGATGTTGTGAAAAGGGGAGCAGTAACAATATTCTGTGGAGGTGCAGTTGTTACTGCTATATTATTATTGTTATTTTTAGTGTTATTGAATCCGCTGGGAGCAGTATTTATAAAAGGAATCCGAGATGATTCTTCTGATTCGATTTCAGATGATTCAGAAACTTCATCATACATTTTGCTGTTTAAAGTATATTTATGACATAAAAGCATACCAAGAACCATTAAAAATACAGCAACAATTGTAATCATATAATCTTTCATAATATTTTAACTCCTATTTCTTCTTTTTTTCGTTTGCAAGAGGATTGCTTTCAATTGCATTACGCATTATTTCGCTGGAAAGGTGTGTGTATATTTCCGTTGTGGCAATTGTAGAGTGTCCGAGAATTTCTTTTAATGTAAGAATATCTGCGTCACCGTACTGATACATAAGTGTTGCAGCCGTATGGCGAAGTTTATGTGTAGTAATTCCTTTTCCGCCAAGTCCTGCCATTTTTATCGTATTTTCAACAATCTGCTGAACACGCCTTTTTGATATACGCTTTTTCTGATTGCTAAGAAAAAGAGCTTCTGAATTTGTTTCAATATTTTTCCTTATTTCAAAGTAATCTTCAAGAGAAGCTATACAAGCTTTGTTAAGATATATAATTCTTTCTTTTCCGCCTTTTCCAAGAACTTTAAGATGATAATCTTCAAAATCTATATCAGAGATATTAAGACCTATAAGTTCACTTAATCTTATTCCACAGTTCAGAAAAAGGGTAATTATGCAATAATCACGTTTTGAATCCTTTACATCAGCCGTATCAAGAAGTTTTGTGCTTTCACTTAAAGTAAGATGTTTCGGCAAAGCTCTTTTAGGTGATGCGATATCAAGGTTTGCAGTTGGATTATGCGAAATTAATGTCATCTGATTGCAGAGATAGTTGAAAAGACTCTTTACGGCTGAAATTTTACGGTATCTTGCATAATCATTATTTTTTCGTTCATCTGAAAGATAGAACATAAAGTTGTATATATCTGAAACAGAAATGTTTTTTAAATCGTCAACAGTCATTTCTGATATTTCAGCTTCTTCAATTTCCTGATAATCAGTATTAATTTTATTGCAGTATATATATTTCAGAAAAAGTCTTATATCAGTGCAGTATTCATCAATAGTTCTTTCGGATAAGCCTTTGACAATTCTTATATGAACAAGATATTCATTAAGAAACTCCGGATTTTTATTATTGTTTGTTTTCATTTTTAAATCTCCAAACGTTGTTATATTCTGAAAGGAGAGTTTTCAATTCCAAGTTGCACCAAACTTACATTTGGTGCAACTTGGAAAGTTCCTTCACAGTATATCGCTATTATATCATACTATGCTGAAAGTTTCAAGTTTTTTAGAATAGTAATTCATCATATTCTTCAGTCAGTTCAAAACCCTTTTCCTGACGAAAAAGAGCTTTTATAAATAAGTTGTCATCAAACTTGCAAGAATTTTCTGTGTTTCTTCTGTCACATTCTGATGCACGAGTGCAGACACTGCAACTTTCAAAAAGAGAACACTTTGAGCAAATACAAGAACAATAAGCGGAAAAATTGCACTTAAAATTCATTTTAAAAAACCTCCTATTCAAAATCTTTATAAGTTCCAAGTTTCAGAAGTGCAACAATATCCCTTGTAATCTGGTTGAATGTTGCAAGACGTTCACGACACAAAGCCAAATCAATACAATCTTCAACAGTAATTTTTCTGTATCGGATAGACTGCTGGCGTTCTCTCAGCTCCTGTTCAAGCTCCTGTTTGTTATGAACTATGTACTGCAAAAGCAGAATTATTTCTTTTTCACGCATAAAATCACCACCTTTATATATCTAAATAACTTCACCTGTTTCAGGGTCGATGACAATTCCCGAATCAAGTTCAGGAGAAATCATAACATCAATATCAATTTTTTTAATAATACGAAAAAGCTTATAGCAAGACTCTTTAAAAGACCAGCGATAACAATAAAGCTCTATATCATCTGATACAGAATCAGTATTATCAGTAATAATAAGGTCACCGTTTTCAGCATCATCAAGCTGTAACTCATCATGAACATCTTTAAAAATTCCACGCATTTCAAAAAGTCTGCGGTTTTTCAATGCATTATCAAGAGTAGATACAGAAGAATCAATAATATCATCTGCATAAGGCTTAATAAGATTTCCATCATCATCAAACTGACCAAGATAAGAAGTAGCTTTAACAGAATACTTCGCTACTTCTGCAACAGCTGATGAAAGAGACTTTCCCCTACCTTTATTACTTTTTTTAGCATTACACTTTCTGACATCAACCTGAGTAATACTATTATCTCCATAACAAGACCTCCACGCAGAAAGCCATTCATCACGCTTTATATAGTCATCAGAAGTAAAATAGTTTTTATCAACGGCAAGTATACAATGATAATGTGGGTGATATGTATCATAAGACTTTGAATGCTTTTTCAAATTATGAGTAATTTCAAGAGCCTTAAAAAAACCTTTAATGGACTTTTGAAAAAAAACTCTTTTTCTAAGTTTAGACCAAGCTTTTTGCATACGAGAAAGCACCAAAGGTAAATCAGAACCTAAGCAATTTGGAACAGTAAGAGTAAGAAAAATAAAATCGAATTTATCAGAAATGCTATCAACAATTGCAGAAACTTGTCCCGAAATTTTAAGAGATTTACGCCAAGCACACATAGGGCAAAGCCTATCACGGCAAAAATCAGCATTATGAAGCTTAAACTCGCTGTTTTTGTTTTTAGCAAAATCAAGATGACTTCCACAATTTTTAGTTCTAAAAGCTTTACCTTCAAAACCTGAACCTAAACGCCTATAACTTTTAGCAAGAAGAAGTCCTGCTGACTTCTTCGGCTTAAATCTGCTGTTAATTTCTGCAATAGGAGTTTCCATAGTAACACCACCAATTTCATTTTATCTTTACTTTATCTGTTATTAGAAAACTTCTGACAACTCACCTGACGGTGAGCCGTCAGAAGTTTCTAATGTATCAAGAAAAGGTCTTAGACCGCCTGAAATGGCGGTTTTTAACATTGTTTTCAATAGTTTTAAGCTTTCAACTCGTTGAGCAGTGTGGGCGGGTCACCCCCTGCGGGGAGTCCCCCGCCCCCTGCATTCATATCTTTCTTCTTACACCTTTTTTATACGCCTTTATGCTTTCCTTGCTTCCGTCACAAATCGAAATGTCAGAGCCTTGTTGATTTCTTAAAATTTCCTCATCAGAAAGATACTCCATTTTCAAAAGTCCTTTTATCAGTTCAGAAGTATCATACAAATGTCTATACTGCTCAGTCTGAATCTCAACAATAGTATCATCTATGCAAGGTGTGTACATACGATTAGCAACATAAGCTTCATACTCATCTATATCATATACAATTCCTGTTAAAAGCCTTGAAAAAGGGTGCTTAAGACTGCTTGCACAAGCTGTTACAGTTGCGGTTATGTCTCTGATTTGCTTATCCAAAAGATTAAAACGCTGAACCGTTGCAAGTATCATCATATGACGCTTACGACACTGGCATAAATGCTGAAATACTGGTTTAGGAACACTGTTCTTTCCTGATGTAAAATCACGAGAATTAAAAAGCGTTCCTATTTCATCGATAAGTACAAGAGTGTTGTCGGGAGCATTAAGTATATCATCAGCAGTTTTCAAAGGTATTATTTCAGTGTGTTCAGGAAAGTTTGAAAGATTGATATTTGTCAGAACATGAAGCTGAGGATATTCTGCACACATCTGATAAGCTTTAATAGTCATAAGGCTTGTTTTACCCTGCCCGAATTTGCCCGTATAAAGATGTATGCCCCAACCATAAAAAATTTTATACTTATGATAGTACAGGTATGTAAGATAATCATAAGTAAGATAGTAAGAAAAAGACGGAAAAGCCTTTATTTTTTGAAAAAACAGTTTTATATACCCCATTAAATTCTACCTCTGAAAGCTTCTTTAACAATTGAAAAAAGCATTTTGACAAACCATAACAGGAAGCCTGAAGCTCCGAGGAACTGAAATCCTATCATACTTAATTGCTTCCAAGTTTCAGGAGTAACAGACAAATCACAGCCAAGAGCTTTATAAAGTTCAACAATCAAGTTGTATTCAGTTTCCATTTTCTAAGGCTTCTCCTTTCAAAGTTTCATTTTTGTTATCTTCTTCTTTGCTTATTTCTTCAAAAAGTTCAAACCGCTTTTTTTTATCTTTAAAGCGTTTTATATCAGCAAGAAAACGAAAAATAGCACAAAGACCACCAAAAGCAAGAACAACAATGTATATAACAAGTACCAATTTTAATAAAGCCATTTTTTAAACCCCACCTAACCGAAAAATTCACGAATAACATAAGTAATACAGCCAAGAATAAGGCAAGTAACTATGACTCCAAGAGGAGTTAAAGTATATACCCCTAATCTTATTGGAGTATTCAAAAGATTCAAAGCAAATTTAAGAACATATTCAAGTTCAGGCATATAATCACCACTCACTTAAAAATAGAAATAAACTTGACAAAAGCACCAATGACAGCAATGCCAAAAGCAAAAAGCAACAACGAAGAAAAATTAAAGTCATTTATGCTGTCAGGAGTAAAAAAGCCAAATGCAAAATCTCCAAAGTCGAGAATGTAGCCATAGATAGTACCAAAAAAGAAATCTTTTACAGAATCTAAAACACTACTACCCATTTCTGCAATTTTAGAAGTAATATCAGAGAAAAAATCAGTCATAGCAATCAGCCTTTCAAAAGCTTGATAAATCCAAATACAACAGAAACAACAATTATAAAATAAAAAGCGTTCCAGACTTGCGACGGAAAGAAACCAAAAACATACTTGAAAAATCTTAAAACATTGGCGGTTGAAGTCTGAAGTGAAGTAAGAGAAAAACTGCCTCCGGAGTAAAGCTGATGAGAGCCTGAACCGGAAGAACTTCCACCACCATAAATATCAGGATTGGTATTTAAAGTATTTTTAATCTGTGTTTTTCCGTCATCATCAACATATCCGCTTGAAGAATTTTCTGCGGTCAAATAATCATCATACCCATGTATATTGAGAACTCCAAAATCTGTATTATCAGGGTCATAAGCAACAGAACGCTTGTATATACTAAAAGTCTGACGATAACATTCAATGATTTTATCATCAGTAGCAAGTGTTGTATCTGCATATATATCTTCGGGAATGAGTTTAATATACTCAACAACTACATCATACTCCTGACCCTCAACGCAGTTTATGCTTGCCCAAGAAATCGACTGATTAAAATAGGTATCTACAAAGTGCCAAGAAGTAGGCTTATACTGTAATCTCGATTTAGAAGTATCTCCGGTAGACACATCAGGAGCAAACACCCAATCTTCTTTCATAAGTATAAAGTCACAGTTCCAGTTTCGGTTTTGAAAGCCTGTATGTGTCGGACCTGCCGAAACCTCACCGAGATTAAATTTTTCTCCCTTTTTAGTTATGTACATTCGTATCTGAATTGGGTCTTTCAAGGTTGTTTCTACTGTCATAGAAAGATGAGAGCCAGTAGCAGAAGTAGAGCCACCAAAACCCAAGCGGGAGTTATACAAATCCCCATTCATATTCATAGTAAAAACAGGATTGAACTTGACTGTAACAGCTCCTGAAGAAGAACCACCGCCATTATCAAAAATCACATTATCTGTATATGACATATCATATGTATCAAAAAAGTCAGAAGGCAAATTAGTCCTGCTGTACCAGTAAGCAGATGCATAAGAGTTATAAAGCCTAACGTTACCACCATTAATTGGATAAATATTATGAATCGAATTAGCATAAAACTCTATTCCGAATTCATTTGTAGACTTTTGAAAAAATCCCATAATAGCTTGGTAAGAAGATTGTGAAGGAGTGATATAAGCCCCCGAAACAGTAAGGGAAGGAAACTCACTATAAAAGACAGCATTAATAATAATTTTATCTTTATGACTAGGATGAAAAGAGTATCCAAAAGTATAATACTGATTATATTTTTCATCAATATCAATAGGAAGTCCAGTTGAGGGATGTAAAAAACGCCACTTAATATACTCGATAGCTTTTTCTTCATCAAACCAAGAAACATCATACCCATCAGGGACGGCAGGAATTTCAGGCTCATTAAAAGCATAAGAACAAGGAACTATAACTGACATACAGCAAACTATCAGGGAAAACAAAACACAAAAAAATTTTTTCATAATTATTTGCTCCTAAAAACAAAGGGCGGAAATCCGCCCTCATTTTTTGCGAGTAAGCTTTTTGAAAAAAGCTATACCAACACCGGCAAGAGAAAGACCGATAAAAACCATAGCAACGGGATTTCCGGTTACAATTTCAGTACCGGTACTTACAACTGATGAAACGTTTGCAAGAGCGTCAGTTATAAGACTACCAGAAGTTTCCGCCATTAAAAGCATATAACATTCTCCTTTCAGGCTGACTCATCGACACGGATTTCATCAGCCTGACCGTACTTGTCATAGAAAACACGGATATCTTTACCGACAAGCAAGTCCCAGTCTGAATTGGTCATAGTACAGCCAAAAACATCTTTAATAGATTTAGACTTAACTTTTACCTGTTCGGTAACCACACCAAAGGCATTAACATCTTCTCTTGTACAGTGGAGAACGTAATTATGATAGGGTAAACCCTGATAAATTCCCTCTTTCTCCTGTACACCAACCACTTTTAACATATAAGTGTAACCACCTTTCAATCTCATTACAGCATAATAGCTTCGTGCCACCTGCTACCCTCCGGAACGGTTCTCGGTGTGCTGTAATTGCTTTGATTAATGTTCCATAATGGAACAATTTAATTATAAATCAAAAAATCCATATTTGTCAATTGGTAAATGTTCCAAAAAAGAACAGTAAAATATATGAAAATGTGCTAAAATAGAAATTAATAAGGAGTGATTAGTATGATTGGAGATAAACTAAGAATTGCGAGAAAAAAATCAAAGCTATCACAAGAAAAAGTTGCAGAAATAATAAATACATCAAGAAGTAATATATCAAAATATGAAACAGGACTTCTTGAACCAAATATAGAAACATTAAAAAAGCTTTGTGAACTTTACAATGTAAGCGCCGATGAACTGCTTGAAATTAACAATAGTAAAATAGAAAATAATATAAATATAAAACAAAGAGACTATGGAACAATAAATATAAATAATAAGTGAGGATATAAAAATGACGTATATAATAATAATTTTGATAATCGTAATAATAGTACAATTTGCTTTATCTAAGAAAAATGGAAACATTGAAAAAGATGAGGAAGAAAAAGAAATAAGAAAAGAAAAAAATGATAATTTCTATCCTTATCACAGCAAAATGTTACTTACAAAAAATGAGTACTATTTTTTCAAAAAGCTGAAAGATATAACTGACGAAAAAAATTTACAGATACTTGCTAAAATAAGACTTGCCGACCTTGTGGAAGTAAACCAAGGAACTAAAGATTGGAATAAATATTTCAATAGAATCAAATCAAAACACATTGATTTCGCAATAGCTGATAATATGAAAATAATAGCACTTATAGAGCTTGATGACAGTTCTCATGAAAAAGACAACAGAGTAAAAAGAGATGACTTTGTAAATAATGTTTTATCAACAGCAGGATATACCATAATAAGAACTAAAGGCGAAACCTCAGAAATAGAAAATTTTCTGTTAACCATTAAAAGCTAATTTGCCTTTTCCTCTTTTCCGAATTATAAATCAAAAAATCTCTTAATTGTAAAGGGCAAGCAATAAAAAATTTTGCCCACCTTTCAGGTGGACAAATTTTTTTATAGTGCTAACGCACCCTTGACAAAAGAGATTTTTTGCTTTTTTGGCTCGGTAAGAGGAAAAAGGCAACCTGTACCCCTTTGGGTGCAGGTTTTTTATTATGGTATTACGGCTCTAAGACCCAAAGCAAAAGCCGTGCATCAGAAGCGGAGTCAGAGCGAGGGGAAAAAAGACCGTCCGAAATGGGCGGTCATAGTTTTATTTAAGAAGTTCTGCAATATTGATAGAAAGTTTGACAGGATTATTTTTATAGATATTAACAAGTATCGGCTGTTCAAAGGTATATATACTCGGAAAATCATTTTCATCAAAGAAATAAACAAGCGTTTTTTCATTTTTAGGGTCAACAATCCAGTATTCTCTGATTCCATTTTCACGATAGATAAGAAGTTTGCGATAAAAGTCATCAAATCGATTGCTTGAAGCTACTTCAATTATCCAATCCGGAGAACCATTACAGCGTTTGTCGTTTATCTTTGAACTATCACAGATGATAGATATATCAGGAATAACAACAGTATCGTCATTTAACCTGACATCAAACGGAGACAGCATAGCTTCACATTTTCCTTTGTTACTTTTAATATAACTTGTAATAGCAAAGTATAAAGAACCTACAATGCGTTGATGTATGGTACTGGGAGAAGCAAGATAAACAATCTCACCATTAATCAGTTCCATACAATCGGAATTGGTTTCAGCAAATGACAGAAATTCATCAGCTGTATACAATTTTTCTTTAGGTACAGGCATAATTTTATCCTCCTTCAAAGGTGAAAAATAACTTACATTTGGTGCAACTTGGAAAGTTCCTTCACAGTATATCGCTATTATATCATACTATGCTGAAAGTTTCAAGGTTTTTATAATAATGTCAGGAAAAATAAACAGATGATATGTTTACCATGGGAATCCCTTTTCGATTGCCTCTATCATTTTTGGGTGATGAATTATAAAATGAATAACAGGACTTTTATTCTTTGAAATTATTATCCATTTATTATTTTTAATGCGAATCTGAATATTTTTGAAAATCTGTGTTTTCTGTTCTGATACTTTATAATTATGATATTTTTTTTCAAAGTCTACTGTTTGCATATAATGCTGGTAATATTCTTCATAAGTATAATAAATTTCGGTTTTATAAAAAGTATCTGATAAGAATAATGTCAAGGGTAATTTTTTATATTCAATTTCTGAAAAAACAGGAATTATATCATGAACTGAACCCAATTCAATTTCTTTAATAAAGTTGCTTTTTATTATATGAAGGTCATTCAGGAGATTTTTTTGAATATCCTTTGAAATATTGTTTTTTTCAAGCATATTTATAAATAATTCATCTGAAATTGTATATAACGGAAGTGATGAATATAAATTGCAGTATTCTCCGCATTTTTTTGATTCCTGTTCAAAAAAGTCATAGAAACCGTTTTTTGATTCTTCTGTAAAAATATTCATCAAAGGTTTTGCTTTGGAAAGAATATGATTGGCTTTGTTTCTGTAATATTCAAGCTCATGTTTTGAATTTGTCAGATAATACTTTCCGTCATTATGATAACCATTAATACACTCCCCTGTTAATGCTGCTGCACCTGAAACATAATTCAGATGATGATAAACAGATGTATTAATATTTTTAATATAATATGGTGTAATCTGACCTGTCATATAAATTGGTATCCACGCTTCCAGACCTAAAATCATTTCTTCGATTGGTCTTTCAACATTGTGAATCATATTCAGATGAAGTCCTTTTTTCAGGCACACTGCTATGCCAAACATCCATTTTTTATTAAATTCCATATCTTCAGCCATATCAGCCATAGGCATATCACTATTCATAAAAATCGGTTCTCTGGAACGTGAAACGGCTGTTGCTTTGAAAAAATCCAGTTCGCCTTGTTTCATCTGTTCAATTCCATAATAGTTTTTTGAAGACGGAAAACTGAAAGGAGCAGTCGGAACTTTTAATTTATCAAACTTAATTATTGTTATATATTCGTTCAAATCAAATTCATCTAACTTTTTCAGATAATCATTTATATTGTTTTTTATATCTTCAGATTCAGTTTCCTGATTACTGCAAAGATAATTTATAACTGATTCAGTAAAATCACTGTCTGTAAGGTTATTGTTATCACATATAAAGCCTGTCAGACTGCAAAGCTGATTTATTTCATATTTTTTTATCAGAAATCTGCTCAGCCGTTCTGCAAATAAAGATATATCAGACGGCATACGCTGTCCTTTTTTAATTCTTGAAAGATATGAAGGGTCATATCCCATATTTCTGGCAAGCTCATTCAGATTAATTTGAAGTGAATTTATGAGATTAGTGAAATTAATGGAAAAAGTTTCTTCATCTGCAATGCCAAGCTCATATGAAAATTTTTCAAAAACAGTATTATAATCAATATCAGTCAAGCCTTTCTGTTCTGCGATATTTGCAATACCTGATGAAAGTTTTTTAATAGTATCTTTTGCAGGAGTTCTCTGTTCATTTTTATACCTGCTTAAAGATGCCGAAGTCAGACCAGATGCTTCTGCAATTTCTCTGGCAGTACAGTTTAATGTACAGATATATTCATTCAACAGTTCTGGAAACGTCATATTTATTATCCTTTCTTCTTTTATCCCTATATATAAATATAACTCATTATGGATTATAAAACAATACATTTTAAAAATTTTCTTGTTTTACCAATAAGACATTGACATTTTGGTAAATATTAACTATTGTTATTTAATATGTGCTATAATGTACATAGTATATAAGACGATTTTTTTATTTGTTTTGAACAGTTTTAAAAGGAGATGATTTTATGAAAAATCCTGTGAAGATAATTACTTCATTATTATTGTCAACAAGTATTGCAGTTTCAGTCGTTCCGTCCATTAATGCAAATTCAGCAACAGAAATGTGGCTTGACGGAGAAGAAAACGGTTTTCAATACAGCATACAGCTCAATTCGGATATGT
>CAKSPD010000025.1 GCA_934481385.1 uncultured Oscillospiraceae bacterium
TTTTTTTTATTGTGTATGTTATAATAAAGAAAAATTTGCATAGGAGGTTATATGTATGAAAAAATTTGATGTTGTTGCACTGGGAGAACTTCTCATTGATTTTACCGAAAACGGAGCAAGTCCGCAGGGCAACCCTGTTATGGAGGCAAATCCGGGCGGAGCTCCCTGTAATGTTCTTGCTATGCTTAATAAACTGGGAAAGAAAACTGCTTTTATCGGAAAGGTCGGAAATGATACATTTGGCAGACAGCTTGCGGAAACAGTAAGACAAAGCGGAACAGATATTTCAAATCTGGTTTTTGATGATACTGTTCATACTACTCTGGCTTTTGTTCATACTTTTGCTGACGGTGAACGTGAATTCAGTTTTTACCGTAATCCCGGTGCGGATATGATGCTTACTAAAGATGAAGTTATGACGGATATTGTAAAGGAAGCAAAAATATTCCATTTCGGAACTCTTTCATCTACACATGAAGGTGTTCGTGAAGCTACAAGATATGCTGTTGAAACTGCCAAAAATAATGGTGCACTGATTTCCTTTGACCCTAATCTCAGAGAACCTTTGTGGAACAGTCCTGAAGATGCCAAAAAAGAAATTGAATACGGCTTTTCAAAATGTGATATTCTGAAAATTTCTGATAATGAGCTTGAATTTATGACAGGTACAGATGATTATTCCAAAGGTGTTGAAATTATTCGTTCAGAATACAGCAATATCAGAATAATTTTTGTTACACTCGGAAAAAACGGCAGTCGTATTTATTATAAAAATATGATGGCAGAACAGCCAACATTTTCAGAAATAAAACCAATAGAAAAAACCGGTGCAGGTGATACTTTTGAGGGCTGTGCTTTGAACTTTCTTCTTGAACATGATATCGATTCTCTGACAGAAGATAATTTGTCAAGTCTTCTTCTTTTTGCAAATGCTGGTGCATCTCTCATCACAACAAGAAAAGGTGCATTGAAAGTTATGCCTGAAAAGTCAGAAATTGAAGCTCTGATTGATACTTATAAAAACTGAATATCAAAAAACCTTGCAGATTAATTTTCTGCAAGGTTTTTTTTATGTCTGTCTATGATTGCTCTTATTGTTTCATAAAGATGTGGTTTAAGCTCATCAAGTTTGCAGGGTTCATCATAGAGAATAGATGAATAACAGGTTGATGATACAAGTTCAATAATCATAAAAAGCATTATTTCGGGGTCTTTAAAATCATATGGTGCTTCATCAAGCATACTGTGATATACATCAATAAAATTTATATCTCCGTCTTCGTTGGAGGTAAGAGCATTTTTGAATATTCCCCAGCTAAGATTTTTAGAAATAAATGTAAGAAGTGACTGATTTTCATTAAGCTGATTTATTATGTTGTCAACTATTGCGATAATCTTTTCTTCAAAATCAAGAGTGGAAAGAGTCGGTTCAAGCTTGTCCATTGCGTTGCGGAAAAGCTGGCTTGATTTATGTGATACAAGCTTGTTTCTTATATCATATTTATCCTTGAAGTAAAGATAAAATGTACCTTTTGCAACTCCGGCTTTATCTGCAATATCAGATATTGATGTTTTGCTGAATCCTTTTGTTGTAAAAAATTCAAAGGCGGTTTTAAGCAGAGAATGTTCCTTGATTTGTTTGTTTTTATCTATTTTTCCCATTTATAGTCACCTCGCTCGGTTTTAAATTTCATACTTAAAATTATAATCCATAAAAATAATTGTGTCAAGAATAAAAAATCACTATTGCAAACAAAAATATTCAGTGTAATTTGTGCAAAGTTCCAAAAATATGACCAAAAGTCATTTTTGTTCACTTCAGGTATTGACTAATGGTCATTTTTGCAATATAATACTGTTATAAAATAAATTATCAGCCTGACGTATACTGAATGCCCGCAGTATATGATTTGTACAGAATCATCTGTACATATGTACCGCCGGCATTACTTCAGGAAAACTTGTATTTCCGCTGTAATTTATTTGCAGTCATATATGCGGGCGACCAGTATGCGTCAGACTGCGAAAGGAAAGATGGTGTATGAATAAATTTGGAGAGTTTATCGTCAGAAACAAACTGGTTATTCTTATTATCGGAATACTTCTGATGATTCCGGCAGGATTAGGGTATATCAATACAAGAGTAAATTATGATATACTTTCTTATCTGCCAAAGGATATAAATACCATGAAAGGTCAGGATATTCTTAAAGAAGATTTCGGTCAGGGCGGTTTTTCTTTTGTAATGCTTGACGGAATGAGTGCTAAGGAAGTTAAGGAAACGGCTGAAAAGTTTGAAGAAATAGAACACGTTTCAAGCGTTGTATGCTATGATTCAATTACAGACCTTAATATTCCTAAGGAAGTTCTTCCGGAAAATATTTACGATTTCTTCAACAAGGGTGATACAACAATGATGGCTGTATTCTTTGATGATACAACATCTGCGGACGGTACTCTTGAAGCTATTGAAACTATGAGAAAGATTACCAATGAACAATGCTTTATAAGCGGTATGTCTGCTATAACTGAGGATATGAAACAGCTTTCAAAAAGTGAAACTGTAATATATGCCATTATTGCAGTAATCCTTACAAGTATCGTTCTTATGGTTACTATGGATTCCTTCCTTATTCCTGTATTCTTTATGCTGAGTATCGGAATTGCGATAGTATGGAATCTCGGAACAAACTTTGTAATGGGTGAGATTTCATTTCTTACTCAGGCTCTTGCACTTGTTCTTCAGCTCGGTGTTACTATGGACTATTCAATATTCCTTTGGCACAGCTACAAGGAACAGCAGAAATTTTATCCTGATGATAAATACAAGGCAATGGCAGAAGCTATTGCAAATACTGTAAAATCCGTTGTCAGCAGTTCATTCACAACAGTAGCCGGATTCCTTGCAATGTGTTTTATGAGCTTTACTCTTGGTCTTGACCTCGGAATTGTTATGGCGAAAGGTGTTATCTGCGGTGTTATTGCCTGTGTAACAGTTCTTCCTGCTATGATTCTTCTTTTTGACAAGGCTATTGAAAAAACATCTCACAAGGATATAATGCCTTCATTCAGCAAAGCATGCAGTTTTATAGTAAACAAATCAGGTGCATTTCTTGTAATCGCTCTTGTACTTCTTATACCTTCATATTATGGCTACAAGAATTATGATGTATACTATAAACTTGACAGCACACTTCCGAAAACCCTTGAAAGCGTTATCGCAAACGCAAAACTTGAAGAAGAATACAATATGAACAGTACACATATTGTAATGGTTGATTCTTCTATGACAGCAAAGGATGCCAACAAAATGATTGGCGAAATGAATGATGTTGACGGTGTAAAGTTTACACTCGGTTTCAATTCACTTGTAGGTACTGCAATTCCTGAAGAAATTATTCCTGATTCGGTAAAAGAAGTACTTAAAAGTGACAACTGGCAGATAATGCTTGTTGGTTCTGAATATGAAGTTGCATCTGATGCTGTAAATGAACAGATAACAAAGCTCAATGATATAGTTACAAAATATGACAGCGAAGGAATGATTATTGGTGAAGCTCCGGCAACTAAAGACCTTATTGAAATCACAAACAAGGATTTCAGTGTAGTAAGTATTCTTTCAATTGCTGCGATATTCATAATCATAGCTTTCACATTTAAATCTGTAACACTTCCTGTTATACTTGTTTCAGTTATAGAGCTTGCAATAATGATAAACCTTGGTATTTCATATTTTACAGGCACAGAACTTCCGTTTATTGCCTCTGTTGTAATCGGTACAATTCAGCTTGGTGCAACAGTTGACTATGCTATACTTATGACTACAAGATACCAGTATGAAAGAAACAGCGGTAAGGATAAAAAAGAGGCTGTCGGAATTGCACTTGGTACTTCAGTAAAATCAATTATAACTTCTGCTCTTGGTTTCTTTGCAGCAACAGTTGGTGTTGCAGTTTATTCAGACATCGGAATGATTTCTTCACTCTGTATGCTTCTTGCAAGAGGTGCATTGATTTCGATGGTTGTTGTAATAACTGTACTTCCTTCAATGTTCATGCTCTTTGATAAGATTATATGCAAGACAAGTGCAGGTTTCAAAGTTGGAAAAAATCAGACAGGTCATAAACAGGAACTTAATATGACCACAACCTGAATCAGCAAATTTTCAGATATTTTGAGAAAGAGGTAATTTGTATGAACAAAACTAAAAAAATTCTTGCCGGTGTGCTGGCAGTTGCAGTTTCAGCAGGCACTACTTGTTCAATAGCTTATGCAGACCGCAGTAAAACTGATGAGAAAAAAGAAGAACAGACGCCTCTTGAATCAGTTTCCGATACTGACAGAAAGGCTTCTGAAGCAGATGCATGCAAAGACGAAACCGTATATGTTCTTTGTGACAAGAATTCAGAAATAAAAAATGTAGTTGTAAGTGACTGGCTCAAAAACAGCAAGGCTCTTGATTCAATTTCTGATGTGTCTTCACTGACTGATATTGTTAATGTAAAAGGCGATGAGGCTTTCGCTCAGACAGGCAATGAAATAAACTGGCTGGCAGAGGGAAATGATATATACTATAAGGGTTATTCTGAAAAGGAACTCCCTGTTGATGTTACTATACAGTATTTCCTTGATGACAAGGAAGTTTCACTTGATGAACTTGCAGGAAAAAGCGGTCATGTAACTATCCGCTGGACTTACAAGAATAATCAGAAAGTCAAAAAAACTATAAACGGAAAAAGCAGAGATATATATGTTCCGTTTATGACAGCAAGCTCAGCTATTCTTGATTCAGGAAAATTCCTCAATGTTGAAACAAAAAACGGCAAGGTTATTTCTGACGGCGAAAAGCTTATTGTTGTCGGAATGGCTTTCCCCGGACTCAGCGAAAGTCTTGGACTCAGTGATATTAAGGATATAGATGTTGATATTCCGGAAAGCTTTGAAATATCTGCTGATGTTACTGATTTTGAAATGGGTGCATCTGTTACTGTTGTTTCAAATGAAATCTTCTCCAATCTTGATATAGATGATGAAAATTCAATTGATGAAATCAAGAACAAAATAAAGGAACTTGATGACGGTGCAAAAAAACTTCTTGACGGTACAGCAAAGCTTTCTGACGGCGTTCAGGAACTTTATAAGAAATCAGGCAGTCTTACAGACGGTATCGATAAACTTGTTTCAGGTGCAGGAAGTCTGAAAAGCGGTGCTGATGAACTTTCAAGCGGTGCATCACAGCTTTCTGACGGTGCAGAAAATCTTGCAGAAGGTGCATCTGCACTTGATTCCGGTATAAGCAGTGCAAAGACCGGTTCAGAACAGTTGGTTAAAGGTCTTGATTCTGCTAAAACAGGCGGAAATACTCTTATTGACGGTATCAAACAGGTTGCAGACGGTGCAGGCTCACTTGATTCAGGTATAAAGAGTGCAAAGGACGGTTCTGAAAAACTTGTCGGCGGTCTTGCATCAGCAAAGGACGGCGGAACTGCTCTTATTGACGGTATCAAACAGGTTGCAGGCGGTGCAGAAGCCCTTAAAAACGGTATCGATTCCGCAAAAGACGGTTCAGACAGTCTTGTTTCAGGATTCGGTCAGCTTGATGAAGGAGCATCAGCTCTTAAAGAAGGTGCGGGAACTCTTACAGACGGTGTAGGTTCTCTTGCAGACGGCGGAACTCAGGTCAAAGACGGTTCTGCTCAGGTATCAGCAGGTATGGACGCTCTCAGCAGTGGTGCTGAAACTCTCAGCAGTTCATCTCAGGAACTTTCAGCAGGTATATCTTCAGCAAAAACAGGTGCAGACAGTCTTGCAGAAGGCATAAGCACTGCAAAGGCAGGTGCAGACCAGCTTTCAGGCGGTGCAGACCAGCTTTCAGAGGGTGCATCAGCTCTCTCAGCAGGTATCGAACAGGCAGGAACTTCTTTGAGTACAACAATTTCAGCTAATGAACAGGCTCTTGAGGCTCTTACAGCTCTCTATCAGCAGTCGCCTTCAGATGAACTTGCTTTGGCTGTCGGAACACTTCAGCAGACTATTGAAGGTCAGAAACAGATTCTTTCATCTATGTCTGAAAACGGTACACTTTCAGACGGTGCAAAGGCTCTTGAATCAGGTTCACAGCAACTTTTAGAAGGTATCGGAAGTCTTTCAGAGGGACTCGGAAATGCTGAAACAGGTGCAAATGCACTTTCAGAAGGTCTTACAACTCTTGATGAGGGCGGAAAGGCTCTCGCACAGGGTGCAGGACAGCTTTCAGATTCTTCTGCACAGCTTTCAGCAGGTGCAAAATCACTTTCAGACGGTGCAACTGTTCTCAGCAACGGCATAGGAACTCTGGCAGACGGAAGTGAAAGTCTTATAGGCGGTCTTGATTCACTCTTTGACGGTATAGATAAACTTTCAGCAGGTAATTCAACTCTTAACGGCGGTCTTGCACAGCTTTCAGAGGGTGCAGGAACACTTGTCGGCGGAACAGCACAGCTTTCAAGCGGTGCAGATTCACTCAGCGGAGGAGTTGTTCAGCTTTATGACGGTGCAGTTTCTCTTGATAACGGTCTTGCACAGATTTCAGAGGGTTCAGGAACACTTGTCAGCGGAACTGTTAAACTTTCAGACGGTGCAGATTCTCTCGGAAGCGGTATTGTTCAGCTTTATGACGGTGCATCTTCACTTGACAGTGGTCTTTCTCAGCTCCTCGGTGGCAGCAATAAGCTTGCAAGCGGTTCAAAGACTCTTGCTGATTCAACTATAAAACTCAGTGCAGGTGCAAAATCACTTTCAGGCGGTGCAGATACTCTCAGTGCCGGAATCGGAACTCTTGCAGACGGCAGTAAGGCTCTTATTGACGGTGTCGGAAAACTTAAAGACGGTGCTGTTGAGCTTGATGACGGTATGAAGAAATTCTATAATGACGGCATTTCAAAGATAAAGAATATTGCTGATGATGAACTTTCCGGACTGGTTGATAACTTCAAGGCTGTCCGTGAAGTATCACAGGAATACACAAGCTATTCCGGCATTTCAGATGATATGGACGGAACTGTAAAGTTCATCTATACATTTGACGGTACAGATTAATTCACTATCTTTCTTATATAATTCCATTTTTGGAGGAGCAGTCATATATTGTATATGGCTGTTCCTTTTTTTGTTTTATACATAAATACAAATAATATTGACACTAAACAGCTATTATGATATAATATTGATAATATTATGGAATTAAAAAAGGCGGATAGCTGTTTTTATCAATCAAAATTTATTTATTATAAGGAGATTTTTTATGTCAGATTTAAGTATTGAAGAATATCAGAGTCACATCAGAAAAATTTTGATTTCAGAACAGGAAATTCAGGACGCTGTTAAAAAAACTGCAAAGATTATTGATGATTCCTATGACGGAACACCTATTCTTCTTGTAAGTATTTTAAAGGGTTCTTTTGTCTTTCTTTCTGATTTGACAAAGGCTGTTACTGTTCCTTGTGAAATAGACTTTATGTCAGCCAAAAGTTATTACGAAAGTACGCAGTCATCAGGTATTGTAAAAATTACAATGGATTTGAAACAGGATATAAGCGGTTACAATGTTTTTATTATTGAGGATATTATCGATACCGGCAGAACTCTTAAAGATGTTGTAAAGCTTCTTAATTCAAGAAAGCCGGCATCACTTAAAGTAATTACACTTCTTGATAAACCTTCAAGAAGAATTGTTGATTTTAAGGCTGATGAATCACTTTTTGTTATTGATGATTTATTTGTTATCGGATATGGTCTTGATTATAACGAAAAGTACAGAAATCTTCCGTATATTGCAGAATATTGTGAGGGTTAAGAAATATGCCGGAAAAAATATTCAGACTTAAACAGAATAATACTGATGTTCTTTCTCAGGCTGGTATGGACAGTTTTGCTTGCAACATGTCTTGCATCTTTTCTTGAAATTGTTATAATGGTTTTTTCTGCGGTAAGACAAAAGAAATAAAATCAATATTACATAAAATTTTTCAGAAATTTTCAATTTTTTTGTTGCAATTTCCTTTAAGATGTGTTATAATGTATATATAGTAATTTGTAATTATACATAAGGAGTGATTTATATGTTCGATTTTACAGGAAAGGTAGTAGTAATATCCGGTGCTTCTTCCGGACTCGGTGCTCAGATGGCAAGAGGTTTCGCAAAACAGGGTGCTACACTCGTTATTACAGCAAGACGTTTTGAAAGACTTCAGGCTCTCGCAGATGAATTCAAGACTATGGGCGTTGAATGTCTTCCGCTTAAATGTGATGTAACTGATTCAGCTATGGTTGATGATGTTGCAAAACAGGTTGAGGAAAAATTCGGCAGAGTTGATGTTCTTGTAAACTGTGCAGGTTCTGCAAAAAATGCAGGTGTTCTTGATATGACAAACGATGAATGGGATTTTACAATTGCCACTGATATGTCAAGCGTTTTCTATGTCACAAGAGCTTTTGCAAATATAATGAAAAAGAATAACTATGGCAGAATTATCAATATTGCTTCAATGTATGGTCTTGTCGGAAATACTGCAATGGATACTGTTGCTTATCATACTTCAAAGGGCGGTGTTGTAAATTTCACAAGAGCTGTTGCGGCTGAACTTGCAAAATATAATATTACCTGCAATGCTATATGTCCCGGATACTTTGCAACTGAACTTACTGAAGAAACACTTAAAACAGATGAATTTACTGCATATATGAAAGCTACTGTTCCTATGGGAAGATACGGAAAATCAGGCGAACTTAATGCAGGTGCTATTTTCCTCGGAAGTGAGGAAGCATCATATGTTACTGGTGTTATTCTTCCGATTGACGGCGGTTACACAGCTGTATAAAAGTTCAGAAAATCAGGCGACTGTTTAAAAGCAGTCGCTCTTTTATATTCAATGATACAATATATCAGTAATTTGATACAATATGTCATTGAAAATTTTTTGTAATATTGTATAATAATATCAGTATTATGTTGAATTTTTATGTATTAAATTTCGGAGGGCTATTTATGAACAAAAAACTGAAAGGACTGATGTCGGCTGTCACATCTTTATGTATGCTTGCTTCGTTTCCGATTGGAAATTTCAGCAACTTAAAGACTGATGCCGTATCTTCTGTTACTGTCGAATATCTTGACAGGGGAATATCTGCAATAAATACGGGTTCAGGTATGCTCGTAAGCTGGCGTTATCTTGCTAATGATGACAATAATGCTGAATTTAATTTGTACCGCAATGATACTCTTGTATATACAAGCAAAGCAGGTAATTCAACCTGTTATCTTGACAAGGACGGAAATGCGTCAAGTATTTATAAGGTTGAAACTGTTTCTGGCGGTAAGGTTATAAGCTCAGATACTTGCAAAATGATTTCCAATAATTCATATTTTGATATAAAAATGGACGTTCCAACCGGTTCAGGCTGTACATACAGCCCTAATGACTGTTCTGTCGGAGATGTTGACGGTGACGGACAGTATGAAATATTTGTAAAATGGGACCCTTCAAATTCAAAGGACAATTCCCAAAAGGGTAAAACAGGAAACGTTTATATTGACTGTTACAGACTTGACGGAACTAAGCTTTGGCGTATTGATTTGGGTGTGAATATCCGTGCCGGAGCTCATTATACACAGTTTCTTGTTGCCGATTTTGACCTTGACGGAAAGGCTGAAATGACCTGCAAAACTGCTGACGGAACTGTTGACGGACAGGGAAATGTTATCGGTGATAAATCAAAGGATTACAGAAATTCAAACGGATATATTTTAAGCGGGCCTGAATATTATACGCTTTTTGACGGTGCAACAGGAAAAGCTCTTGATACTGTAAACTATGAATATCCAAGAGGCGATGTTTCAAAATGGGGTGACAAGTACGGAAACCGTGTTGACAGATTTCTCGGTGCTGTATGCTATCTTGACGGAAACAAGCCGAGTGCTGTATCTGTAAGAGGATACTATACAAGAATGACTGCTGTGGCTTATGATGTTGTAGATAAAAAACTTGTAAAACGCTGGGGATTTGATACAGGAAATAATTCATCTGCTCAGGGGTACGGTGACGGAAACCATAACTGTATGCCTGCCGATGTTGACGGTGACGGAAAACAGGAACTTATACTCGGTTCAACATGTCTTGATGATAATGGAAAAGTTCTCTGGTGTTACAATAAAGGACATGGAGATGCACTTCATGTTGGTGACCTTGTTCCTGAAAGAAAAGGCATGGAAGTATGGATTTGTCATGAGGATAAGCCTTATGGTGTTTCACTTCTTGACGGTGCAACAGGTTCTGTGATATTTCATAAGGACGGTTCAGGAGATACAGGAAGATGCTGTGCTGATAATGTATGGGCAGGAAATGACGGTGCGGAATTCTGGGGACTCGGAAATGATGTTTTTAACAGTTCAGGAAATACTCTTTCTTGCAGACGTCCTGCCGTAAATTTCCTCAGCTACTGGGACGGTGACCTTGAACGTGAAATTCTTGACGGATACACTGATTCTCCTGCAAAAATTTCAAAGATGAAAGCTGACGGAACTCTTACAAATCTTCTTCAGACTGACGGCTATTACACATGCAATACCACAAAGGGAACACCTTGTCTTTCTGCTGATATTTTCGGCGACTGGAGAGAAGAACTCATTGTAAGAAGTGCTGACAGCAAATCTATAAGAATTTACTGCACACCATATGAAACCGATTACAGAATAACAACTCTTATGCATGACCCGCAGTACAGAAATCAGGTTGCCAGTCAGAATACTGCTTACAATCAGCCACCACACCCAAGTTTTTATCTGGGTTCTGAAAGAGCTTTGCCTGAAAGACCGTCTGTAACTGTTCTCGGAAAGGGAACATCAACACCGGATATTCCTGCTCCTACTCAACCGGTTATACCGGAGTCGGCTGTTATTGAAGAAGGTTTGTATATGATTAAAAACGTCAACAGCGGTCTTTATATGGAAGTTCAGGACGCAAGTGATAAAAACGGTGCAAATGTTCAGCAGTGGGGAGCTAATGGTTCATCTGCTCATAATACATGGAAAATAGTATCAGCAGGGGACGGATATTATTATCTTGTTTCACAGCTCGGTGACAAAGAATCAAAAGTTCTTGATGTTACCGCAAAAAAAGCCGATAACGGTACTAATATCGAAATTTACGCATTTAAACAGAATGATGCTCAGAAATTCAAGTTCACAAAAAATTCTGACGGAAGCTATGTAATAAGAACCAAAGTTTCAGGCGATAAATCATGTGTTGAAATTATAAATGCCGATAAGTCAAGCGGTGCAAATGTTCAGCAGTATGAAGTCAATGGTCATCAGTGTCAAAGCTGGATTCTTGAAAAAGTTAAAGAACCTGAAACAACAACTGTTACAACAACAACAACAACTACTACTACTACTACTACTGTAACACTTCCTCCTGTAACTTCAGAGGATTTGAAAGTTATGGGAGATGCCAACTGTGATGGTTCTGTTGATATTGCAGATGCAGTTGCAATATCAGCATATGTTGCGGACAGCAATAAAAATGCTCTTTCTGCTCAGGGACTTATAAATGCTGATGTTCAGGGAAACGGAAACGGCGTAAATGCAAATGATGCTCTTGCAATTCAGCAGTATCTTGCAGATATTGTAACAAAATTACCTCTTTAATTCAAAAAGAAAAGGCGGTTCATTTTTCAGAATGAACCGCTTTTTTATTATTTCAGTGTAACTATTGTTACACCGTCCTCGCCCTCTCCGTAAACTCCGGGACGGAATGTTTTTACTGCTCTGTGGTTTTTAAGATGCTGTCTTACTGCCTGACGCAAAAGACCTGTACCTTTTCCGTGAATAATTGTAACTGTCTGTATATTTGAAAGAACTGCACTGTCAATGAATGAATCAACCTCATGTATTCCTTCATCGCAGGCACAGCCTCTTATATCAAGTTCCATGGTTCCACGGCGTTCAATTTTTCCGCCGATTTTTGCGGATTTTTTGACGGGTTTGTTTGCATATGTTACTTTCTGTGATTCAACAAGACGCAGTTTTGATACATTCATTTTAGTACGCATAACGCCAAGCTGAACATATACAAATTCACTTCCGTCAGGTTCTCCTGAAATAATACCGTTCCGGTCAAGTTCAGGAATATATACTGTATCACCGCGTTTAAGCTTTCTCGGAAGAACATAGTTTTCGTTAAGATTTTTCTTACTTATGGGGTTAGCAGTATCATACATCTTGTTGAAACTCTGACGGCTTTTTGATTTCATTGCAGAAACATTATCGCTGAAATTCTTCTTTTCCTTTTCTTTTCGGAGCTGTTCAAGTTCATCAATAAGCTCATTTGATTCAGCTTTTGTGGCTTCAATTATACTCATAGCCTGAACACGGGCTTTTTCAAGTTCATCAGCTTTTGACTTTTCAAGAATTTCAAGTTCCTTACGGATTTTTTCAGCATTTTCTTCTGCCTCTGCCTTTAATTTTCGGGCAGTTTCAAGCTGTTTTTCAAGTTCAGTTCTTGCAGATTCAAGCTTTCCGATTACTGTTTCAAGACGTGAATTTTCCTCACTTACAAGTGATTTTGCCTTTTCAATGATATACTTAGGCATTCCAAGACTTTCAGAAATTGCAAAAGCGTTTGACTGTCCCGGAGAACCGACAGTAAGTTTATAAGTAGGTTTGAGAGTCTGTATATCAAATTCGCAGGACGCATTTTCAGCTTTCGGATTTTCTATTGCAAAGAGTTTAAGTTCCTGATAATGAGTAGTTGCAATAATCTTTGCACCCTGATTCATAAGTGATTCAATTACTGATACTGCAAGGGCAGCACCTTCAACGGGGTCAGTTCCCGAGCCAAGTTCATCGAGAAGAACAAGTGATGAAACATCAGCAGTATCCAGAATTTCTATAACCTTATTTGTATGTGACGAGAATGTTGAAAGGTTCTGTTCAATACTCTGGCTGTCGCCTATATCAACAAGAATTTTATCAAATACGGAAATTTTACTTCCGTCCGAAACAGGAATAAGCAGTCCGCACATCGTCATTGCACAGAGAAGTCCTGCTGTTTTAAGTGCAACTGTCTTACCGCCTGTATTTGCACCTGTTATAATCAAAGTCTGATAAGTTTCACCAATGGATATATTTATCGGCACAGCCTTATTTTTTGCGATAAGCGGGTGACGTGCTTTTTTTAAGTTTATAATTCCGTCATCAGTGATTTCCGGCAGGGAAGCATTCATTTTTGATGCAAGATTAGCTTTTGCAAAATAAAGATTAAGCTCTGCACAGATTTTATAGTTTTCTTCAAGTATATCAGCATACTGTCCGCAGTCAGAACAGAGTTCAGCAATAATACGTTCAATTTCTTCCTGTTCTTTGCTTTCAAGAAGTCTTATATCATTGTTTGCCTCAACGATTGAAATAGGTTCTATGAATATAGTCTGACCGCTTGATGATGTATCGTGAATAAGACCGCTTATCTGTCCTCGGTGTTCAGCTTTTACGGGCAGAACAAATCTTCCGTCACGGATTGTAACGATATTATCCTGAAGGCATTTCTGAACTTCCTGATTTTTAATTATTTTATCAAGGGTTTCACGCAGATGAGTTCCGGCACGGTTTATTTTTCTTCTTATTGCAGAAAGTTCAGGACTTGCTGAATCGGCAATTTCATTATCCGATATTATTGAACGGTCAAGCTTTTCGAGAAGCCAGTTATTTGGTTTAAGCTGTGAAAAAAGATAGCTTAATTCTGTTTCAATGTTTTCGCAATGGCTGTACCAGTCACTGAGATTTTTTATCTGTCTGAGGAGTCCGGCAATATCGAGCAGGTCACGCAATGATATAATAGCTCCCGATTTCGCCCTCATAGCAGGTGAAACAGCATCTTTGAAGTCGCTGAAAGGGGGAGTGCCGAACTGTATTGAAAGGTTTAAAGCCTGATATGTTTTGAGTGTTTCATATTTTACACGTTCAAGGTCACTGTCTGGACGAACAGCGAGAGCCATTTCCTTTGTAGCTGAATTTGAACAGAGTTCTGAAAGCATATTCAGAATTTTGTCCAGTTCAAGTGTTTTGAGGTATTTATTCATATTTTCATATCCTTTATAGATTTGTAGAATGTAAGTGTACTGAAATTACGTTCAAGATGTGAAATAATATACTGTTCTGAAAGATATGACAGATAGTTCTGAATTTCGGGGGATACTCTGAAACTGAAAAGGCGGTCAAAATCGGAGAGAACTATATGGCGTACAGCTTTCAGAAGTGAAAGAGGAGCTGTTATTCCGTTTTCGTTTTCAACAGACTGATGACATTCCTTACAGCAGAAACTGCTTTCTGTTATGCTGAAAAATATATTTTCGGGTTCAAATGCAC
>CAKSPD010000026.1 GCA_934481385.1 uncultured Oscillospiraceae bacterium
ATAAATTTTTAAAACATTGTCCAATGTGATTTTATTTTCTTTACCGAAAATCTTTCTGAAAAATCCAAAAATACCTTTGGTATTTCCTGTAGAATATTCATTTAAAGAACGCATCGCATCTTCAATAATCAGCTTAATTCCTTCTGCATTTAAGTTTTTGATGCTTAAATCACCACCTGAACTATGCTGTCCAAATACTATTTTAAATTCAGGAATTTCAATATTCAATTGTTCAGAACAACTTTTCATCAAATCCTCAGAGTGCTTTTTTACAACATCACGAAAATTATTTAATCTTTGAGTCCATATAAATGACATTACATTGCAAATTGCTTTTTGTTCTTTTTCAAGCTCTGCTCCCATTTCGTCCTTTCTTTTCGAAACAAATCTAGTCATTTCAGAACAACAAATTTCAGAAAGCTTTTTGCTATACCAATCACAAATCGAGTTAATATTTAAAGTTTTGTTGCTATTTTCACCATATTCACTTCTCAATGCTCTTGTAAGCTCAGTGTTGACTCTCTTATTTGTAACTTCATTAACAATAGCATCAAACCCAACCTGTTTTTGCACTTCCTCAGAATAAAGTTTTCCTATTTCAGAAAGTTTAATTGGTCTTTTTTTAGTAAGTTCCCTCAAATATACACTTTTTTTATCATCATAGGCATCGTATATGTTAATGTATTTATCATTATACAAATCATTATACTCTTTATCAAGTATTTTTCCTGTTTCATTTTTAAAATTTTTAAGAATTTTAATAGCTTTATCAAGAAGGTCTTTATTCTCTTTCAGCTTCTGCATTAACTCCTCAATATGAAAAAGGTTCATAATTGCTTTGTATTCACTATCTATTTTGAACATCAGATTGTTAACTTTTTCATTTCTTGCTTTTTGAGTTGAAATGTAACTAACATAGGAAAGCAGGTTAGGCATACCGCTGAATTCTTCCATTTCTTGTACGCTTGCTATGCTTTGTTTATGCCAAACTTCTGCATTGTCAAGCATTCCCCTTAACTGTTGCAGTGTTGAAATAGCTCTTTTTTCGTAATCTGCCGAGATTGTTTCAGAATCATCATAGCTAAGAATACATCTTTTCATAGCTTTATCTGTAAAATTATTGATTAAACATCTGCAATCACCATCATCATTAGGGCACTTTAATGTAGGTGCTGTGAGTGCATTGAAATAAGTTAAAGCAGATGTACCAACAACTACACAACCACGAAAATCAATTCCATCGACTTTTCCCGTAGAAATAAGCTTGTTTCTTATAAAATCAACGATTCTGACAACGCTTTTATCACTTCCGTCATCATATCTTAAATCAAGCTTATTAACATTAAGAATAAGAGAATAATTTTTCCCCTTTTTTTGACACATTTTCCAAACTTCTTTGATATATTCATATTCATCATCTGTCAAATACTTTGAATAATCAATAGTAAAAATAATAACATCGGCAGAATTAACACCTCTCCTTGCTGCTTCCTTATGAGCTGTTGCATTAGCTAAATTCGGACCAGGAGTATCATAAATGGTGTATGTTGAAAAGCTGTTTTTTGTAGAAGGATACCAAAGTTCCATATCAGGAATGCCTAATCCTGATTCATAATCCTTATTGGCATTTGTAAATAATTCATTTAATTTATAACGCATTTCTTCTGCATTATCATTTTTATATCCTTTTCCTTTATATTTCAAATGGAAAGAATTATCTTTGCTTTTTCTGTATATGCAGTTATTAGGTGTTGCAAGTTCAAGGCTTGTTGGAGCAATTTCATATTCTATCATAGAATTAACAATAACGCTTTTTCCGGATTTTTTTGTTGCTGCAACAGCTATACGTAATTCATTATCTTTAGTCTGTTCGATAAGATTTGAAATTGATTCAAGCTTTTGAAGAATAATGTTTCTATAGTTCTTTTCATCGTCCTTCAAACCATTAACACGTTCAATAGAATCTAAAACAGCTTCTTTATGTTTATCAATAGATTTTTCAAAAGCAAGAATTTTTTCATTATCCTGAAACTCTTTTTCTGTACACACATGAACAGCAGATAACTGAATATTCATATAGATAAACTGCTGTATAATTTCACACAGACTATATCTTACTTTCATTGCCTGTTCATCTGTAACATCAATGTCGCCAAGAACTACTACTTCACATTGTTCATTGGTATCTATATTTTTGAGAAGTTCACTTAAAAGAGAATATTTTGCTTTTTTATGATTTTTATTAAGCATAACATTTATTTTCAATTCCTTGCATATGCACATACGGGATTGAATCTTCTCTTTTAATTCTAATTGCGGAATATACTCATAAAGATTACAATCTTTAGGAGCTACAAATACGGGATTCTCTTTAATATTGTCAATAATTTTATCTCTTGCTTCTTTTATTTCAGTAGGAGAAAGTAATATTACATTCATTTTTATACCTCATTATTTTTCATACATCTTAACAGAAGTAAGGATTTTTTGAATTTCAGAACATATTTCTCTGTGTAAAATTCTTTTTTTCTCTTCTGCTTCTATATCAGCAAGCTGGCCACAAGCAATTTTGTCAGTATTTTTAGCAACAAAATCACCAAATTTATACAGATTTTTCTGTCTGGCATCAACACTGTTAATAATATTTTCAATACTTCTTACAACATAGTATGTAAAAGCCTTATCAATCTGAATAGCAGGTATGGCAGCTTTCAATAAAATATCTCCAAGTATATCAATATCATTATGAATATGCAAACATATTGTATCTTCATTGCTACTGTTTAAATTTTCGGATTTACAACGTTCATTATAATAGTCAAATGTAATTTCCGGAAAAGGAGCACTGCCCTGAGGTTCTGCAATATCATCAACATCTTCAAATTCTACACTTAAATAATTAAAGAGAGCATCAATAAAACGCTCAGCTGAAGAATGTGGTCTTCTTTCACAAACATTTTCAAGATATTCAAGTGATTCATCTTTCTTTTCATACATAACTTTTCTGAGAAGAGGAGTAAATTTTTCTTCTATCTCGGAATGATATTCCGGGACATAACTTTTTATAACAGATAGCAATGTGTTAATATAATCATCTTCTTTTTTATTTCCATTCATTTCATTATGAAAAAGAATTGAATAAAGCATAGGCTGTCTGTCAGCAGGAAGTGTTTGTACATTTTCTTCATGAAAAATACTTAAACTATAAAGATTAAGTTTTCTTTCTTTAAAGGCTGACCATCTGTCACGACCGCCAAAATTCTGACGGATTAAAGTTTCAAAAAGGTCTGTGGCAAATCTTTCAGAAAGACTTCTGTAATATCCCTCTCTGTTTTCAGGGTTTATAAACTTAAGGTATTCTTTAATGCTTTCTAATAATTCTTTATAATAGGGATGACTGGAATTTATATTAAAAGCATCAAGGAAAATATTTATAATCTTTTCATCATATTCATTATGAGTAGATATGGCAATATCAATTACCGTTTTGGTAAAATAATCATATATTGCATTATATTTATTTTTTCTCAAAGTTCTTTCAAATTCATCTAATGCAATATTAGAGCCTGTTGTACTAACTTCATTAACGGCAGATTCTTTTTCCTGTTCGGAAATAACATATACCTCTGAATTTATTGAAGAAATCAATTCTTTAAATTTGCTTGTAAGCGGACATGATGGATTAGAAAAAGTTCTTTGTATTTCACTGCGAAGACTATATAAATTTTTTTGTATTGTTTCTTTGGCCTCATCAAGAAGTCTGATAGTAATACTAGAAATTTCGTTTATATTAAAGTTATCTCCTGCCGAGTCTTTTAAAACATCTAAAACAGGGGCAAGGCATTCTTGAAGTTCGCTATAAATTCTGTTTATACGTTTTTTTAATATTTCAAATCTTTCGGTATTATTGTAAGTTTCGAGTCTTTTATGTATTTCATCTATACCATCATTTATTCCTTTTTCCGCTAATTTTTCATAAGCACCTGTATTTGAAATTTTGCCTTCTTTTTCAAGCTTAGCTCTTGCAGAACCAATAACTAATCTATGGTCAATATAATCAGAACGTACAATTCTGTATCTTTCAAGTTGACCTTTCAGAACCTGAACATTTGTTTCTATGGAATCATTTACAGTATCAGATTTATTTCCAAAAACAAAAGTTTTTTCATTAAATGGTATACCATCTTGGTCAACTTCACCCTCAAAAATCTGAACTTGCGGACCTGTTATGCTTGGTTTATTTGTACTTGCAATCATTATTATTACATCTGCTGTTGCCATCATATGAATGGTTTGCTCTTTATGAATTTGTGTGGGTGAATCAAATCCAGGTACATCATAAATAATAGCATTCTGCATATCAACAAGTTTACTTGAATGTATTGTAATTTCTTTTACAGCTACGGCAAAAGCTGAATCCTGAATATATTTTTTAAATTCATCACTTTCAAGTTGTTCTGCTCCCTTGTATATTCTATCAGCAGAACCAACATGTGAAATCAAAGTATCTTTATGTTCAAGTATATTTTCAACATCTTCATTTACATTAGCACGATAAAAATTCTTTTTTTCATCAGAAAGCTGTTCAAATAATTCTCTATATTTGTTCAAAGAAAGTGTTGTAAAATCATAGTTTTCAGCATGTTCAATTCCCATTGTGACGAGATTATCGATAAGTTTTTTGTTAAATTCATCACGGCTAAAAAATATTATTTCTGCATAATCATTTTCACCATATCTTATACTTGTCGATGTATATGTGCATCTTGGTTCCATAGAAGGAAGAATATCATTTCCCATTAATGCATTGGCAAAAGTACTTTTTCCAGCCTTTTCAAGACCAATAATAGCAATTTCAAATTCATTATTAGAAAGCTTTGTTTTCAATTTTTTTGCTTTATTTAAAAGCTTATTAATTTCAGTGGCTTTTGATTGGGAAATAATATCCTGAAACTTTGGATTAAGCAATTCTGTCATTCCTGATATTTGAAAATCTAACTTTCGGATATATAATTCTCTTTCAGAAGATGTTTTCATATTTACCTCCATTTTTACATTATATAACAAAGTATACATAAATTATACTTGATTATATCATATTTTGACAAATATGTCAAAAAATTTGCAATGTCTTGAATAGAAAATTTGCGGACTTTTTTGTGGATTATAACCAATAATTTATATTTTTGTTATCAAGTGTTTCTTAATATATTTATTTTTTAAGCTACATATTACTGTATTGTGTTATACAGCTTTAAAATTGATTTTATCACAACAAATATTATTTTTCTTATTATAAACCATATTTTTTCTGTTGTCAAGTAGTTTTTCAACTTTTAATATGTTTACTTTTCAGAAAAGTGCTTATACTCTTTTTTTAGAGGTGATATTTATGATACTTGATTACAAACAAATCGGCAGAAATCTTGCAAGGAGGCGAAAGGAGCTACGGTTAAAACAGTTTGAAGTGTGTGAACGTGCGGAAATCAATGACAAATACCTTTCCTGCATTGAAACGGCACGTTCAATTCCAAGCCTTGAAGTTTTCCTGAAATTATGTACCGCTCTTGAAACAACTCCTGACCACATTCTTCTGGGTACTGTCCGCCAAACAGATTATTCGGAAGATGATGTGGCTTTACTGGAAAAATTCCGAATTCTTTCGCCTGACAACAAACGTCTTTGCCTTGCATTTATGGATTTGCTTTCTGATAATTTTCAGAATTCTTAATCCATATTCTTATTATAGCTATCATACAAGACAGACGGTTGTCCGTTCATAAATAATTTACAATTAAATCTGCAAAAAAATCCGCTGTGAACCTGATTTCACAACGGATTTTAGTTTAATTCATACTTTCTAATGCTAATCTTAAGCCTTTTACCATACTCTTTTTTCCTGGTAAAGAAATATATTTTCTGTTTCTTGTTTCCTCTTCAACAAAGTCTGTTAATAGATTACGGGCAAAACTCTTTTTGTCATCACTTGCAAACATATCTTGCAATAATTTTCCGGTTAATTTTTTACTTAATCTATCTACAATATTTTTTGCTTCTTCCTCATTAAGCAGATATTCATATGCCATATCCTTAAAAACATTTTCTATTATACTTACCATTTCTTCTGCATCATCTTCAATAAACAGTCCCATAACTGCATTCAAAACTTTGCCTGATACGCCTCCGGCAAGTATTGAACCAGCCAGACCGCCTATAAATCCGCCAATTGCAGTACCAATAACAGGCACGGCAGAACCTATAGCAGCACCTGCCGCTGCTCCGCCTACCCAGCCTGCACCTCCTCCGGCGACAGTTGCTGTAGTATTTGTGATATTTTTAAAAAGTTGCTTTCCTGATATTCTTCCTCTGAATATATTGACGACATCAAATGATGACAAAACTACTACTGATACTGCTCCCGTAATTACATTTCCACGCAACATTTTTGCAGCACTTTTCATTGCAGCAGCACCATATATATTGCTTCTGCTTCTGAATGCATTTACAAGTACAGCAGATGCTTTAGAACCGATTATATTCACAACGGCTTCTGAACTTCCTACCAGAAGACTGTTAAGCCCTGCTTTTGACAATTGACTTGACAAAACTGCTGTAACAAATGATGTTCCGCCAACTTTTATTCCGGATAATGCCGACTGTTTTAAGGCAATTTCAAAACTTTCACCATTCCAGAGTGATGTTGCAAATGTCAATGCCGAAGTGATTCCAAAAGCATATGTTGATACAATTGCACCATTTACCGCATCATAGGTAATTGATTCAACAGTTCCTGCTTTTGCAATATTCATAGCCTGTTTATATGTAAAATGTCCTTTTCTGACTATATTTTTTGCCTCCTGTGGGATTGTTTACCCCCGGAACTTCACCCCTGCGAATACGGTTTTCCATAGCCTGTACAGCAGAATCATACATATCAGACGGAACTTCTATCTGCATAGGTTCTGTTCCGCCATTGATTGTATATTTCATTTTTCCATTTTCAAAACATTCTGCAATACACTTACTTCCCGTTTTACAATACTTTGACTGAATCTGAATGCCATCCACCAATCTGTCCGCACCAAATTTGGCATTATCATCACCTAAAATATGAGCATCATGACCACTAAGCTTATCATACAGGTGATTTGCACGTTCAGCCGCAAAGCCATGTCCTCTTGGCGTGGCAAATTTGTCTTGTCCATACTGTGCAGAAGCGTTGCTAACATTTCCGTATACAATTCCACCAGCTTCTATTCTTGAGATAATTAATGCAGCCACGCAAAACTGACATTTTTTTCGGCTATCCTGATTTAATTTTCCACATGATGGACATGAAAATATTTTTTTAGCCATTTATAATTCTCCTATCTATATAAACTTTGCATTTTTTCGATTTCTTCTTTTATTTCATCGGCAAGACTCTGCGGTGATAATACCTTTACCCACGAACCCTGCGATAAAAGATACATTATAATACCTCTGCCATGATTTACTTCTGCTTCAATAATACTTGTATTTCCGTTTTTCTCAACTACCTTTGCAGTAGGCAATCGGTCAAGAATCGCCTGCAAGGATAATCCAGAAAATTGAAACCTAATTTTTACTGTATCTCCTGGAAACATAAACTGATTTTTTTCACGCAGATTTCCCTCATCAAAATCATATTTTTTCTCAAGTTCAAATTTTTCACGATGTTCAGTAATTGAAGAAATTCTGTCTATTCTGAAATATATCGGCTTATATGACATATCATCTGCCTTGTATGCAATCAGATAAAAATAATATTCACTGAAAAGTACCGATACAGGTTTGATTTTATGTTTTACTTCATCACGATTCATTTTATAATATGTAATGCTGATTGTATGTTTATCTTCAATTGCCTGCACGATTTTCCATACATTATCAATAACCGATTTGCAGTCAGATTTTACTTCATGATAATGATATATTTCTTTTCGTATAAGATTTTCAAGAGTTTTCCTGTCCTGAATTGTTGTGAATTTCTTTAATTTTGTGATAAGTGTCAGGATTTCTTCCTTATTTAATGCCCGACTTCCGAGAATGATTTTTACAAGTGCAAAAAGTTCCTTATTTTTAAGAAATTCATCACTGTTAAGAATATATGCTCTTTCTTTATGAGAATATGTGAGTTCAGCATTCTGCATCAGTTCCCTGTGTTCAGCAAGAAAATTCTGAATACTGTTTATATCCCGGCTTATGCTTTTCGTGGATACATTATATTCTTCTGCCAGTTTCTTTAAAGAAATTTTTTCTCCTCTCAATGCCCGAAAAAATATTTCAAGCATTCTGTTGTTTTTCTCACGTTCCATATGATTCCTCCTTTCTGTTTTTACTCTAATTATACCATATATAAAGGACATACATATGTCTGTTCATATAAAATTTACAAATTATTATCACATAAACAAAAAACACAGCCTTTTCAGACTGTGTTTGAATTTATGACATACATTAAAGCTGTTCTTCATCAGAACAATTTTTTTCATATGTTTCCTTATCAATATCTGCAATAGAAAGAGCTTCTTCCAAACTGAAACCTTTCGCAAGAAGATTCTTTACTACTTTTATGGCTTTGATAATTTCGCCCTCGGCTAAGCCTTCAATTTTTCCGTCATTATAAATTCCCTGGCTCAAATTACACATAGAATCAACCTCCTTACAAAAACTTCTGAGTGTTATGTTATAATCATTTTTCAGAATTTCTTCTGCATCTTTGGTTTTATCCGCTTTAGGATACATATTAAGCAGAATATCAAGCATTCTGATTAATCCGCTGTAATTTTTATTTTTTGTTCCTAAATTAATCATTATCAATGACATCAAATCATATTTTTCAGGAATATCAGGTACTTCCCCTACCAAATTTTCAGGTTTGAACCTATATTCTGTTATTGTATTTGCAAGTGATTTTGGTGCATGAGTGCATATCCATATTGAATAGACTTTTTTTAGTTTATCAAAATTCGATTTTGTAAATTCCACATTGTACTGCGATGAAATCAGTCTGCTTAAATAATATATTCCTCTTTTTTCAAGAGTATACCCAGGATAATAACTGTTCTGTGATTCAAGATTTATTATAAGTTCTGCTTCTTCATTTGTTGGCAGCATCACTCTGAATTTAATATCAAAACTCCTTATTCCATCGTTTTCGGAAACAGATTCAGTTCCGGCTGCATCTACTTTCGGAGTAAATTCATCATCAACCAAAGCAGTTCCTATTTCAGGATTTCCATTCAGACATGAAATTATTTCATTTAATGAACAGTCTTTGAATTCCCTCACTGCATATTTCAAAATATTTGCAATAACTTCCTTGTATGATAAAAGCCTTTTTGCAGCTGCATCATATGATTTTCTTGCTTCACTTATAATCATTGGTTTCACCAACTTTCCTGTTTTTATTATAACACATATAAAATTATTTTGCAAGTATTTTTTATTGATTTCAAATATTTTTAAGAAACACAGCCCTTTCAGACTGCGTTTCAATCATATTATAGCACTCCCAAAAAATATCGCATACTCTTGACAACAGGTTTATAATAGAGTTAAGAGGTGATGGTTATGTTACA
>CAKSPD010000027.1 GCA_934481385.1 uncultured Oscillospiraceae bacterium
GTAAAACGGCAAAGATTCTACGCAGCGGTTGCCGTCGCACGCTTCGCTTCATAATCCTTGTTGGAAATGTGTCAAGTATTATTGACAATTTCACTGTGTCACGAATTAGGACACTATATTTATCACAAATCTCTTGCAAAAGGCAAGCAAGGACTTCTTGAGTTTTCGCTTTACAATATGACCTGTAAGGTGGAACGTGAAGCAAATCTCTTCGGTGCTGCTCTGCGTATTGATGACGGAGAACTGCTCGATCTTATTCATACTTATGGTTATACGATTCAGCAATGTGCCAGGAAACTTGGTACAAATGAAGCTTATGTTGCTCTGAAATGCGATATTTTGATAGAACAGGGACATGAACTTTATCCACAGGAGTATGACAGAAATTTTTGGAATAGATAAAATCAGCCGATGTACTGGGAAGTATATCGGCTTTGCAATTTTGCACAAAAAGTCATAACATCGCACTTGCTTTTCTCGTCATTTTATGGTATAATAAAGATAACTATACATAAAGGAGAACACTCTTATGTCAATGAACACACTGCAAAAACAGACTAATATAAATATTCAGGAAAAAGCCAATCTCATATGGGAAATTGCAACACACCTTGTAGGGTTGTTTAAGCCCCACGAATACGGCAAGGTCATTCTGCCCATGACGGTATTGAAGCGTTTTGATGATGCACTTGCACCAACAAAAGACGCAGTCGTAGCAATGGGAAAAAAGCTTGCGGAAATGAAGGTAGAAGGAGAAGCACGTGACGGTATTTTATGTAAAACATCAGGCTATTCATTCTATAATACAAGCAAATTCGATTTCAAAAAACTGATTGCCGAACCGGACGACATTGAGTCCAACTTTGAAAACTATCTTCAAGGTTTTTCCTCCAATGTAAAAGATATTATTTCAAAATTTAATTTTACGGATCAGGTACGCACCATGGCAAACGGAAATGTGCTTTTCGTTGTAATACAGGAATTTGTATCTGCAAAGGGTGATATGTCCCCGAATAAGATCACATCTGCTGATATGGGATATATTTTTGAAGAACTTATCCGTAAGTTTTCGGAAAGCTATGACGAGCAAGCCGGAGCCCATTTCACAAGCCGTGATATTATCTATCTGATGACAGAACTTCTCATTGCACCGGAAAAAGCTGAAATCAAGGAAAATGGCTGTACCAAGACAGCTTACGATATGGCAATGGGAACTTCTCAGATGCTCGGCTGTCTGACAGAAAGATTGCATGAAATCAGCGAAGATGCGGATATCACTTGCTTTGGAGAGGAATTTAATCCTGAAACATATGCCATTGCAAAAGCTGATATGTTGATCAAAGGTGGAAATGCATCAGGTATGATGTACGGTGATACGCTGAATGACGATAAATTCAGCGGTTATGAATTTGACTATATCATTTCAAATCCCCCGTTCGGTATTGACTGGAAAAGGGAAAAGACAGAAGTTGAAGCCGAGGCAAAAAAAGGTTATGAGGGCAGATTCGGAGCAGGACTTCCTTCAATTTCTGACGGACAAATGCTCTTTATGCTGAACGGAATCAAGAAGCTGAAAGAAGGCAGCGGCAGAATGGCGATCATTCAGAACGGTTCTTCCCTTTTCACTGGTGATGCCGGAAGCGGTTCGTCTGAAATTCGCCGTTATGTGCTGGAGGGCGATATGGTGGAGGCGATTATTCAGCTTCCGACTGACCTTTTTTATAATACGGGAATCTCCACTTATATCTGGGTCATTACAAAAGGCAAATCTGTAAACCGCCTTGGAAAAGTTCAGCTGATCGATGCATCAAAATGCTATGTGAAACGCAGAAAGAACATCGGCAACAAGCGTGTTGATCTGGATGACAGTTGTATTTCTCTCATTATGGAGGCTTACAACGATTTTGCAAAAAAAATCTATACGGCAAATGACCTTGCTGTAGAATCAAAGATTTTCGATAATGCTTTTTTCGGTTTCACAAAAGTAACAGTGGAAACGGCACAGACAGACGAAAACGGCAAGATGATTTTGAAAAAAGGAAATCCGCAGGCTGTCAAAGGTGCATCGGATACGGAAATTATTCCGCTTGGAGAGGATATTGACGCATATATTCAGAAAAATGTCCAGCCTTATAATCCCCTTGCATTTTTGAACCGAAAGAAAGACAAGATCGGCTATGAAATTCCTTTTACAAGGCTTTTCTACAAATTCACAGCCCCTGTAAGTTCTGAAAGCATCTTTGATGAGATAAAAGAACTTGAAGCAGAAGAAAATGTTTTGATGAAGGAGTTGTTTGGCAATGAATGATATGAACAAGCAAATGCATTATGTACTTTATCATGTTGATGATTCAGATGTTTCCGTAAATGCAGTGATACAAAATGACAGTATCTGGATCACACAAAAAGCCATGGCTGAATTGTTTGGATGCACAAGTGATAATATATCATCACATCTAAAAAATATATATTCAGAGGGTGAATTGATAAAAGAAGCAACTACCGAGAAAATCTCGGTAGTTCAAAAAGAGGGCAGCAGAAATGTAAAACGAAACATAGATTTCTATAACCTTGATGCAATTATATCTGTTGGTTATCGTGTAAATTCACGTCAGGCGACAAAATTCAGAATCTGGGCAACAGGTGTTTTGAAAGAGTATATGATAAAAGGGTTTGTTCTTGACGATGAACGCCTGAAACAGGGAGAAACTGTTTTCGGTAAAGACTATTTCAAAGAACTTCTTGAAAGAGTTCGTTCTATCCGTGCAAGCGAAAGAAGAATCTGGCAGCAGATCACAGATATTTTTGCGGAATGCAGTATCGATTATGACAAAAATTCAGATGTTACAAAACGTTTTTATTCCACAGTACAGAACAAATTTCACTATGCGATAACAGGACAGACGGCAGCGGAAATTGTCTATTCATCGGCAGACAGGGAAAAAGAAAATATGGGTCTTACCACATGGAAAAATTCTCCCGACGGACGCATCCTGAAATCTGATATAACAGTTGCGAAAAATTATCTTGATGAAAAGCAAATCAGACAGCTTGAAAGAACTGTTTCCGGATATTTTGATTATATTGAAGATCTGATAGAACGTGAAAATACTTTTACAATGGAAGAATTTGCAGAAAGTGTTAATGAATTTTTAAGTTTCAGAAGATATAAGACGTTGACAGACAACGGCAGAGTATCCGCAAAACAGG
This sequence comes from uncultured Oscillospiraceae bacterium, assembly GCA_934481385.1. Lineage (GTDB taxonomy): Bacteria > Bacillota > Clostridia > Oscillospirales > Ruminococcaceae > Ruminococcus. The sequence goes on from CAKSPD010000027.1 coordinate 3,211, forward strand.
CAAAAGTCAAGGCAGAAGCAGAATACGATGCTTTCAATAAAACACAGAAGATCAATTCTGATTTTGACAAAGAGGTAAAGAAGATGCTTGAAACGAAAGGCAATTGAAAATTAAAAATTGACAATTATAAATTGTCAATTGCAAAAAGGAGGAGATTAAAAAATGCGTGAGATGAAAGACAGCGGGGTTGCTTGGATTGGAGAGATACCGGAAGAATGGGAGATTTCTTTGATAAACACACTATATACAGTTAGGAATACAAAAGTTAGTGACGTTGATTATCAACCGCTTTCTGTAACAATGAAAGGCATTGTACCACAATTATCAACGGCAGCAAAAACAAATGCCCATGATGATAGAAAACTTGTTAAAAAAGGGGATTTTGCAATAAATAGTCGTTCTGATAGACGAGGTTCATGCGGTATTTCTGATTATGACGGCTCAGTATCTTTAATAAATACTGTTCTTTCTCCTCGAAATGAAATGAACCCCATTTACTATAGTTGGTTGTTTCATTCATCAGAATTTGCAGATGAATTTTACCGCTGGGGTCACGGTATAGTTGACGACTTATGGACAACACGTTGGCAAGAAATGAGAAGCATATCTATCCCTGTCCCTCCCCTTTCTATCCAACACCAAATCGCCGCCTACCTCGACCAAAAATGCACCCAGATAGACGCACTCATCGCCAACCAGCAAAAGCAGATCGAAAAGCTGAAAGCCTACAAACAAAGCCTGATTACTGAAACTGTTACAAAAGGTCTGAATCCCGATGTGCCGATGAAAGACAGCGGCGTGGAATGGATTGGAGAGATACCGGAGGATTGGGAAATAATAAAATATGGAAAAATATGCAAGGTAAAATCCAATCTTGTTCATCCTAGCGAGTACTTAGACTACATACAAGTTGCACCTGACAATATAGAAAAGGGTTCTGGAAAGCTTCTGCCATGTTTAACTGTTAAAGAAAATGGTATTGTTAGTGATAACCATTTATTTTTTAAAGGTCAATTGCTATATTCTAAAATAAGACCTATATTAAATAAAGTTACAATAGCACCATTTGACGGCTTATGTAGTGCAGATATATATCCAATTGAAACAAATCAAGATTACAGATATATGATGTATTTTATGCTTTCCAACTTGTTCCTTGTTCAAGTAAAAATGTTTACGGAAAATAGAGTAAAAATGCCAAAAATAAATCAAGAAGAATTAGCACAAATCACATCTTCAATTCCGCCTATAGAAGAACAACAAGCCATAGTGTCCTATCTCGACCAGAAATGCACCCAAATAGACAACCTGATATCAATCAAACAGCGGAAAATCGAAAAATTACAGCAGTATAAAAAATCTGTCATCTATGAATATGTGACGGGAAAGAAGACAATTTACAATTAAAAATTGATAATTGATAATTATAAATTGTCAATTGTAAATTGTAAATTATAACGTTGGTGTTTTATGAAAGATAATGTAATTGAAACAAAGAGCAAGAAATTTGCGATAAGGATAGTACGACTGTATCAATATTTGTGTAATGAGAAAAAAGAATATGTTTTATCAAAACAGTTGTTACGAAGTGGAACAAGTATTGGGGCAAATGTAAAAGAAGCACTGAACGGTCAGAGCAGAGCTGATTTTGTAGCAAAGTTAAGCATTTCATTAAAAGAAGCGGGTGAAACGGAATATTGGCTTGAACTTTTGCATGAAACAGACTATTTGAACGATAAAGAATTTGAAAGTATAATTTCTGATTGTAAAGAAATATTAAAATTATTGGTAAGCATTATAAAATCAACAAAAAGCAATTGACAATTAAAAATTTATAATTATAAATTGTCAATTGTAAATTATAAATTGTAAGAAGTGGAGGAAAGGCAATTATAAATTGGCGATTAACAATTATCAATTGTCAATTATAAATTGTAAATTGATTAAATGGAGAAAAAAGAAAAACGCTTTGAGCAGGATATTGAAACGTTTCTTTTATCCGAGAAAGGCGGATATATTTCACGCAAAGGCAATGCACACGATTTGAATAAGTGCATGGATATGGACGTGCTTTGCCGTTTCATCGAGAAAACACAGCCGAAAGCATGGGCAAAATATACGAAATATTACGGTGAAAATGCATCGGAAAAGCTTTATCACCGCCTTGAAAAATGCATCAGTGAACGTGGATTGATAAACGTTCTCCGAAACGGCATTGAAGATTTGGGAATCCGGCTGAAAATTTGTTATTTCAAGCCTGAAACTTCATTGAATGCCGACAATGTGGAACATTACAACGCAAATATTCTCACTTGTGCAAGACAGTTTCGTTATTCTCCGAATCATAACAACACAATTGATATGGTGCTTTCCGTGAACGGCATTCCTGTCGTTGCCCTGGAACTGAAAAATCAACTGACGGGACAGGATTATCATTGTGCGATAAAGCAATATAAAAATGACAGAAGCAGTAAGGAATTTTGTTTCCGCCTTGACCACAGATTTCTTGTTTATTTTGCAGTTGACCTCTACGAAGTCTGGATGACAACGCAGTTGAAAGACGGAAACACCTACTTTATGCCGTTCAATCAGGGTTCAAACGGTGCTGGAATTGACGGTCATGCAGGAAATCCGATTTATCATGACGGCTATGTAACACATTATTTGTGGGAAGAAGTGCTGCAGCGTGATTCCCTTATGGATATTCTGCATCGCTTTGTATCTCATGTGCGTGAAAAAGATGAAGATACGGGAAAAATGAAAGAAAAACTGCTGTTTCCACGTTATCATCAGTACGATGTTGTAAGAAAGGTTCTTACAGATGTGAAACAAAACGGAGCAGGAAAAAATTATCTCATTCAACATAGTGCAGGTTCGGGCAAGTCAAATTCAATTGCATGGATTGCATATCGTCTTGCATCGGTACATAACGCAAAAGATGAGGCGGTTTTTAATTCTGTTATCGTAGTAACGAACAGAGTTGTACTTGACGGACAGTTACAGGATACGATTAACAGCTTTGAACATAAAGTCGGTCTTGTGGAAGCAATTAACGACAAGAAAAATTCTCACAGCCTTGCAGAAGCAATCAACGACGGCAAAAGAATTATTATCTGCACAATACAAAAATTTCTGTTTGCCTATAAAGATATGGAAAATTACAAGGGCAGAACGTTTGCTGTTATTATTGATGAAGCACATCAGGGACAGAGCGGAGAAAGTGCGAGAACGCTTCGCAGAAGTCTGATCGACGTCGGAACAGCCGTTCGTGAATATGCGGAAGAAGAGGAAATCAGCGAGGAAGATGTAGATTTAACAGATGACTATATCAACGCTGTGATCGGTCAGGGAAAACACAGCAATCAATCATTTTTTGCATTTACAGCAACACCAAAGCGTGAAACACTCGATGTTTTCGGAACACCGACAGAAAAAATCGGTGAAAACGGGAAACCACTGAAAGAACCATTTCATGTTTATTCCATGCGTCAGGCAATTGAAGAAGGATTTATTCTTGATGTTTTGCAAAACTACACAACAATTAAGGAAGCGTTCAGACTTGTAAAAATCTCAGCAGATAATCCGGAATTGATAGAGGGTGCAGCATCAAAGGCACTTTTCAAATATTACAAAAAACACGGATATACAATCACTCAGAAAACAGAAATGATTATGTCGAACTTCCTTTCAAACGGAAGATTCCAGATAAACGGAAAAGGCAAGGCGATGGTTGTTGCAGACAGCCGACCAAATGCTGTCAGATATTATCTTGCAATAAAAGAATATATGAAAAATCATCCGCAGGAATCGGCAGGGTGCGATGTTATGATTGCATTTTCGGGAGAAGTAACACTGGAAGAAATGCCGGCCGAAAAACCGTTTACAGAGGCAACCATGAATCTCGATGAAAACGGAAGATATATCACGGCAGATAAAAAATTCAGAAAAACATTTCATAGCAGCAGATATAATATACTGGTCGTTGCAAATAAATATCAGACAGGTTTTGATGAACCGTTGCTTCATTCCATGTATGTAGATAAAAAATTGAAAGGCGTCAATGCTGTACAAACATTATCTCGCCTGAACCGTACAACGTTCGGAAAAAGCAACACATTTGTGCTTGATTTTGAAAATACAGAAGAGGACATCAAAAAAGCATTTGCACCATTCTATACAACATCAGCTGTTGAAGGTGAAACAGATCCTAATCTTGTATATGATTACAGGAACAAATTGCATGAGTATATGCTTTTTAATTATGACGATGTTGAATCATTTAATACTTTTATGGAAAAGCAGTCGGGCAAAAAACAGGATGCAATAGCACTTGGAAAACTGGCAGGAATGTTCCGACCTGTAATCGAACGATATAATGACCTTACAGAAGATGAACGATATGCTGTTCGTGATTATATTCGCAAGTTTACAAGAACTTATTCTTATATCACTCAGATTGTTCGTTTACATGATAAAGAATTATTTGCAGAATATTTGTATGCATCAAATCTCTTGCGTTTACTGCCAAAGTCGGAAAAAGAAATTGTTGATATTGATGATAAAATCAAACTTGAATATGCAAAACTAAAAGAAACACATACAGGTGCGATTATTCTTGATGAAAAGCAGGTTGTTTATGTTTCAAATAATGATACAGGTTCTAAAAAACAAAATAAGAAAAAAGATACTCTTGAAAGTATTATTGAAAAAGTGAATGAACGTTTTGACGGAGATTTCACAGAATCAGACCGAGTTATTATCGAAGGCATTTATCGCATGTTTATGGACGATAAAGACGTTAAAAAGTTCAAGAAATATGCCAGTGACAACAGCACAGAAATGTTTGTTCAGTCGCTTTTTCCTGATAAGTTCAAAGAGATTGTAACGCAGTGTTTCCTTGAAAATAACGAGTCTTTTCAGAAACTTTTCAATGACCCTGATTTCTATCAAAAGGTTCAGGATGTTATGGCAAATGAGCTATATAAGAATCTGAGAAACAATTAAAATTTCTCGTCTATCATGCACCCACAAGAAACGATTACTCAAAAATGGGTGCAACCAGAAAACGATTACTCCCACAAGAAAACGATTATAAAAAGCAAACAGGCTCAGAAGCATAAATCTGAGCCTGTTTTTCGATAAATATTCGGTCATAAGAAACGATTAAATCCCCGAAACAGCGAAGTTTCGAGGATTTAATAACAGTTTAATGCACCCTTAAATTGTATCAAAATAAGGGTACGGTTATGGTGGAGGCGATGCTTACAGTGGTAAAATCACTTATTTGCAACCTTTCAAAATGGGAAAAATCCGAAACTGCGTAATTTTTTCGTTCTTTTCACTGAATCGCTTTAACTGGGTTACGATGCTAATGGGTTTCACTTAGTTACGGTCATTCATTGGTTAAGCAAACCAAAAATCAATCCAGCAGTCCTACCACAACCTGTCGCTGTGTTCCGTCATCGGTACAGGTGATGATGGTGATTCTGTCATCGCCGAAATCATCAAGCACCCAGACAGCATCCGGATCGACGATTTTGCTTTCGGTCACAGTGTAATGATACGTCTGCTTTTGCTTGTCATACAGCGTGATTTCCATGCCAATTTCCACATTTTTCAGATTGTTGAAATATTCTTTGTACA
>CAKSPD010000028.1 GCA_934481385.1 uncultured Oscillospiraceae bacterium
AAAAAAGCTGTAAGATATACATGGACTAAAGGAAATGTAAAATCCGGAGAAACCTGGTATGTAAGAGCATATCTTGTATACACAGACTTAAACGGAAATGTTCATACTGTATATGGTGATATGGTATCACAGGAATATTAAAAAATAACAAAAAGGGGCAGGATTTATTCCTGTCCCTTACAATAATTTCTGATAAGGAGTGAATATATTGTATAAATTCAGCGTAATTATTCCGGCTCATAATGAAGAAAAGTATATTGATAAATGTCTGAAATCTATCTTGAATGCATCTGAATATGTCACTGATAATGTAGAAATAATAGTGATTGCAAACAGATGTACTGATAAAACTGAACTTATAGCAAAACATTATGGAGCAAAGGTTTTAAAAAATGAGGAAAAATGTATTTCAGCAGTAAGAAATACAGGTGTGAAATCTGCTCAGGGAGAAATTATAGTAACAATAGATGCTGACAGCAGAATGAGTAAACATTCACTTTGTGAAATCAAAGAAAAACTTGAAAGCGGAAAATATATCGGTGGTGGTACAAATCCTAAATTTGACAGAATTTCAATCGGTATTGCTTTTTCAGCAATGTATGTTGCATTTAATCTTATTCCTGTTATGATGAAAAATAAAGGCTATTTAAGCGGTGCTATGTTCTGGTGTTACAAAAAAGATTTTGATGCAGTCGGAGGTTTTGATGAATCCTTAGTTAGTCTGGAAGATATGGATTTTGCTGTAAAGTTAAAAAATCATGGTAAAAAACTTGGAAAAAAATACGGAACTTTAAAGAAATCATATATTCTTACATCATCAAGAAAATTTGATGAATTCGGAGATTGGTATCTTATTAAAAACCGTAAATTAACAAAACGCATTTTTACAGGTAAAGACAGAGAAGCTGCTGATGAATTTTATTATGATGTCCGTTAAAAATATATTGTTTATAAAAAACCTCCGCATATTCTGCGGAGGTTTTTAGTATTTATAACTTTTTTACAAGAGTAAGATTATTTCGTCCTTTCAAATACTCATATCTCATTTCGTCCATACTTTTCTTGACCATAAAGATACCAAGACCGCCTATCTGTCTTTCTTCCGCAGATAATGTTATATCGGGGTCAGATTTTTCCAGAGGGTTATATGGTCTGCCACTGTCTGAAAAAGTAATGAATACTGTTTTGGGTGTATCTGTTATTTCCACAGTAACATCAGCTTTGCCTGTTCCGGAGGTATATGCATAGCGTGCAATGTTTACAAATATTTCTTCAATGGCAATATCTATCTGCAATTGTATCTTCATCGGACATTCGGCTGTTTCGAGTTCTCCGTCCACAAATTTCTGAACAGAAGCAAAGTTATCGGCTATTGCATCAAATGTCATTTTTTTCATATGATTTTACCGTCCTTTCCATAATAATCAAAGCAAAGCATAGTTATATCATCAAACTGAGGTGCATCGCCTACAAATTCATCAATACTCTGTTTTACAGCAGAAAGAAGTTTTTCAGGTTCAGCAACAGAACATTTATTGAGTGCATCAAGCATTCTGTCAGTGCCGTAAAGCTGATTGTCTGAATCGGTAGCCTCTGCAACACCGTCTGTATAAACATAAATGCTATTATTTATTAATAAGCTTTTGTTTCATAAGGCATAAATCAAAGACATTAATTGTACCATCTTCATCAAGGTCAGCTGATTGCCAGTTGGTGAGTTCTGTTTCATCATTAAATAACCACTTTTGGAGTATTACAACGTCTGCAACTGAGAATTGACCATCATTATTGCAGTCACCATCAATGGTTGAGTACACATTGAAATATACTAATTGACTATCAACCCACCCCAAAGTATTTCTTGATGTTACATATGCACTATATATTCCGGGTTCTGTCACTTGATATACATAAGTGTTTTCTGTTATATCCCAAATTGAATCATATCGTTTTCCATCTTTATAAATTCCAACAGAGTACCATATTGCATTGTCACTTTCAAAATTAAGTTGAACACCATCATTCACATTGTAATCAGATTTATCTAAACTAATTTTGGAATATGTAGGCTCAGAATCATATACTTTAAATGTGATGCCTTTACTGTCACATATACCATATTTGTTCCACGATGTTACATATGCATAATAGTTTCCGGGTTCTGTTGGCTGATAGGAGTAAGTATTTTCGTTTAAATCTTGTGTAACAACTCTACTTCCGTCTTTATCAATACCAATAGTGTATCCAGTTGCAATATCCGATGATGCAACAAATCCAATTATACTATTTACTTCATATGTTGTACTTTCTCCACTTATAGACAGATATGATTCACTTGGTGCAGAGTCATATACTTTAAAGGTTATTCCAGGACTATCAACCAATCCAATGCTATTCCATGCAGTTACATATGAATAATAGTCGCCGGCTTCAGTTGGGGTAAATGAAAATGTATTTCCATTTAAATCTTGTGTAATAATTCTACCACCGTCTTTATCAATTCCAATAGTAAAACCTGTTGCATAATCAGATGAAGCTGTAAATGTAATTTCATCACCAACGGCAAGCATTGTTTTATCAATTGACAGTACACTAGTATTAGGAGCTTGAATAATAGACGTATAATTAGGTCTTAAATATAATCTAATTGAACCATTCATGCTTTTAGCGACACTTTGAGCATTTCTTTCACCTGCACATCTGCCACCTGGGTATGTTTTTCCCTGATTGTTTCCACCCGCACAATAAACAGTACCATTTTCTACTCTTGTTACGATTTCTACGTGAGACCAAGAAAAAAATATTAAATCTCCGGGCTGTGGTGATGATACAGCAACAGCACCTTTTTTCCTCATAATTTCTTCAAAATCAGCAACAGTTCCTCCGTGGGCAACTATACTGTCATCACAACCAGCATTTTCAAGGCAATCTGCAACATATTCATCACACCAAGCCCCGTAATCAACGCCGGAATATCCAAACTGAGAACAAGTTCTGCCTGCCTGCGATTTAGCAATTGTTGCAACATCTTGTGCCATATTTCCAGTCAAAGTATATCTGCTTTTGTCAAATCCATCTTTACGGCAACATATTGCAGATGCAGTTAATGAATTATTTGACAGATAACCTGATGAAAAGCAAAATAAAATCATTACACTTGTCATTAAAGAAATAACTTTTTTTAAATTACACTTAATCATATTTTTCACCCTCCAATATTTTTATAAATATATTAATGAATGATTTGAAAAATAATTTATCACCTCCAATTGACAAATGAATTTTACATATCTGGAAATTATTGTATGTAATAATATTATATCAAAAAGAGAGAAAATGCAATATAATTTTGTTAAATTCATATAAATGCACAATTATTAATCTAAAAATTGACAATTTTATACAATTTTTAGACTGTTTATATAATAAAATGATGCTTTATTACTATTATTTTCACTTTTTACCCAAAAAATATCGCATTACTGCGTCCTCTATGAGTGGATAGATTGGCTCAAGACTTTCAGGAATGAGAATATCTGCTTTAGTATCGGAATCAAAGGTAAAAATAATTGGCTTATTTTTGTAGAGAAGCGGTGTACCGTCTTCTTTGCCGAGAGTTCCGGTAACAAGATTTCCTTTTTGATTAAGAGATTCAGGAATTACAAAAAGTTTCATAGTATTTCTCCTTATTTATAAAATTAAATTTATTAAGAAATATTCTGCTATAAAATTATGCGTAACTGAATACAGTTTTGTCAAGCTCATAAAAAGAAAAACAGTGAGAATAAATCTCACTGCTTTTTATATTATTCAATATATTTTACATTATTTTTTCCCACTGATAACCACAATTATTGCATCTGCAATTTGTTGTTGTAGAATTATTAATTAATGCACCTGCCGCAGCACCGACAGCCATTCCTATTAATCCAAACATTGCACCAGCTCCTGCACCCACGGCAGCACCTTTGCCTGCACCGGAACTAACTTCCTCTAAGCTGTAATCACTTGAACCGCAATCAGGACAAATTTCTTTTCCGTCATTCAGATAATTGCAGGCTTTATAATAATAGTCCATACCAATATTTTGATTTTCTGAACAGCCTTGTCCATTAAAATACATGACATAGAGTTGAAAACAAGCCCAGCCACTTCCCTGTTCCGCAGCTTTTTTATACCATTTCATTGCTCTCTGATAATTCTGTTGAACTCCTTCTCCGTTGTAACACATATCACCAAACATTTTCTGACTATACATCATTCCGGCATTTGCAGCTTTTTCAAACCATTTTACTGCCTCATTATAATCTTGCTCAATACCGTCAACACCGAAGTTATCATCAAGTTCACCAAAATACAAAGCATAACCTAAATCTTCCATAGCATCTAAATCACCGTTATCAGCCCAGTATCTTAAAGATTCAGCAGTTTTGTTAGAAGAGTCATAGTCATCATAGTATCTCTCTAACTCATCAAGTAATTCCTGTGCTGATTCAAAACCATCTCCAACTGCTTTTTCAAGCCAGTATCTTGCACTTTCTAAATTCTTGCTTGTACCATAACCATTCATATAGCAGTATCCAAGATTGTTTTCACCTGATGAATCACCATTTTCAGCAGCTCTTTTAAAATAGAAAAATGCATCTGAATAAGACTGTTTAACGCCTTCACCATTAAAGTATCTTAATCCTAATGAATTTTGACAATATCCATCATTGTATTTTTCAACTCCGGTTTTATACCATTCAATAGCTTTTTTAAAATTTTTCTTTTCAACAAAACAGTTACCAAGAATACCCATTGCCTCAGTATCTTCTTGTTCAGCAGATTTTGTAAGCCATTTTATTGCTTCATTTATATTTTCAGATATATTGTTTCCATAATAATATTCTTTTCCCAAGTCACACTGTGCCTTAGAAAATCCTGCTTCAGCTGCTCTTGTAAGATAATCAATGAATTTTTTAGAATCAGTTTCCTCATAACAACCTGCGAAAAAATACATAGCTTTTGGAATACCCTGTTCAGCATAAGGTTTTAGAAAATTAAACAAACCTTCATCATCGTCATTTTTTTCAAATTCCTCAAATTTCTCAAAAAATAATTCTTCAGACCAAGGTTCAAGTTCATCATCACTGTTTCCTGATGATGTGTTATTATCATTTGCTGAATTTTTTTCAATCTGCAAATTATTAATATCAACCAGACAAGCCTGTTTATTTTCAAAGAAACTTTCAGAAATATCCTCAATTGAAAAAAGTGCATCTGAATCAAGGTCATATTTATCAAGAACACGCTGAATAATTACTTCCTTTTTCTTTGACATCTTTTCCATTTTTGAAAGGAAATGATAATTTTCAATCATATCAGCAAAAAGGCCTGCCGGAAAACTGTTTCTGAAATTGCAGAGTTCGAGATATATCAAGCCTATTTTTTCCTGTGGCAGAGCAACTATCTCCTGCAAGCATTTCAATACAGTTATTTCATCAGATGTAATTATTCCTGATTTATTCATAGTATCAATGAGAAGATTCATTTTTCTGTTATCATTCATCTGACGTTTGTCAAGCTGTGATAAAATTGAGCAGAGGTTATAAAGTTTACTGCTGTCATTATACATGCCGTTCTGAATTTCAGAAATAAGCATATGAAAGTTATCAACACTTTCAATTTTTTCGTTCAGCTTATTGACAAAAGCACCCATTGCCTCCATAGTCTGTTGCTGAACAGCCATAATCTGTGAAATCTGACCTTTCATATTGAGCATTTCCTGATTGGATTCAACAACCTGCATATACACTTCATTCATACGGTTTCCCAAACTGCAAATTGCTCTTTCGTTAATAAGATTCATATTATAAAGCTGTGCGACAGACTGCGAAATATATGTAACAACCTTATCATTGTTTTTCTGAATTTCGTGTTTTGTAACCTTATTTTTGCCAAAAAGGGTATTAGTCATACGCTTGAACCAGCTCTGATTCTGAAGCTGTGCTACCTTATCATCAGTATCATTCTGTAAATCTGTGATATTCTGCATCAGAGTAGTCATCTGACCAACCATAATATCTGTTTCATATTCAGGCTGTTGTGCAAGAAAACGAGTATCTTCTCCGGTTAAAAGCTGAGTAATCATTTTTTTCTTCTCCTTTATATTTTATTAAATAAATCCCCAAGCTGATTAAAAGTATTATTCAACTGCTGAGCTTGTTGCTGTAATTTATTATCTGCAACCTTGTGCAACTGATTTATCTGACTGTTAGTATCTGTAAGCTGTGCATGAACCTGTATTTGTTGCTGATATTCATCAATAAATTCAACAAATTGATTTTCCGTCATTGCAATTGCATTGACAAGGTCATCGTGAGCATATAATAAATTCTGATAATATTTTGCTTCATCAAGAATTTTCTTATATTCACCTCTGCCGAATGCCGGAGCAATAATTTTATCAATACCTGCACCGAGTGCAATTGAAACAGGAATTGAAACAACGGGGCAAGCTACTCCAAGTGTACCGGCAACAGCAGTAATGGCTGGGGTTATAGATGTTGTTATTCCGGCAGTTACCGCACCTGAAACACCATACTGACCACCTGACTTTGCCATTTCCTTGAGGTATTCTTCTTTAGTTATTTCTCCGTTTTTATACTTTTTATATGACATAACTGCTTCTGTTGTTATGCCGATAACAGCACCAGCTAAACCACCTTTTACACCAGACGAAACGCTCTTCTGAAAAGTTGATGAAGCACTCTGAACTGCTGTTTCTGTAAATCCTGTGTTCATAAGTTCAGCAGCATCGTCCACATACTGAAGTGCATCATCTGTATATTGAGCTGTTTCCTGAATAGCAGGTTTCTTCTTCATAGATTCCCATAATTTGTTTCCTGAATTTTTAACTTTTGTAATATTGCCACTTAATCGGTCTATCTGAGGTGTAGTTGATTCAATAATCTTATTAACTTTATCCAGAGCATCGGGTAACTTTTCTCCATATTTAAGAGCCACTTTTCCCATTCCCAAAACAGTTACACCACCAACCACAAACTGCTGATTTGTCATATTCATATTAACCGGCAGATTATCATTTTCATATGGAGTATCTTCTTTCTCATATTCATAATCAACTATATCTTCATAGGGCTGATTCTGAACTGAATTTCCGTTTTTATAACGATTTACAGCACTATTCCCCAGTTGTTTAAAATCTGTTCCCAAACTGCCCGAACCCTGATAACAGTTGTTTAAACTATTAAGAGAAGCATTCAATATACCTTGTTCACTGCCGTTTTCAAATACCCCATTGATAGCTGTTTTTACAATATCATAACCGCCTTTTTTTATTCCGTTCTGTACAACATAATTAGTTGCATTGATTATTCCGGGGTTTGTTTCCAAAAATTCTTTTGCAGATGTTATAGTTTCCAAGATATCTTTTATTGTAATGGAAGAATTAAAATCTGTTTCATATTCCTGATTATTCATAATTAGTTACCTTCATTCTTTAATAAAAATTCTGTATAAAAACCGGCTTTATTACAACAAATATCATTTTTCTTATTATAAACCATATTTTTTCTATTGTCAAGTAATTTTTCAACTTATAATATGTTTACTTTTCAGAAAAGTGTTTATACTCTTTTTTAAGAGGTGATATTTATGATACTTGATTACAAACAAATCGGCAGAAATCTTGCAAGGAGGCGAAAGGAGCTACGGTTGAAACAGTTTGAAGTATGTGAACGTGCGGAAATCAATGACAAATACCTTTCCTGCATTGAAACAGCACGTTCAATTCCAAGCCTTGAAGTTTTCCTGAAATTATGTACCGCTCTTGAAACAACTCCTGACCACATTCTTCTGGGTACTGTCCGCCAAACAGATTATTCGGAAGATGATGAGGCTTTACTGGAAAAATTCCAAATTCTTTCGCCTGACAACAAACATCTTTGCCTTGCATTTATGGACTTGCTTTCTGATAATTTTCAGAATTCTTAATCCATATTCTCATTATAGTTATCACACAGGACAGACGTTTGTCCGTTCATAAATAATTTACAATTAAACATGAAAAATCCGCTGTAATTTATTTTTACAGCGGATTTTATTATTCATAGACAGAAATGGGATTCTTTCAATTGTGAACCAGAATTTATATATAATCGGAATACAGCATTTAAAAAAATAACATGAAATGGTATCGCTCCTACTCTTCCTGATAAATCAATATTTAATCATTTGAATACAGAAACATATCTACTAGAGCCTGTTGATACTATTTTAGCCACGTGAAGATGCACACGATTTGAACGAATGACAGAAAGATAACATCAAGTTTATCATATCTTGTA
>CAKSPD010000029.1 GCA_934481385.1 uncultured Oscillospiraceae bacterium
GCAGGAATTTCGTCCTCTGCTTCACAAAAAGCACTTGACCTCTTTATGAAATGCCGCTATCTTGATGAAAAAACCGGAAGCAGGGGCGTGATCATGGCTACTGGTACACCACTCAGTAACTCTGTAACCGAATTACATACCATGATGCGTTTTTTGGAATATGACTTTCTGAAAGATCATGGACTTAGTAATTTTGACAACTGGGTAACCGTGTTCGGGGAACAGAAAACGGAATGGGAACTTGCTCCTGCCGGCAACAAGTTCAAGGAACGCACCCGAATCGCCAACTATACAGGCTTGCCGGAACTGATGAGTATGTTCAAACAGGTTGCCGATGTGCGTACAGCAGATACGCTCGACCTTGCTACACCGGAAATGAAGTATCACATTGAGAACATTGAAGCAACAGAGTTTCAGAAAACGCTTGTACAGGAGTTATCCGACCGTGCTGATGATGTACAAAGCGGAAATATAGATCCGTCCGTGGACAATATGCTCCGTATTACTTCCGACGGCAGAAAGCTGGGGCTTGACCCAAGATTGATCGACCCGTCATTTGAAGATCATCCGGATACAAAGCTGAATCAGTGCGTTAGGAATGTTATGCAGATTTATCACGATACAGCAGATGAAAAGCTGACGCAGATCATCTTCTGCGACCTCGGCGTTCCAAAGAAAAATTCGCAGTCAACAGATAAAGGAGAAAGCACAGATGAAAGGTCAGCGTCCGAAAGAGAATCTTTAGAGGAGGAATGTGACTTCTGCGTCTACGATGATATTCGTGATAAGCTGATTCAAAACGGAATAAAGCCGGAAGAAATCGCTTATGTACATGATGCCAAGACCGAACAGCAGAAAGCTGATCTTTTCGACCGTGTGAATAAAGGCGAAGTGAGAGTTCTGCTGGGAAGTACAGGCAAAATGGGTACAGGTACGAACTGTCAGAAAAAGCTGATCGCATTGCATAATCTGGATATTCCATGGCGACCAAGTGATTTACAACAGCGAATCGGACGTATTGAACGTCAGGGCAACCAGAACAGCGTGGCTCATGTTTTTAACTATGTGACAAAAGGCAGTTTTGATGCGTATCTCTATCAGACACTGGAAGCAAAGCAGCGTTTCATCGGACAGATCATGACTTCTAAAACTCCTGCAAGAACTTGTGAGGATGTTGACCAGCAGGCTCTGAACTATTCTGAAATCAAGGCTCTTTGCACAGGAGATGAGCGTATCAAGGAGAAGATGATGCTGGATAACGAAGTAAAGGAACTGAATCTCCTGAAAGCAGAACATACCAATACGGTATTCGATATGCAGCAAACGGTAGCTGTCACTCCTGCAAAAATTGAAAAAGCAGAGAAAAGGCTGGAGAATCTGAAAGCTGACCGTGAAACACTTCGTCAGCTTCCGATAGACGAAGAAACAAAACTGCCAGTATTCAAAATTACCATTGATGGCACGGAATACACAGACCGCAAAGAAGCTGCACAGGCTCTTGAAGATACAGTACTGGATTTTGTCAAAAAGAGTTCCGACAGTGAAAAGAAAATCGGTGAATTTCAGGGATTCAAGCTATCCGTCAAGGCAGTGATGTTTGGCAATGAACCTGACATTTCCATTACCATGAAAGGCAATGCTGAACATAAATGTGCTTTAACAAGCAGCTTTTCTGCCAACCTCAAGCGTATGGAATCTACACTCTACAAAATTGACCAGACGATTAGTGATACACAAAACAGCATCAACAAGCTGAAAATGGATTTGGAAAATGCTGTGCGTATTGTCAGCACACCATTTCCTCAGCAGGCAGAACTTGAAGAAAAAACAGAACGGCTTACTGCTCTTACCGAAGAACTTAATCAGGCAGCAATGGAAGCCAAGAAAAATGCTCCTGAAAAACAGCGTACCTGCTATTTTGAAAGGGCTAAGCTGAAAAAGGAAGCCTTTAAGGACAGACAGAAACCATCTAAACGGAAAGAGCAAAGCAAAGATAAGAACGAAATAGGATAAGAAAACAGGCACTTTGTATTTGTAAAGTGCCTGTTTTTGCTTAATGTGCATATTGCAGTATGCAGCTTTTCATGAGAGTTTCTGTATATCGTTCTTTCAGTCTGACCGGACTTAAAATTTCAACTTCTCCGCTAAATGAAAATATCCATGAAAAGAACGGTTGAGGATACTCGGATTTTATCAGGACATGAATGATGAAATGCTTATCAGACTGCTTATCTTTCAGCATGAGAACAGATTTCCCGAATCTGTCGATCACGATATTACAATATTTATTTTCAAGTGGGAACCGAAGTGTAACATACTCACTTTTTCCACGAAACATAGAAAAAGAAGATTTTACATACTGCTCTAAATCAAGCTTTTCGTTAGGATATTTTCTTACTGTGTCGATAAGCTCGATGTTCCTCATTCGATCCAGACGAAAATTTGTATATGTATCGGAATGCTCCTCATAATATGAAACAACGTAATATCGTTCATCATTCATTACTAATGCACACGGTGAGCAAAACTTTCTTTTTCCATGCTGAACCAACTGCTTGTTTATATCATAATCGTAATAATCAAAGCCGATTTGCTGATTGTTGCGGAAAGCAGAATTTATCATATCAATATTGTCGAAAATCTGCTCATTGTCCGATTTTACACGATTAGTCAACATGATTTTTCTTCTGAGCAATGGAATTTCATAGATACTGCACAAACTTTCAAGCAACTTAAATAATGATTCAGATTCTTTAACTGTTAGAAATTGAAAAGAAGCAATTGCATCGGCAAGCATTTTCAAAATACTGAGTGAGAAAGGACGTGATTTCAAATGATAACCTTTGTTGTGGACGTATTCAATATTCATATCACTCAAAATCAAAGCTTCAATATCGTCTTTTATGGTTACCTTATGTGCCGGATAGCCACAGGATCTTAAATATTTTTGTATTGTATCCATTGAAACATAGTTATTTTGGTCGGTATATCTGATAAACATTTCTCTTAAACAAAGTAGTCTGCATTTTGCATTCATTCTGTCACCTCTTATTTTTCGTTGATATTCTCTACCAGAAATTGTTGTGGTAAAAAGAAAGCCGATGATCTATGAGTTACCTCACAAATTCATCGGCTCTGATCTTATACATTTAGCTCGTTAGCAAATCAAAATAAACAATTCTATATAAATCTTATTATCATAAATATAACTGTCCAATCAGTTTCTCAATTTTTGCAACTCGCCTTTTTTCAAACAAAATACCTCATCGACCTGTTTTACAAGGTCGTTAGAGTGCGTTACAATAATTACGCATTTATTGGTTTCATGGGCACATTTTTTTAGAATGTTTGTAATATCAAGAGCTGTATCTTCGTCCAGATTTCCTGTTGGTTCGTCTGCAAGGATAACACTTGCATCAGATGCTACTGCACGGGCAATAGCTACTCGCTGCTGTTGTCCTCCAGAAAGCTTTAAAACGTTTCGATTCGATTCTTCCTTTGTTAGTCCCACACGTTCTAAGATAGGTAATGGTGGCAATTTTGATGTCAAAGCTACGTTTTCAGCCGGTGTCATATAATCAATTAAATTATAACTTTGAAAAATAAAAGCTACGTTATTTTTGCGATGCCATGCAAGTCCTTTTTCTACAATATCTTCTCCTTGAAATAAAATCTTTCCTTCAGATGGAGTGTCTAATCCTCCAAGCAGAGATAGCAATGTTGTTTTTCCGCATCCTGACGGACCGAGAATTGCATAGATTTTTCCTAACTCAAATTCAGCAGATATATTTTTAAGGATTGTCCTACTGCTATTATAAGAATACTTAATATTACACGCTTTCAATATACACATTTAATCATTCTCCTTAACTCATTTTTGTAAGAATATCCTTTGGCTTTGAGCAAACGATACTCCATGATGAAATAATAACTGCTACTGTAATCAATAAAATGCCAATTAGACTCAATGGAAGAAGATATGCTGCATCAATTTGCACATCAAGATTCGTTGCTCCTGTAGTGACTTTGGATACTAAAAATATTCCAGCTTTTTTTGATATTAAATTACTAAATGGTACGGATGCCGTAAATGAAATAATAGCCACAATAAAAGTTTCCGTAAAAATTTGCAACATGATATTTGCTTTACTTTTTCCGATGGAAAGCAGAATCCCTACCTCTTTTTTCCGTCCTCTAATCCATATTGTCAAAAGTAGAGCCAAAATAATGATACTGACAATAGAAATGATAAGAATTATTGTATTCATCAACTTTTGCATGGCTTCTAAAGGCGTAGAAACAATGTCATATTCATTTGTATCAATACTGAGTTTTAAAGTTTTTCCTTTCAACTCTGGTAAAGCGGAAAGTTTGTCATAAACATTTTGAATACTAACAGGATCTTCTACATAGATAGTCAACTGTTGATAACCATTCAACTCATCTTCCCATATTTCAAACATAGTTGCATAGTCTATGTAGCCACAATTAGCAGGAATTTCATCTACAGTTAGAGCGTTTCCTGAAGTGCCTTCTGTACCATCAAAAATTCCAACAATCTCAAATTCGGATATGGCATCAGCATCTAATGAATACATTTGAATCTGATTGCCAACAGACAGATTATTATAGTCAGCAAGCTCCTTTGAAATCAAACAAGCGTGTTTGTCATCTGGTGTAATATGTCTGCCATCTGTTAGCTTATACGTGCCGTTTTGAAATTTAGAACACTTTTCAGATGATAGTGTTGCAGTATAGCTTGATGATTCCCCATACTGTGTATAACTCAAATTAAAAGCAGCCGGCAAGTATTTAAAGTTTACACCTGCACCGTAATATCCTGCTGTATCTTCTGAATTGTAGTCCACAACACCATCAACTTTTTTGATTGCATCTACAATTTTCTGTGTAATCAAATCTCCGTCATATCCGTAAACCGTTCCCCATTCATTTTGCTGACTACTTCCCATGTTTTGATCAGTATCAAGTTCAAGCATGATTTTACCACCAATCGCTGTTTGAACATCTGCTGTTGCACCTTTAGCCGCATCACGAACGGCAATGCTTGTAAGAATAAAAGTTGATATAAGCATCAATACCAGAAATAAAATAACAGTCTTAAACCGTTGTCTGATACAGTACAAACCTGCTCTCTTTATAAAACTCATCTTAAAATACTCCTAACTCATTTTTGATAAAATTTCTTTTGGCTTTAATCGCATAATCATAATTGACGATACAAAAATTGAAATAGCAATTACGATTAATTGACAGAAATAAATAGACAGCAATTTTACAGTACTCAGTTTTAGGTAATCTTCAATTTGAATATCGTTTCTTATTCCTGCTGTTATAACTTCATCGTTTAACAGATTCGGGTGTAGTTCGCCAAGCAGATTATAACCTAAAAGGCTTGTAACAAATAAAGATGCAATGTAAGATAAAATCAGTGCAATTATCGAAACGGATAATGTCTCTAATAAAAATCCTGCTATGATATTTTTCTTGTTAATACCAGCTGCGAGCAAAATGCCTGCCTCTTGCATTCGACTTCGCATACGCATTGTTAACAGCAGCATCAGGAACGCTGTACTGACAATTGACACAAAGACAAGTAATATCGTTACAAAATCTCCCAGAGCAGATAATTGGTTGGCAATTTTAGAATACTGAAAATTGTTGGTACGAATAAAGTGAGTTGTCCAATCAATAGATTCTAATAGTTGAACATTATGAGTAATGCTTTCCAGCTTTTCAGGGTCAGTAATATAAAAATCAACCTCTCCAGTATAAATACCGGTTTCACTTTCATGCAGCTCATTCAAAACATCAAGACTTGTATAAATCTCATTATCAGCAATACCGGCGGTAGGTTTAATGGATGTATCCTGCACATTCAACTTATAGATTCCTGATACCTGAACTTTTACATAAGCGGTTTTAATGGGGATTTCATCAGTATATACTCCATCAGTTTCGCCAAGTTTAGCATGAGTCAATGTTAACGTGTCACCAACAGATAGCTGATTGGAACTTGCCAATTGCTCACTGATAACAATTTTTTCTCTATCAGTTTCAGTGATATGTTTTCCTTCTATTAAAGTAGTTGTTTCATCTGTGAAATTAGGGGCGAGAGCAGAAAATCGCAAAGCCGTCACTTTTCCCATATTGTTTTCAATGGTGTGTTTATCTCCTTGGATAAACTGAATTTTGTCACTTTTAGCGAACCCGTAATTGATAGGATTACAATAGTTGATCTCATTTTTTTGCATAATTTCATCTATTTCATTTTCTGTAATATGGACATCATTTTCCATGATCTCTGCTTCGCCGTTCCCATTCATTCTCACGCCAGTATTTGCTCTTATATAGAAAGCGGCTCCGAGAGAAGTACGAATATCTCTTGACAATTTTCCTGATGCATTCAGTACACTAAAACAAGAAACAAGAAAAACAGCAACTATAAATATCACCAAAAACAGACTAATCGTTTTTCCCTTTTTGCGTGATATATAAAGCATTGCCCTTTTTGCAAAATTCATCTGCATGATTCATCTCCTTTCTGTAATCTATCATACAGAATCTTGATTAGTTTTTGATTTGATTTTCATAAGGCTTTGGTTTAATCAAAATAACCAGTTAAAAGGAAGAAGGGAAAAAGAAATAGCACTACACCATTTCAGTGCAGTGCCTGCTTAATATTTCATATCATATGAAAGGTTATAATGAATCAAATTCTAATCCGATAAAAATTGTTTCTTAACTTTTGATATAAATTCAGTTAGATTTGCAATACCTATTGGGTCATGAATGTCCGTTCCATTTAAATCACTTAATTTTTTTATTAGCTTATCTGACAATGTTCTATTTTCATGATTTGAAAACCTGATGTTCGAGAAATAGCACGCAATCTCTCTTCTCTTTCTATTCGTTGCTCCTTTGAATGCACTGATCACAGCATCAATTAATTCATCGTTCAACTTGATCTCAGTTGAACTATTTAATAGCTGCAGCGAATCATCTATATTACATCGATTAAAATAATTCAAACAGTAATTGTAATAGTCACGTATTTTTTTATTAATTGGTCTATTATGAATTGAAGCTTCAATCTCCTTTTTTAGATCTATAGCTGCTTCTTCAGTCCATCCGCTAAAGCCACTTAGTACAGGTTCTTCTTCATTTGATCTATCTTTACTTCGAAATCCATAAGTCATCTTATCATACAGTGGCTCCTTAGGCAAATTAATTTTCATCATTTTAGCTTGTCGAATCTGATGCAATAATGAAATGTATTGCTCACTGGTCAAATCACCATCATATGCTTTTTGTAAAGCTGCACAATAACCATTATTAAATATATCAATACTATCAAGAAATAGGATTTGAGTTGATAATAGAAGTTCCCAATCTTCGATTTGATAAGGTTTATTTTTTTCAAAATAGGCATCAATACATTTAGCTATAGCATCTTTGTTATAAACACCTTTAACAATCCACTCAATTATCGCTTTGGGAACTGAACTGATATCAAATATTTCTTGTCGGTACTTTGAAACAAATGATGGAATATTATCGGGTGTATACGCCAAACAAATGGGAGCACCATTTTCGTCTTCATCAATCGGATCATTAAATGTTTCATAAAAATATTCGTAAATATTTTCACCCGCTGCATACTCCATTATAAAAGCCAAAAACTGTTCAAGTAAAAAATCAAGTGTTTTTTGTTCATATGGTTCAATCTTATGGGAGACTAAAAACTGTGTCTTTTCAATAAGAAGGTTGTACAGTTTTTCAAAATCATTGATTGCAGTTCTTAAACTTCTAAAATTATTGCTTTTTGAAGCATTGAAAACATTAATAATAAGTTGACAACGCTTTTTTAAAAAATACTGATATTCTGAACCTCTTGAATCGAATTCATCAATAAGTGCTTCTAATACGTATTCAACATTTTGCTCCAATTTAATAGTCCTATATACAACTTTCTCCTTGTACTGTACGAATTTGCTGGAATCATCTATTTTATCATCGTTTGCAACAATAATGACCTTTATACCAATATTCTCACTATACTCATTAATGATTCCAAGCAAAAGATCAGATTCAATGGGAC
>CAKSPD010000030.1 GCA_934481385.1 uncultured Oscillospiraceae bacterium
GAATTATCCTTACTTCTGCACAGTTAATGCTTTCATCGTTTATAGGTTCAATGATTTCAATGGGCTTTATACTTGCCGTTGCAGGAAAAGTTCATAAAAGTTCATCGCTTATAGTAAGCGGAATAATGATAGGATATATCTGTTCAGCAGTAACAGACTTTATCGTTACATTTGCAGATGATTCAAATATTGTAAATCTTCATAACTGGTCAATGGGAAGTTTTTCCGGAATAGATTCAGATGATATGAAAGTAATAGCTCTGACAGTATTTCCGCTTATTGCACTTACAATGATAATGTCAAAGCAGATAGGAGCTTACAGACTCGGAGAAACATATGCAGGAAGTCTTGGAGTAAACATAAAGCTTTTCCGTATAATGCTTGTACTTCTTTCAAGTATGCTTTCCGCAACAGTAACAGCATTTGCAGGGCCTGTATCATTTGTAGGAATAGCCGTTCCGCATATCATAAGAGGAATACTGAAAACATCAAAACCCTCATTAATCATTCCGGCATCATTTTTAGGCGGAGCATCATTCTGCCTTATATGTGACCTCATAGCAAGAACTGTTTTTGCCCCTAATGAACTTAGCATAGGCTCTGTAACGGCAATTTTCGGAGCTCCCGCAGTAATAGTTATAATGCTTGGCAGAAGGAATAAAAAAATATGAAAGATTCTGTATTGAAAACCAAAAAACTTTCTGTCGGGTATAATAAAAAAATCGTTGCAGGAGATATTGAAATATCAGTAAAGCAAGGGGAAATTCTCACAATCATAGGTGCAAACGGTTCAGGAAAATCAACCATTCTGAAAAGCATAACAGGACAGCTTAAACTGATTTCGGGAGCTGTTTTTATAGATAACAGAAATCTTGATAACTTTACAAGAAAAGAGCTTTCAAGAAAAATGTCAGTTGTTATGACAGACAGAATAGAAACTGAGCTTATGACTTGCAGGGATATTGTTGAATACGGCAGATTTCCGTATACAAATCAGTCAGGAATACTTTCATCATCAGACCGCCTTAAAGCTGATGAGGCAATGCATATTACTGATACATATGAGCTTGCTGAAAGAGATTTCAGCCGTATAAGTGACGGTCAGAAACAGAGAGTTCTCCTTGCGAGAGCAGTATGTCAGGAACCAGAAGTTCTTATTCTTGATGAACCAACATCATTTCTTGATATAAGATATAAACTTGAACTTCTCAGTATTCTGAAAAAGCTTGTTCGTGAAAAAAATATAGCAGTTATAATGTCGCTCCATGAGCTTGACCTTGTTCAGCGTATTTCAGACCATGTACTCTGCATTGACGGAGAAAAAGCCGACAGATACGGAACTCCTGAAGAAATATTTTCAGGGGATTATATAAGCAGACTGTATAAAATAACATCAGGGAGCTATGAAAGATGTATACCGGAACTTGATTCCGAAAGGGGAATACCGAAAATATTTGTTATTTCAGGAAACGGAACAGGTATCAATACATTCCATAAGCTCCAGAGAATGAATATTCCGTTTGCAAGCGGAATACTTCATGAAAATGATATAGATTACTTTACTGCAAAAAGACTTGCAGAAACAGTGATTTCCGAAAAAGCGTTTGAACCTCTTAGTCAGGAAAATTTTATAAAGGCAAAAAATATAATTGATTCCTGTGAAAAAGTCATATGTTGTATAAATAATTTCGGAACAATGAATATTCTGAATAAAAATCTTAAAGAATATGCAGAAGAAAAAAATAAAATGCAGAGCATCTGAACTCTGCATTTTTTGTTTTCACAATTTGCACAAAAACACATAAAAAACGGATTATATATCATTGATTTCTGAACAGGAAATATATTATAATTATGTTATTGGTTTGTGAATTTTAAAAAAATAAAATTTAATTTAAGAGAGGAAATTTTTTCGATGTTTAAAGAAAGTTTAAAAAAAATGAAATCCGCTTTTGTAGGAAGTCTTGTTGCACTTGCTTCAATAAGTGTACCGCTTTCAACAGCTGTTTCAAATACTTCAATGCTCACTGCATCTGCTGTCAATGACAACTATGCAAAACTTCTTCAGTATTCACTTTATTTCTATGATGCAAATATGTGTGGTTCAGATGTAAATTCCGATTCACAGTTTTCATGGAGAAGTAACTGCCATACCGGTGATGAAGTAAAGGGCGGTTTCCATGATGCAGGTGACCACGCTATGTTCGGACTCCCGCAGGGATATTCAGCTTCAACACTCGGCTGGTCATACTATGAATTCAAAGATGCTTACAATGCTCTTGGTCAGACTTCACACTTCAAGACAATTTCAGAGCATTTCTGCGAATTTTTCAAAAATTCCACAAAACTTGACGGAAGCGGTAACGTTTCAAGTTTCTGCTATCAGAAAGGTGACGGAGATGTTGACCATCAGTATTGGGGCAAGCCTGAAAATCAGGAAAGTACTCAGGGTGTCCGCAAGATGTTCTGGACTTCATCAGGAGCAAGTGACATTGCCGCAGAATATGCAGCAGCTCTTGCTATAAACTATCTCAATTTCGGAAATGCAGAAGATTTGAAATATGCAGAGGCTCTTTATAAGTTCTCAACACAGTATAATCAGGTTGCAACAGACGGCCCTTATAATTTCTATAAGTCTGATGAATGCCGTGATGAACAGGCATGGGCAGCAGGCTGGCTCTATAAGGCTACAAATAATGAGCAGTATAAGAATGACTGTGCAAGCAAACAGGTTCAGTATCTCGGCTGGGTTCACAGCTGGAACAATGTTGATTTGGGTGCGGCATGTGTTTATGCTGAAATCACAGGCGACTGGAGCAAGGTAAATGAATGGATAGGTCAGTATACAAACTCAGACAGCTATTTCTTCCTTGATAAATGGGGAAGTGCAAGAATCAATACTTCAATGCAGATGACAGCTCTTGTAGCATCAAAGCATTCAGATGCTGACTATTCATCATGGTGCAGAGGTCAGATGGATTATATTCTTGGAAACAATCCTGCAAATACATGTTTTGTTGTAGGATATGCCGGAAATTCTGCTAAAAATCCTCACCACAGAGCTGCATCAGGATATGACAGCTATGAAGAATTTAAGGATATTAATACAGTAGGTGCAAATTCAAAGACTCTTGTCGGAGCGTTAGTAGGCGGTCCTACTGACCAGAACGGTACTTATGTTGACTCAATTAACGATTATGTATGCAATGAAGTTGCAATTGACTATAATGCAGGTCTTGTAGGTGCAGCAGCAGGTCTTTATGAAGTATATAAGAGCGGTTCTGTTGATTCAAGCATAGATGGTGTAGGAGCAGTTAAAACTGACCCGATTGTTACAACTACTACTACTACAACAAGCAGAGTAAATACCACTACTACTACAACTACTACTGCTGTTAGTACAGGTTCAGGAAAATATACAATAAAGCCTAATAAAACAATAGTATATAACCAGCTCCCTGAAACAGATAAAATGATTGGCTGGGATTGGTCAGATTTCGGAATTCCTTCAAATGAAAAGGTTTCAAAGGTTGAAGTTAAAATTTCAGCTTCAAAGAATATCGGAAAATGGCAGGGTGCTTTTGGTACATCAACAAAGATTGCACCTGATTACTGGAAACAGAGTGCCGAAATGGAACAGACTATATCAGGCAATTCAGGTTCGATAACATGGAATGTTGATTCCTCTACTGCTGATATAATTCAGTATAACTATGGCGGACAGCTCAAATTCGGTATCTGGTGGATTGACTGCGGAACATTTACAATTGATGAAGTAAATGTATACACAGGTTCAGGCTCACAGGTTACAACAGCTACTACAAAACCGGCTGTAACTACTACTACAACTGCAAAGCCTGCATCATCAAACGGAACACATGAAATCAAACCTAATAAAACAATAGTATATAACCAGCTCCCTGAAACAGATAAAATGATTGGCTGGGATTGGTCAGATTTCGGAATTTCTGCAAATGAAAAGGTTACAAAGGTTGAAGTTAAGATTTCAGCTTCAAAGAATATCGGAAAATGGCAGGGTGCTTTTGGTACATCAACAAAGGTTGCACCTGATTACTGGAAGCAGAGTGCCGAAATGGAACAGACTATATCAGGCAATTCAGGTTCGATAACATGGAATGTTGATTCTGCTACTGCTGATATAATTCAGTATAATTATGGCGGACAGCTCAAATTCGGTATCTGGTGGATTGACTGCGGAACATTTACAATTGATTCAATCAAGGTATATACAACAGGCGGTACAACAACTACAACCACTACTACTACTACTACTACTACAAAAACAACTACAACTACTACAAAAATTAACGCTTCTTCAGGTCTGAAGGGTGATGCAAACGGTGACGGCAGAGTTGATATTGCAGACGTAGTTGCTGTTGCAGCATATGTAGCAAATTCTTCAAAGAATCCGCTTTCTTCTCAGCAGATTCAAAATGCTGATGTACATAATACAGGTGACGGAATTACTGCAAACGATGCTCTTAAAATTCAGCAGTATCTTGCAAATATGACAACTCTTTAATATTCAATATTTTTTCGGGGACGTTTTCAATAGCGTTCCCGAATTTTTTAACAAAAAATTTCTTGTAAGCCTTGACAAACTTATTACTGTGTGATATAATATTTACAGCTTATTTCTGAGGAGGTGCTTTATGCGTACCAAAGGTATCAAAACTGTTGCTGATAACCGTAAGGCAAGACACGAATATTTTATACTTGAATCCTTTGAGGCAGGTATTGAGCTTGTCGGAACAGAGGTAAAATCTATCCGCAATGGAAGTGTGAACCTTAAAGACAGCTGGTGTTCTATTGATAACGGTGAAATATTTATAAAAGGTATGCACATATCTCCATACGAAAAAGGCAATATTTTCAACCGTGACCCTCTGCGTGTAAGAAAACTGCTTATGCATAAACGTGAAATCAATAAACTTTTCGGCTCTGTAAAACAAGACGGTCTGACTCTTATTCCGCTTTCACTTTATTTTAAGGATTCAAGAGTAAAGGTTCAGATTGGTCTTTGCAAAGGTAAAAAGCTCTATGATAAGCGTGAGGATTCTGCAAAACGTGATGCAAAGCGTGAAATTGACAGAAATCTTAAAATGCGTAATCAGTAAATTAAGATGGAAGAATTTATTAAATTTCATCAGAAAATATTCCTGAAAAATTTGTTTTTTTCTATTGACTTTTTAATTATCTGTGATATAATATAAAAGTAATAATTTAATGGGGGCGTAAAGGTTTCGACGGGGATTCTGAAGTCCGATAAGCGAGCAGAGCCGGTATAATCTCTTTAAACTGTACCACACGTTTAAATATAAACGCTAGAAAAAATATTTCTGTAAGAACAAACTTACAGGTAGCAGCCTAAGTCTGCTTCCGTCTGCTGACAGAGTACCGCGACTGTCTGTCAGGCGTCGATTAGCGGTGAACGTCTTATCAGAGTGTCCGTTCTGATAAGTTGTATTCGGACTACCTGTTTTTACAGCCTGTCTGTCGGCTTTATTTTCAGGGAACTTTTATAGACTGAATACGCTCGTAGAAAGTCGTATGAATGAGTTTTCGGACAGGAGTTCAATTCTCCTCGCCTCCACCATTAAAGTATCTCTGATGATACAATGTAGAATTTCACCTCACAAAAGTGGGGTGAAATTTTTTGTGTAAAAACAAACGATAGCTTTTGCAATCAAACGATAGCCCCTGTTATCGTTTGCAAATAGGATTTTTACCTATTTTCAGGCACAAAAAAAGTCGGGCAGAAAAATGCCCGACTGTTATTCTTTGATTTCTGTTCCGTCTTTGAATTGGAACACCATACTTCCGTTACCGTCTTAACCCCACAAGATTCCATGCAGTCGGTGGTAGGACTGAAAGAATGAATTTTGATTATAGCTTTAACAGCATTGTCGTGTATAGTTTGTGAATGTATTACTATTTTTGATATAACTGCCCAAACTATGAATATAGCTCGGGCATAGAATGTTTTTGGGGAAAAATGCAGTACCGCCTTTACAAGATGTTGCACCATATCCTATGCCATATTTACTGTATCTTATACTGAAAATACAGAAACACTTTCTGCTGGCACTGT
>CAKSPD010000031.1 GCA_934481385.1 uncultured Oscillospiraceae bacterium
ACTTCCATTATAAGCCTCTCCGCATATACCGCCGGAACATTTGCCACTTATCATACCTGCGTTATAGCTGTTTAAAACTTTACCATCCTGATTATATCCGCAAATACCGCCAATCCGTGATGAACCGCTTACTGTACCTGTGTTATAGTTGTTTTTAATTGTACTTTTATAGTTATATCCGCAAATACCGCCGATATAATCATTTGAACCGCTTACTGTACTTGCATTATTGTAACAGTTGATAATTTGACTTCCTCTATAATCATCACTATCACTATATCCGCATACACTGCCGACACATTTCTTACCTTTTAAGTATGAATTAGTAATGCCGATATTTTTTATTGTACCGTAAGAAATATAACCAAACAAACCAACATTCTCAGCATTATCATCATTGAAATACAATCCGCTGATTTTATGGTTCTGTCCGTCAAATGTACCTGTATACTTTTTTGAACTGTTTCCGATAGGAGTCCATTTTTCTAAATCAGTATCAGGCTTAAGACTTCCGTTCGAATTGAAAATATTATTGTTTACAACAAGATTAGTGTTAAGAACAGCGTTTATAGATGTATTGCCGTTTACATTAACTTCATTTGCAAACCAATAAAGCTGTTTTAAAGTGTTTATCTGATATGGGGTACTTTGACCGTCCCCTTCAGGAATATCGCTCTCTGCATAAACAGCATAATCGCTGTTATACTCCTGAACAGAATTGTTTTCATTGTCAGTTTCCGTGACTTCAGAGTCAGAATTATAAAATTCATTATCTGAATTTTCTGTGTTGTTTTCCGTTCCCACCACTGAATCATTCACTGCAATTGCTGAAAGTGCCGGAAATAAAGCGTCCAAAGATGTCATCAGCATCAGCATTGCAGACAATAGCAAGGCTATTGACTTTTTCAAGTTTTCAATCATTCTGAGTTCCTCCTTATATAATATTTTATTTATGGTAATAATATCCATTACCGTTTAATAAATTATACTATATAATATTTATTTTGTCAATAGCTTTCAGTTAATTCAAAGCGAATATCTTTTTTCTGTATAATTAAAACAGTAAAAAGATAATTATCTTCATAAATTTATAATATAACAAATTAATATTTTTATAAATAAATATTATGCTAAGATATATAAAAAAGGACAGAAATATAAATTCTGTCCTTTCTGAATCCGCAGTATAAATCAGGACTGCGGATATTTTTTATAGTTATTTATATATGTTCTGAAATGCTCCAGATAACGCTCAGCAAGCTGACTTAGCGGACGATTTGTTGCATGTATATACCCTACCTCCATAATTTCATCGCTTTTCAGCGGAATGGATATAATATCCGTTCCATTTAAATCACTGCTGAGAATACCGGAAGAAATTGTATATCCATCTAATCCGATAAGCAGATTGAAAAGCGTTGCTCTGTCAGATACAATTATGCTTTTCGGACTTTCGTCTGTGCTGTGCAGTTCTTCTGAAAAGTAGAAAGAGTTATTAATACCCTGGTCATAAGTAAGCCGGGGATAATTTTTCAAATCATCACGGGTTACAATTTCAAAGCTTGCAAGAGGATTATTCTTGCTTACGAAAACATGCGGTTTTGCTGAAAATTCAGGAACAAACTGCAATTCTTTATTTTTAAGAATCCTAAGAATTACTTCACGGTTAAAATTGCTGAGAAACAGAATACCAAGTTCAGAACGCTGTGTATAAACATCTTCAATAATTTCGTGAGTCCGGAGTTCACGAAGTGAAAATTCATATTTATCTTTTCCATATTCTTCTACCAGAGCGACAAAAGCATTGACTGCAAAGGCATAATGCTGAGAAGATACAGCAAAAATACGTTTGACAGGTTCACCGTATTTATAAGTTTGTTCAAGAAGTTCAGCCTGTTCCACAACCTGACGTGCATAGGAAAGGAATTTTGCTCCTTCTTCTGACAGAATTACACCACGATTGCTACGCAGAAAAATGGTAATTCCCATTTCCCTCTCCAGTTCGGAAACGGCTTTTGAAAGGCTTGGCTGAGTGATATAAAGATTCTGTGCTGCCATTGTAATTGAACCATACTGGACAATCTGCACAACATATTTTAATTGCTGTAATGTCATATTAATTTCACTCCGTAAGTTTTTTATTTCAGTATAACACAATCAGCAACGAACTGCAAGCAGTCTGTGAACTGCTTCATAAATTCGTTCTGCAATATACGGATTATTCATAGTATACAGATGAATACCGTCTGCACCGTGAGAAATCAGGTCAACAATCTGGTCTATCGCATAAGCAATTCCTGCATCACGCAGAGCAACAGGATTGTTTTCATATCGTTCAATCATTTTTACGAATTTTTTCGGCAGTTTAATTCCGCAGAGTTTTACCATTCTTTCTATTTGTGCCTTGTTTGTAACAGGCATAATTCCTGCTTCAACAGGAACATTTATTCCTGCAATCTCCATACGTTCACGAAATTCATAAAAA
This sequence comes from uncultured Oscillospiraceae bacterium, assembly GCA_934481385.1. Lineage (GTDB taxonomy): Bacteria > Bacillota > Clostridia > Oscillospirales > Ruminococcaceae > Ruminococcus. The sequence goes on from CAKSPD010000031.1 coordinate 2,486, forward strand.
TCGTCATTATCAAGAAACAGCTGTGTAATAAGATGTGAAACACCGCAGTCAACTTTATGTTTCAGATGAGCAATATCCTCCACAATACTTTTGCTTTCTGAATGTCCCTCCGGATAGCAGGCTGCAATAATATCGAAATCATAATGCTGATTTATAAATGAAATCAGTTCATCTGCATGGTGAAATCTTCCGTTTGGTATGGTATCGGGAGAAATATCCCCACGCAGAGCAAGGATATTTTCGATACCGTTTTCTTTAAGAGAATCAAGAATTTCAACAGCATTTTCTTCTGAAAGATTTATACATGGCAGATGTGCAATACTTTCAACACCGTATTTATGTTTTATATCTGATGCAATTTTAATTGTCTTACTGCCGTTTTTTCCACCGCCTGCACCATATGTAACACTGATGAAATCAGGCTTTAAATCTGAAAGTTCATCAAGAGCCTTATAAATTATGCTTTCATCAGCAGAAGGCTTTGGCGGAAAAACTTCAAATGAAAGAACTGTTTTTTCCTGAAATAAATCAGAAATTTTCATTGCGAATCTCCTTTGCTGCACTTACAAGATTTTCAAGACTCGGAACAGTTTCTGCATTACCTCTTGTTTTCAGTCCGCAGTCAGGATTAACCCAGAGTTTTTCTGCCGGAATTTTATCAAGCATTTTACAAAGAGCGTTTTTTATTTCCTTTACAGTCGGGATTCTTGGAGAATGAATATCATAAACGCCAGGGCCTACTTCTGTTCTGAAATTGTTTTCATTCAGTACATCAAGAATAGTCAAATCAGAACGGCTTGCCTCAAAGGTTATAACATCAGCGTCCATATCATCAATTTCCCTGATGATATCAGCAAATTCACTGTAACACATATGTGTGTGAATCTGTGTTTCAGGTTTTACACCGCTGTGAACAAGTCGGAACGCAGGAATTGCCCAGTCCAGATAATCACTTTTCCAGTCAGATTTACGAAGCGGAAGCTTTTCACGCAATGCAGCTTCATCTACCTGAATAACTTTAATGCCGTTTTCCTCAAGGTCAAGAACTTCTTCACGAACAGCAAGAGCAATCTGATATGCACTTTCTTTCAGTGAAATATCTTCACGAGGGAATGACCAGTTCAGAATTGTAACAGGGCCTGTAAGCATACCTTTCATAAGCTTGTCTGTAAGACTCTGTGCATAGACTGACCATTTTACAGTCATAGGCTTTGCTCTTGAAATATCTCCCCATATTACCGGAGGTTTTACACAACGTGTACCGTATGACTGAACCCACGCTTTTTCTGTAAAGATATAACCGTTAAGGCATTCACCAAAATATTCAACCATATCATTACGTTCAAATTCACCGTGAACAAGAACATCAAGTCCGATTTTTTCCTGCAATGCAACACATTCTGCAATTTTTTCTTTCATATAAGCATCATACTGTTCTTCTGAAATTTCACCATTTCGGAATGATGAACGTGTGGTTCTGACATCGGCAGTCTGCGGAAATGAACCGATTGTAGTAGTCGGAAGTAACGGGAGATTGAATTTTTCTTTCTGAATTTTTTCACGTTCTGCAAATTCAGGAAGTCTTACAAAATCTGAATCTGAAAGTTTTGCAACACGATTCTGAACATCAGTATCCGCACCGCTTCTTTCCTCTGCAAACAGACTGATATTTTTCTTGTATTCCTCTGTTTCAGCCGGATTTTCTGAGCTTACTATTTTTTTCAGTTCTGCCAGTTCAGTGAGTTTTTCTTCAGCATAAGCGAAATGCTTTTTATAGTTGTCTGAAAGCTTTGTTTCATTTTTAAGTGTATAAGGAACGTGCAGAAGTGAACAAGATGTATTTATAACAATGTTTTCTGCATATTTTTTAAGCTCTGAAATAATTGAAAGTGTGTTGCTGTAATGATTTTTCCATATGTTTTTCCCGTTGACTACTCCTGCAAAGAGTATTTTTTCAGCAGGAAATCCGTTTTCCTTTACAAGTTCAAAACTCTTTTTACCTTCAATAAAATCAAGCCCGATTCCGTCAAAATCAAGAAAGCAGATTTCTTTATAGCAGTCACGCACATCTCCAAAATATGTCTGTAAAAGAACCTTTACATCAGATTTTGCAGAAAGAATATTTCTGTAAAGCTTTACAAACAGTTCCTTATCCTCAGAATTTATATCCATTACAAGACAAGGTTCATCAAACTGAATCCATTCAGCACCTAAATCATTGAATTTTGATAAAAGTTCAGAGTATGCAGAAACAACAGAATCAACGAAATCAGATGCAGTTTTCTTTCCTGTATATCTTGCAAGTTTCAGGAATGTGTATGCACCTATGATAACAGGTTTTGTTTTTACTCCGTTTTTCTTTGCCTCTGAAAAAAGTTCAAAAGGTTTATTGCCTGAAAGCTTGATTTCTGTATTGTCATCAATTTCAGGAACCATATAATGATAGTTGGTATTGAACCATTTTTTCATTGCAAAAGCCTTGACATCGCCCTTTTCACCCTGATAACCTCTTGCCATTGCAAAATATGTATCAAGTTCAGATAAATCAAGCTTTTTATATCTTTCAGGTATTGTATTCAAAAGAACCGCAGTATCAAGTACACTGTCGTAAAACGAGAAGTCGTTGGACGGAATAAAATCCAGTCTGCTATGACGCTGTGCATCAAGATTTTCAAGACGAAGTTTTTCAGCAGTTTTATTCAATTCAGATGATGTAATTTCACCTCTGAAATATTTTTCACTTGCAAATTTAAGTTCTCTGAGAGAGCCTATTCTGGGATAACCAATAATTGAAGTTTTCATATATATATAAATTCCTTTCTGTATTAAGCTGTATTTATTATATCACATATTTCAGATATGTGGTAACTCTTGTTTTTTATAGTTGGTCATAGTTTAAAACTATGACTGCATAATAAAAAAGGACAGGAATAAATCCTGCCCCTTTTTGTTATTTTTTAATATTCCTGTGATACCATATCACCGTATACAGTATGAACATTTCCGTTTGAGTCTGTGTATACAAGATATGCTCTTACATACCAGGTTTCTCCGGATTTTACATTTCCCTTAGTCCATGTATATCTTACAGCTTTTTTATCTGATGACATTCCACGGACAAACATTGCATTTTTATCAGTAAATTCACCTGAATTTGCAACTTCCGATTTATTTGTAGCAATTATTCCCGCTTTGTTAATTTTACAACCTTCAGGAACAGTACTCATAGATACAAATGAAAGTTTGCCTTTTTCTTTATCAATTTCTATTCTGTTGCTTCCGACAATACTTGTTGTACCTTTTGCATCTACTTTTGTTTCAGTTTCAACATATACTGCCTTAATAGTCAAATCTTCTGATACATAGAATACATACTTTTCATTGTAGCTCAAGATATTTCCTTTTGAATCTTCCCAGTGACTGAATTTCATTCCTGTTTTAGCTTCATTTGGAGTTGCTGTAACTATATCATTCTGATTATAAG
>CAKSPD010000032.1 GCA_934481385.1 uncultured Oscillospiraceae bacterium
AAATGACAATCGTGAAATGCCTGTTCATTTGTTTATGTTCGGAAACACACCGCCGTTTTCTATGAAATTAAGAATGAAAATTTCTCATCTGCCGAATAAGGAATTTTTAAAAGCTATGGAATTTTTCGGCGGAATACAGCCACAGCTTTATGAATTTCCTGATGTACTTGATTATTTCTGCAATATAATGCGTGCAGATATGCGACTTGTAGAGGAATATGAAGATGATATAAAGCTGATTTCGAAAAAGAAGTGGGACGTTCCTGTATCAGCTTTCTGCGGAAAACAGGATAATACATTTGACCACTCTCTGCTTTCGGACTGGGATAAATGTACATCACAGCCATGCAATTATTTTATGCTTGAAGGCGGGCATTTCTTTTTAGATGATAATATCGAATTTATTGCATCTCAGATAGAAAACAGTCTTTTAAAACAGGAGAAATTACTGAATGAATAATCGTTGGATAAATCTTGAAACTATAAATCCGGAAGGAAAGATAAACCTGATTTGTTTTCCGTATTCAGGTACGGGAGCAAGTTTCTATGCTTCATGGGGAAAAAAAGCACCAAAGGAACTGAATATTCTTCCGGTGTCATATCCTATGCGTGAAAAAAGAATATCAGAAAAAATGCCTGTTTCACTTGTTCAGCTTGCAGAAGATTTTGCAAATGAAAGTGAAGAACTTCTTAACGATCTGCCGTTTGTTTTATATGGTCACTGCACAGGCAGTATTGTTGCATATGAATATGCAAAGGCAATTCAGAAGAAGTATGGAAAAACGCCGTCTTTATTTATATCTGCAAGCTCTCCGTCACCGGATTTCAATCATGTAAAACCGCTTGATGAAAGTATCAGTGACAATGAATTTGCAGGAAAAATGGCAGAAATGGGACTGATTAATCCGGTTCTTGCAAAAGATGAGTCTTTTGTTCAGTATTTTATGCCGATGATAAAAGGTGATTATATACTGCATCAGAATTACAGATGTACCTGTGAGGAACAGCTTTCCTGCCCGATAACAGTTTTTTACGGCAGTCAGGATACAAATCTGGTATCACAGGATATTTCAGGCTGGAAGAATTTTACCGGTTGCAGTTTTCAGACGGTTTCTCTTGAAGAAGGTCACTTCTTTAACAAAGATGAAAGCCTTTTAAAAATTTTCGGATATATTACAGATTCAGTTCTGAAGGGAGGAATTAACTGATGAATTATCAGATGTTCGATAGTGTTTCCTGTTTTTACAGTAACTCTGTAAACAGATTCCCGAACAATACAGCTTTTATTGACGGAAAAAATCAGGTTACATATTCTGAATTTTCAAAAAAGGTTGCCGGAATTGCAGAATATCTTACGGCTCATTATGAAAGAGGTTCAAGGATAGGAATTTATATGCATCGTTGCATTGATATGTACGCATCAATATGGGCTGTTATGCAGTCAGGAATGGTATATATTCCTCTTGATGCCGGCTATCCTATGGAAAGAGTTGAATATATAATAAAGGATTCCGGTATGTCGGTTATGCTTTGCGACAAGGAAAGTATTAAAAGCTGTAAAGATGAAAACAGTATATGTGTTCAGGAAATTCCCGAAGCAAATCCCTCATCTGTAAATTTTTCTCCCTGTGATAAAGATGATAAAATTGCGATTTTTTATACATCAGGTTCATCAGGCGTACCTAAAGGAGTTGTTACAAAACATCAGGCAATGTCAGCTCAGATTTACCGTTTTTCAAAATTTCTCGGAATAGATGAAAACAGTGTATTTATTTTTCGTACTCCGATATCATTTCATGCATCAATTTTTGAATATCTTATGTGCATGTATATCGGAGCAAAAGCTGTAATTCTTGAAAGCGGTGCAGAAAAGGATACAGATAAGCTGATTTCCTGTATACAGAACTATTCTGTTACAGAACTGTTTGTAGTTCCGGCACTTATAAAGAGTATTACACTTCGTTGCCGTATGAAGAACACTCGTCTTGACAGCCTTAAAAGAATATGGTCAGGAGGAGAAAAACTTTATCAGTCTGTTGCTGAACAGATGCTTAAATACAGCAATGCAAAATTTTATAATATACTCGGCGGTTCAGAATATGCAGGAATTATATCTGCATATGAATGTAAAAAATCCGAAAATAATACAGTTGTACCGATAGGAAATCTCTTTGAAGGCTTGAATTATGTTCTTCTTGATGAAAACGGACTTCCTTCAGATGAGGGAATATTATATATAGATGCAAATCAGACAGGTTCTTCATATCTTCATGATGATTTGAATGAAGGAAGATTTATTTCATATAAAAATGAAAACGGTGAAACTTTTAAAATGTTCTGCTCAAATGATGTTCTGCGTTTAAGCAACGGCGTTTATACGATAGAGGGCAGAGCAGATGACGTAATAAAAATCCGTGGAATGAGAGTAGACCTTAACGGCGTTGAAAATTCAATTAATGAAGTTGAATTTATAAAGGAATCAGTTATTGCACTCAAAGATGATAAGCTTTATGCTTTTATAGTTTCTGATAGTGATGATATTTCAGATTCAGAACTTGTTGACAGAATTGTTTCACAGCTCAAATGCAAACTTCCTTCATATATGATTCCGTCAGTATGGAATATTGCACAGGAAATACCAAAGCTTACAAGCGGTAAAGCGGACAGAAAAAATATTTTCTCCTGCAATTACAGAAGTGTTTCCCGTACACTGAAAACAGCACCTCCAAGTACAGATTTACAATGTGAAATTTATGATATATGGTGCAAAATTCTTAAAAGAACAGATTTTGGCATAGAAGATTCATTTATGGAAATAGGCGGAGTTTCAATTGAAGTCGTTGAAATGATGAGTATTATAGGTGAAAAATATAATATCGAAACAGAATATTCTGATTTTATTAATAAACCTACAATATCAGGTCTTGAAAAAATGATTCTTTCTGCTGAAAAAATCAGCAGTGTTCCTGCGGAAAAGCCTGTTCCGTTTAAATATGAAGGCGGTTTTCCTCTTACAGAATTACAGCAGTCATATTTTGTAGGCAGACAGGAAGGAATTTTACAGGGTGAAATTTCCACACATGGCTATATGGAAATCACAGTCAGAAAATATTCATTCAGTAAGGTAAAAGAAACCCTCAGCAGAATGCTTTCCGTTCATTCATCTCTCAGAATTTACGTTGATAAGCAGGGAGTACAGCATATTGCAGAAACAGCAGAACCGGATATTTATGAGTATGTACCGGATTCTGATAAAAATATGGAAACTGCACTTTCAGAACTTCGTACAGAACTTAACAAGAAATCAGTAAATATTGAAAAAGCTCCGCTTTTTGAAGTTCACTGTGTAACAAACGGAAATGGTACAGCAGTTGTAGCTTTTCTTACTGATAACATTGTCTTTGACGGAATAAGTTCAATGCTGTTTATCAATGAATTTATTAATATTTACAGCGGAAAAGAAGAAACATATCAGGATACAGAATATTCATTTCAGGATTATGTTCATTATTTATCTGAAATAAAAGGAACTCCAAAATATCAGTCAGACAAAGAATACTGGCTTGAACTTTCAAAGAGTTTTCCGTCCGTAATGAATCCGCCTTCAATCAGCAATGCAAATTACAAGGCAGAACCTATGTATCAGTATCTTGATATTCCTGAAAATATATGGAACGGAATATGCGGACAGTCAAATTACGGCGGTGTATCAGTATTTTCATTTATACTTACAGCAGTAATTCAGATGCTTTCAAGAGAAATGTATGAAAACAGATTTCTTATAAGTATTCCTGAAGAAAACCGTCCTTCATTTGATGAAAATTTCCGCAATATGCTTGGTGAATTTTCATCTTTCCTGCTTTTTCCCTGTTCAGTAAACAAAGATGAAAGTTTTCTTGAATCAGCAAAAAGAAATCAGAAACTTCTCTGGAAATTCAAACAGCATGACAGTTTTTCAGCAATTGAACTTATGCGTGAACTGAACAAATCAGGCGGAAGTGCATACAGCAGTACAGTACCTGTTGTATTTACATCACTTCTTGAACAGGAACGTCAGGAAACACAGGATATATATCTTTCACATATGCGTTCCTATACCACACAGATTTCACTTGAAATTGTAATGCTTAAAATCCGTGGAAATGTAAGAATCAATTTTACTTACCTCAGCAATATTTTAAGCGACAAAACAGTAAGTGATATGGTATCAATGCTTTACAGCACACTTGAAAAGGCTGTACAGAATCCTGAAATATATGTTACACCGGATTTGCCGAGTGATGATTTTAAAGTAATTGAAGAAGTAAACAATACTTCAAAAGATACAGATTTTATAACAGTCCGTGAAAAACTTCTTCAGAGCTTTGAAGAAAATGCTGAAAGAACAGCACTTGCTGATTTTGAAAACAAATATTCATATCGTGATATAAAGAAAAAGAGTCTTTGTGTTTCAGCAGAAATACTGAAAAAGGCAGAAAACGAAAAAGCTGTTGCAGTTCTTATGCAGAAAGGAATCCCGCAGATTATAGCAATTATAGGAACTGTTTTATCAGGAAAAGCCTATATGCCTCTGGAATACGGTTATCCTTCAGAAAGAATTTCAGCTTGTCTGAAAAATGCCGGAATTACTACTGTTATTACTGATGAAAGCACATATGATGTTGTAAAGCAGGCAGGATTTAATGCCATTGTCTATGAAAATATTTCAGAAGATGAAAAGACAGAAAATATTGTTTTGCCGGATACATCTGAACTGTTTGCATTTATCAATACATCAGGTTCAACAGGTGTTCCGAAATCCGTTAAAGTAAGAAATGACAGTATTATGAACTGTCTTACATATACGCTTTCTGAATTTTCTGTCGGAAAAGATGATACAGCAATTTCACTGACCAATGTATCACACGATATGTCAATGTTCGATATATTCGGAATGTTGCTTGCAGGAGGCTGTCTGGCTGTGCCTGATGAATCAAACAGACGTGATTCTGTATTCTGGAATAAACTTATTGATAAATATAATGTAACCGTATGGAATTCTGTTCCGGCATTTATGGAAAATTATCTTTCATCATTCCGGCTTTTCAGCGGAAAAAGCAGTTCGCTCAGACTTGTATTTCTCGGCGGAGATAAAGTAGATACTTCATTGTACGGCAGATTAAAGAAAATTTCACCGTCAATACAGCTTGTAAGCGTAGGAGGCCCTACTGAAACTACACTCTGGAATATATGGCATACCGTTACAGATGAAGATATAGAAAAAGGATTTATTCCATACGGAAAACCGATACAGAATACTAAATATTTTATACTTAACGAAAATCTTGAACCTCTGCCAATCGGAACAGAGGGAGTTATGTACTGCTCAGGTATCTGCCTTTCTGATGGATATGCAGGACTGGAAAAAGAAAACAAAGAACGTTTTGTACATCTGAATGATTCCTTGCTGATATATAATACAGGAGATGCCGGAATGTTTACGGAGGACGGAAATATCCGTATAACCGGCAGAAAAGACTCACAGGTAAAGATACTCGGAAAACGTATTGAACTTGGTGAAATAGAATATCAGATTAGCAAAATCAAAGGAATTGAAAAATCCGTTGTATGTGCAGATAATAATACACTTGTTGCATTTGTACAGTCAGAAAAACCTGTTGAAAGTGAAGAAATCAGAAATATTCTTTCAGAAAATCTTCCTGATTATATGATTCCTTCAGAAGTTTATAATGTTGAAAATATTCCTCTTACAGTAAACGGTAAGGTTGATAAGCAGAAACTTCTTGAATCAGCTTCTAAGGAAACAGAAAATCCGGACAGAGAGTATATA
>CAKSPD010000033.1 GCA_934481385.1 uncultured Oscillospiraceae bacterium
TTCCTGACACTCTCCTTTTTTTTATTATACTTTGGTTGTTTGGATTGTGTCAAGTTTCATTGTAACATATCATTCCTAACGGATTGAAAAATGCTTAGAAAGGTGATTGAAGATGCCGAATAAAAAATTTCTGTCATCAACTGAATTGAAATGTATCGCAATAATTGCAATGACAATTGACCATATTGCTTTTACTTTTGTTTCGCCTGAAAGTTTTTTGTATTTTATTATGCGTTTCATCGGCAGGCTTACAGCTCCGATTATGAGTTTTTTCATTGTTGAGGGATTCAGGCATACACGAAATCTGAAAAATTATTTTTGCAGAATGATAATTTTTGCAGTAATTTCACAGCCGTTTTATTTTTTGATGGTTTTTAAACGGACTCCTCAAAATATTTTTGAATTTCTTATGAATCTGAATGTAATGTTCAATTTTTGCATAGGCTTGATAATTCTGAAAATCATATCCGGAAACTTACGAACTGAAAAGAAAATAATTCTGATTGCAGTATGCTTTGCGTTCTCAGATTTATGCGACTGGTCATATATAATTCCGGCGTGGATATTGATATTTTTCCTTATCAAAAACGAAGATAAACGAACAGTTGCTTTTATCAGTATAAGCATTATTCTAATTATTTTTAAATATTTATCAGAATACGATAACTTTTTAAATTTTTCTTTCCAATGCGGAGTGATTTCAGCTATTTTCTTAATTAATAGCTTTAATTTCGTTAAAAATCAACATCATCTATTAAAAAAATGGTTCTTTTATATTTATTATCCTTTGCATATGGCTGTTATCTGTATTTTGTATTTTTAAAAAAATTCTTTATAAATTATGATAAAGGTCTTGACAAATATCAACAAAAATGGTAAAATTAATAAAGCTGATAAAACTAATATTCTTTAATTCTTTACATTATATTAATTTTACAAGCTGGAAACTTGAAAATTAAATAGTTAGTCACATTGTAGAATACTATAAATTGACTGTGCATTGAAAACCTTTGCATAAACAGAATGCAAAGAGGTACTGCTCGGCTTTTATGAGTATGACTTACGCTTTAAGAACGAAAGGCGGACAAGGTGAAATTCCTTGTGGGGACTGCTGAGATAGCAGGCTTACGAGCTTTATGTTGCAGAAACATAATAAGATGTGCATCGGAAAAACATAAAAATACTACTGCTTAATGCAGTTTAAATGGTGGCAGAGTTCATATTCTGCCACTTATAACACTTTTTCAAGCGTGTCAGCTTTTGAAAGTGACCAATAAATCACAATTTAACAAGGAGGTAATACCAATGCAGGAGGGAAATTCAAAAACCAAACGCAAATCAAAGGACAGCGTTTTTATAAATTTATTTGAAGATACAAAAAACGTTCTGAGGTTATATAAAGAATTGCACCCTGAAGATACACAGATTACTGTCGATGATATTCATATACAGACTATAAAATCAGTGCTTGTGAATACATTATATAATGACCTTGGATTTATTGTTAAAGATAAATTTGTAATGCTTGTTGAAGCACAAAGTGCTTGGAATCCAAATATGCCGTTGAGAATGCTTTTTTATTTGGCGGAAACATATCGCCGTTATCTTGCTGATACAATACAGAGTGAGCATTCTTCAACAAAAGTAAAAATTCCTAAACCGGAACTCTATGTTGTTTACAGCGGTGAACAGAAATGTCCTGAAATAGTATCATTCAGTGACAGTTTTTTTGATGGAGATTGTCCGGTTGAATTGAAAGTCAAAGTACTAAATAAAGTAGATATGACTATTTACGGGCAATATATAGGATTCTGCAAAGTTTTTAATGAGCAGAGAAAAATTTATCAGGACAGCATAATGTGTGCAAAGGAAACGTTACGCATATGTATAGAAAAAGGCTATCTTGTTTCTTATCTTCAGAAGCATGAAAAGGAGGTTGTTGATATGATGTCAGAATTATTTGATGAAGAATATCAGCGTGAAGCTTATAATCGTGCAAGTCAGAGAAAAGCAATAGAAGAAGGCAGAGCAGAAGGCAAAGCAGAAGGTAAAGCAGAAGAAAGAAAAGCATTGGCTGAAAAAATGAGAGCAAAAGGCTATTCTGAACAGGAAATAGCAGAACTTATCAGTTAAAATTCAAAGGCAGTATTTCGGTACTGCCTTTTATAACGTTTCAAAGGCATATTAACCGGAGAAATGAACCAATATCCATAAAAACAACATTACATAAAAAGGAGGAGTATTATGGAGAGTGACTTTAGCCGATTTAGAAAGTTAAAGGACATCTGTGAAGTTGAAATTTCACAGGAATTAAGTCCGGCTGAAAAGAAAAAAGAATACATCAGGCAAACCGGAAGCAGTACTGCCCATATGGTAGGAAATGTTGAGGTTGAATGTGTTTACGGCAACATGGAACTCGAAAAAATGCTCACAGATTTAATCTGTGAATAATGTGTAATGTCTGCATATTCCTTGTGCTTGGTGGTACAAATTACAAGGAGTATCAATATGGAAAAAATATATAGAACAGCTATTTATCTCAGATTGTCAAGAGATGAAAATCAAAAAGAAAGCGTAAGCATTTCAAATCAGCGAAATATGCTTATGAGTTTTCTTGAAAGCAGAAATGATTTGCAGTTTTCTGCTGAATATTCAGATGACGGATACAGCGGTTATAATTTTGAACGTCCTCAATTTCAGAAAATGATTGAAGATGTTAAAAAAGGCGAAATTGATTGTATTGTTGTAAAGGATTTTTCACGTCTTGGACGTAACTTTCAGAAAACAGAGGAATATTTACAGCGAATATTTCCCGAACTTAAAGTACGTTTTATATCTGTTGGGAATTTCTATGACAGCAACAGAGAACCAACTGCAAGTGAACGCCTTGCAAATCCAATAATAAATCTTATGAATGAATATCACGTTATGGAAACTTCCCAGAAAATCCGCAATGTTCTTGAACATTACAGAAACAGCGGAAAATTTATTGGAAATCATACCGTTTACGGATATATTATTAAGAATAAGCACCTTGAAGTTGATGCTGAAGCATCTGAAACAGTGCGAAAAATTTTCAATATGAAAATAGATGGAATGAGCAATCAGGCAATAGCAACATATCTTAATGATATAGGTGTAAGTTCTCCGCTTGAATACAAAATCGAAAACGGAGTATCAGTAACCGGAACACATTTTCGCAACGGTGAAAAAGCTCTCTGGTCATCAGTCAGTGTCAGAAGAGTACTTGAAAATCCTATTTATATCGGCACTCTGATACAGGGCAAAACAACATCATTAAGCTATCGTGACAGAAGAAGATTCAAAAAAGACCCCTCTGAACTGATAGCTTTTGAAAATTCTCATGAAGCAATTATTCCCGAAACTACATTTTTAATAGTGCAGGATTTGCTTTCAAGAGATACATGCAGTGGAAAAAATTTAGATAGAGTACACGTTTTTTCTGGATTTGCCTACTGTCATAACTGCGGAAAACCATTATATCACCGTCACAGTGCCAAACAAGATGCTTATCTGGAGTGTCACAACAAGGAATGCCATCACAAAGGAACTGTAAAAGAAAAAATTCTTTTAAATGCTGTTTTTGAAACCCTTAAAAAACATATGGAAGTGATTTTGACTTACTCCAAACCAATTGAAAAATCAGATTTTGTGAAAAATATTGATTTCACAAATGAAGAAATTAAGATGCTTGAAAATCAGGTTCAGCAAATAACAGAATCACTGGAAAAACTCTCTTTACAAAAAGAAAACGGAATTATTTCTGAACAGGATTACACAGAAATGTATGATTTTTACAATGCAAAAATCAGAAAAATTGAAAACGAATCAGAAGAAATCAGATGTCAGAAAATCAAACTTCTGAAATGTGCTGATGAAATCAGAAATCAATATGAAAAGTATTTCAGTGCAACAGAGCTTAACCGCAGTATGCTTGTAACTTTTATTGAAAAAATTGAAGTTTTCAGTAAAACGAAGATTAAAATTTATTTCCGGTATGAAGATATTTTCAATACGGGCGGTGAAATAAGTGGCTCGTAAATCAAGAAAAAATCAGATAAATATTTCTGAAGAAACAAAGTTTAAAGTTTATAAAACAGCGATTTATGCACGTCTTTCAAGAGAACATCAAGATGAAACTATTGAAAATCAGATTGAAGTAGTAAA
>CAKSPD010000034.1 GCA_934481385.1 uncultured Oscillospiraceae bacterium
TGAGTAATCAGGTTTTGCCGAAATAATGTCAAAAAGCTGATTTCTGAATGATATTCTATGTGTGGTGGAATTGATGTTCATCAGATAAGCTGTCTGTCTTACAGTAAACGATATTAACCGGATTTCCTTTGTAGTTCCGTTTTCAGAATTTTCGACGTTTTGCAGATTACTTACAGAAACTTTTGCCCAGCAGGAGAATACTTTCTCCCACTGAGTAAAATGATTTCCGATTTCGTCTGTAATTGTATGATGTTCAAGAAATGAAATTCTTTGATTGAGATTACCGATTTCCATATCAGATTGTGCCTTCTCTCTGGGCAAACAGTAATGCCCTGAGCATAAGTGAAAGTTTATAATAATCAGCAGTATTGCGGTTTTCATAAAGATATGCTATTGTGTAAAGCATAGCTTGTCTTGCCGTTTCTTCGTTCATTTCAAGTTCTTTTTCGTCCATTCTGCCAATATCCATACAGAGTTTTTGTGCAGTCTGTATAAGGTTCTGAATCAAATTATCGTCTTCATTATGGTCAATTCGCAGATAATTTTTAGCATCTTCCATTGAAACTATCATGACTTTTTAATATCAAGAACTTTAATTGCCTCCGGAAGAATAAGTTTTCCGTCAACACGCTGACTTGCAAGAAATCCGACCTGTCCTGTCATGGCAAAAAGTTCATTGAGTCGCTTGAAAGAACGTCCCTGACGATCCGCAATCCAGTAATAGCTGAAATCACCGAAAGCCATACACTTGTTGCCTGCTTTGAGTTCAGGAACGTAGCTTGATGTGTAATAAGGACGATTGAAAATTGTATCAGGAATACCTGCTGAAACAGACGGCTGCCAGATGTAGTTGCCGTTGCTGTCTTTAAGTTTTCTGAGTGCCTTTACAGTTGAGACATTGAGAACCCATACAGCTTTTTTGCGGTAAGGACTTTTAAGAGAGTAAAAAAGTTCCATTACATCATCAAATGTAATTGAAGCTGTTGCAGCAGTAGTTCCTGCTGATGCACCGCCAGTTGCGGCAAAAATGCCTGTTGGTTTTCCTGTGCCGTCACCGATGAAGAATGCTTCTTCTTCCTTTGCTCCTATTCTTCTTGCAAACTCCTTTGCAACATATGACGGAAGGTCAAAAACTGAATCATTGAGAAGTTCTTCTGAAATTTTAATAGCAGTTCCGAGTTTATACGCTGAAAGCGATGACTGTCCGAATGCATCATCAGAAAGAGAATACTGCTGTTCTTCGTCCATCCACACAGCTTCGCCTTTTGATGTTACGACAGGAATTTTTCTGTCACCGCTTGATGTCTTTATAATAGTTGCAATCTGACGGAAAATATTTTCTTCTTCAAGAGATTCAATAAGTTTCTTTTCAAATTCATCAGGAACAAGATAACCGCCCTCAGAATCAGTTCCAATCTGTAAATCATTGCGAACATCATAAAAGTTGCGGTTTCTGATGCTGTTCCAGAAAGCTTCACTGTATTCGGCACTTGCTGTACCTTTTTTAGCTGTTCCGTCAGGTGTGTTTGGAGTGTTAAGAAGCGGATTTGATGTAGGTTTTTTCATTTCGGCTTCGATTTCAGCCTGCTTTTCAAGACGCTGAATTTCTTTTCCAAGGTCAACAATGGTCTGTTCCATTGCATCATATGTTTTTGAATCCTCTTCGCTGAGAATACCGTTTGCATTTCTCTTGCTGTCAAGAAAATCACGTGCGGTATCCCAGGCTTTAGTTCTCTTTTCTCTGAGTTCCTGAATTGTAATAGGCATAATAAATTCCTCCAATCAATATTTTAAAAGTGCCAGTCTTTTGTCAAGCTGGTCTATTGGTGTGCCTTTTATATGTTTTGCTGATGCAGATACTCTTGATAAAAATGCATTGAGATTTTTTGCTTGTGAATATGTCATTGCTGTAATATCATCATTTTTATCGGGTTCTTTTGGTTCAGATGAGGTATTTTCAAACAGAATACCATCGGCAAATCCCATTTCGTGAGCCTTTTTCGCATTGAGCCACGTTTCATCAGACATCATTTTTGCAATTTTATCTCTGCTGAGATGCGTTTTATCCTCATAGGCATTGATAATACTCTCTTTAACTTCATCAAGAAGTGAAATAGCCTTTTTCATATCCTCTTTGTTGCCGAATGCCATTGTGGAAGGGTCGTGAATCATCATCATTGCAGTTGGGGCAATCAGCGTTTCATCTCCCGACATAGCTACAACTGATGCAGCACTTGCTGCTATACCGTCAATCTTAACAGTAACTTTGCCTTTATGATTTTTCAGCATAGAATAAATCTGACTTGCAGCAAACACATCTCCGCCTGGACTGTTCAGCCAGACTGTCAGATTTCCGCTTACTTTTGAGAGCTCATCACGGAACATAGCGGGTGTAATTTCATCTCCCCACCATGTTTCATCTGAAATAGGGCCATTAAAAATAAGCTCTGTTTCTGATGTATCTTCATTTTTTATGAAGTTCCAGAATTTTTTCATTTATTTTTCTCCTCCTTTTCCTGATTTGCAAATGCTCCCGCATCAGCAAGTTTTGTAAATGAACCATTACAAAGATAAAGATTTCCGCCATTTTCCTCAGAAATCATATTCATATCTTCAAGTTCTCTGATGTCATTCGCCGACATCCAGCCGTTCTGACGTGCTGTTGCATATCCCTGCATTCTTGATGCATAATCTCCACGAAGAAGTCCCTCAACATTAAACTTAATGAAATACTTTCCCTTTTCAGATTCAGATAGTAAAGCTCTCATAAGTTCCTGTTCCCAGCGTACTAACCAAGGGTCAAGGCTGTATTTTACGAAATCAAGTGAAAGATGTTCAACATTGCTGAATGTTGCGTGGTCGAGGTCACCAATCATATGAAGCGGAACTCTGTAAAGCCTTGCAATTTCTTCAATCTGAAACTTTCTTGTTTCCAGAAACTGTGCTTCATTATTAGGAATCGCAATCGGCTGATATTTCATTCCTTCTTCAAGAACGGCTACTTTGTGTGAATTTCCTGAACCATAGGCATTATGCCACGCTTCACGAATTTTTGCAGGATTTTTGATTACTCCGGGATGTTCAAGAATACCGCTCGGAGATGCTCCGTTGGCAAAAAATGATGCACCATATTCCTCACAGGCAAGTGAAATACCCAGAGCATTTTTTGCCATTGCAATAGGAGAATACCCCACCAGTCCGTCAAAACCTAAACCGGGTATATGCAGTACATCTTTTTGTTTAAGAACAATTTCGCCCTGAGTTTTTATATTCGGATTCGCTTCATCATAACGGCTGTAAATGTAGATTAATTTGTTATGCTCATCTCTGTCGACTTTAATTCTGTCAGGTGTAAGCGGATACAGACCTATTATTTCACCTCTGCCATTTCGGATAATCTGTGCATATGCATTCCCGTAAATCAAAATATGCGACATCAGAGTTTCTCTGAATCTGAATGATGTCATCTCAGGGTTCGGTTGGTCGTGAAGTAAAAAGTAAAGCGGGTGCTGTGGCACTCGCTCTTTTCCGCTATTTGTGTATTTGTACAGATGCAACGGCAATTGTGCAACTGCTTCCGAAAGCACTCTCACACAGGCATATACGACTGTATGCTGTAATGCTGTTCTGTCGGTAACTCTTTTTCCTGCGTTGCTTCTGCCGAAGAAATATGTGTAGGATGGGCTGTCGTAGCTATTTTGAGGCTTATCTCTGGACTTGAAAAGTCCGCTGAAAATTCCCATGAAATCACGCTCCTTTCTTGACTTTTCGTATATGGGTGTGGTATAATATGTGAAACTAAGTGTAGGGCATCTGCCTTACAAATCTG
>CAKSPD010000035.1 GCA_934481385.1 uncultured Oscillospiraceae bacterium
GTTGCAGTTTATGAAGCTGTTAACAAGTAATTACCAATCTTTTCAATAAATTAAAAAGGGATCGGCTCTTTGAGTCGGTCCCTGATTTTTTGCGTTAATATAGCCATTCCATTAGTTTCGGATTGACATTATTAACAGTTGAGAGTATAATAAATTCACATAATATTGTGGCTAATCAGATTTGAATTTGTCTAAAATAACGCAATGCAATTTTTGAGATTTATATATTGCATTTTAAATATGGTTGTGTAAAAGAAGGGCGAGCAATGAACAGTCGTGAATTTGTCAAATCTACAATTATGACTATGAATAAAAATTCATTTGGTATTTTGAAAAAATCAATTATTGGTGAATATATATTCTTTTCTGTAATCACGGATTCGGAAATTACAAAAGAAGTTTTAGCAGAAAAACTTTGTGATTATTTTGAAAAAGTAAAGCTTAAAACCGGAAAAGATTTCGACAAATGCGTTAGCGATTATCTTAATAACCTAAGCAGTATTGTTGAAGGTAAAATTGTAAAATCTTCGCAATCAAATAAAAACAATGATGAAAAAACAAGGGCGGAAAAATATTTTGATAAAGCAAAATCAATTAAAGACGAGGGGTCACTGTCTGTACAACAACTGATTGATTACACAAGAATAATAATGTGCCTTTATTCTTCTGCAATTACCGATAAACATAAAGTAATCAGTAATTTTGATTTTTCTGTTTCAAATATAAAGCCTAAAAAGGTTATTAAAGCGATGAAAAAAGAGGAGTCGGAGTTTCTCATTATCAAAAATCAGAGGTTTAATACCAAGGAACTTTACAGCTCGGATACATGTACATTTGTTATTGCAATAATTTTGCTCTACAAGATGACTGAAAATGTTCTGCAGGAGGGAACTTATCGTGAGTAATATTTTTTTAGCAAGTACACTTGAGTCGTTAAAACCTTTCTTGAATGAAAAGAATGTGCTTGAAATTGTTATTCGTGACAGAAACAAAAGAATCAAGGCTATCCAAAAGGTTATGCTGAATGGTCAGACGCAGGAAAAAAGTCAGGAATTGGTCAATAAAGCTATGAATTTGCTGAATAAGAATACTGACCTTTCGCAGAAAAGTCTTGATATGATTAGGCATGTAGCGAATCTGCAGAATTTGAATCTTGTACTCAACGGACTGAATTTGTGTGCAACCTGTGCAGGTTTTGCTATTATGTACGCTAAGTTGGATAGTATGAGTGCAGAAATTTCACAACAAATCAATAGGGTCAATAACACTGTAAAAAAAGGACACGATGTTCATACGGGATACGAGTTTAATAAAGTCCTTGGAGAATATACGGATATGCTTGATTGTAGAAGAAAACAACATCCTTATTCAGAAGAAAAAATGCGTGAGTTGGTTGACCGTGAATATAATGTGCTTAATCTTCTGATAAGTGTACTCAAAAACGATATATCTGCGAACCATCAGGCAACGATTACATCAATTTTTTCAATGCTTTCAATGTTTACTGTTTCACTAAAGTATTTTGATGAGCTATATTATTTTAATAATCATATTGTTCTTGGTGATAAGAATGTTTGGCATTCATCTCATAATAAGTGGATGGATGTTTACGAAATACTTTCGTCGGAATGGTTTGTTGAAATTTTGCAGGACTATGCAGTGCTTGAAACTCAGATGGATATGCCAAGCGTTGATGTTTACTATACGGAATTATTTAATCAGGTGGAAGACCTCAGACAGGATGTCGAAGATAATCAACAGCTTATTCTTGCGATTGGTGATATTGAAGTTTTGCATACTCTGAAAGAGAGCAATACACAGGACATTAAAGAAACTATTAAAGCAGCATTTGATGAAAGCTTCCAAAATCAAGATGACCCTGAGGTGCTCAAAACATACGATGAGGCTCTTAAAGAGCTTGAGGTAATGTGACAACGGAGGTTAGCAATGAATGTGGATGTCAAAAATTCATGGGATAAGCTTTTTACGGCGAGTGAATGTATACAGTCTTTGTTGTCAGCAAAGGGACAGAAAAAGAATATATCCGAAATGGTAGTAAATGATACCATTGAGTTTATTCGGATAATTTCAACAGCCGGAGCTGATAAACGGGTCGATTCGTTTAAGAAAATATATTTAGATGAAGAGTATAAAGACCTTGTCGGTAATCGCACCTCGGAGAAAAATCCCGATTCATTTAGATTCTTTTGTAATCTTGAAGATTTAGGAATAAATACGAAAATAAATGTACCTGTGTTGATGATTTCATTTTTTCGGGAACTGGGAAAATACTATTCATCGAGTAAATGTGATAAAAATGAAATTGATGTACACAAATTTACTGCATACATAAAAACACTCAGTGCTTATATAACAAGCCATACCGAAAAAAGTACGGAGATTAAAAAGGTGAAATCGGGAAGTTGTGGGTGTGAGAATACTACTAAAGAATCCGATAAAAACAATAAAAAGTCGACTGTTGCTTCCGTACAGAATATAGAAGAGAATGAACCCGAAGAAACGCTTGAGGAATTGCAAGAACGGTTAAATAATATGGTGGGTCTTGCAGGCGTAAAACAAGAGGTGAATTCGCTTGTAAATTTGATTAAGATAAATAAAATCCGTGAAAGCAGGGGTTTTAAAACAAATAATGTTTCAAAGCATTTGGTGTTTCTCGGAAATCCCGGTACAGGCAAAACAACGATTGCAAGACTGATTTCAAAGATATACAAACAACTTGGTGTGTTGGAAAAAGGTCAGATGATTGAAGTTGACCGTGCAGGCTTGGTGGCAGGTTTTGTCGGTCAGACAGCACTTAAAACCAAGGAAAAAATTGATGAGGCGATGGGTGGAATACTTTTTATTGACGAAGCCTATACGCTTGCAAAAGGCAGTTCTGACTTTGGGCAGGAAGCTATCGACATAATACTCAAGGCAATGGAAGATAATCGTGAAAACTTTGTTGTTATAGTTGCAGGTTATCCCACACCGATGGAGGAGTTTTTAAAATCAAATCCCGGTCTTAAATCACGATTTAACAAATCTATATTCTTTGATGATTATACGCAAGAGGAACTGTTTTCTATATTTGAATCATTTTTGAGTTCACACGATATGAGGCTATCTTCGGACGCAACTGAATATCTAAGAAAGTACCTGAAACAATTGTGCACAGATAAGCCCGAGAATTTTGCTAACGGTCGTGAGATGCGAAACTTGTTTGAAACAGCAGTGTCAAATCAGGCAAATAGATTGGCACAGTTATCGGATATAACGGATGAAGAACTGAATGAGATTACAGTGGCTGATTTTAGAGAATAGCATAATAAAATAAAAAGTCGGACATAAAGCACCTAATTTGGCTAGCTTTATGTCCGATTAACATTTACATTGTTAAAAGGTCTTCACGAACAGCGGGCGAGGTACTCGCCGGTTAGGCAGTACAGCTTGCAATCGCCGATTTCTATTGCTCTTTCGAGGGTGTCGGTAAAATGTGTGACTTCTTCGGGAATGTCACAGTAGAGGTACTGCTCGTTCACGGCAAAATCTTCCGCCTCTCTCGACTGAACACACACTTCATACATTCCGTTCGG
>CAKSPD010000036.1 GCA_934481385.1 uncultured Oscillospiraceae bacterium
ACACCAAATATGATATACGGTATTGAAACTAATTTCTATACAGGCGGTGGAAGTAAATTAAACGAAACTGCAAGAAGTTATAAAACGCTTGCTTTGGAAACCGATACAATAGACGGATTTACTTTTGTTTGGTTTACAGACGGTCAGGGCTGGTATTCAGCCAAACATAATCTTGAAGAAACTTTCGATGTTATGGAAAATATCTATAACATAAACGATATGGAAAACGGTGTTATTGACAGTTTTGAATGATAATTTTGAGGTTTTAAATGAAGAAAAAGATAACAAAATGGGAACCTGAAGATTTTGAGTCGGAAATGACTACGCATTGGTCGTTCCCGAAGCGTGGAGATTGGGCAACTCACGATGCAAAGTGGAGAGGTAACTGGTCGCCGTACATTCCTCGCAATATTCTTCTCCGCTATTCAAAAGAAGGAGATTTAGTGCTTGACCAGTTTGCAGGCGGCGGAACAACGCTTGTTGAAGCAAAGCTGTTGAATCGGGATATAATCGGAGTGGATATTAACGATGTTGCTTTAGAACGGTGCAGAGAAAAGATTGATTTTGATTATGAACAGGCAAAAGGAAAAGTGTATATTAAAAAAGGTGACGCACGAAATCTGGAGTTTATCCCTGATGAGAGTATTGACCTGATATGCACTCACCCGCCCTATGCCGATATTATCAAATACAGCGACGGCATAGACGGAGATTTATCCCAACTCAAAGTCAAGGATTTTCTTGAAGAAATGAAAAAGGTTGCAGCCGAAAGTTATCGGGTACTAAAGAAAGATAAGTTTTGTGCAGTGCTTATGGGAGATACCCGTCAGAAAGGGCATATGGTTCCGATGTCTTTTGAGGTAATGAAAATCTTTCAGGACGCAGACTTTAAACTCAAGGAAATCATCATAAAGGAACAGCATAATTGCAGGGCAACAGGCTATTGGAAAACAAACAGCGTGAAATATAACTTTTTGCTCATCGCACACGAGTATTTGTTTGTGTTTCATAAGTGACAAACTTTCATTACAAAATATTAAATGCAGTATATATTCTATTATAATATTTTGTAAATTGCATATTTATATGCAGTTTTTTAGGATATATATTATAGGTGAAAGGGTTTATGGTGATGATTTAATGAAACATAATAAATTAAGAAAAACAGATTATTTAGTTTACAAAAACATTCCATGCAGTAATGTGTCTGAAAAAGAGATTATTGACACATCAAATCTGTTTTATATGGTCTTCATATTGTCCAGACAGTTCCAAGTGTAATGAAAGAGTGAAATTTCCACCAAGGATGATAAAAAAGAATTTTGTAAATAAACCAGACAGATTTGTCGCAATGGTTTATTTTGAATCAAATCTTATTGGGCATGCTTTTTATATAAAAAGGAAAAGACAAAAGAGATTATCTGGATTCTTCAATTGGTTGTAGCAAAGCAATTTCGCGGTAATGGTATAGGCAGTAAACTTCTTCATTCTATATGGGGGTTGTCTGATTGTTACGCTTGGGGATTGTTCACTTCAAATCCAATGACAATCAAGGCATTAGAGAGAGCAACCATGAGAAAAGTAGATCCAAATACTATAAACAAAAAATTAGATAAATTAAAAAGTGTAGCATATGATATTTTTGATGACAGCTCATGGATAGATAATTATTCGTGTGGAATGGTAAATACTGAATTTTATGTTGATCATAAAGACTTAAATAAACGCATTAAAAAAACATATAAGAGGGGAACTTTTCTTTTAAACAGAGAATTATCCGAAGGATACGAATGGTTGGCTTTTACTTTTAACTCCCAACCTCCACGAATTGATGATACACAACAATTGGATGCTTATCTAGAATATTCAAATGATATTATTCAGCAAGCTTATTCTATGATGAATATGCAAAATCACAAATGGACTTCACGCACAAAGGAAGAAATAGATTATCTTTGTGAAAAATATATCAAGAAGAATGATTCAGTAATTGATGTTGGTTGTGGTATTGGTAGACACACAATAGAATTAAATAAAAGAGGTATAAAAACCAAGGGAATTGATTTTTCAAAAGAAAATATCAAATCGGCTCAAAAAGCATATAATCCTGAGTGTTTTATTAGCGGAGATGTAAGGTTATATAAATTTAAAGAAAAATATGATGTAGCGATTGCTCTTTATGATGTTATTGGATCATTTCCCAACGACAAAGAGAACCTAAATTTCTTGAAATCAATTAGAAAGATTTTAAATAATAAAGGTATCCTAATTATTTCTGTCATGAATATGACATATACAAAAAGAAAATGTTGGAATGTACTTGAAGATATTGATGACAACATAGACGCACTATTAAAACTTCAAGGAACCAATACTATGCAAAAAACAGGAGATGTGTTTTCCGGTGATTTTATGTTAATCGATGATAAGTCCGGTATAGTGTATAGAAAGGAGCAATTTTTTAGTAAAAATAGTCTTCCTTGTGAATATATTATTAGAGACAGGCGTTATACTATAAAAGGAATAGATAACTTGCTTCAAAAAGCTGGTTTTCGTGTAATTGATTCATATTGTTTTAGCGCTAAAAACATGAGTCAAGAAGTGGATGAAATAAGTGGAAAAGAAATATTTGTTGTTGCTCAAAAGCAAAATCGTTTATCTTTATTATCTAGGAATACTTTTTTAATGCCACAAACATGGAAAAAGTAAAAGAAAAATAAAGTGGTCGTAATATTTAAGGCAACAGCAATCGTGCTACTTGCGTTTCTCAGCAGGAGATCACGAAAATGTGGTTTGAGACCTCCGAGAATTTTGTGTAAAAGTGAATAATAGACTTCCTTTCAAGCAATAATGGAAATAGAAAAATTAAAGCTTGAAAGGAAGTTTTTTTAATGGAAAAAGCACCGGCAGAAATGATGAGAGAATTTGTAAGAAGCCAAAATTTCACATCAACAGATGAAGTGATGACAGCGATGAAAGATATGTTCAAGGACATTCTTCAGTAGATTATGGAATGTGAGCTTGCAGATGAGCTTGGCTACGAGAAAAGCGAAAGAGTGTCGAATGATGAATGTAGCAATAAGTCGAAAAAATACAGAAACGGCTACTCAAAAAAGACGGTAAAAACGCAGATGGGTGAGCTTGAAATCAAAGTTCCTAGGGATAGAAACGGCGAATACGAACCAAAAATAATCAGCAAATACAACCGCAATGCAGACGGTATGGAAGAGAAAATTCTCTCACTCTATGCCTGCGGAATGAGTCAGCGTGATATTTCCGAACAAATCAAGAATCTGTATGATGTAGAAATTTCTCCCGAGCTTGTCAGCAAAATCAGCGAGAAGATTATGCCCGATGTGACTGCATGGCAAAATCGACCTCTTGAAGCTGTATATCCGTTCGTTTTTATGGATGCAATCCATTACAAGGTCAAGGAAAATCATCAGTATA
>CAKSPD010000037.1 GCA_934481385.1 uncultured Oscillospiraceae bacterium
GCTATTCCACTTAATTCAATTGCATTTGATAAAGTAATCAAGGAAATGAAGCCTGGTGCTACAGATACACTTAGCATCATATATAATCCACAGGATACAACAGATGCAAAGGATGTAATATGGACAAGCTCAAATCCTAATGTGATTTCAGTTGAGAATGGAAAATTAACAGCTAATGCTGTTGGTACAGCAGATATCACAGCAAAAGTTGGTGATAAGACAGTAACATGTACAATCACTGTTAAGGAAGAAAAGAAAGCTGAGCAGCCAAAGCCTGTTATCACAAATAAGAAATCAGACAATAAGCCAGCAGCAAAATCAGTTTCAAAAGCAAAGGTTGCAAAGAAAGCGAAAACAGCAAAAACAGGAGACAATAATAATGTTGTTATGTTCCTGATAATGTTTGCAGCAGCAGTAGCAATGATTGGAGTAATTACAGGAAAATCATTAAGAAGAAATGGAAGATAGAAATTAGGTCAGAAATACAAATATGAAGAAAATAATTAAAAAGGCCATATGTTTTATCTGTGCTATATTATTTTTTCAATCTGGGTCAATACCTACATATGCTGATGAGAGTGCCGCCATATATGTTCAGACAGCGGCGGCACTGTCTGATGGCATGATCAGGGTATCTGTTTATATGAAAGATACAGATAATCTGGCTGGTATTGACGCAGAGCTTTTTTTTGATTCGACAAAGGTTTCATTTGAGGAAAGCAGTCTGGGAAAAGCTTTTTCTAGTTCATATGCTGATATAAATTATGATAAGGATAATTCAAAAGTTCATTATGTAATGCTATATCCGGATGGAGTATCCGGTGATGGAATCATGATGACAGTAGATTTTAAATTGTTGGGCACAGATAAATCGTATCAGCCCGAGTTGAAGATTAACAGTTTGATTGATTCGAGCAATGAAATGAATGAAATTCCATATAGTATAAAATATCAGCAGGCAGATGGAAACTGGAGTGATAATACAGATCAAAGCGGCAATATTGCAGATAAAAAAATAATAGCAGATACTTTGAAAGAGTATGGTTCAAAAGAAGATAAAAAGACAGACGGAAACCCGTCTAAGGATACAGTGAGCGTAGATAGCAATAACAATCTAAATGGTTCAACGGCTGAATCTGGTGATAGCCAGACCGATGTAGCAGAACAGCCAAGCGAGGCTGTGACAGACTCAGAGAATACAGAAGCGGTTGAGCAAAATACAACGGAGAGTAATACAGAAAGCAGTACAGAAGTGTTGGCATCTGATAAGAAAGCTCCGGTAGATAAGAAAGTCGTAGAATCAAAGAAAACCAAAGATAAGCATGGAGATTATGCAGTGTACATAATTGTTGCGGTGCTTATTATATGTGTTATCGCTGCAGGCGTGATAGCAAAAATTAGAAAGAACAGACACTAATAAAATTAGGCAGCACGGTAATGTGCTGCCTATTGTTTTATAAGGAGAAATGCATGAAATTAAAAAAGAGAATTATATCATTAATTTTAATCCTGACAGTGTTATTGTCTAATGGATTTTTTAGTGACAATGTTTTAGCAGAAACTATTGAGTCAAAAACGGATGATGCAACAATAGTTGAAGGAGAAAAAGATATAGTAGCATCGGGAAATGATTCATTTGGAAATATGTTTGCTAAGGAGATTAATAATAAAGTTGATGAACAGCAGGAGAATAACGGAAACAATATATTTTCTGTTGAAATGAATGGAAATGTGGCATCGGTATCATATGAAGTAACACAAGATGCAACACTAGTAGTAGGAGTGTATGATGAATCAGGTGATAAAATGCTTGCGTCTGGGTATTCGGATGTAGTAAAGAATGAAAACATCAAACAGATAAATATTGATATTGATAAAATGCCTGATTTCTTTGATATAAAATGTTATTTAGTTGATACGGAAAATAAAAGACCGTTATGCGAGGTGTTTGACTGTCCTACATATACGAGAAAAATGCAACAGTTTCTTTCGAAAACTGTTGATGATTTTGATTCAGATAAGGTATTAAATTTGGATCAGGATAAAAAAAGTAATTTTGCTGTATATTCTGATTCAACAAAAGTAATACCATATATTGAAGGAAAAAACAATATTATTTCGGCAGATGACAGTACAAAAACATATATAATTGAGAATATAGATGAAAATATTTCTGAATTATGTGATGGAGATACGTTTGCATATAATTATGACAAAGGAAAAAATTTAATTGTAAAAATATATTCAATAGATATTGAGGGAACAAGAGCTACAATAGTAGGTGAAAATACTTCTATGGATAATGTATTTGAGTATGTAAAAATAGATACAAAATCCACAGATAATGATGTTATGGTTAACGCAACATCATGTGAGGAAGGTGTTGAATATTGTGGTTCAATAGAAGAAATTATTGATGATGAATTGTATGGTGCACAAGTAGATGTAAGTGATAAGATAGAAAGAAAACTTGAAAATTTTTCTTTGAAAAAAAATTTAAAAAAAGGAAGTATTGAAATTAATGGCAGTATAGGAATTGGACTTGAGGCTAAGGTGAAGTTTTATCTTGAAAAAGATGATAAATATTTGGAAGTATCATTAGGATATGAAGCTAAGATAGATGTATCACTTACTGGTAAAACAGATGAGGAAGTTGCATGTAAGTTAGGAGAGCTTACTATTTCTCCCATTGCAGGTGTATATATATCATTGACACCTTCATTTGTTCTGGATTTTAGTGGTTCTATTTCGATTTCAGGAATATTGAGTGGAAAATTTGGAATAAGAGCCGATGAAGGTGGAATACAAAATATATCTACACAGCCACAATTTAATGCTGGATTGAAGACAGAAATAACAGTTTTTGTTGGATTATCTATGAAACCACAAATAAAGATATTAAGTGAGGATGTGGCAAAAGCCGAACTAGAGGGAAAAATGGGAGTTGAAATTTCTGCAATTAATGACAGTAATCGAAACAATAAAGATGTAGAGCATGAATGTAAAATGTGTATAAAAGGTGAAATGAATGGAAAACTTGTTTTGGGAGCATCAGTAAAATTTGTTAATTCAGATAAATATACTTATAGTATTAAGTTTTCTATAAATAAATTTATTTCCGATTTTCATTATTCATTTGATTTTAATGAGTTCGAT
>CAKSPD010000038.1 GCA_934481385.1 uncultured Oscillospiraceae bacterium
GCGGATTTAGCTCATCTGGTAGAGCGCCACCTTGCCAAGGTGGAGGTAGCGAGTTCGAGCCTCGTAATCCGCTCCATATTGTTGGGGAAATATCCTTGACAGCTTCAAATCCCGAAACTTTTTGTTTCGGGATTTTTTTATTAGTACATAAATGCTTGACAAATACATAAAAATTATATATACTTATTCTATAAAAATTTTTTTAAGGAGTTTTTCTATGAGTATTGATGAAGGGCGATTGCCGGTCTGTATAACTGCACTGGTAATCTTTATAATTGTGAGGGCTTTTTATACTGCCTGCGAATTCGCTTTGATTGAAGTTAATGACAGTAAAGTCAAATCCCTTGCTGAACATGATAAGAAATATCAGAAACTTTTTGATATTATATCCAAACCGCAGAGAATGAGAGTTGCTTTTTCATCTCACAGAGCTTTTTCAAGTATTATTATTTCTTTTCTTACTGTTATGAGTTTTGGCATGCCTGTTGAAAATATGCTTGAAAAATATATGAATCATTATGTTTCGGCTCTTCTTTCAATGGTTGTTCTTGTGATTGCTCTCGGTGTTGTTCTTGTGGTGTTTACTGATATTATCCCGAAAAAGATGGTCGGACGCCATATTGAAAAATTTGCTCTTTTGTCAATTAAACCTGTCGGATTTTTAAAGATTCTTTATTTTCCCTTTTCTTGCATTACTGCCGGAATATCGTGGGTTATATGCCGTATTTTCGGGCTTTCGCCTGATTCTGCAAAGGATTCCGTTACTGAAGAAGAAATTCTTATGATGGTTGAGGCAGGAAACGAAACTGGTCTTATTGAAGAAAGTCAGCGTGAAATGATAAACAATATCTTTGAATTTGATGATTCTGTTGTTTCTGATGTTATGACTCACAGAAAAGACCTTACTGCTGTTGATGTTGAAAGCAAAATCCGTGACGTTGTTTATCTTGCTATAAATGAGGGCTATTCAAGAATACCGGTATACGAAAAAACTATTGATAACATTGTCGGAATACTTAATGTAAAAGACCTTTTATGCCTTGTCGGCTGTGAAAATTCTGAGGACTTTAATATTACTCAGTTTATGCGGAAACCTGAATTTGTTCCGGAAAATGCAAGGTGTAATGATGTTCTTGAAGAAATGACAAGAAAGAAAACTCAGATGATGATTATTTCTGATGAATACGGCGGTACTCTCGGCATTGTTACTATGGAGGATTTGCTTGAGGAAATCGTTGGAAACATTCAGGACGAATATGATGACGATGAGGCTGATATATCTGAAATAGATAACGGGGTTTTTATCATAAACGGAAGTGCTGACCCTGAAGATATTTTCCCGAAACTTAATATCGCTGTTCCTGATGACAATAATTATGATACTATGAGTGCTTTTTTTGTTGACCGTTTCGGACGTGTGCCGAATGCTGACGAAAAGGCGGAAATTTCTTATTCAGATGTAACGTTCAGGGTTCTTCTTGTGGAGGATAACTGGGTAAAAAAATTAAAGGCTGTTATAAATAATAAAGAACAGGTGACGAATTAATGAAAAAAATTGCTGTTTTTGTACTTGCTTTTACTGCAACAGTTTTTCTTGTATTCGGAATTGTATATGCTAAAAAATCGGGGTTGCTTAAAGCATACCCCGATGCCGTTTATATGAACAGTGAAATGGCTGATACACGCATTGCATATCAGAATCTAAATGAATCCGAAAAAGCTGTTTATACTGCTCTTTATAACGGAATTTTGCAGAACCTTGAATATATTGATTTGCCTTCTGAAATAAGCGGGGAGGAATATGAAAAAATCTATTTCAATATCGAAAAACAAGAACCTGAACTTTTCTGCCTTTCCGGTGATTTTTACAGTGCTGAAAAAATCCGTACTGCCCAGATAATTTACAGAGATGATTTGAATTCCTTTCAGGATAAGAAAAAATCCCTTGAACAGATAAAAAATAATATTCTTCAGAAAATTGATAAATATGATGATTTCCGGAAGCTTGTCTATATTCATGATTATATTGCAGAAAACTGCTCATATATTGAATCGGGCAGGGATTATATTGAAACTGCTTTTGGCTGTCTTGTGGAGAAAAATGCGAACTGTGAGGGATATGCTAAGGCTTTCAAATACCTTTGTGACAATATGGATATTCCCTGCATTGTTGTGGTTGGAATTACTTCTGACGGAGCAAATCATGCGTGGAATCAGGTTCAGCTTAATGGAGTATGGTATAATGTTGATGTGACGTGGGACGACTGCGATGATGAATTTAAACTTGTTCACACTTATATGTTGTGTGATGATGATAATTTTTTCTCTCATATTCCGGATTCGTTTCTTATGCCGGTTTTTGACTGCGTTTCGGATTCTGAAAATTATTATATTAAAAATGACTGCTTTATAAAAAATCAGGAAGATGCTGAAAGAATTTTATATAATCTGATTTCGGATTCCAAAAATATTGAGTTGAAATTTTCTGATTCATATACATATAATGAATTTAAAAGCATTTATATTTCAAATCAGAGGGTTTTTGATATTTTTGCTGAAAAAAATCCGGAATTGCTTAATACTGAAATACGCTGTTTTATGAAAGAATTTGAAAGTAACTGTGTTATGATTCTCAGATTTTCAAAATCTGTATGACACTAATTACAAAATTATTATGATGTGTTAATTTATCGTTGTGGGAATTTCCGTATTGACAAAATGCATCAGGATATGCTATAATAAATAAGTCGCCTGACGAAAGCGACAATCACAAAAAGATTTTGAAAAAAGTCGAAAAAAGTACTTGACAAAATGAAAGATA
>CAKSPD010000039.1 GCA_934481385.1 uncultured Oscillospiraceae bacterium
CTAAAACTAAACCAAACGAGTTTTGTTGATTTTTGATCAGAAATAAGGAATGGCTACATTACCAAACACGTCTGAATTGCAATCTCCTCAGCCTGCAACTCAAAGAGATTCTCAAGCTGCCAAACCTTAGAGGTATCAGCATTTTTCATCGCAAGTGCATATTCAGGATCAGTATCACGCATTTTACTCCAGATTTTCCATTTTTCTTTTTCGCATTCAGTGATACGCTCGTCAATATGAATGTAGATTCTGCCCTTATCTGTTTCTGCCTGCAAACGTTCAGGACAATGTTCCTCTGCCCACTTGATATAGATACACGCAAGTTTGTTGTTACTGTAATCGTGATAATCATTGCCACACTGCGTAATCATCATTCTGTCGGTGTCAAGTGCCATTCTCTGATAATCATGTTTATAAATCATAATCTTAACCTCTTTTCTTTCTTATCAAAAATCCTGCAAGAACAGCGATTCCTGCGAGGATAATTCCGCCAATTCCATAAATCAAACCATTTAAGGACTTTTTCTCGCTTGTTGATTCTGTTATTTCTTCCGATGTATCAATTGTGGTATCTGCTTCAATTTTGAAATTTTCTCCGACACGATGAGCAGTCCCGTTTCCATCGTCAGCCATAACAGAATTACGATTTTCCTCCGCTGTATCTTCTGTCAAAGTACTGAACGGAATGAAGCTGTCGATCACATTGCCATTATCATCACTCATCAGCCACTTGCCGTTTTGCAAATTGAAATGATATGTGGTTTCATCGGTGATAATCGTCCAATTTCCGTCACGATCATCATTGAAGTTCCAATTATCCGTGAGTTCATCGTAGTAGTCTTTGAAATTGTAGTTCAGCTGACCGATTTTGCTCCAATCATAATTATCATCGCCATAATTGTCATTGACCCAATCGGTTAGAATATGATGCTTATAGCTTGCTTCGGGAAAGACAAGTCCGTCATCTCCCTTGCCGTTCCACCAATCAGACCAAATCTCTCTGACGATATAGTCTTTATCAAGCATATCATCGGCGTAAGCTGTCAAATTTACTGAACTAATCAGAGTTATACTTATTGCAACAGGCACAATTTTTGGAATCATTTGAACATCTCCTTTTCATTTTGATATTGGGTACAATACTATTATATATCATTGCACTTGATTTAACAAGCCGCAATGCGCACAAAGTTCTCTGAAAAAATCCGGACAATTTTTATAAGATGAATTGACAAAAAGCTTCTGAGAGAGTATAATTATAGTAATGGGTACAATACGAAAGGATTGATTTCTATGTACTACAACGAAAAACGAAAAGCAATTACGGCAAAGTATGTGAAAACACACCTTGATGACATCAAGATTCGTGTTCCAAAGGGACAGCGTGAAAAACTGAAATCTATTGCTTCTGAAATGGGCATGAGTATGAATCAGATGTTTATTAAAGCTGTAGAGGAATATATTGAAAGAAACTTAAAAAACAAAAATGGTGGCTAAGATGATAGATAATAATTTACGTAGTGAGATTATGGGTCTTATACATTTAAAACAAGAAGGTGGTTATTGGGACTTTAAAAGACAGTGGCATGAGAATAATACTGACTTGCTCCACGACATTATTTGCATGGCAAACAACCTTGAAAACAGGGATGCATACATAATTATTGGTATAGATGAAGAAAACGACTACAGCTTTCTCGACATTTCTAATGATTGTAATAAAAAAAATACTCAAAACATCGTTGATTTTCTTAAAGATAAAAAATTTTCTGGTGGAATTAGACCAACAGTATATGTTCAGTCGTTGACTTTTTATAACGCCTTTATAGATGTAATAGTTGTAAAAAATTCTACATCTACACCATTTTATCTTACTGAAAAATTTGAAGGTGTCTTTGCTAATCAAATTTATACAAGAGTAATGGATACCAATACTCCCAAAAATAAGTCAGCTGATATTGACAAAATTGAATATCTATGGAAAAAGAGATTTCATATTGACGAAACTCCGATAGAAAAATTTAATCATTACATTACAGAATACAAAAATTGGATAGATTCTCCGATTGAGCATGAAATGAGTAAATACTATAAATACTCTCCTGAGTTTACTATCACAAGTGAAAGTGATGAAACTAGAACAGGATATGAATACTACCTTTTTAGTCAGTATGATAGTAAACCTCATTGGTATGTTGTTACCTTGAAGTATTATCAGACATCATTAGAACAATTTCAAGGTATTGCTTTAGATGGCGGAAGGTGTTTTGTTATTGCTCCAGAGCGCGAAATATTTTCTTATGACAATTGTCATCGAAATCTTATTAGTTATGGCTTTTATATAAAATCATCACTTAGATACAATTTAAATTTATTTTTCTTAAATGT
>CAKSPD010000040.1 GCA_934481385.1 uncultured Oscillospiraceae bacterium
AAAGGGTTGACAAAAGGATTTTGATATGATATAATATAAAAGTAAAAAAATAAAGCACCCCCACAGAGCATAAAATGTCTGGTAAACATTTTATGCTCCATAATCACCAGATGTCGACAGCATCTGAATGACTTAGTGAGAATGCTATTTATGTGTGTACTATATTGTACCACTTTAAATAGAACTTGTCAAGCCTTTCAGTTTTGTTTAGCGACATCTGATAGGCTTGATTTTTTTATTAACCTTGAAAATTTCATAGTAAACTTAAAATACATTATTCTCATTGTCGGTATAAAATCTCGACAGCTACTGAAGAAATTATAAATGTACGCCACGACTGCCTGAAAAGTATTTCCATATACTTTTTTGTAAACGATGAACCGGCACACCCTCATCAATTCCATACCGGTGAAGTAAAGGCACGAGCGATAAATACTTATTCAACCTCCGGACAGCTTCCGGAGTCAGCGATGAAATGTGAGATGATAATGATACTTCCGTCCAGCCACAGATTCAAGCAATGGGGACGGCTCTGCTATGAGAGGTTTAACAACCTATGGATTTGATAAGCTGTCAAACGTTTTAAGTCTTACATAAAATTAATTTTGTTTCTATATGATAATCGGTCAGAGAGTACATACATGCACTTTCTGACCGGCTATTCATAATTGGTTGCGGCGGCTGGATTTGAACCAACGACCTTCGGGTTATGAGCCCGACGAGCTACCTAGCTGCTCCACACCGCGATATTTATTTGATGTCTTTCAGCGATTTACTCCTGATGACTTTATTAGTATACCACATAAAAAATGAAAAGTCAATAGCTTTTCAAGAAAAAATATTATTTTGTATAATTTTACAAATATAATATGAAATAATATATTTTTTTGTACATATCAAACATATAAATTCAAAATAAAGCACTCCTGAAGGATTTTTGGGTAACTTTTCAGGAGTGCTTTTGTTATTCCAAAATGTTTCAGAAATTATTTTTTCCGATTTCCATGTTCTTCTCTGATGAGAAATTCACCTGTCTTTTTCTGAGCGTTTGGAATATATTCTATCAGGTCATTTATGTTGCAATCAAGATATTCACAGATTCTGTCGAGATGTTCAACATTAAGACGTTCAGATATTTCATTATAAATATCATTTATTGTGGAAGGTCTAATACCTGTCTGACGTGAAAGTTCAGCCTGACTCATACGTTTTTCTCCGAGTATTTTGGAGAGATGAATTTTAATCATAATATAACCGCCTTTATATAAGTATAGTTTTAAATAACTATATTATACATTAATAAGTAACGGCATATCATTAAAATGTTATATATAAACTGTCATAGTTATATTATAACGTTTAAATATCAAATTCAGTATGAAAAAGAATTTTTATTCTGAAATTGTTTTCAAGGAATTTATAATTCAATCAAAAGTAAATGAGTAATAAAACAGAAAATATTATAAGACCAAGTAAAAGTTTGTCAAAAATGCACTTTTACTTTGTTGTATTTTATCTAAAGTTAGTATATAATGGTAAACGGGGGTTGAAATATGAGTTCTTTTAATAAAAATTTCGGCGAAAAGTTGAAACAAGCAAGGCTAAATGCAAATTTTACACAGGAAAAAATTGCAGACAAAATGAATGTATCTGTTACATCAATTCAAAACTGGGAAAGCGGAAAAACAAATATCAGGGATTCAAGATTAAAAGAATTATCTGAATTTTATAATATTTCATTATCAACATTAATAAAAGATAAGTTTGGCAGTTTTGATGAAGATATGAAAGACAATTTTCCGTACTTTCTTTTTGACGATAACACAAATAAAATTATTAATACTCTCCATTTATCGCTGATTCAGCAAGAATTATTTTCTATGCTGTATATTTATGATGCAGAGTATCTTCACAAGAAATATATGGATTCAGATATGCTTACATTGCGGGAAGATTTGAAAAAGTTGCCATATGAATTTATCAATAAAATTGGAAGTATTCAGCTTTTAAATATTGCTCACGATTTGTTTCAGGTAATAAAGTATATACAGACTGATTTTCTTATTGGCATTTTAAAATCAGAACCAAAAAAAGAATTTAATATATGTACACTTTCTAAAGAACTGATATGTGACTTTATAGACGGCGGTTACAAAGAAGTTGACCTGACTGAATTGTACATAGATTATGACCATTCATTATATTTAAATATTAATATGCATAAAGCAAAAAAGATACTTCCTGTATTAGAGCCTGTTGACACTGAATTCAAAATATGATATGATAGATACATGAATATCACAAAAGAACAGTACGC
>CAKSPD010000041.1 GCA_934481385.1 uncultured Oscillospiraceae bacterium
TTGGATTGTGTCAAGTTTCATTGTAACATATCATCTATGGGCGGTGAACTGAAAAAAGCTAAAAATACACTTGCAGATTTACAGAAACAGCTTGACGATGCAAAAAACCAGCTTAATATTCCTTTTCCGCATGAAAAAGAACTGCATGAAAAGTCTGCTCGTCTTGAAAAACTTACGAAAATTCTTGAGAATGATGCCGAAAAGGATATAGTCAAAATCAATCAGTCTGAAAAAAATTCAGTATGTAAGACATCACAGGGCATTAAAAGATAATTTGTGATATAATAGCACATTTTTATATAAAAAAACGTATTTTTTTCGGACATTGATTTTTGGAAAGGTTTCAGGACAAAAAACATCAAAAATCCTTACAATATAAAGCCGGAAATTCAGTGTCCGAAAAACTATCGTTTTTTGAAAGGAGTTTAATATGATATTCGGATATATAAGATGCAGTAAAGAAGAGCAGTGTTCTGACCGTCAGACAGATGCTTTAATAAAATATGGTGTTCCCGAAAAAAATATCTATCAGGAAAAAATAACGGGAACTTTAAAAAACCGTCCGGAACTTGATAATCTCCGGAAAGTTCTCCGCAATGGTGATATACTTGTAATTGAAAGTCTTTCAAGACTTGGAAGAAGTACAAAAAATCTTCTTGAACTTCTCGATGAATTTCAAGACAATGGAATTACTTTAATCAGCCTGAAAGAAAATATTGATATGAATACACCAACCGGAAAACTTCTTATAACCGTTCTGTCGGCTATATCTCAGTTTGAACGTGAAATTATTGTTCAGAGAACACAAGAGGGTCTTTCATCAGCTCGTGCAAGAGGCAGAAAAGGTGGCAGACCTCAAGTTAATAAACAAAATCTTGAAACTGCTTTAACTCTCTATCATTCAAAAGAATACTCTGTAAAAGAAATATGTGCCAGAACCGGCATAAGCAGAAGTACACTTTACAATGAAATAAAAAAGAAAAGCAGTCAATAAAAAAATATTACTCTGAAATGGTTGAAAAATGGAAATTTTTGTGATATAATTAAATATCAATATATGAAAGGCAAGATATAAAATGAATAATAACTATTCACAGTGTGAAAAATGCGGTAGCA
This sequence comes from uncultured Oscillospiraceae bacterium, assembly GCA_934481385.1. Classification (GTDB taxonomy): domain Bacteria; phylum Bacillota; class Clostridia; order Oscillospirales; family Ruminococcaceae; genus Ruminococcus. Next base: position 1,117 of record CAKSPD010000041.1, read on the forward strand.
GATTTATCAATTATGAAAATCAACTTGTTCCAATACATTATTCGGGTTTTGGTACTTTCTGTTTAATATTACTTCTCTTTGTTCCAATTGTTGATATTTTCATACTTATACATCTTATTACACGCAAGCATGTCAGTAACCAAATTATTGCTGTATGTACTGACTGCGGATATAAGAAAAATATTACACAGCAGTGCAGTAAGGAGTATAAAAAAGAAAACAGAAAAACTATATTAACAGTTATAGCTGTTCTTTTAATAATATATTTCATTATAATACTTTTAGTTGGAAATTATTTTATGAATCACTAAAAACTTTTTGATTGCATATCATTAGGGAGCTTTTCATCATAATAGATTTATTGTAATTACAACCTGATTTATAAACCTATACACTATAAAAAATAATTATATTTTCCAAAACATTCTACTATATCTTTTTTATAAAGAAGACATTCTAAATTAAAATCATAGCTGTCTTTACAAATATATTCTGAAATTGAATCTGCACTTTCAGTCATTGTTTTTTTGAATTTGGTGATGAACATAGTCATTGTTTAGCGGATTGATTTTTTTAACGTTCTATCTCGTCTTTTTAGATGAAAAAATCCCATAAATAATTACTCCTTAATAAAAATTCTTTATTTTTCCTTTAT
>CAKSPD010000042.1 GCA_934481385.1 uncultured Oscillospiraceae bacterium
GATTTAATCTGTGAATAATGTGTAATGTCTGCATATTCCTTGTGCTTGGTGGTACAAATTACAAGGAGTATTGAGGTTATATAAATAAATATGTTCTCAATTAATAGAATACAGTAAATATGTACAAAATAAAAATCCAAATCTTTTTTAAAATACGGAAAATGATTATTATGAAAGAAAAATTATTATACTTGTTATACAATAACAGATTAATTAGAAATGATGAGGAATTTGAAATATTTGATTCTACTTTAGATTTATTGTGTGATGAAACAATTGAAGCAAATGATATTATTTCTCTAATACATATTTTAGATGACAATACAGAAGATATGGAAGTAATGTATAGATTAATTCATTTGATTGAAGAATATATTTCTTCTGAAGAATCATACATAATGTTATTAAATGGAGTAAATGATATTATAAATAATTCTCCTGAATGGTCAAGGGTAATAATGTATAGGCTTTTAAACGACAATGATTCTGTTGTAAAGTTAAAGAAAATATTTAAAAACCTTGATGATAATGTTTATAATAATATTTACAAGTTGCTTATACATATTTATAATGAAGATACAAGTTTATTTGAAGATAAGATAAAAGAAATTCTTTTTTGCACAGGAAACGTCAAGAAAAGTAAGTATTGAAAAAAGAAATTTGCAGGAACAGGGTAAATTTGTGGGTTCTAAAGTTTCATTCGGATATAAACGTAATCCTGATGATAAACACAGTCTTATAATAAATGAAGAAGAAGCTGTGATTGTTCGTGAAATTTTCCAAAGAGTTGCAAATGGTGAAACTACAAAAAAGATATGCAAATCCTTAAATATCAGATGTGATAAAGTATGTGCTATACTGAAAAAAGAAATTTATAAAGGAACACTTGTACAGCATAGAACTGTTACTTCTCTTTATAAAAACGAAAAAATGCAGAAAGTTCCTGAAAATCAGCAAATCCGAATTGAAAATGCTGTTCCGGCAATTGTAAGTTCTGAACTTTGGGAGAAAGCAAAAAATGCAGTTGCTGAAAGAGAACGAAAAAAACATGAGGGAATACCTGAAAATCCTTATAAAGACCTTGTTTTCTGCGGTAAATGCGGTATGAATCTAAAGGGCGGATTTGTCCGTTCACTTTCTGATTTCAGATTTAACTGTACAAAATGCAGAAACGGTGTTTATGCAAAAGGTGAAAACATTAATATCTTGGTGCGGAATCACCTTAAACTACCTGAAAATACTGAAATTACAAAAGATTTTCTTAACGAAAAATTTGATAAGATAATTATTTTTGACAGAGAAAATATCATTCTTTATGGCAAGGACGGTGAGCAATATTGAAAATTGCCTGCTATGTCCGAAAGTCAAACAGCAAAAAAAATGACAGTATAGAAAATCAGATTTCTATAATCAGAAGTTACATAGATGAACAAAAAGATTTTCAGGGTGCTGAGATAGTTCAGTTTATTGATGACGGTTTCAGCGGTATTAATGTAAACCGAAATGCTTTTCAGGAACTTCTTTCAAAAGTAAGAATGCGTGAAATTGATGTTATAGTTGTCAAAGATTTATCACGTCTTGGCAGAAATTATCTTGATGTATGTCGGCTTACAGACAGTATACTGCCTTTTATGAAAGTAAGGTTAATTGCTGTTTCAGAAAATTATGACAGCAAATATAAACAAGTCAGCGTTATGGACTTGCCGACAGCTTTTAAATCAGTTCTGAATGAGTATTATGTTATAGAATCATCAAAAAAAATCAGAAATG